>CAIOGZ010000013.1 GCA_903858015.1 uncultured cyanobacterium
CGGGTGCGATCGATCGCACCGCCACCTACTCCGCCGGCAGCGGCACAGGCACCCTCGCCTTCTCCTACACGGTGCAGGCTGGGGATAGCTCAGCCGATCTCGATTACAACGGCACCAACGCCCTGGCCCTCAACGGCGGCACCATCAAGGACGGTGCCGGCAACGATGCCGTTCTCACCCTGGCGGCACCTGGTGCGGTCGGCTCGCTTGGGGCTAATGCGGCCTTGGTAATCGATGGGGTGGCACCTTCGGTGCTGGCCAGTGGCGTCACCTCCAGCACCGCCAACGGCACCTATACCGCCGGCAGCACGATCACCATCTTGGTGCCCTTCTCAGAAGCGGTCACCGTTGATACCTCAGCCGGCAGTCCCACGTTGCTGCTAGCAACTGGTGCCACCGATCGCAACGCCACTTACAGCTCCGGCAGCGGCACAGGCACCCTCGCCTTCTCCTACACGGTGCAGACTGGGGATATCTCAGCCGATCTCGATTACACCGCCACTACTGCACTAGCCCTCAACGGCGGCACCATCAAGGACGCGGCTGGCAACGATGCCTTGCTCACCCTGGCGGCACCGGGTGCGGCCGGCTCGCTCGGCGCTAATGCGGCCCTGGTGATCGATGGGGTGGCGCCTTCGGTGCTGGCCAGTGGCGTCACCTCCAGCACCGCCAACGGCAGCTACGCAGCGGGCAGCACGATCACCATCCTGGTGCCCTTCTCAGAAGCGGTCACCGTGACTGGCAGCCCTTCCCTGCTGCTGGAAACGGGTGCCACCGATCGCACCGCCACCTACAGCTCCGGCAGCGGCACTAGCACCCTCGCCTTCTCCTACACCGTGCAGGTCGGAGATACCTCCGCCGATCTCGATTACAACGCCACCAACGCCCTCACCCTCAACGGCGGCACCATCAAGGACGGCGCCGGCAACGATGCCGTTCTCACCCTGGCGGCACCCGGCACAACCGGCTCGTTAGGCGCTAATGCGGCCCTGGTAATCGATGGGTTGGCACCGTCGGTGCTCGCCAGCGGTGTCACCTCGAGTACCGCCAACGGCAGCTACACAGCGGGCAGCACGATCACCATCCTGGTGGCCTTCTCAGAAGTGGTCACCGTGACCGGCAGTCCCACGTTGCTGTTGGAAACTGGTGCCACCGATCGCGCCGCCACCTACAGCTCCGGCAGCGGCACCAGCACCCTCACCTTCTCCTACACCGTGCAGGTCGGAGATACCTCTGCCGACCTTGATTACACCGCCACCACCGCCCTCGCCCTCAACGGCGGCACCATCAAGGACGCGGCTGGCAACAATGCCGTGCTCACCCTGGCGGCACCCGGCATTACCGGCTCGCTCGGCGCTAATGCGGCCCTGGTAATCGATGGGGTGGCACCTTCGGTGCTGGCCAGTGGCGTCACCTCCAGCACCGCCAACGGCAGCTACGCAGCGGGCAGCACGATCACCATCCTGGTGCCCTTCTCAGAAGCGGTCACCGTGACTGGCAGCCCTTCCCTGCTGCTGGAAACGGGTACCACCGATCGCGCCGCCACCTACAGCTCCGGCAGCGGCACAAGCACCCTCGCCTTCTCCTACACGGTGCAGGTTGGGGATAGCTCAGCTGATCTTGATTACACCGCCACTACTGCACTAGCCCTCAACGGCGGCACCATCAAGGACGCGGCTGGCAACGATGCCGTGCTCACCCTGGCCGCACCGGGTGCGGCCGGCTCGCTCAGCGCTAATGCGGCTCTGGTGATTGATGCGGTGGCGCCCAGCTTGAGTGGCTCCACCCCCGCCGATGGCGCCACCGGGGTGAGCGAATCTGCCAACTTGCAGCTGGCCTTCTCGGAAACGGTTCAGGCCGGCTCCGGGCTGATCCGCCTGTTCCGCCTCGATGGCACCCTGATCGAATCGTTCAATGTGGCCACCGGTGCCGGAAGCGCCGGCGGCAGC
Organism: uncultured cyanobacterium; assembly: GCA_903858015.1. Taxonomy (GTDB): domain Bacteria; phylum Cyanobacteriota; class Cyanobacteriia; order PCC-6307; family Cyanobiaceae; genus Cyanobium. The sequence continues at coordinate 1,950 of CAIOGZ010000013.1, forward strand.
GTGGCGTTCAGTGGCACTGGGGTGACCCTGAACCCCTTGGCCAACCTGGCCAGCAACACCGCCTACTACCTCAACATCGCCGCCACGGCGATCAACGATGCGGTCGGCAATGCCTACGCGGGCTTCAGTGATGCCACCACCCTCAATTTCAGCACCGGCGACAGCATCTCTGCGGTCGTCACCACAGTCGCCAGCATCAATGCTGACGGCAGCTATGGCGCCGCGTCCCAGGTCAACGTGACGATCTCCTTCTCCGAGCCGGTGACTGTGAGCACCAATGGTGGTGTGCCGAGCCTGCTGCTCGAAACCGGGGCCACCGATCGCACCGCCACCTACAGCTCCGGCAGCGGCACAGGCACCCTCTCCTTCTCCTACACCGTGCAGGCCGGCGATAGCTCTGCCGATCTCGATTACACCGCCACCCATGCTCTCAGCCTCAACGGTGGCACCATCAAGGACGGCGCCGGCAACAATGCCGTCCTCACCCTGGCGGCACCCGGCGCAGCCGGCTCGCTTGGCGCCAATGCGGCCCTGGTGATCAACGGCAGCGTGCCCCAGAGCCTCAGCTTCAGCAGCGCCACGCCGGTGGTCTACGAAGGTTCCATCCTCAGTGTTTCCTTGAGCAGCGACAGCATCGCCGCCGGTACCGCCATCTACTGGGGGTTGTCGGGCAGCGGCATCAGCGCCGCTGATTTCAGTCCCAGCGGCCTGAGTGGGTCGTTGAATCTCGGCAGCGATCGCCGCGCCGGCTTCTCACGCACCGTTGTTGCCGATGGGCTGAATGAGGGAGAGGAGCAACTGACGCTGGAGTTCTTCTCTGATTCGGCCGCCAGCCGGTCGCTGGGCAAAGTGCTGTTCAGCCTGCGGGATCTGGTGCCCGTCGGCGTGGCCGGCGCCAGCGAGGGGCGTGATCTGATCACCGGCAGCGCCGCTGATGAACTGATCAGCGGCGTACCGACGGGGTCGGTGCTCAATGGTCGCGGTAGCTATGACACCCTCACCGGCAATGGCGGCAACGACCTGTTCATCCTCGGCAGCGCCAGCGCCGTTTACTACGACGACGGGGTCAACACCACGACCGGCGCCAGCGATCTGGCTGCGATCACGGACTTCCAGGCCGGCGATCGGATCCAGCTCAAGGGTGTGGCGGCCGATTACCGGCTGAGCAGTGGTCGAGTCGCGGGAGTGAGCGGAACTCTGATAAACTTGCGTGGCACTACTCCCGGTGCGGCAGAAGAAGTTATCGGATTTGTCAATGGGTTCACACTCACCAGCTTGACACTCACCGATAGTCGCCAGTTCGTCTATGTCTAGCAGGCGTTCTGACTTGCGATCGCACCAATGATTTTGTCAAGCACCCCTGACCAGCAATCCTTTTCCTGGCATCTTATGAAGCTTGCAATGAAGCGGACCATGCAATTGACGTGGTCGTTCTTGATGCGCTCACCGATCCCCTGCCGTGGCGTTGCGGCACTGCGCTGCAATAGGACCGTGCTAGCGATTGCAGCGCCACTGGCACTGCTAATCAGCCAACCGCCGGCGGCGCGGGCCTTTGGGTTGGATCTGAATGGCGTTCACTATGACTTGGATCTGTATGTGGGCAGTTACGTGAATCAGCCCGGTTATTTTGCACTACCGGCTAACGGCGGTCGAATGGCGTGGTGGGGTGATAAGACCTTGGCCGGAGATCTGGCCTATGCGCTTGCTGGTGGCCTCAGTCCGCTGCCGCTCCCCAGCAATGGTCCGTTGTTGGCCTATGCCTACGACGGCACGAATGTGACAGCTTCGTATTTCGACCTGACCACCCTCGGCAGCACCGACCTAGTGGTGGAGGACGCCCTCTTCTCGTCCGGGGGCACCTACTCCTGGGTAGTGCTGGCCAACGGCGGAGGTGGTGGCGGGGTAGCAGCAGCTCCGGCGCCGTTGCCGCTGCTGGGCACGGTCGCGAGCTTCTCAGCGGCCCGGCGAATGCGCCGCCGACTTAGGTCCAACCGCTGAGTTGATGGCAGACCCCCTCGGCCTGGTGCTGGTGGGCAGCTTTGGCAACAGCGGCGACCAGATCTACCGCCTTCACCAACCCGCCGCGGCCCTCGGCCAGCTTGAGGGGGTGGAAGTGCATGAGATCCATGCCAACGCCAGGCCCCGCGATGCGGCCGCCCTTGCCGCCGATGTGCTCGTGCTGCTGATGGGCATGGATGTGGAGCTGCTGCGCCTGGCTCACCAGCGCCGCCTGCTCGGCCGCCCCACCGTGCTGGAGGTAAACGACTGGCTGCCCGGGGTGCAGCACTGCAATCCCGTCTATGCCAACTGGAGCGATAGCCGCGCCTGGGAGCTGCTCACCAGGCTGATGGCCCAGTGCGATGCCGTGCAGGTGAGTTCCCGGGGCCTGGCCAAGCGGCTAGCCCCCCTGGGCCATCCCCTGCAGGTGCTGGACAACCAGCTGTCTCAGGTGCCGCCGCTGCAGCCCAGGCCCCCGGGTGGTCGTGTGCGGATCGGCTGGGGGGGCTCCGCAGGCCACCTCGACGACCTCGCCGCCATCGCGCCGGCCCTGGTCGCTTGGCTCTGGCGCCAGGACAACGTGCGGTTGGAGCTGATGGCCGATCCCATCTACGAGGGCCTGTTCGCTGCAGCACCTCCCGACCGCTTTCGCCTCCATCAGCCCGGTTCCCTCGACCACTATCTCCAATGGCTGGAGGGGCTTCACATCGGCCTGGGGCCGCTGCTGCCCACCGAGTACAACGCCTGCCGTTCCGACGTTAAATATCTCGAATATGCCTCCCGGGGCGTGGTGCCGGTGATGCAGCGCGGCCCTACCTACGCTGCTGTCCGCGACGGCGAAACGGGCCTGCTGTTCAGCGACGACGACGAACTGCTGGCCCTGCTCGACGGGCTGGTAGCCGATCCAGACCGCGGTCAGCGCCTGGCCGACGCCGCCCACCGCCACGTGCGGGACCAGCGCCTGCTGGAGCAGCATGTCCCCCGGCAGCTGAGCTTCTATCGCCAGTTGCTGGAGCGGTCCCCTGCCCCGGCAACGAGGTCATCAGCCCTTGGTGCGCCCCCGCCGGCACCGCCGCCTCCGGCCCTGCTCCAGGCCGCCGTCATGCCCCTGGCGGCACTGCGCCACCAACCCGGCTGGCAACAGCGGGGCCCTCGCCACTGGTACCGCGACCTCGCCGGCACCGCCGAGCAGCAGCTCCAGGCTGGCCTGGAGGCGATCCAGCGCAACCGCTGGCCCCAGGCGCTTGAACACTTTCGGCAATCCACCGCCGCCGATCCCGCCGATCCCTACGCGCTGGTGTTCCTCGGCCAGGCCCTGGAGCGCCTCGATCGCCCCCACCTGGCTCAGCAGGCCTACGAGCGGGCCGCCAGCCTCGATCCACTCGGCTCGCGGCCCCTGCGGGCCCTGGCGACCCTGCACCAGCGCAACGCCGATCGCTGGGCCGCCGCCGCCGCCGCCCTCAATCCCGAGACGCCCCTGCCGACCAGCAAGCCGCCGCCCCCATGACCCGCACCGATGCCCTGCTGGTGGTGGCCGCCACCCGGCTCACCGAGGCGGCCTTCCCCAACGATTGCTTGCTCGGCCTCTCCCTCGCGCAGCCCGCCCATGCCAGCTACGGCCGCTGCATCACGTACAGCAACCGTCAGGCCCTCGCCACCACCTACAACCGCGGCCTGGAGGAAGCCGGAGACGACAGCCTGGTGGTGTTTTGCCACGACGATGTCTGGTTGGGAGACGTAGCCCTGCCGCCGGTGCTCCACGAAGCCCTGGAACGCTTTGATCTGGTGGGGGTAGCCGGTAACACCCGCCGGCTGGATCCACAGACGAGCTGGTGGCTCAAGGCCGATGGCAGCGGCTGGGACCATCCCCACCTGGTGGGTGGTCTGCGCCATGGCAGTCCCGAGTCGTCCAGGTTCGAGGCCTATGGTCCCTCCCCGGCGGCCGCCGCCCTGCTCGATGGCGTCTTCCTGGCGAGCCGGGTCGGGGTGCTGCGCCGCGCCGGCCTGGTCTTTGATCCCAGTTTTCCCTTCCACTTTTACGACCTCGACTTCTGCCGCAGCGCCGAACGGGCCGGCCTGCGCCTGGGGGTCTGGCCGCTGCCCCTGATCCATGCCAGCGGTGGCGCCGCCTTCACCCCCACCTGGAAAGCCGCGCTGTTCTTCTACCGCCGCAAGTGGCAGAGCAGCACCGCCCCCAGCCTGGACGCCCTCTATGCCGAAGCCCGGGCCCACCAGCTCCTGGAGCAGTGGCCCGAGGCCCTGGCCGGCTATGAAGCCGTGCTGGCCACCGATCCCGACCACGTTCGCGCCCTGCAACAGCGGGCCATGGTGCAGCACCAGCTCGGGCGCCCCAGCGAGGCCCTCGCCAGCCTTGATGCCGCCCTGGCCCTGGATCCCGCCAACGCCATCGCCCTGGCCAACCGGGCCAGCCTGCTGCAGCTGATGGGGGATCCCGCCGCTGCTGAACAGGCCCTGCGCGATGCCCTGGCCCGCCGCCCCAACGACACCGACCTTCTGCATCGCCTGGCGGCCCTGCTGGGGCGCCAGCACCGCCACACTGAGACGATCGAGCTGCTGCGCCAGCTGCTGCGCCACGACCCCAACCACAGCCAGGGTCTGCTGCAGTTGGGCGCTCTGCTGATGGAATCCGAGCAGTTCCCCCTGGCCCGCGCCGCCTTCCAGCGGGTGATCAACCAGCAACCGGACCATGGCGCCGCCCTGTTCGGTCTTGGCCAGACCCAGGAAGCGCTTGGAGATCTCGAAGCAGCCCTGGCCACCTATTGCCGCGGCCTTGAGCAGGCCCCCGACGATCTCAACCTGCTCACCATGGCCGAGAGCATGCGGTTGGCGCTGTGTCTCTGGGACGACTTCGAGGCAAGGATGCAGCGGTTGGCCCGGCGTCTGGAGCAACGCCTCGAAGCCGGTGATCCCGTGCCGATGGCGGTGCCGATGCGGCTGCTCAGCTTCCCCTTGCCCCTGGAGCTGCCGCGGCAGGTGGCGGCCTGCCACGCCAGGGCGATCGCAACGGCGATGGCCCCCCTGGCTCGTGATCCCTCCAACCATCCAGGCCCACTCCAGCCCGCCAAACTCCGCTCCACCGCTGCCGAACAACCGGGACGCCCCCTGCGCATCGGCTACCTCTCGGCCGATTTCCGTTGCCATGCCATGGGTGGCCTGATCCACGGCCTGTTCGCCCAGCACGACCGCGAACGCTGTGTACCGATCGGCTACATGCTCGCTTCCAACCGCGATCGCTACACCCACTCGGTGGCCCGGGGCTGCGAGCGGCTGCGCGATGTCAGCCGACTCGGCAGCGAGGAACTGGCAAGCCTGATCCAGGGCGACGGCATTGACGTCCTGGTGGATCTGATGGGCTACACCCACCAGGGACGTCCCTCGGCCCTGGCCCTGCGGCCGGCGCCACGGCAGCTGCTCTACCTCGGCTATCCCGGCTCCACCGGCGCCCCGTTCATCGATGGCATCGTCGGCGATGCCTGGCTGATCCCTCCTGATCTGGAGCATGGCTACAGCGAGTCGGTGCTGCGCCTGCCCTGGGCCTTCGTGTGTTCAGCACCCCTGCCGGCTGATCCAGGTGAGCCCCTGCCACACCAGCCCAGCCGCGCCAGCCTCGGTCTTGCCCCCGACCAGATGGTCTTCGCCTGCTTCAACCGCCCCGACAAGTTCGACCCCAAGCGCTTCGGTGCCTGGATGGAGGTGCTGCGGGCGGTGCCGGGCAGCGTGCTGCTGCTGGTGGTGAGCCTGCCTACCGTCCAGCGGCGCCTGCGGGAGCGGGCCCAGGCCTGCGGGGTGGAGGCCGGCCGGCTGATCTTCGTCGCCAAGACCCCCGCAGCCCAGTTCCCCGCGCTTTGCCGCCTCGCCGATCTTTTCCTCGACACCGCCCACTACGGCGCCGGCGCCACCGGAGCCATGGCCCTGCAATCCGGCGTGCCGCTGCTCACCTGCCCCGCTGAGGCCTTCGTCTCCCGGATGGGGGCCAGCCTCTGCGCGTCCGTTGGCATGGACGATCTGATCTGCTCCGACACCGAGGCCTACGTGGACAAGGCGATCGCCCTCGGCCGCGATCCTGAGCAGTTGCAGCAGCGGCGCCAGTGCCTGCTCGATCCAGACGCCAACCATCCCTTGTTCGACACCGCCGGCTGGGTGCGGCACTGGGAGGCTCTCCTGCACAGCCAGCACGGTCTGAACCGACAGCACGGTCTGAACCGACAGGAAATGAACCAGATCAGCGCGACGATGGAGCTGGCTTGATCTGCCGCCGTCGAGCGAGGCTCACGGTTGTTCATCCCCGCGCAGCAGGAATCGATATTGGTAGCCGCTTCCATATTGATGCGGTTAAATTGGCCAGGAACAGGGTAATTGACGGTGGCTCTAACTGCTAATCGCTGCATATCTATCGCAAGCGCCACAATGGCCAGCTCTCAATCGAGGCGTTCCCTGTGCTTTTTGGCGGCGCCTTGGATGCGCAGAACTACTGGGTCTTTTCGCCTCGCTGATGCTATCTGAAGCGCTAGAGAAAGCATAGGCCCCCCAGTGCAGCCCACCAGGGCAGCCCCACGACTGGAGCGCCTGCAAAGCCTGTTCGCCTGGCGTTTGGCGCGTTTTTTTCGTGGCTTTGCCGGCTATTCGAGTAAAGCACCGTTTGGCCCGTCGATGCTGGTTCATTTCCGCTAGGCGCAGCCTTCTCGAAGAGTGGCAATTTTCGGAGCAGGGGCGTATGGCAGAGGGCTGCCACCCCATGGCTGGCGCTTACGCACCGATGGCGACTGGTGACAAGAAAACCGCAGGTCACTGCATCGTTCACAGGGGGCACGAGGGTGCTGGGGCTGGCTCTGCGGAGCTTCGTTGCTGATCAGGAGCCCAATTGGTGGCCCGCCACCGGCTGGGCTGCCGCCAGCAGCGGGCTGATCCCCCCCAGCGGCAGGATGGGACCCTGGACCTAGTCCCCGATCTCCGTGCCGTCGCGGTGGCCCGATCTTTCGCTTCAGGATCTTCCGCCTCAGGATCTTCCGCCTCGGGATCTTGCCCTTCAGGATCTTCCGCCTCTGGGCACCAGGCTTCCGCCCCTGCTGAGCTGGCGCCGCTGCTCGAGTTGCGCCAGGTGGCCGTGGCCGGCCGCGGCGCGCCGCGCTTAGGGGGCGTCAGCCTGGTGATCCGGCCCGGCGAGCGGGTGGCGCTGCTCGGTCCGAGTGGAGCGGGCAAAAGCACCCTGCTGGCGGTGGCCAATGGCCTGCTGCCGCCATCGGCCGGCCAGGTGCTGTGGCAGGGCCAACCGCCGGCCCGCTCCGGCCGGGCCCGGCGGCGCCAGCAGGCCCGGATCGGCACCCTCTGGCAAGACCTCTGCCTGATCGAGGAGCTCAGCGTGCAGCAAAACCTCAATGCCGGCCGCCTGGCGGCCTGGGGCTGGCCCAAGGCCCTGCTCAACCTGCTGCTGCCGCTCGAAACGGCGGCCAATGCCGAGGCCTTGCGGCAGGTGGATCTGGCGCCGCAGCTGCTGGCCCAGCCGGTGGCGGCCCTCTCCGGCGGCCAGCGGCAGCGGCTGGCGATCGCCCGGCTGCTGCGCCAGAACCCCACCCTGCTGCTGGCCGACGAGCCCCTGGCCAGCCTCGATCCCCGTCTGGCCGCCGCCCTGCTGGCGCTGTTGCTGGCCCAGGCCGCGGCGCCCAGGGCCCTGCTGCTCAGCCTGCACCGCCCCGATCTGCTGGCCGGTTTCGATCGGGTGATCGGCCTGCGGGCGGGGCGGCTGCTGTTCGACCGGCCGGCGGCGGCCCTGGCCCCTGGGGCGGGAACGGCCCTGCTGGCCGAGCTCTACCGCAGCGGCGGATGAGCGCTCGCCTTTGGAAGCGGCCCGCCGCTGCCCTGCGGCCGGCGCCCCCCCTGCTGCTGTTGCTGCCCGCCCTGGTGCTGCTGCCCCTGCTGGCGGTGCTGCCGTTCCAGCTCCATGGCGGTGGCCTGGAGCTGCTCGGCCAGTTCGCCTGGGCCGCCCTCACCCCCTGCCTGGATCCGCTGGTGCTGGGCTCGGCCCTGCGGGGCCTGGCCACCACCGTGGGGATGGCCCTGTTGGGCTGGGCCGCCAGCTTGGTGCTGGGGCTGGCCTTGGGCCTGGCCAGCTCGCGCACCATCTGGCGCAGTTGCTGCGGCTGCGACTGGCCGGCGGGGTTGCTGCGGCGCCTGCTGGCGGTGCCCCGCGCCATCCACGAATTGCTCTGGGGCCTGCTGCTGCTGCAGCTGGTGGGCCTGCAGCCGGTGGTGGCGGTGGTGGCGATCGCCCTTCCCTTCGGCGCGTTGGTGGCGCGGGTGGTGAGTGATCTGATCGATGCGCTCGATCGCCGCCGGCTCAACGCCCTGCTCAGCGCCGGCGCCCCCGCCCCTTCAGCTTTGCTCACCGCCCTGGGGCCGCCGCTGCTGCCCGGCCTGCTCAGCTACGGCGGCTATCGGCTCGAGTGCGCCCTGCGCAGCGCCACCTTGCTGGGGGTGTTTGGCCTCGGTGGCCTCGGCACCGAGCTCAAACTCACCCTGCAGTCGCTGCAGTTCGACGAACTCTGGACCGGCCTCTGGCTGTTGCTGGCGGTGATGCTGGCCCTCGAAACCGGCCTGGGCTGGTTGCGGCGCCGCTGGCTGATGCCCAGCCGGCTGGCCCTGGGGCAAGGCAGCGTCGGGCGACGGGGGCGCGAGATGCTGCTGGTGCTGGCGGGGCTGCTGCCCCTGGCCGCCGGGGTGGGCTGGGCCCTGGGGGTGGATCCGCGCGCCTTGCTGGCCTGGCAGGCGCTGCCGCTGGCTGGCCTGGGCCAGGGGGCGGCCCTCCAGCAGCTGCTGGCCCTGCCCTGGGCGGCGCTGATCGGCGGCACCCTGGGGCTCACCCTGCTGGCGGCAGCCCTGGCGGTGGGATTGCCGCCGCTGCTGCTCCTGCTGTGCGCCCCCTGGCCGCCGCTGCGCTGGCTGCTGCGCTTCTCCTGGCTGCTGGGCCGGCTCTGGCCGCCACCGCTCACCGCCCTGCTACTGCTGCTCCTGCTGCAGCCGGGGCTGGTCTGCGCCGCCTTGGCCCTGGGCCTCCACAACGCCGGCATCCTGGGCCGCCTGCTGGCCGAGGGCCTCGCCGATGCCAGCCCGGCGTTGGAGCGGGCCCTGGCCGCTGCCGGGGTGGGCCCCCGCCTGGCGCTGCTCTACGGCCGCTATCCGGCGATTGCCAGGCCCTATCTGGCCTATGGGGCCTACCGGGCCGATGTGCTGCTGCGCGAAACGGTGGTGGTGGGGCTGGTGGGGGCCACGGGTTTGGGCAGCCAGCTGCTTGAAAGCCTCAGCAGCTTCGCCTGGGAGCAGCTGCTGGCCCTGGTGGCCGTCTACGCCCTGCTCACCTTGGCTGGGGAAGAGTTGAGTGATCGGCTGCGCCGCCGCTTGCTGGCGCCGCACTGAAGTCTGCGCCGTTCTCGGCGCGGCGGCCCACCACCCGGTTGCGACCCTGGCGTTTGGCTTCGTAGAGGCAATTATCGGCGAGTTGCTGGAGCTGATCGCCATCGCAGTTGGCTGCGGCGAGCGGATCCCAGATCGCAATCCCCAAACTGATTGACAACGGCATGCCCTTGCGGCCATCGGAGGTGGGCACCTGCAGGCCTTGCACCGCCTCCCGCAGCCGCTCACAGACCAACAGGGCTTCGTTGCCATCGGTATCGGGCAGGATCACCGCGAACTCTTCTCCCCCCAGCCGGGCTACGACATCGGCGTTGCGGCGGAGATCGGAATTGAGGATGGCGGCCACCTCGCGCAGGCAGGCATCCCCGTAGGCATGGCCCAGGGTGTCATTCACCTGCTTGAAGCGGTCGATATCCACCAGGACCAGGGCGAGTTTGTTGCTGTTCACCTTGGAGGTGGTGACCAGGGACTTGAGGAAGGAGTCGAAACTGCGTCGGTTCGGCAGGTTTGTTAGCGGATCGAGGAGGGCGAGGCGCTTGGCGCGTTCACTCTCGAACGTGTAGAAGAGCAGGCTCAGCAAACTGCTCATCGAGCTGATTCTCTGAATCTGCTCATCGTTGAAGTTGCTCTTACCCCGCAGGGCGATGGTGAGCACGGGGATCGAGATGCCGCGGGAATCCAGGCGGATGCCGAGGTAATCGTTGCAGCCCTGCTCCCGCAGTTCGCCCAGGAAGCTGAAGGCCTGATCCCGCTCACTGCCGACCCGTCGGCGGTAGAGGGGAGTCTGGGTGGCGATGTGATGAAGCGGGCTGTTGATGTGCTCTTTTTGCTGCATGAAGGAGCGGTCCATGCGCAGGGTGGTGACTTCACCGGGGCGGCACGTTTGCCAGATGTACTGACTGCAATCAATGTCGTCTTGATCTGGCAGGAAGGCCAGGGAGAGGCGCAGGATATCAAGCCCCCAGCGCTTGAGTTCGTTGACGAATACCAGCAGGAACTCTTCAAAACTGCGCAGCTCATACCATCTGTCGAGGATGTAGCGCTCCAGCGGCACCGAAGCTGCCCCATCGCCACCCGGCTGCGTTGTTGCCAGTAGGCGGTCGGTGCTTCGCAGTTGGTTAATCAGGGCTTGGATCTTCTCCGCCGAAGCCCAGGGGGAGGTGGTCAAGAAGGTGGCGATCCCCTCCCAGGCCATCGGCCGGGCGATCAGGAAACCTTGCAGCCCGTCGCTACCCAGGCGCACCGCGGCCGCCAGGTCGCCATGGTTCGCCACCCCTTCGGCCACCACCGTTTTGCCGAGGGCATGCACGGTGTCGATGAAGGAGCCCACATAGCGCTGCATGCGGAAGGAATCGCCCAGGCCGCTGACCAGGTCGATATCGAGCTTGATCGTGTCGTACCAGGCTGCGCAGATGCGTTGATAGTTGGAAAGGCCGGAGCCGGAGCCGAAGTCGTCGATGAAGATGCGGAAGTTCAGCTCCTGAATCAGCCGTTCTGAAGCGCTGCCCACCAGGTTGCGATCATCGAGGCCGCCTCTGCCTGGCGTTTCCGTGAATTCCAGGCAGATGCGTGAACTGTTGATGCGGTTGTGGCGTAGGCAGGCGATCAATTGGTCGATCCGTTCTGGGCTGGCAACTGAATCGCTGCTGATGTTGATCGAGAGGTAGTCGATCCGCTGGCTGAGCAGGGGTGAGGCTTCGATCGCGTTCTGCAGCTTGCCCACTTTGCTGATCACCAGGGCATCGATCTGGTGGGTGATGCCCAACTCGTGGGCGATGCGAATCAGTTCACCGGTGCCCTGCTTACTCAGGAGCGCTGAGCGGAAGCGAACCAACACCTCCAGCCCGAACTGACCGGGATTGGCGATCAGCAAGATCGGTTGGAAAACCAAGCTGATGTCGTCGCTGTCGAGTTGGCGCAGGGCATCGCGGATGACGGCGGTCTGCCGCACCCGTTGCCCGTCGGTCGGCTCGATCAGGCGGGCTTTGGATCCGGCTTCGCTGGCCAGGATTTCAGCGAAGCCATGCAGTTGGAGCAAGGAGGGGGCGGCGGCGCCAGGCACTAGGCGCTGGCCCGTCACCAGGATGTCGTGGTCGCGCAGCAGCCCCAGGTTGAGCCGTTGGACGGCCGCGCTCACACTGTTCTGGAGCGAAAGCAGCAGCTGTTGATCCTGGTGCCGCCCCTGGTCTTGCCCCGGCGCTGAGCCATCAACGCCGCTGGGTTCAGCGCCGCTCTGGTGGGCGCCGCTGGGGCTGGGGGGAGCCAGCAGGAGGGCCGCCAGCCGGTTTTCCGAGGCGCGGTAGCAGCGCACCTGGGGGCCGGCGAGGGGGTGGCGCTCCACGGCCTTGCGGACGGCATCGAACAGCCCATGGATTTCCCCGTCCTGCAGGAAGGCCCGCTGCCGCTCCAGCAGCCGGATCGTCACCATCGCCAGCAGCCAGCTGGCTTGGGGCTGGGCTCCGGCTGCTTCTGGCTCCGGTGCTGCGGCCCCGTTGGCGGTGGGGCCGCCGGGCTGGCTGGCGAGCGAGGGGTTTTGCAGGTCCTGTTCCAGGGTTTGCCGCGACAGCAGGCCGGTCTGGCGGTCGAGTCGCAGTCGGTTCAGCAGCTGGCTGTGGTGCCTGGCGTACTGCGCCGACTGGAGGCTGAGCAGGGTCACCAGGCTCAGGGCCAGCCCCCCCAGCGACCAGGCCAGCGCCTGGGCGATCCAATCCTCGCTGTGGTCGAGCGGCGGCAGGGTCAGCAGCAGGGTCTGGCCTTGGAAATGCACGCGGCGCTGCAGCGGCGAGTCTTGCCGGCTGGCCGGGGCGGCAGCAGCCAGGGCTGCGGCGCTCCCCAGGTTCGCTAGCTGGATGCGATCAGCCCGGCTGCCCTGGAGATCGGCTCCCCGCAACTGCAGCCAGGGCCCCTGCCGCTGCGCCTGGGGGGTCGCAGCCGTGATCCAAACCAGCTCCGGCTGGGCTGGATCGCTGATCACCAGCAGCGGCGGCCCGCTGGGATTGGCCAGGCAGGAGCGATCCAGCTTGCGCTCGGAATCCCTTCGCCGCAGCGGCTCGATTGCTCGGGGTTGCGGCAGGGGCTGCTGGCTGGCGGTGCTGGCCAGGCCAGCGGCGAGCTGCGCCAACCGTTGGCGTTGGCTGGCGGCTGGCCGCACCGGCGTCAGGCCGAGGTTGGTCATCGGCGCCGCTAGCGGGGCCGGATCGGAATCGGGGGCGGCGCCGCTGCCGGCGCCGCCGCTGGGGCTAGCGCTGCTGGGGCTGAAAAAGTAGTTAGAGGCTTGCAGGGCTTGGCAGAGTCGGTTGGCAACCTGGTCCAGGTGGGTCCGGTTCAGGCTGGCCCGGTGCGCAGCCAGCCCCAGGTTCACGGCCTGGAGCAAGCCGGCGCTGGCCAGCACCCCGGTGGCCACGATCAGGTAGGTCCGCCTGCTCGTCCGCTGGCCTCCCAGACGCTGATTCAGAGGACCGAGCAATGCTGAAGCAAGGTAGCTGCAGCCATGCTGGCACCTAAACCCACGTGTAGGCGGTTTTAAACCCTTATCGGAGATTGCTGCATATTTGCTGCTTCATGAATCGCTCTGGCGCGACGCTGGCCCGGCTGAAGCTCAGCTTGCCGGCATTGCATCGAAGCGGGGGTAATCGGTGTAACCCACCGGCCCGGGGCTGTAAAAGCTGGCCGGATCGGCTTCGCTGAGCGGGGCGTTGCGGGCAATGCGCTCGGGCAGGTCGGGGTTGGAGAGGAAGGCCCGACCAAACGACACCCCATCGACCATGCCGGCGGCGACGGCCGCGGCGGCCTCGGCAGCGGTATAGCCCATGTTGGCAATCAGCACGCCCTTGAAATGGTTGCGCACCGGCGTGACCAGATCGCCCTGTTGCTGGCCATAGAGGTCGGCGCGCATCAGGTGCAGGTAGTCCAGGCCGCAGCTGTTCAGCCGCTCGGCTAGCCAGGTGCTGAGGCCGATCGGATCGCTATCAACCATGGCGTTGTAGCTATTGAGCGGCGAGATCCGCAGGCCCACCAGCGGCGCCTCCTGGCGCACCGCCTCGATCACCTCCAGCAGCAGCCGGGCCCGGTTCGGCAGCGATCCTCCGTAGGGCCCGCCGCGCTGGTTACTGCCATCCCGCAGGAATTGGTCGAGCAGGTAGCCGTTGGCACCGTGCACCTCGACGCCATCGAAGCCGGCGGCGGTGGCATGGCGGGCGGCGAGGCGGAAGCCCTCCACGATCCCCGGCAGCTCCTCGTCGCCCAGCTGGCGGGGCAGCACGTAGGGCTGCTTGCCCTCGGGGGTGTGCACCTCATCGCCCGTGATCGCGATCGGGCTGGGGGCCACGGGCTGGCGGCCGCCATTGAGCAGCGGGTGGCAGGCACGACCGCCATGCCAGATCTGGAGCACGATCCGGCCGCCGGCGGCATGCACGGCCTCGGTGCTCAGCCGCCAGCCCTCCACCTGGGCCTGGGAATAGATGCCGGGTTCATGCCAGAAGGCGGAGTTGCCCTCGATCACCATCGTGGCCTCGGCGATCAGCAGGCCGGCACTGGCCCGCTGGGCGTAGTAGGTGGCCATCAGCGGGCCGGGCAGGTGGCCCGGTTCGGCGCGGCAGCGGGTCAGCGGTGCGTAGATCACCCGGTTCGGAAGCAGCAGCGGGCCGAGGGCCAGGGGGGTGAACAGGGAGCTGAACAGGGTGGGGGTGAGGTCGGTCATCGCCTGAGAGTAGGGAGCTTGGGGGGGCGGCTGGACAAGCCGCTACCTAAGGGTGTTCGGGTCTGGGCCAGCCCGGTTCCCAATGCCAGCCGGGTTCCCAGGGCCTGCTTGGCTCCCAGGGCCGGCGGGGGAACCAGGCTTCGAGTCGGGCTTCCACCAGGTAGAGCAGCCGGCCCAGCAGCAGGTTGAAGGCGGTGCTGCCCGAGGGCCTGCCGTAGGGCCCGAAGCCGGCCGGCATCAGCGCGGCCACCTCCCGGGGATCCACCGCCGCCAGGGGGAGCTGGCGGGCCAGGGCCAGCGCCGCAGCAATCGCCAGTCCCTGGCCCACCGAGATATTCAGCTCGATGATCCGTCCGGCCCCCTGCCCCAGCCCCGCGAAGCCGCTGGCCGGCCCCAGCACCGCCAGGTTGGCGATCTGCCGCGGCAGGGTGTGGCGGTAGCCGAAGTTGAAGGTGGGTTTAGACGGTGGCATGTAGGCCGAGATGCCACCGCGGAAATCCAGGTAGTAGGTGAAGGTGCCGAGCGCCTCGTGGCGGGGCACGCCGCCGCGGGCCATCAGCTCGGCCGAGAGCGCTTGCAGCGGCTGGGCGATCTGGTCGGCGGAGCGGATGTAGAGCTCGGGCATCCAGTGCACCCGCCGGGCGCCATGGCGCAGGAAGAAGCTCTCCACATCGGCTGCCACCGGCACCATCCAAGCCAGCGGCCGGCCCTGGCGGGCGAGCAGCTCGCGGTTCTGGGCGGCGGTGTTGCGGAACAGCAGGGCGTTGAAGCTGAGCCGATCCGGCAGGATCGCCACGTTGGCCGCATCGAGGCGGGCCGGGGCCTGCTGCAGGCCGGGGGCGAGGCCCTGCTCGCCGTGGACGGCGATGCTCAGGGCCGGGCTCTGCTGGTCGGCGCTGTCGCTGGTGGAGGAAAACAGCAGCTGGGGGTTGCCGTGCCGATCGAGCAGGTCGGCGAGCAGGCGCTGGCGGTTGTGGCGGTAGGCGGGCCAGGACCGCAGCCAGTGCTGGGCTTCGAGGTCGTGGCGATCCAGCAGGCGGCGGGTGAGCTGCGCCTCCAGGTCCCGCAGCTGGGTGATCGTGAGCCCTTCCACCTCGAAGATCCAGCCCAGGGCCAGGCTTTCCCGGGAGAGCCGCTGCGGCCCCAGGCCCCGCCGAAAGGGAACGCCGGCCTGGTGGGCCAACTCGGCGCCGAGGCTGGTGTCGATGAACAGATCGGCGCCGAGGCGGCCATGGCGGGCCGAATCGAGCACGCAGAGGCGTTGGGGCGGCAGCCCTTGGCGCCGATTCGGGGCCGGGCCGGGCGATGGTTCCAGCTCGGTGCCCCGCAGCGCGGCGGCGCTCAGCACGGTGATCGACGCCTGCCGCAGCGCCCGCTGGAAGGCCCGCGAGGCCCGGCGCGGATCGACGGCGATCGCATCCACAGCGGTGAGCCGCAGGAAGCGGCGGTAGAGATCGGAGGAGGGGGCGAAGGGGGGGAGCACGCCCCACATGTCGCGCGGCACCTGGTTGCGGTCGAGGTAGGCCAGGCCGGAGCGGACGATGGTGCCCCCCAGCCCCGGGCCGATCTCAGCGGCGGTGACCAGGGCGATGCGGGGGCGCTGTAGGCCCGCCAGCTTCGGCAGCTGGCGGCTCAGTTCCAGGGCCGTCATCACGCCGGCGGGTTCGTCGCCGTAGACGATCAGATCGAAATGGCGCTGGCCCTGGCGCCGGCAGGGATGGAAGGCGGGCTTGAGCTGGGGCCCAGGCCGGGGCCCGAACGCCCCGACCGGGGCCTGCTCCAGGGCGAGGGCGAGGCTGAGGCCGAGCTGGAGCGCCAGGCTGAGGCCCGCCCTGGCCTGCTGCGCCAGCTGCGCTTGGCCTGGGGCAGGCCAGCCCCGATCCCGCAGAACCCCCAGCCGCACCCCGGCCCCAGGCAAGACCCAGGACCCTAGGGCTAGGTTGAAGCCGCTGCCCAGCCCAGGGTCCACCGCCTAGCCCAGCTCCAGGCTGACCCCAGCCCCGCTCTGCGCTTGTCATCCCTGGCCAGCATCGCCGCCCCTGTTGTCTGCCGTCCCGGGGGCGCGCCGCCGCTGGCTGGCCTGGCTTGCTGCCTGGCCTTCAGCCTGGCGCTGCTGGCGGGGTTACCCGCTCGGGCAGGGCGGCAGCGGCCTGGTCCCCCTGCCGCCCTGCTCCCGATGCCGGTTGCGCCTGCCGTCAGCTTGCCGCCGCCGCCCGTTCCCCAACTGGGGGTCTGGCTCACCAGCGTCGACAGCACGGTGCTCTACGACCCGGCCGAAGCGGAGCGGGCCCTGGCTTTTTTGCGCCACAACGGCTTCCGCCGGGCGGCGTTGCCCCTGTACACCGCCGGTGTGGTGACCTGGCAGCCGGACCCCGCCCGCAATCGGCTGGGGATTCCCACCGATCCGCGCTTGCCGCGCTTCGGCTGGGGTGCCGGCCCGGGGGCTAGCCAGGGCGCCAAGCAGGGCGCCACCGCCTCCCTGCTGGCGGCCCTGGGCCGCGGCGGCCTGGAGCGGGTGGGCTGGTTTGAATTTGGCCTGATGGCCCCGGCCGGCGCCCCCTGGCTAGCGGGCCGCGAGGATCTGCTGCTGCGGGATGCCAGCGGCTCCAGCCTCTGGCCCGAGAGCCCGGGGCTGAACCGGGTCTGGCTCAATCCGCTGCTGCCCGAGGTGGGGCAACTGCTGGAAGATCTGGTGCTGGATGCTTGCACCAGCCTGCCGCTGGAGGTGATCCAGTTCGACGACCACCTGGGCTATCCGGTGCGCTTCGGTTACGACCGGGCCACCCTGGCGGCCTGGCGCGCCAGGGGGCCCGGCCGCCGCAACCCCAGCCCCGCCCCCAGCGATCCGGCCTGGATCGCCTGGCGGGCCGAGCAGGTCACGGCGCTGCTGGTGCGGTTGCGCTCGGCGATGGCTGCGGCCTGCCCGGCGGTGCGCTTGTCGCTCGCACCCAACCCCCAGGAGTTTTCCTATGGCAACTACCTTGCCGATTGGAGCAGTTGGGTACGGCGCGGCCTGGTGGATGAGGTGGTGGTCCAGATCTACCGCGACAACCTGGCCGCCCTCGGCCGCGAGCTGGCCGCTCCGAGCCTGGCGGCGGCGGCTGGGCGGGTACCGGTGCGGATTGGCCTGCTGGCCGGTCTGCGCAGCCAACCGAAACACCCCGCCCAGCTGCGCCGGGAGTTGGAGCTGGTGCAGGCCAGGGGGTTTGGCGGGATTGATCTTTTCTTTTATGAATCAGCTCGGCGTCACTTCGCATCGCCGCCTTAAGGGGCGTGGGCAACGGGGCTTCAGCCGCAGGCCGGCGCCAGCCAGGGCGGGCAGGACCACCGGCCGTCCGCCGGGGGCAACGGTGGAGACAAAGGTGGAGACAAAGGTGAGCCAATGCATGGCTAACGCAAGCAAGTGGGCAGGGCTGGTTTGACATTGCCGCTCAGCCAGGCAGCGATTCCGTCGCCGGTTAGCGCCCCAGCAGCGGATCGGTGACATCACGCAACGGGATTTGGGCGTTGCCCCAACCCCCGGGCCGCAGAAACGAGGCCGCCTGGGCCCCAGGGCGCACCGCCGCACCGGCGGCAAAGGCGCCATCAGTCCAAGCCAGCAGCAGGGCTCCCAGCACCCCGCCCTGGGGATCGGCGCCGGGGCGCAGGTTGAAGTGGTCGCCACCTTGGGCCAGCACCAGCCGATGGCCAAGCCGGATCGGGCGTTGGATGGCGTCGATCGCTTCGGGATCGGGCGGCACCACCCAGTCCCTGCTGCCACTGATCAGCAACACCCGTGCCTCCATGGTGAGGGCGGCGCCGCGATCGAACAGGAGGCTATTGGGGGGGCTCACGGCCGCCACGGCAACGACGCGGCGATCGCCGAGGGCGGCCTGATCCACCCCCCGCAGCCAGCTGCATTGCAGGGTCCAGCTGAGGTTGCGGTCGGGATCTTCCACGTTGTTGCAGCGATCGAGCAGCCGGCCGCTACTGGGTTTGAGGCCGCCTAGCTGCAGTGCCGTGGTGGCGCCCCAGGAATGGCCCACCACCACCACCCGCTGCGCCTGGGCGGCCGCAATCGGGGCAATCCGGTTGGCGGCGATGGCATCGAGCAGCGCCCGGATGTCCTGGGGGCGGCGGGCCAGTTCGCCCGGGCTCGGCGGCGGGCTTTCGCCGCTGAGCACCGCCTGCTGCTGGCGGCTGTCACTACCCGGATGGCGAGGCAACACCACCGTGTAACCGTGGCGGGCGAGCAGCAGGCCCCAGCCTTCAAAGCTGGCGGGTTCATCCCACAGGCCATGGGAGATCACCACCAGATGGCCGTTGCCCCGCCCCCCAGCCGGGGTGAGCAGCAGCAGCTCCAGCGGTTGGGGGCGATGGGCCACGGCCAGCGCCAGCGTGCTCCGCTGCGCAGCGGGGGCAGCCAGGGCTATGGGCATCGCTGCCGGCGGCAGGCTGGTCGGCGGCAGGCTGGCCATCAGCTGTTCGGCCCGGCGCCGTTGGGCCAGCATCAGCTGGCCAATCCGCCGCGCCCGGCCCAGGTCAAGGTTGATCGCCCGGCCCGGAATCGCCCGCATCAAACTGAGCAGCGTTGGTTCACCGTTGCTGGCGGCGCGCAGCAGGGATTGGTTGAGGGTGCGGCCACTGAGATCGGCCGGCCTGCCCTCGATTGTGCCGAACGACGACAACACCAACATCGCCTGCTCCAGCAGGGGTGAACCCACTGAACCGTTGGCGATCTGAGTAAGGCTGAGCGGTACTGGAGTGTTAAACAGCTCGATGATCCTGGCGGCTATTGAGTTGCCATTTCCACTGCTAATGCCACTGTTTTTGCCGCCAAGTCCACTAGCTCTGCCGCCAATCCTGCCATTGCTGCCGCCAACGACACCATCGCTGGCCCGCACTAATTCGGCTAGATCGCTGTTGCCATTGAGCAGGCTTTGGGGGTCGGAAACCTCGTCTAGATGAATCTTTAATTTGGTATCTAATAATGGGATCGTCACATAGACAACCTCCAAGGCCCTTGCGGGGGCGCCGCCCAGCACCAGGGTCGGCCCCAAAGCCGCCCCTAGGAACGTTGCCCCTAGCCACGATCCTGCTGTTGTGACGACCGATGCCCTGCCCATCTGGATGGCTGCGCTGGCTAGCTCTGCACCGCTAGCCAGCCTTGCGAGCAAGGGGGGATTCAGCATCGGTTGAGTTAATGCTAAGCAATACTACTAGATTCTGATTTCGCAGGGCAGTTAGGCCTGGCGCTGCAGGTGGGACGCAATCGGCAAGGACAGGTTTAAAAATAGGCTCGAATGAAAGTCTAAAGCAAATGACAGTCTACGACAAATGTAAGTCTACAACAACGACTATCAATGACACCTCGAACGACTGCTCGCTGCCCCTGGCTATTGGCGGCCTGTCTTCCCCGCCAGCATCGTTAACTGCGTCGTTGATTGCTTGGGGCTAACGCCTTTGCGGCGTGGCTGGCCTGTTCAGCGGCGGCGGGCTTGGTTCTAGCAGGAGTGAAAGCAGGCAAAAGGTTGCTGCGCCAAGGGCAACCAGGGTGTAGATCCAATGCTTGGCGGCTAGCTCCACCAACCCAGAGGCGCGGATCCCGTGTCGGCGGTTCCAGCTGGCGTTGGTCTTGAGGGTGCCATCGCTCAGGCGCTCGAAGAGAATCGCTGTTGCTTCTACTTTGCAGAGTGTTGACTGCAGCAGCTTGCCAAATTCATTGCGCATGAATGCATCTGTTTCTCCCTTGCTGTCCAAAAAAGCTCTGGCCTCAATTCGATTTTGTTCGATTAGCTGATGCAGTTGAGGCCGTTTGGCATGGCTAAGCGCGTAAACAGTGCCGATGATTCTCTTTAGATCGTGTCGCTTGTTTTCGTCCATGCTCGCCCATGACTTGCTGTCGACTTCCCTGAATCGTTGATGGATTTCTGAAAAACCACTTTCCCTGCCTCGGCTATCCCAGTGGACCCAGGTTGCGGCCGTGTGTTCGTTTAGAAATTTGAAGTATCTGGCAAGCATTTTCTCTTCCAGTTCTCCGTATCTGCTTTTGATCTCGCTTGGGGGAAGCCCTGCCAGTTCAGCCTCGTGGTGAATCGAGAATGAGGTTATATGCCCACTCGCAAGGCTTTTCGCTGCGATTGCCGCTGGGCGAGTGATGGGCTTAGCCCGGTTGTCGAGTAATTTTAGACAGCAAAAATCAACGATAAATATAGTGTTTTGACGCTTCACTAAATTCTTGAGAGTTCGAATCACGTGCTCCCTGCGTGCTGACTTTTTGCTTGCTGAAGACATGCTCGGATCTGTTTTGTTGAATGCCTAGGGGAGGTTGGGGTGTTGAAGGGGTAGGGCTTGGGAAGATGCTAGCGGCCCTTGCCTTAACATCGACCCGTATTTGGGTAAGCTGTTGGATTTAGCTCAACCTGGCTTCCGCCGGGAAACGTTATTCATGTCCCCGCCAGCCAAGCTGGCGGACAGCTGAGATTGATTGCAATCTTGGTTCAGCTTTGGCCGTGGCGATCGGTCTGATCGATCCTAGGGCTTGGCCTTCTTGATTGGTCAGCCATTGCGGGCTGCTTTGTTCTAGCTTTGTAGGCCCCCTAACGCCTCACTCACATCCCACAATCGCTGCCGCAGCTCCGGATTGCCAGCCGCTGTCGCCATGCGCACCGGTGTGGGGTGGCCGCGCAAGCCGCCGAGTTGGTTCGGGCCGTAGTGGCCGGCGGGGCTGGCTTGCGGGGCGGTGGCGGCGTAGAGCTGGGGCAGGGCGCCCATGGCGGCGCTCTGGAAGAGGGGGTCGATCAGCCGGTAGGCGAGGGCTTCCAATTGGGAGCCGTTCATGGCGATCGAGGCCGGCTGGAGGTTGGTGCGGGCCAGGCCGGGGTGGGCCGCCAGCGACAGCACACCACTGCCTTCGGCCTGGAGGCGGCGTTGCAGTTCCAGGGCTGTCATCACATTGGCCAGCTTGCTCTGGCTGTAGGCGCGCCAGCGGTCGTAGTGGCGTTCGCCCTGCAGGTCGTCGAAGTTGATGCGGCCGAAATACTGGGCGCCAGAGGTTACATGCACCACCCGGCCGGCGCTGCTTTGGCGTAGCAGCGGCAGTAGCAGCGAGGTGAGCACGAAGGGGCCCAGGTGGTTGGTGGCGAACTGCAGCTCGAAGCCGTCGCGGCTGAGGCTGCGGGGCGGCGCCATCACGCCGGCATTGTTGATCAGCAGATCGAGCCGGCCGTAGGACGCTGCCACGTTGGCGGCGGCGGCGCGCACGCTGGCTAGGTCGGCGAGGTCGAGGTCGAGCAGGTCGAGGGCGCCCCAGCTGGGGTTGACGTCCTCGGCAGCCGCTTGGGGGCTAGGGCCGCCGGCGACTGCTAGCAGGGCTTGGCGGGCCGCTTCGCCTTTTTGGCGCGAACGGCAGCCCATCACCACGGTGGCGCCGCGGGCGACCAGGGCGCGACAGGTTTCCAGGCCCAGGCCACTGTTGGCCCCTGTCACCAGGGCCAGGCGGCCGGAGAGGTCGGGGATCGAGGCGGCGGTCCAGGTCACGGCTGGGGGCGGTGGGTTGCTAGGGCAAGCCTAGGAAGACAACACCATCAACCGGGACATGAATCAGTGCCTTTGCCATGATAACTGGCGACGAATAGAGGGAGATTTTATGTAATTTTGTTTGATTTTTTGTTCGGTCGTGGCTGCTGTCTGCTTTCGTGTTTGGCGAGCAGTGGTTGCCAGTCTGGCCCGTGATCAGTGATTGCCAGTTCTGAGGATATTAAATGAAATCTAATCGAGTCGATCTGCGGAGGTCCAGGTGGATTGGTTTCCGGGTGTCCATGTTGGCCAATGCTAGGGCCCGGTCGATGCCGATGCCGATGCTGATGCCGATGCGATCTCCCCTGCTCCTTTGCTGGGATCGCTGCTAGCGGCGCCGCAGGCTACTTGTGGCCCCATGGGCTCGATCGGTGGGGCGATGGGCGCTTTGGACTTTGGAACCATGGGCATTCTACAATTGATCGGTAACAATACAGGGATGCTTTCTGGCGCTTTTTCACTTGGCCTCCGCAATGATCACTCCGAACGATTCCGTGCTTCGCCAGCAGCCAAAGGCCAAGGCCCCATTGTTATGCGCTATCGTTGCAGCCTTGGCTACGCTGCTACCCCCTGCCGTCGCCGCCGATAACACCAGTTCGATGCCGCTCCACCGCGAGGGGGGCGCCAGTCGGGATGGTTGTCAGGCCCGCCGGGTGGTCCATTTGGTGCCCACCGATAGCCGATTCACGCCGGCGCAGGCCGGCAGGATCGCCATCCTGGAGGGCCCGGCCCCCCGGCCCACCCGCCTGCAGGTTCGGCTGTTGTCCCAGGGCGAGTGGACCCTACCTGCCCAATCCGCTGGTATTCGCTTGATCACCCTAGGGCCGATCAGCAAGGATCTCCTCTGGGAGAGCTCCCCCTTCTGTGATCTGGCAGCCGATGCCAACGGAGCGCCGCCGGCCCGATCCTTGTTGCTCCAGCGCAGTTCCTCCCATGGCGAGCAGGCCGCTAGCCGCCGCGTCGAGGGGTTGCTCCAGGAGCTGGCCAGCCGTTGCGGGGCTTCCGTGGACACGGACAGCGTGCTGCGGGGTTTCAACCTCGAGCACCTCAGGCCCCAGCTGCCGGCTCAATTGCCACTCTGGTGCGGCAGGCTCGGCAGCTCAACAGCCGCCCGCTGATCGACACCATCGGCATCCTCTAGCAGCTCCCAGATCTCGACCATGGCCGAACGGCCCCTCAGTTCCAGGGCTCCCCGGTGCCTCCAAGCGCCTTGGATCCCCTGGTCCAGCAGGGCAAGGGTGGCTTCCGATAGGAGCACCCGGCAGGGGGAGCTATCGAGCGGACTGCGGTCCAATGCTTCGATCCGGGAGGCGCAGTTGACCGTATCGCCAATCACGCTGAATTCCCAGCGCTCCGGGGTACCCACCGAGCCCGCCAAGACGGGGCCAGTGTGCACCCCAATTCGCAGCTTCATAGCCGGCAGTCCTTCTGCCAGCAGCTGCCGATTCAGCACCTGCATCGCCTGGCGGATGTTGGCGGCGGCCCGCATCGCCGCCAAGGCCTCCACCCGGGGGCCCCGGTCGAGCGGCGCTCCGAAGATCGCCATCAGCCCATCGCCGGTGAACTTATTCACCACTCCCCCCTCGGCTTGCACCGGGTCCACCATCGCCTCCATGCCGCGGTTCAGCCAGGCCATCAGCGCGGCAGGATCGAGCTGCTCGGAAACGCGGGTAAAGCCGGCGATGTCGGTGAACAACACGGTGATCTCCACCTGGCGCCCCGCAAAGCGACCGCCCTCCAGCAGCTGCCCCCGTTGCCGCCACAGCTCACCGGCAACCTGGTGGGAGGTGGTCTGCTGCAGCAGACCCTGCATGTCCTGACGCTGTTGTTGCTGCTCCGGGGCGCGGCGGCTCCAGGCGGCGCTAGCCAGGGCGATCAGGGCCGCCAGGGGGGAGGCCGCATCAAACCACCAGCCTTGCCAGAGCAGGGCGGCGCTGGCGAGCAGCATCGCTGCGACCAGCCCCAGCACCAAGATTTGGCTGTGGCGGAGCTTGCGAACGCCCTCGCCGAGCCCGATCCCTACCAGGATCGCAGCCACCAGTCCCGCTTTGTTCACCCAGGCCGGCGCCGCCCCCATTCCCAGCGGTCGCCCCTCCTGCAGCGCGATCAGGGCCGCCAGACGATGGGCGTGGATCTCCACCCCCGGCATCAGCAGCGCTTCCCCGGAGGACCTACCCGGAAACGGGACCCGGAATCGATCCCGTAGCGAAGGGGCCTCGCTGCCGATCAGCACCAGGCAGTCCCGCAGGCTGGCAACCGGCACCTTGCCGCCCAGCAAGGCCCGCAGGCTCCAGCTGGGGAAACTGCCAGGGCGGTGGTAAGCGAGCAGCCGCTGCACACCGCCATTATCGAGTCCGTGGTAGCCGCCGCTGCTCTCCTGCAGCGGTTTGGCAAAGGCAGGGTTGTGCTCCAGCGCCTCGCGCAGGGCCCTGCCGCGGTGCCCCAGTTCCAGCATCCGCAGCGGTAGCGGCACCATCGCTGCCCCCATCCCCCGCACAAAGAGCAGATCGCGACGCACGCGTTGGTCGGGATCGATCACCAGGTCGTTGTAGGCCTGGCGCTGGGGCGGCGTGCCCGGGATGGCGCCAATCCCATCGACGCTGCTGAACACCGAGACCACCCGGGGCTGGCGCCTAACCAGGGCCCGCAACCTCGGCTGGTCTGGGCCCACGCCGATGTCGCGGTAGAGGTCGAGGCCGATCGCCCTGACGCCGGCCTGATCGAGCCGTTGGATCGCCGCCAGGATCATTCCATCGTCGATCGGCCAACCCACCTCCTTGAGATCGGCTTCGGTGATCGTGATCAGTCGCACCGGCGTGCTGCTGCCGTCCGGCAGGGGCCGCAGCCGTTGGCTTTGGTCGTAGAGCAGCAGGTTGGCTTTTTGGAGCAGGCGGC
Organism: uncultured cyanobacterium; assembly: GCA_903858015.1. GTDB lineage: Bacteria > Cyanobacteriota > Cyanobacteriia > PCC-6307 > Cyanobiaceae > Cyanobium. Next base: position 26,527 of record CAIOGZ010000013.1, read on the forward strand.
TGTGATGGAGGCCCAGCAGCAACAAGCCAGCAGCCATGTACGGCACCATGCCATTGATCAGCCTCCCCCCCGGGGCGAAGCCAGGCCGCCGCAGCAGCGGGGGGGGCTTGGGGGGCTGATGGGGCGGTGCCATTGAAAGTAGTGCTATTCCAGGTAGTGCTATTCCAGCTGGTGCTCTTGAAAGTGGCGCTCTTGAAAGTGGTGCCAATGAAAGCGGTGCGAATGAAGGCGGTGCAAATGAAAGTGGTGTGGCTTAAAGGGGTAATATTTAAAGGGGGTATGGTTTAAAAGCGAAAACTAATTTTGCTGTAGAGGCCGTTGTTCAAGAGCCAGTCATCCGGCAGGGCCACGCTAGCGCTCTCGAACTGGTTTACCCAACCCAGCTCCATCAGCCAGTGCCTACCCTGCAGCCAGCGCACTAGCAGGCCAGCGGCACCAACCGTGCCGCTGAACGAGCCCCCGGGCGTTTGGGTGGTGACGCGGCCGGCGCCAAAGAAGGGCACCAACTGGATCTCGGCCTGGCCGTTATGCCAGGCACTCCAGCTCAGTTCGGCTTCGCCGAGCAGGCCGCTATCGCCGCTGATCACCTGACCCGGCAGGCCCCGCAGGCCGTTGTCGCTGCCGAGGCTGAGGCCCATCGGGCCGGTGAGCGGAGCCAACGCCAGCTGCCCACCCCCCTGCAGGGCAAGCTGCCAGCGGGCCGCAGGCCGCCAGCTGCCGTTGAGCTGCAGGCCGATCGCCCGGGCCTGGCCCGCCTGGATGCCCAGCTGTTGCTGGGCCTGGAGCTGCTCGCTGCTGCTGAAGCCGGCCAGCCCCTGGAGGCCATAGGCGCTGCCGCTCCATTCGATCCCGTCGCCGCTGCCCTCCCCAGCCAGGCCCAGCCGCAGGAAGCCGCTGCGCAGCCAGCCTTCCGATCCGGCCCCGAACAGCAGCGGCAGGGACTGGCCGGCCAGGTAGCTATCGGTGCGATTGGCGCTCAGCCCAGCAAAGCCATACCAGCGGCTCGAGAGGCTGGTGGCGATGCGGTATTCGGCCTGGCCCAGCACCTGCAGCTGCCGGTAGGAGAGCTCAGAAGCAACGCCGCTGAGCTCGATCAGATTGCGGCGGCTGGCCCCGAAGGCCCCACTGAGCCGCAGCCTCTCCCCCAGCGGCAGGGTGTAGCTGAGCGAGGCGAGGGAGTAGCCCAGGTCGGGGCTGGCATCGGTGTTGACCTCCCCGAACCACAACAGGCCATCGCCAGGGCGCAAAAGATCGTTTTGGAGCAGGGTGGCTAGCCCCCGAAACTGGCCGCTGCCGGGGGTGCCGTCGTTGCGGAGGCTGAGCTCACCCTGGAGGGTCCGCCGCCGGGGGGTGACGTTCACCACGAGCTCGGCGCGGCTGATATCGCCGCCGAGTTGGTTGAGGCTCACCTCCAGGTTGTCGACGCCGTTCTGGCGTTTTAGCTGGCGCACCACCCGCTCCAGGCTTGGCAACTGCAGCACCGATCTCTGCAGCGGCAGCAGCAGGCGCAGCAGCCGCTGGTTGAGCCGCGGTTCGGGCCCCTGCACCCGCACGGCGGCGATGCGGCCTTCGACCACCTCCAACCCAGCAGGCGGAGGATCGGCCACGACATACACCCGGCTATTGATGTAGCCATCGGCCGTGAACTGCGTGGTGAGGGCGACGGCGCAGGCCTGCAGCCGGGCGCTCTCCTCGGCCAAGGCGCTACAGGGGGTGAGGATACGGCGCAAGCTGGCGGCGTCGTAGCGGCTGAGGCCCCGCACCCTGGGGAGTTTGCTGGCGGGCTGCTGGGCTGGGGCTGGCGGCGGCGCAGCCCCGGCGGGCGGCGGGCCGGCGGGCTGCTGGGCGGGCCCTGGCATCGGAGCCGGCAACCCCAAGGGGGGAGCCGGCCGGATTGGCGAAAGCCCGGGCACGGCTGGCGGGGCCCCCGCGGCGGAAGGGGCCGGCAAGCGCACCGGCCCCGGCTGGATCGGGGGGGCTAGCAGTTGGGCAAGTAGGAGTGGCAGCGGCACTCAGGATCGGGGGCTTGATGGGCTGGAAACTTTGGCGGAACTGTGCAGGCTTTGGACCAAGCCGCTGGAGAGATCCTCGGCGATCACCCAATCGAGCGAAGCGCTAGGGGGTTGGCTGTAGCGGAGAAGATTCGTGCCGTTGCCACTGGGCTGCAGTAGCTGGGCGATCACCTGGCCTTGATTTTGCGGGCTGCCGTAGGGGGAGGTGTCGTTGCTGTAGGCCACCAAGAGGCCCAGGGCCTGGTGGTAGACAAAGCTGATTCCCTGGCCCAGCGGGATCGCATCGTTACTGGAAAGCTGATTATATAGTTTTACGCTAGATATTGCTGTTTGGCATCGGGAGGATCCTTGGCTAGAAATGCAAGCGAGCGGCTCGCCATTAAAGGACAACTTGGAGCCATCCACATGGATCCTGCTCCCGCTGCTGCCGTCTTTGCTGCCAAAGAAACCTTCCGAATTCTGCACGATCCGCACGGCTCCGGGGTACACGGGTTGGCCGTCTTGGAGGGGGAGATCTAGGGTGGTTTGGGCCCAGGCTGGCGGGCCCCGCAAGATCGAGCTCACGACGGCTTGGGAGCTCGCCATCAACCATTGCCACAGCGAGGCTGCGGACCAACTGTGCGGCTGGGGAGCCCAGGCCTGGCTGCTGGAGCAGCCAAACGGATCGTAATCGGTGGAAACAGACTGATTCGAGCTGGAGTTGACGTTGTTGCTTTTGGTGGCCTGCGTAACATACTTGCCTCCATAGCCCTTGGGGGCGGCGGAGCTCGTGGTGGTTGAGGCCAGGTTGTACTGAAGACAATAGCTAATGTAGATGACGCTGGCGGTTCCGCTAAGGCTTATCGTGTCTTGCGTCGGCGCAGGAATTGTAGTCCCTGATGTGGACAATGAGGGTTCAACTTTGCAATCTACTAGTCTGATTGGATTTACGAGGCAATGTGAAGCGGATCCAACCACGTACACGTCATTGCCGCCGCCCCCCGTAAGGCTGTCGGTCCCTAGGCTGCCAACCAATGTATCGTTGCCAGAGGTGCCTAAGCCCTGGAGCTGGGCGCTGGGGTTAAGATTAGAAGACCAGACAAGGGTTAGTCGGTTCAGCTTAGGCTGGCTTGTGATGGCGCGTTGGTTGTTGAGTGAGCTGAGGGAAATGGTCCCTATTGGACTTGAATTAATTGTGGAGCTAGTTGGCTGCCAGAAATACGTGTCATTGGAGGAGGCAGACCCACTTGATGGTAAGCCTCTGCAAGATGATGCAGACAGGTATGTGCAGTAAAGATTAGCGGCCTGGGCTGGTCTAGGGGGGAAGTTAAGTAGGGCCAGGCTTGCCACCAGCAAGCTGGCAGCGGAAAAAAAGGGTTGACTGCGCTGGGCATGGGGCAAGGACCAGGCTTGAGGGTTGCAAGGGTTAGGCATGGCTAGCGATTGGGGTTTGAAGTTCATGGTTGGAACGCAAAGGAAATGCTTATGGATCAGGCATGGTCGCAACAAGTTGGCTTGTTAACGGCCTTGCCGCGGTTCTAGTTGTCACTGATCTACTTGCAACTGATCTACTTGCGGCTGATCTACTTGCCAGTGATTGGCTGGCCGCGGATTGACTAGCCACGGATTGACTAGTCACGGATTGACTGGCCACGGATTTAATTGGCATGGATTTAATTGGCATGGATTTGCTCACCATGGACTACCAGAGAGCACAATGCCAGCCCAGAAATAGGGATGGCGAAGGCCCTTGGCAAGCCGCAGCTGGTCGCCGGCTGAGAGCCCTGAGACCAGGGTCTTGGCATCAGCGTCGATCAAGCGGTCACCCTTGAGCTGGATCGCGCCTTGGCGTAGGGCCAAGCGGGTGGTCCTGAGGGCCTCGTCCTTCGGGAGGCCCAGGGCCAGTTGGCGGTAGTAGGCCACAAAGAAAGCCGCCGTGGCGGCATCATCCACAAACCAGAGGCTGCCAAGGGCGCTGCGGCTACCGGTGCGCAGGGCCAGGCCCACCAGGCCCAGTTCACTCTGCGCATCGCCAAGGGCCGTGCGGCAGGCGCTGAGGCTGACCAGATCGAGATCGGTGCCGGTGGGCCCTTGACGCAGGCGACGGCCAAGATCGGCAAGGTTGAGATCACCGGTTGCGGTATAGATACGGGCCAGGGAGGGACTGCCAGGGCTGAACTCCGCATGGGTGGCCAAATGCACCTGTTGGTATTTGCCGAGGCTGGCTTTCTGGAACAGGGCTCGTTCATTGAAGGCCTGATCAAGTAGCAAGTCCGAGCTATGTTCGGCGGCCAGATTGGCCAATTCCTGCCGCACTAAGGGGAGGTCGGCCAGGCCATTGCGAAACTGGCTGCTACCCGCCAGCAGCATCCGGCCGGGGCGGCTGGAGATCCTCCCCTCCAGGTTCGTCAGCCCCAGCGAAGGCGTGAGCGTGAGTGCATAACGATCACCGAACACCACCTTGGGCTCGATCGGCAGCGCTGCATAGGGAATCGCCTGCAGACCCCGATCCACGCTCAGCAGCAGGGCCGTGATCCGATCTTGGCGCAGGGCCGGCAGCAGCGGTTTCAGCAACAGATTCGAAAGCTGCATGGCCGCGGAATCCGCCGATTCCAGGTCCGGCGATTCCATCCGGCTCAGTTGCTGCTGCAGGCTGCGGATCGAGCCCCGCAGCTCCTGCTCGGCCAGCTCAGCCCGCCAGCCCTGGATCGGCCCCTTGGGCGGCAGATAGAGCAGATCCAGCTGGGCCTTGCCGGCCAGCACCGAACTGAGGTTGAGGCGCACGATCGCCGGTCGGTAGGGCGCCTTGCCGTCGCTGCTGAGCGTGGCCTCCGCCGCCTGGAGCAGCTGCTGCAGCCGGGCGCTGCTGGGCACGCCGCCGCCGCCGGCATAGCTGAGGCTGAGCCCCTGGAGCGTGTCTTGCCGGGAGCGCTCCTCCCCCTGGGAGAAACTGAGGCTTGCCGCCTGGGCATCGATGCGGCTCAGGTTGGTTGGGAGGGTCTTGGAGGGTTGCTGGGACGGGCCCGCGCTGCTGATCGGCGGCGATGGAGCTGGGGAAGAATAAACAGCTCCGGCTAGGCCTTCTTCTTGCTTGGCGCCCCTTTGGTTGGTGTCTAGTGTTAAGGGTGGTTGCTGTTCTTTGGCAGAGGGATTGCTGGCAGAGGGATCCAGCCTCTGCCCGCTGACTTCGGCTTGCAGTGGCGACGGCTTGGCAGCAAAGCTAGCTCCAAAATCAGCACCAAAACTCTCGCTAAATAGGGAAACATACTTTTCTTGATAGGGGTTTTCCTCTACTGCTAGCACCGGCCTGGAAGAAATTGGATCTGGGGCAATGGTGTTGACAGTTGGTTTCTCCTCGGGAAGATCGGGTTTCAGTATCGTCAAATACCTGGGGAGTACGCCAACGTCTATGCTCTGATCCATTAGACGCTCCAGGGTTTTATCACTCAACTCAAGCTCCTGGTTAACATAGGGTGGCAGGCTGGCAAGCCCATCGCGGATGGCCAGGCGACTAGCAGCCGCAGGATCGCTGCCGGTGGCCAGCGAGGCGTCGGGACTGATCGTGGCCGGCTGCAGCGAAGCCAAACTGATGAAGCCTCCCTCACCGGCATTGATCTCGCCCTTGGCTAGGTTGAAACCGCTGTTACTCCAAAGCTGAATCAGGCCAGGTTCGCCCACCGGAATCGGACCAGCATCGGGATTGTTGTAAAAGGGCGCGCTTGAGGGATCACTGAGGCTGAGCAGACTGGCCTGGTCAATCTGCAGCGGGCTAGGGCCCCAGTTGAGCAAGTTGATTTGGCCACCGAAGGATTGCAGCGCTGCCGGCGGTGATCCATCCGGGCTGGGGGGTTGACTACTAACATCCAAAACAGAGCCCCTATTGATCGTAATACCACCATGGCTTGAGATGGAAATCTGGCCCTTGGGAAAGAAGCCAAAGTCGCCATTGATGCCTATCGTGGAAACAAAGCTGTCATTGTCATCGTGGTAGTCATAAGGGTATCCAGGAACGAGTAAGCCTGAGCCGCTATGCATGGGGGCCATCAGCCGGCTGTTCTCGACCACAATTGGATCCAATTCAGAGCCATTGATCAGCGTGATTTCGCCGCCTAAAAAAGGGCTTGACCAATCGGCCGTCAGGCCATCGCTACTGGGGGCAAGGTTGGTTTCGGCCTGCAATGTGCTGCTGCGCAAACGGATACCGCCGGCACTGCTGAGGCGGATATCGCCGGAGCCGGCACCGCCGCTGGCCGAAAGGGTGACCGCATCGAAGCTGAGGCCGCCCTGGCCGGCCTGCCCCCGGGCGGCCAGGGCGATGTTGCCGGCGAGGTTGTCGCTGGCATCGGCGCGCAGTTCGCTCTGGGCCAGCCGGATGGCGCCGCCGGCTTCGATCACCACATTGCCGCTGGCATCCGCCAGCTTGATCGCCTCGGCGGCGATCGGCGGCTGGCCCCGTTGGGCGAGGTCCCGCCGCAGGGGGGTTAAATCCTGGCTGGCCAGCAGCTCGGAGGCTTGGATCACCACATCCCCCGCTGCCTTGAGATGGATCAGGGGGGTGGTGGCAGCCACAATGATGTTGACGCCGCCGCTTAACTCAGCAGGAATTTTGATCTGCTTTTCTCGCTCTAGGTCGATCAGATTGTGAATCCCCAGATCAAATCGCACCGCGTCGAGGTTGATCGTTCCGGCCGAAGCTGGGGCTGTGCTCTCGAGCCGAATCAGCCCGGAGGGCGCCTCGATCGCGCTCGTCTGCACCGCGATCGAGGCGCCCCGCAGCTGGACAAAACCGCCCGTCAACTGGCTGCCAGCCAGCCGCAGGGCAGCGGCCGTTTGTCCCTCCCTAGCGCCCGTTTCCAGGCGGATAGCGCCCCAGGCCCCCGGGCTGCCCGCCGTGATCGTGAGATTCTCCAAGTTGAGCTCCCGGCCCACCAGCTGCACCCCATCGCCTGCCGTCAGGCTGCTGATCAGGGGGCTGGTTGGTGGCCCAGGCAGCGCTTGCACCAGGCCGTCGGGGGCCTGCAGGATGAGGGAGCGATCCACCTTGATTTGGCCTCCCGCCAGCACCAGCGGGCCGGGGCTGGTCAGGTCCAGCTCGGCCAGGCTGGCCTGCGAGTTGGTGAGGGCTTGGCTCGGATCCGGCCTGCCCCCCAGGCCGGCGGCCTCGTCGGCGCTGGTCCGCAGGGCGTCGAAGGCCTTGCCATCGCCCAGATTGATGCTGGTGGCGGTCGTGAGCAGCAGGGACTCCAACGGCGCGTAGCTGGGGCCACTGGCGAAGCTGGCGCCTTGGCCGAGCCAGATGCCACCGGGTGAAACCCAATAGAGCGTGGCCTTGTCGCTGAGGTTGAGCGGTCGATTTAAAAAGCTGCCCAGCCGGTTGTTCACCCCCACGATCACGGTGCTGCGGCCGGGATTGGCGATCGACACGCTGGTTACGCCATGGCGCGTGTCGAAGCTGCTGAAGCGGTAGAAGCCATTCGAACCGGCGCCGATGCCACCGGTCACCAGGCAAGCGCCCGCGCTGCAGCTGCCATTGGCGCTGCCGTTCACCTGGGTGCCCAAGCCACCAGGCGCAACCTGGGCGTCGGCCGGGGCTGCCAAGCCGGCTAGCAGCGCGCCGACCAAGCCCCCGGTGAGGCGGGCCCAAGGAGCTGGCTCAGGGGCGTCGGAGCTGGCCATGGTTCAGGGGGGGGGGCTGGCCTGGCCGGGGCCTGGTCAAGGCCCGGCGAGATCGCGGTGGGGCAGGCTGGAGCTTGGTCGTTGTAACGCGAATAAGATGCGTATCTGCAGCAATATTGGCAAACCACGGCTGATTGGCTGTGATCTTGCTCACAGTTCGCACCAGTCTGTGGGGGCTTTCTGGAGCGCTCGTTCGCATACGCCCTCCCCCCAAGGCCCTGGCCGCGCCGGCCCCCGCAGCGGCCAGGGCATGGCTGGGGTTCGCTTCGACATCGACCCTCCCGGCCCAGGGGCGTGCAGCCGCTGGGGCGCGACATTGGGCTGAGCCCCTCGCTTGCGCAAGCTTTCCTGCCGCAGGGGGTGGGATCGAGCTTCGTGAATAAAGCGCTGTTGCAGGCCTCCGCATCTTGAGACGAAGCAACATCAAGTGTTCAGCCAGCTTGCTCTGGAGTGGTGGATGGCAACAGTTTCTGGCAGTGCGTGTTGGTAGATTCTGCGGATTTTTTCCTTTGGGAAATTGATAGCGAGCGCGTTTTATCCAGTAATCGGCGAGCATGAAATACATCTAATGCCAGGCGCCTATCGGGCTGAGATAAGTCGGCGGAAAATAATGTTATTGCCCGGTGTATTATTAGGCTGATCGAGAGCTGCATGGCGAAAAGATCTATGTTCTAATTGTTAATTCCTTAATGCGTTGAACTTGCGCTTTGGAAAGCTTGAGACGCGCAATTTGCAGAGACTCGCGCAAGTTTAGTTGAAAATATTCAGGACGGCTTGAAAAGTCGCGCACTTTATCCAAGCATGCTTTTAAAATCAGATGTCACGCCCGTGAGCCAATCATGGAATTGCAGATTATCTGAGGCCCTAGGTAAGCATGGCTCCCGATCGGATCTGCGCTTTGGGGTGCGAGGCTTGCAACGTCTGGATCTGTCCAGGGGCGGTGCTATCAGTCTGGTTGATGTCTGCGCCATCCTTGTATAAAGATTTTGTATTAAGAGGGTATGGGTTTCGGGCTGATCCAGATTTGATGAATAAGTTTGGGGATGGTGTTGCGCGCTGGCAGGACGGGGTTTTGGGCTTGCTGTTGACTGTAAATTCTGGCCATTCGATCAAGTTTGGCAGCGGGCAAAGGGGGTCGGGAAGGCTTCCCTAAATCCGTCAAGGTCGCAATGGTCGCTTTTACCCCTAGGGTTTGCTATTGGGCAAGTTGCAACCTAGCTCTTCGGGCATGCCCGCAGTGACGCCTCTCAGGCTTTTTGCCATGCCTTGCCCCGCAAGCGGAAGCCGATGTCGCCCGATCTCAGCAAAGTTCGAACGATTGAAATATTGGCGCCTATTGACGCTGGTAAAGCAATCGCTTCTGGCCGCAGTTTGTACTACACTATACTGGGGTAGCTGGATTTGACGATGCCGAGCGCTACCACGTGCCGCCCCGTAGCCGCGACGGGTCGAAGCTGTAGAACTCCATCCCCACCGCCGGCCGGCCGCCCCGCCGCAGCCGCAGCCGCCCCAGCAGCTGCAGATCGTCAAACCGGTGGGAGCTTTTCAGCGTGGCAATCGGCGTGTCGTCCCCCACGAATCCATACAGCACACCGCGCCTTGCCGAGCGGTTGATCGCCTCGTTCCAGAACTGAAACCCGCGCCGATCCTTGCCATAGGCCGTGTAGCGGGCCCGGCTCTGGCCGCGCAGGGCCAGGGCCAGGAAGCCCGGCAGTTCGTAGCGGGTGCTGGCGATCAGCTCCGCCTCGCCCAGGGCCCGCCACAGCTTGGGATCGCTGCGCAGCGCCTGGCGCAGTGCGCCCGAATCCACCAGCTGGTCGGAGGTGTCGAGGCCGGGGGGGATCAGGGCCGAGGCGATGCCCCAGCGGATGTGGGCCACCACCAGCAGGCAGAGCAGCGGCACCGTGGAGGCCGTGATCAGCGCCGTGCGGCGCAGGCCCAGGTCCTGCGCCCGCCAGGCGAAGTGCCCCGAGGCGGAGCTGCCCCAGGCCGGAGCCAGCCGGTCGGCGGCCAGGGGCAGGGCCAGCCACCAGGCCGGCAGCAGCCAGGTCTGCAGCACCTGCATCCGCCCGGCCAGCAGCAGGAAGAAGGCCAGCTGGGGGAGCGCGATCCAGCGCAGGGTGCGGCGGAATTCCGCCGCCGCTGCAGCCTGGCCCGGTTGAATCTGACCCCCTTCAGCCTTGGCTGATTCAGCCTTGGCCGCTTCAGCCTTGGTGCCGCCCGCCAGGGCCCGCAGCAGGGCCAGCCCGATCGGCGGAAACAGCAGCAGCAGCTGGCTGAGCAGCAGCAGCGGCGGCCCGGCGGGATGGAAAGCCTGCTCCGCCTGGGTGCGGGCGGCGTGGAAGCTGAACGACACCCAGCCATGGCGGCTGTTCCAGATCCACAGCGGCGCCGATACCAGCAGCCAGCCCAGCAGCACCAGCAGGGTTTCGCCGGCTCGCCAGCGGCGGCTGCGCCACGATTGGTGCAGCCGGATCGCCCCTAAGCAGAGCAGCACCAGAAAGCTCTGGTATTTGCAGAGCGTCAGCGCCCCGAGGATCGCCCCCAGGCTGAGGGCTGCGGCGGTGCTGGCGCGGCGGCTGAGCGGATGGTGGGCCAGCCACCAGGCCAGCAGGGCCAGGGCGAGCAGCAGCGGGGCATCCGGCAGCAGCAGCAGGCCGCCCCCCACCAGCAGCAGCGGCGAGCAGCTGGCCAGCAGGGCCGTGAGCAGGCCCGCCGTGGCGCCCCCCAGCTTGCGGCCGGCTTCCGCCAGCAGGCCGCAGGCCAGGGTGTAACTCAGCAGCGCCGGAACCCGCAGGGCCAAGGTGTTGCCCCCGAGCTGGTTGCCCAACCACGACCACAGCCCCGTGGCGAGGGGGTGGTCGTAGTAGCTCAGGGCCGGATGTTGGCCGTAGAACAGGTAATAGCTTTCGTCGTAACCGGGGGGCAGGATCAGGGCCGCCAGCGAGCGGAAGGCCAGGCCCGCCAGCAGGATCAACCCCAGCTGGCGCCGGTAGGTCGCCGCGGGGGGGCGAGTGGCCATGGTTAGGGGCCGCGCCGCGGCTGGGGCTGCAGTTCAGCGGCATGGCCGCTGGCCTGCTCCAGCCCCCGCCGCAGCCCTAGCCGCTCGGCGAAGCGCTCCGCCGCCACGAAAAACACCGGCGTGGCATAAAGCGTGACCAGCTGCGACACCAGCAGCCCGCCCAGCACCACCAGCCCGAGCGACTGGCGCACATCCCCACCGGCACCAAAGCCCAGGGCCAGGGGCACCGTGCCGAGGATGGCGCCGGCGGTGGTCATCATGATCGGCCGGAAGCGCAGGGTGCAGGCCTGGCGGATCGCGCTGGTGGCGTCGGCGCCGCCTTGGCGCAGCTGGTTGGCCACATCCACCATCATAATGCCGTTCTTCTTGACCAGGCCGATCAGCAGGATCAGGCCGATGAAGCCGTAGATGTTGAGTTCGGCGTTGAAGAGGATCAGCATCGCCAGTCCCCCCACCGCCGCCGGCGGCAGGCTGGTGAGCACTGTCAGCGGATGGATCGGGTCCTCGTAAAGGATCCCCAGCACCGCGTAGATCACCAGCACCGACACCAGCAGCAGCCAGCCCATCCCCCCGAGCGACTGGGCGAACACCCGCGCATCGCCCTGGAAATCAAGGCTGCTGCCGGGCGGCAGCAATGGCTCGGCCCGCCTGCGGATCTCCTGGCTCACCCGATCGAGCGACTGACCCGGCCCCAGGTTGAAGGAGAAGTTCACCGAGGGCAGCTGATCGGTGTGGTTCACCGCCACCAGGCCGGCCGATTCGGCCACCTGGGTGAGGCTGGAGAGGGGCACCAGGGCGCCGCTGCGGCTGCGGATCGCCAGCTTGTCGAGGTCGCTGCTGCTGCCCTGGTCCGCCGCCACCACGCCGCCCAGCACCTGGTATTGGCCATCGCCGCGCAGGATCTGGGAGATCTGCCCCTCGCCGTAGCTGGCCGCCAGGGCCGCCTGCACATCCGCCACCGACACCCCCAGCGCCGCGGCCCGCTCCCGGTCGATGCGCAGATCCAGCTGGGGATTGGCGGCCAGCAGGTCATTGTTGAGCTCCGTGAGGCCCGGGATTTCCCGCAGGCTGCGCTGCAGGCTGCTGCTCAGCCGCACCAGGTCGGCGAGCTCGGGGGTCTGCAGCGAGAACTGATATCTGGCCCGGCTGCTGGTGCCGCCGATGTTCACCGCCGCCGGCAGCCGCGCGAAGCCCCGCAGGCCCGGCACCGAGTTCACGCTGCGCCGCAGGTCTTTCACAACCTCCTGGGCCGACTGCCGCCGCTCGGCGCGGGGCTTGAGCTTCACGAACAGCCGCCCGCTGCTGGCCGAGGCGTTCGGCCCGCCCTGGCCGATCGTGCTGTTCACCCCCTCCACCGCCGGATGGGCGAGCACCTTGCGGCTCAGCCGCCCATGCAGCTTGGCCATCGTGGTGAAGCTCACCCCCTCGGCCGCCTGGGTCGACACCGTGATCTGGCCGGTGTCGACATCGGGGATGAAGCCCTTGGGAATCAGCAGAAAGAACACCAGGCTCAGGCCCACCAGCAGCAGCGAGAGGGTCTGGGTGGGCCGGGGGTGCCGTAGGGCTTCGTCGAGGGAGCGGGCGTAGGAGCGAGACAGCCGCTCGAACTGGTGGTTGAAGGCCGCGATCAGCCGCTCGATTCCGCGCTGGCCGCGGCGCAGCAGCCCCCCGAGCCCCTGGAAGCCCCCAAGGCCAGCTTCCGCCGGCAGCGACGCCGCCTTCCTCTCCGCCGGAGCACCGCTACCGCCGGGGGCCTGCTGAAAGCGGGCGCTCAGCATCGGCGTGAGCGTGAGCCCCACCAGGCCGGAGAAGGCGATCGCCACGCTCAGGGTGATGGCGAATTCCCGGAACAGCCTCCCCAGCAGGCCCCCCATCAGCAGAATCGGCAGGAAGACGGCCATCAGCGCGATGGTCATCGACACGATCGTTGGACCGATCTCCTCGGCCCCCCTGAGGGCCGCCGTACGCCGATCGAGGCCCTCCTCCTGGAGCCGGGCGATCGTTTCCACCATCACCACGGCGTCATCCACCACGAAGCCCACGCTCAGGGTGAGGGCCATTAAGGAGAGGTTGTCGAGCGAAAAGCCCAGCACGGCCATCACCGCGAAGGTGCCGATCAACGACACCGCGATCGCCAGGCCGGGGATCAGGGCGGTGGTGGTGAAGCCGAGGAAGAGCACCACCACCCCCACCACCAGCAGCACGCTCTGCAGGAGCGACTGCTGCACGTCGTCGATGGCGGCCCGGATGCTCTCGGAGCGGTCGTAAAGCACCCGCACATTGATCGCGGCGGGGATTTGTTCCCGCAGCTCGGGCAACATCTCAAGGATGCGCTGGTTGATCGCCACCGCGTTGCTGCCGGGCTGGCGCTGCACCGCCAGCACGATCGAGCGCACGCCGTTGAAGCGGCTGGCCAGCCGTTCATTGGCCACGCTGTCGCTCACTTCGGCCACATCGGCCAGCCGGATCGGTGAGCCGTTGCGGTAGGCCACCACCAGATCGGCGAAGGCGGCCGCATCGAGCAGGCGGCCGTTGTCGCGGATCGCATAGGTGCGCTCAGGCGTGTAAAGCGTGCCCGCCGGAATCGTGGAGTTGGCGCTCTGCACCGCCGCCACCACGTCGTTCACCCCCAGCTGGCGCGACGCCAGCTGTTGGGGGCGCATCTTCACCCGCACCGCATATTTCTGGGCCCCGAAGATGTTCACCTGGGCCACACCATTCAGCATCGAGAGGCGCTGGGCGATCTGGATCTCCGCCGCCCGATTCACCTCCGAGAGCGGCAGCACCGAGGAGGTGAGCACCAGATAGAGGATCGGCTGCTCGGCCGGATTCACCTTGCGCACCGAAGGCGGGTTGGGCATGCCGGCCGGCAGCTGCCGCTGCGCTTGGGAGATGGCGGTCTGCACGTCCTGGGCGGCGGCGTCGACATCGCGGGAAAGGTCGAACTGCAGCGTGATCTGGCTGCTCGACTGGGTGCTGCTGGAGGTCACCGTGCTGAGGCCCGGCAGGCTGGAGAACTGCTGCTCCAGGGGCAGGGCCACGGCGCTGGCCATGGTTTCCGAATCGGCCCCCGGCAGGGTGGCACTCACCTGCAGGGTGGGGAAATCGATGTTGGGCAGGTCGCTGATCGCCAGCTGGCCATAGCCCACCAGGCCCGCCAGCACCAGGGCGAGGCTGAGCAGCAGGGTGGCGATCGGTCGCCGGATCGCCGCTGCGGAGAGGTTCATGGCTGCTGCTGCCTGGGCCGGTTGCCTGCGGCATTCCCTGATCCGGGCTGGCCCTGGCGATCGGCGCCCGTGCGCAGCGGGCCGCCGGGTATGAGCGCGAACTGACCCGCCACCACCACCGGCTCACCGGGCTGCAGGTCCGCCTCCACGGCGGTGCGGCGGCCATCGCTGGCCAGCACCTTCACCGGCACCAGCACGGCCTTGCCGCCGCGGGCGCCATAGACGAAGGGCCCCTGCTGCCCCCGCTGCACGGCCCGGCTGGGCAGCAGCAGGGCGCCATCGAGGCGCCGCACCAGCAGGCTGGCGTTCACGGTCTCGCCGGGGGTCAGGCCCGCCGTGTTGCCCTCCAGCCGCGCCTTGGCCAGCACGGTGCCGGTGCTGGCATTGGTGGTGTTGTCGAGCGACACGATCCGCCCCACGAGGCCCGGACGCCCCTCGATCCGCAGGCGCTGGCCCACCTGAATCCGCTCCTCCCAGCGCTGGGGGATGCCGAACACCGCATCGAGGGGGTTGGTCTGGTTGATCACCACCAGCGGCTTGCCCTCCTGTTCGCGCACCAGGTTGCCCGGGCTGATCCGCTGCTGGCCGATGCGGCCGCTGATCGGTGCGCGCAGCAGGGTGTGGTCGAGGTTGAGGCGGGCGGCGGCCTCGGCGGCGCGGGCGGCGGCCAGCTCGGCTTCGGCGCTGGCGGCACTGCCCTCAAGGGCGGAGAGGTTGGCGCGGGCCACCAGCTCCTGGGTGCGGTAGTTCTCCTCGTCGTCGCGGCTGAGCGCCCCCTGGCGGCTGAGGCCCCCATAGCGGCGGGCCCGGTCGCTGGCCAGGCGCAGCTGGGCCTCGGCCAGCCGCCGCTGGGCCTGGGCCTCCCCGATTCGCGCCCGGGCCCGGCTGGTGTTGGCGCGGGCCTGGTCGAGGGCCACCTGATAGGGGGTGGGGTTGATCAGGGCGAGGGGATCACCGCGGCGCACCTCGGTGCCCTCCTGGAAGAAGAGGCGCTGGATCGTGCCGCTCACCTCCGGCCGCACCTCCACCGACACCAGCGGCTTCACCTCGGCGCTGACGGGATAGCGCTCCTCCATTGAGCCTCGCTCCACCGGAGCGGTCTGCACCAGGGGCGGCGGCCGGCGGCTGGGGGCGGGGGCACTGTTCAGCTGGCCCCGCACCAGCAGAGCCGCGGCGATCGGGGCGAGCAGCAGCAGCGGCCGCCAGGGGGCCGGAAGGCGCGACCACAGCGGCAGCCTCAGCCCCCCGCTAGGGGGCGATGCGGCAGAGGCAGGATCGGGGGGCGGCATCAGGCCCTGATTCCGGTCGGCCCGGTCCGGTTCCGAGGCCATGGGGTGGTCCCCGGTCAGGCGAGGTCGAACTTTATCGCCTGTGCTCGCTTGCGGCGCAGCGGCGGATGTACGCCGGGAGACAGGTGGCGGTGATGGCCATGACCAGCCCGGCCCTTCAGGGGGCGCTGCAGGCGGGCATTGGGGCCATCTCCCAAGTCATCCCTGACACGCGACCACCTCCGTACAGTCGCGCCAGCGTGGGAATCGCCATGAAACCGTTGCCGGAGCCTGAGTCGCTCCGCCGGAGTGGCTCGTTCGGGCTGCCTGATCTGGCGGTGATCCTCGGGGTGCTGGCCCTGCTGGGGCTGGTCGCCCACGTGGGAGCGGGCTCGATGGTGAGCTTCCGGCCGCCGGATGTGAGCCCCACGGTGTCGCTCGATCCGCGCAACCTGCCCGATTACGCGGCCCGCTCCACCTTGCGCATGTTCATCGCGCTGGTGGCCTCGCTGCTGTTCACCCTGATCTACGGCTGGCTCGCCGCCCACAACCGCCGCGCCGAACGGGTACTGGTGCCCCTGCTCGACATCCTCCAGTCGGTGCCGGTGCTGGGCTTCCTCTCGATCACGGTCACGGGCTTCATCGCCCTGTTCCCCGGCAGTCTGCTGGGCCTGGAGGCGGCGTCGATCTTCGCGATCTTCACCAGCCAGGTCTGGAACATGACCTTCTCCTTCTATCAATCGCTGCGCACGGTGCCGAAGGAGCTGGGCGAGGCCACCACCCTCTATCGCCTCTCCCGCTGGCAGCGCTTCACCCGCCTGGAGCTGCCCTCCGCCGCGATCCCGCTGCTCTGGAACGCGATGATGAGTTTCGGTGGCGGTTGGTTCTTCGTGGCCGCCAGCGAGGCGATCAGCGTTCTTAACCACGACTACACCCTGCCGGGCATCGGCTCCTACGTGGCAGCCGCGATCGCCGCCCAGGACCTACCGGCCTTGGGCTGGGCGATGGCCACGATGGCGGTGGTGATTTTGCTGGTCGACCAGCTGTTCTGGCGGCCGCTGGTGGCGTGGTCGGATCGCTTCCGGCTGGAGCTGAGCGCCTCGGGTGATGCGCCCGAATCCTGGCTCTACGACCTGCTCACCACCGCCCACATCCCCCGCCTGGTGGCGGCGGCCTCCACACCGGTGCTGGAGGGGTTGGACCGGCTGATGTCCGCCCTGCTCGGGCCGGTGCAGGACCGCGAGGAGGAACCGGCGCCGCCGGGCCAGGAGCGCCTGTTCAACCTGGCGCTGCTGGTGCTGATCGGCGCCCTGCTGGCCGCCCTGATCCATTTCGTGCTCACCCGGGTGGGCCTGGCCGAGGTGGCCACGGTGTTCCGCCTGGGGCTGCTGACCCTGGCGCGGGTGTCGCTGCTGCTGGTGCTGGCCAGCCTGATCTGGACCCCGATCGGCGTGGCGATCGGCTTCCACCCCCGCCTGGCGCGGCTGCTGCAGCCGCTGGTGCAGTTCCTGGCCTCGTTTCCGGCCAATTTCATCTTTCCCTTCGCCACCCTCTTCTTCGTCCGTTTCCAGATCCCGATCGGCTGGGGTTCGATCCTGCTGATGGCGCTCGGGGCCCAGTGGTACATCCTCTTCAACGCGATCGCCGGCGCCCAGACCATCCCCTCCGACCTGCGGGAGATGGCCGACGACGTGGGGCTGCAGGGTCTGCAGCGCTGGCGCAAGTTGATCATCCCGGGCATCTTCTCGGCCTGGGTCACCGGCGGGGTGACCGCCAGCGGCGGCGCCTGGAACGCCAGCATCGTGTCGGAGGTGGTGAGCTGGGGCAGCACCACCCTGGCGGCCAGCGGCCTGGGGGCCTATATCGCCGAGGCCACCGGCCGGGGCGATTGGCCCCGCATCGCCCTGGGCATCGGGATGATGAGCCTGTTTGTGGTGGGCTTCAACCGTCTGTTCTGGCGCCGCCTCTACGACCTGGCCGAAAGCAAATACCACCTCTGATTAACCCCGCCCGTCTCCGCCTCATCTCCGTGCCCCCGATGGACCTGATCACCGTTGACCACGTTTCCAAGCGCTTCCCGTTGCCCGATGGCAAGGGCGAGTTCACGGTGCTCGGCGATGTGACCCTCTCGGTGCACCGCGGCGAGGTGCTGGCCCTGCTGGGGCGCAGCGGCAGCGGCAAGAGCACCCTGCTGCGGATCATGTCCGGCCTGATCCGGCCGAGCCAGGGGGAGGTGCGCAGCAACGGCATCCCGATGCGCGGTGCCAACCCCAACCTGGCGATGGTGTTCCAGAGCTTCGCCCTGCTGCCCTGGCTCACGGTGCAGGAGAACGTGGAACTGGGCCTGGCGGCCCGGCATGTGCCGCTGGCCGAGCGGCGCGAGCGGGCCCTCAAGGCGATCGACATCGTGGGCCTCGATGGTTTCGAGAACGCCTACCCCAAGGAGCTCTCGGGCGGCATGAAGCAACGGGTGGGCTTCGCCCGCGCTTTCGTGCTCAACCCGGAGGTGCTGTTCATGGATGAACCGTTCAGCGCCCTCGATGTGCTCACCGCCGAGAACTTGCGCGGCGAGATCGACGACCTCTGGAATGCCGGCACCTTCCCCTCCAAGAGCATTTTGATCGTGACCCACAACATCGAGGAGGCTGTCTATCTGGCGGATCGGGTGGTGATCCTCGGCTCCAAGCCCGGCCGGATTCGCGGCGAACTGCAGGTGAACCTGCCCCGCCCCCACGACCGCAACCACCCCCGCTTCAAGGCCCTGGTGGATTACATCTATTCGGTGATGACCAACCCGGACATCGCCGTGACCGGCGAGGTGGAGGGGCCCGAGAGCGGCGCGGCGGGTCCCGGCGCCGGCCCGGAGCCCTCCCCCCAGCGCAGCAGCGTGTCTCCCTTCGCCCGGCCCCTGCCGCATGTGAGGGTGGGGGGCATCAGCGGCCTGCTGGAGCTGGTGGCGGAGAAGCGCGATGGCGATGGCTCGATTCCCCAGCTGGCCCAGCGCCTGCAGCTGGAGGTGGATGATCTGCTCCCCCTGCTCGATGCGGCCGTGCTGCTGGGCTTCGCGGAGGTGGCCGACGGTGATGTGCGCCTCACCGCAATCGGCCGCGACTTCGCCACCACCACGATCCTGCGCAGCAAGGATCTCTTCCGCCAGCAGGCCCTGGGCCGGGTGCCGGTGCTCAGCAGCATCGTGCACACCTTGCAGGAGAAGGAAAACCGCGCCATGCGCTCCGATTTCTTCCTCGGCATCTGGGACGACTACTTCCCCCTCCAGGAAGCCGAGCGCCAGCTGGCCACCACCGTGGACTGGGGCCGCTACGCCGAACTGTTCGAATACGACGCGATTGAGGGGAGGCTTTATCTGCCCAGTTGATCTACATCCACGCGCTCAAGCGCGGCTCGATAGGCGGATAACCACTGTTCGTCAGGAACATATGTCAGCGAAGGCGACTGCCGTTACAAGAGTTGGCACTGCTGCATGGAAGTGGTTCTCGGAAAGCAGCAGGAGCGGTACTGTGGTTCTCGGAAACCACCCACATAGCGTTCGAAGGATCGGGGGGAAGCGCGAAGGCATCGGCGTGAATTCAAGGAGCATGGCAATAAGTGTGCGGTAGGCGACACAATCATTTGGTCAGTCGATTGTCCACTCAGATGCTTGAAGTCAAGATCCTTCGCATCGACTCTGATCTGAGCTAAGTTAAGGAGAGAACCTGGGTACAGACATGACTACAACATCCGCCTACACAGCTGTGATTCGACAGGATGGACCCTGGTGGATTGGATGGGTGGAAGAGGTTCCTGGCGTGAATGCTCAAGAGCAGAGTCGCGAAGCGCTTCTGGAATCACTAAGAGAGGTTCTGCGCGAAGCACTGGAATTCAACCGTCAGGATGCATTAGAAGCTGCAGGCCCAGGGGCCGAGGAGCTTGCCTTGCTCCTGTGAAGCGTAGAGATCTGCTTCGCTATCTCAGCAGCTATGGCTGTGAACAGCTGAGGGAGGGTGGCAACCATTCATGGTGGTGGAACCCATCACGAAATCTTCGTAGCTCGATTCCGCGCCATACTGAAATCAAGGAATTACTTGTACGGAAGATCTGTAAGGATCTTGGACTACCTCCGCCATGACTGCCAACAGTTTCCTGCTTCGCCTCCACAGGCTCCTTGCCTTTGCCTGCTTTGCAGCCTTTGATCTGAATTGCTAGAATCGGCCTTGGCAGTCTTTGTCCATTCACACGCGACCTAAGGAGCCTTCAGTTGGCTGATATATTTCTTAGCTACGCCTCAGAAGACAGAGAAAGAGCACGCCTTGTTGCGCAGCTATTAGAAGGTCGGTCTTGGACTGTCTGGTGGGACAGAAAGATTCCTGCTGGCGTGGCATACGATGAAGTGATTGAAAGAGAGATCGGGGCGGCGAAGTATGTCGTCGTGCTTTGGTCAATAAGTTCAACAAAGTCAGCAGCGTCCCGTGGAGTGGTGTAACTCAGGAGGAGCAGCCCCGGCGTAGCCGGGGCTGACGGCTCGCCTCCCTCAGTTCTCTGTTGTGGCAAAGGGTGGGCCGGTCTGTGACCCTGTTCGGAGCACTACCACCAAACCG
>CAIOGZ010000014.1 GCA_903858015.1 uncultured cyanobacterium
GCCGCCGCGCTGGCCGGCGGCGGCCAGCCGCCGGCCGGTTCGCCCGGCCGCTCCGAAGCGCCGCTGCGCTCCGCCATCGAGCTGCGCCGCTTGGCGGATGGGATCCGGCTGTTGCCTGGCCTGCTGCAGCAGCTGGTCGAAGACCACGACCAGCGCTGCGCCGAGTTGGCCCACCTGTTTGCCGATACCCAGGATGTGATTTTCTTGGGCCGGGGCATCAATTACCCGATTGCCATGGAGGGGGCGCTCAAGCTCAAGGAGATCAGTTACATCCATGCCGAGGGCTACCCGGCCGGCGAAATGAAGCATGGTCCGATCGCCCTGCTCGATGCCCGCGTGCCGGTGGTGTCGATCGCGGTGCCGGGCACGGTGTTCGACAAGGTGCTCTCCAATGCCCAGGAGGCCAAGGCCCGGGATGCCCAACTGATTGGTGTGGCCCCCGATTGCCCCGATACCGAGCTCTTCGATCTACTGCTCCCCCTGCCGGTGGTGGATGAGCTGCTAAGCCCGCTGCTGACCGTGATTCCGATGCAGCTGCTCAGCTACCACATCGCTGCCCATCGGGGCCTCGATGTGGACCAACCCCGCAACCTGGCCAAGAGCGTGACGGTGGAGTAAGGGGCCACCGCCAAGCCCTGGGCTCAGGGCTTGGCGGTGGCGGTGTTGGTGTTGGTGTTGGCGGTGGCGGTGGCGGTGGCCATGTCCGTGCGGCCGTAGCGGTCTTCGAAGCGCACGATGTCGTCTTCGCCAAGGTAAGGGCCGCTCTGAACTTCGATCATCTGCACCGGGATCTTGCCGGGATTGCGTAGCCGGTGGCGGGCCCCCAAGGGGATATAGGTGCTCTGGTTTTCGCCCACCAGTTCCTCGACACCATTTTTCTCCACCATGGCCGTGCCTTTGACCACCACCCAGTGCTCGGCCCGGTGGTGGTGCATCTGCAGCGACAGGCTGGCGCCAGGCTTGACCTCGATCTTCTTGACCTGCCAGCGTTCGCCTTCGACCACGCCGTCGTAGTGGCCCCACGGACGATAGATGCGTCGATGGGCCTTGCTTTCGGGGGCGCCTTCCCGTTCCAGCCGGCCCACGATCGCCTTCACCTCCTGGGCCCGGTCCCGGTGGGCCACGAGCACCACGTCATCGGTTTCGACCACCACGAGATCTTCCACGCCCAGCCCCACCACCAGCCGGTGTTCGCTGCGCAGGTAGCAGTTGCGGGAGTTTTCACTGATCACCCGGCCGCGCAGCACGTTGCCCGCCCCATCCCGCTGGCCCGTTTCCCACAGGGCGGCCCAGCTACCCACATCGCTCCATTCGGCATCGAGCGGCAGCACGGCGCCGAGGCTGGTTTTTTCCATCACGGCCACATCGAGGGCCACGTTGGTGCAGTTGGCGAAGGCTTCCCGCTCCAGCCGCAGGAATTCCAGGTCGGGACTGTCGTTGTCCAGGGCGTCGCGGCAGGCACTCACCACCTCGGGGGCGAGTCGTTCGAGCTCCGCCAGGATGGCGCTGGCGCGGAACAGGAACATGCCGCTGTTCCAGGTGAAGCGCCCGGTGGCGAGGAAGGCTTCGGCCGTGCTGAGGTCGGGCTTTTCGACGAAGCGGGCGATCGGCACGGGGACCAGGACTGCTCCGGCCTGGTCGGGTGTGCCATCGCTGGCTTGGGGATTCGCCAGGGCGAGAGGTTCGGCCGCTTCGATGTAGCCGTAGCCGGTTTCCGGCGCGGTTGGCACGATGCCGAAGGTCACCAACCGGCCGGCCTCGGCGGCGGCGATGCCGGCGGCCACGGTGGCGCGGAATCGCTCGGGCTGGTTGATGACGTGGTCGGCGGCCAGCACCAACAGCAGCGGGTCGGCGCCGCTGGCGGTGGCCTGGAGGGCCGCCACGGCCACGGCGGGAGCGGTATTACGACCCACCGGCTCCAACAGAATGCCGGCCGGTTCCACGTTGATCTGGCGCATCTGCTCAGCCACGATGAAGCGGTGGTCTTCGTTGCAGATCAGCAGCGGGGGCGCCAGGGCTGGCAGCCCCTTGAGGCGCTGGTGGGTCTGTTGAAGCAGCGTTTCTTCACCGCTGCCAGCCAGGGGCCAGTACTGCTTGGGATAGCTGGCCCGCGATAGGGGCCAGAGGCGGGTGCCGGTGCCGCCGCAGAGGATCACAGGAACCAGGGGAGTGGGGACCATGGCTGCCGCGGCGGCGTTACTCAGACTTGCAGGCCCATTCAACCTGAGCTTGTTGGCTTCAGCTGCCCTAGCGGGCACCTCGGCCCATGGAGCGTGGTTGACTCTCCTGCTGGCTTGGCTGTGCTGCTCCACCCTGAGCTGGAGGTTGGGCTGCAGCGGCTGGTCTCCAACGGCTGGTTGCCAGCGGTGGCTTCAGAGCTCCAAGAGCCCCGGCGGTGGGGTGAGGCCGATCCAGCCTTCAGCCAGGTTGACCACCGGCACGATCGCCTGCACAAAGGGGATGAACAGGCGGCGGCCAGCGTTGTCTGCGGCCGGATCACTGAGCTGCACCTCTAGCAGGTCGTTGCCGGCGTGGATCAGATCCAGCACCCGGCCGATCGCTGCGGGGGTAGCGCCGACCTCCCCTGCGGCGGCAGCGGGGGCCGGCGTCAGTAGCCGCACCTCCAGCCCCACCAGATCGAGCAGGTGGAATTCACCCGGCTCCAGCCGGGGGCGATCGCTGGCGGGCACCAGCAGCTCCTGGCCCACCAGGGCCTCGGCGGCGTCGCGGCTGTCGATGCCGGCGAAGCGGACCACAAACAGCTCCTTGCCCGGCAGCTGGCGGCCGCTGCGCAGCTCCACCGCCAGGGCCGGCTTGCCTGGGGCCTGCAACCAGCGGGGGCCGGGGCTGGTGAAGCGCTGGGGGAAGTCGGAGAGGGGGAGGACCCGCAATTCACCGGCGAGGCCCTGGGCGGCCACGAGGCGGCCCACCACGAGCAGATCGGGCGCCGGGCGGGGGGATGGAGGATCGGCCATGGTGGCTGCTACGGCAGGGTGGATTGGGCGATTTTGATCGAACACATTTGCCGCAGGGGCAGCTTGAAAAATGACCAACCGGCCCTTGCGAGTCTGGAGCAAGCCAGTTTTCGCAACTCTTCACGCCTGGTGGGACCGCTGAGACGCGGGATTATGTGAGCCGCCCCGAAGTGACTGCGTTTGTGGATTGCATTTCCAGATTGGCTTGGCAGGTCTTGATTGGGTAGCAAGCTCCGCTTGCCCTGCGTTGCCTCAATCGCGAAGGTGCGAAAGGCGGATCCAGCCCTGGCGCTCTAAATTCCGCAGGGATTCTCAGCGGTTGTTTCTGCCTAATCGACTGGCAGATTGGGTTGGTCAATTGTTTGGGTGGATCCTTTTGGTGGCTTGCCCCAGGCTGGCCCTGGATCATCTTGGCTTTCACGGTCCAGATGGCTGAGTTCCTGCCCTTTGCAGATTGCTTGACCCGCAGCTGCCGCGAACCTTGGCCCCTGGGCTTGGCAAGGCTGGCTTTGGATCCTGGGCCTGGACTCCTGGGCCTTGGATCAGGGGGGCGTAGCCGGCGGCGATGGCCTGCCGCGGCGGCGAAGCGATCGGCTTGGTTCAACCGACATTCGGGGCTTGGGGCTCCAATAATGGCGGCAGGCTCCCAGCATCCCGGCTCACCCCATGGCATCCGCTTCCCCCGCCCTGATCCTGCCGGGCACCACGGTGCTGGTTCGCGACCCGGGCTCGATCTACAACGGCTACCGCGGCTTCGTGCAGCGGATCAGCGGCACCCGGGCGGCGGTGCTGTTTGAAGGCGGCAACTGGGACAAGCTCATCACCGTTCCCCTCCAGACCCTCCAGGCCGTTTGAGTTCGGCCAGGGCGGCGCGGGCCGCCTGCTGTTCCGCTTCACGGCGGGAGCCGCCCCAGCCCTCGGCCCCATGGCCGGCTGCCTCTCCCCAGCGCACCTGGGATTGGAAGCGGCGGGGATCGCCGTGGCGGCGGCTGATTTCGGCGCTGCTGTAATGGGGCAGGCCGAGCCCCTGGCCCTGGGTCCATTCCTGCAGGGCCGTTTTCCAATTGTGGCGATCGGGATCGGCGAGCAGTTCGGCGCTGGATCGCTGCCAAGCGGGTGTGAGCCAGCGCAGCACCGCCTCCAGGCCGCCCTGGGAGCCGCCCCGACTCTGGTAGATGGCACCCACCAGGGCTTCGCAGCATTCGGCCAGCACGGTGGCGCGGCCGCTGGCATCGCCGAGGGCCATCGGCCCAAGCCGCAGCAGCGGGGCAAGGCCATGGTCTTCGGCCAGTTCGGCCAGCCAGCGGTCGCTCACCAGCTGGGCCCGCAGGGCGGAGCGCTGGCCCACCGCCAGGTCGCTGTGGTGACGGGCCAGGAATTCGGTGGCGGCCAGGCGCAGCACCGCATCGCCGAGAAATTCGAGCTGCTCGTGGTTGCGGGGCCGGCCGGCGGAGCTGTGGGTGAGGGCTTCTTCGATCGGCGCGAGGGCTTCGGGGCTGTCGCCGGCTGCGTCCGGGGCCGCTGGGGCGCCGGCGTCAGCAGGGTCGAGGCCGAGGCCCGCCAGGAAGGCCCCCAGGCCCTGGCGCCGCTCGGCGCTGATCACAGGCAAAGGTCGAAACTCCTGGGCCATGGCGGCGGTGGGCCGGAGGGGGGCTGTGGGGGCATCGTTTCATGGGGGCCTGCCCGGGGGCCAACCCCATCCCAGCCCCGCTCGGCGTAGAAGCCTCTGGCCGGGGCCCTCGACCTGGTCCTGCCGCAAGCCGGGATGCAAGCCAAAAAGGTGGAAAGCAGGACATAAGCCGGGTTCTGTTCACCGCCGCCGGGCCGGGGCCAGGCAACGGGGGTGACCATCTGTCTGGGACCGCCGTTACCGGCGGCCTCGAGCGGCACTGGATTGAAACGGAACGGGACCATGGCCAACCCTTGTTCCGCAGGCCGAAGCCTTGGCCTTGCTCCCAGCCGGGGTTTACCGAGCCGGCACCTCTCGATGCCGCTGGTGCGCTCTTACCGCACCCTTGCACCCTTGCCTGTGCCCCGGGCGAGGCAAGCCTCACCGAGGCCATCGGCGGTGTGTTTCTGTGGCACTGTCCTCACGGTCGCCCGCACCGGGCGTTACCCGGCAGGCCTGGCCATTGGGGAGCCCGGACTTTCCTCAACCGGCCGAACCGCCGCCGCCGCCGAAGCCCCGGCAACGATGCACCGATCGCGATCACCTCGCCTGCTTTCCAGTAGTCAGCCTACTTTCCAGGAGAGGGCCCCAGCAGACAGCCCCAGTAGAGCGCCCCAGTAGAGCGCCTAGGAGCCCGCACCAGCTGGGCTCGGCCAGGCTGGCGATAGACTTGAAAGGATGGGGCTGTAGCTCAGCCGGATAGAGCGACGGTTTCCTAAACCGTAGGTCGTGGGTTCGAGTCCCGCCAGCCCCGTTCTGCCCAGGGAATGTGTTCAGCGAATGTGCTATGTGAAGCTGTTTGGATGCGTCCCAGGGGTTGGCACTCGCTGCCAGCATGGAGCAGTTCGCCAAGGTCAAGCAAGTCAAGGAACAGCCCGCCGATGCCGTAGTTTCCAGATCGAAGCCCAGTCACTAGGGAGAAAGCCATGGCTATCAAGGGGCTTGGATGCCGTTGCGACTACCTTCGCCGACGAATGTTTTCAGGCTTTGAGCCTTTTGGGTTTGGGCGTCATTGAAGGCATCGTGGATGGTGATCATGTCCAGGAGTTCACTGGCTTGGCTGATTAAGTTCTGGGTCTGATTGGGCATGGCGCAAAGACCTACGCAGGCCTGAAAAAGGAATTAAAGCGTTGCCTCCTGGTAGGGGCGGGGGTGGCCGGGATTGTAACAGGAAATGATGGAAAAACAGCAGGGGCTAGGATTATTGTGTTGCTCGAGGTTTGCATTCTTGTGGCAAAAAACGCAATCAGCGGGTGCTGGTGGCGGCTATGGCTGGCTAGGTGACAGGGGCTGTGCCGTGCTGACACCTGTCAGCAGCCACCCCCTAAGCCAGTTTTCTTTTGACAGCAGAAGATTTGACAGCAGAAGATAGGCCTGATGTGTGGAAGGTTCCAAGATCGATTGCGGTTCTGGATGGCCGTGCCGCTGGCTGGCCCCAGGACGAAGGCGCTCGATGGGATCCCCTGGCTGCGGCTAGGGCTGGGGGGCTTTCCGATTCCGCCCCCTGCCGCTAGCGTGGCTGGAGTCGCCCGGCTTCGGATGACCCAGCTTCATGCCAGCCAGCTCCACGATCTGCGGCTGCGGCTGCTGGTGCAGCAGGAGGGCGAGCGCATCGCCGACAGCCAGCCCGATCAGCTCGACCTCTCGGTGGTTCAGGCCCGCACCCTCTGCTGGCTGGCCCTTTTGGCCGAGGCCCATGAGGAGCAGGCCACCGATGCCGAGCGTCGCGGTGATGTGGAGCAGGCGATGGGTTGGTTTGCCGATGCGATGCGCCTCCGCGATGTGATCCACGTGGTGAGTTCAATCGAGATCCCCCTGCCCGCCGCCTGCGATGGATCAGATCCCGAGGAGGATGGCAGCGGCGATCACCACGGCCGGGGCGGCGGGCCCCTGCTGGCCTGAAGCGTTGGTGGCCTGAGGCCGTTGCTAGGCGGGCGCAGCGGCGCTGGGGTGGAAGCGGGTTCAGAGCCGCTGTCTCTGGCCCTGGGCCCTGTTCCGATCCCGGCCATGGCCCAGATCGCAGCAATTCATGCGCCGTTGATCCTGGTGCCCCGGATCGCCGCGATGCCAGCTCGCCCCCGGCAGCCCTGCGCTGCTGTTGCTGGAGCACCCAGGCCGATTCCGCTAACAGTCGCAGCAGCAGCTCAGGGCTGGCGGCCATCGGCTGGAGCTGCCTGTCCAAAGCGACGCCCCCCCGACTGTTCGCCCCAGGGCTGGAAGCCCCTGGAGCCAGCGCAGAGCAAGGGTTGCGGCGGTCTGCGCTGACCCGCCAGGCGCCGCCTCCGGTTCGGTGCCATGATGGAAACCGATGCACAGAAGGGACGCGGTGCCTGAAGAGCCCTGCCAATGCCCTGATTGCCAGCGGTTCTACCGAGAACACGACCGGCTGATCCGGGAAAACTCCAGCCTCCGGCAGCAGCAGGAGCTCAACTGGGCCGCGCTCCAATCCTTCCGCACCTTGGCTGGGCGCGTGCTGGAAGAGATGCAGAAGCAGTATGGCGATGGCGAAGCCCCTGAAGCCCCTCGCCCCGCCGCCACTCCCGCTACCGAAGCCGGCCGGGGCACCACCGCCGCCAACCCCGCCGCCGCCGCCGAAGCCGATGCCATCCAGCAGGCGATGGCCGATCTGGAAAACATCAACGCCCACCTGTTTTCGATCGAGGTGTTGATGGAGCGCATCTTTGATGTGCGCGTCCCCGACGAGGTGGAGCAGAAGTTCCGCGAGGTGGCCGGTGAACTGGCGCCCGATCCGCTCAACGCCGATCGCCTCCGCCTCAACCGCCTGCTCCACCAAACCCCCGACCTACCAGATCGCAGCTGATCAGGCCAGAGCTGCCGCCCAGCGGCTGGCTCCAGTCCAGATCAGCTCAATCCAGCTGACTCGGCCTCAATCAAGCTCGCAAGTAATTGTTACCGGGAACGGTTCTGCGGCCCAGATTCTGGTGGCGTAGTCGCGGATCGAACGGTCGGAGGAGAAGAAACCCGAACGGGCCGTATTCAACAACGACATCCGGTTCCAATGGGCGCGATCTGCCCAGGCTTGATCGACGGCGGCCTGGGCGCGTAGATAATCGGCGAAGTCGGCCAGCACGAAGAAGCGGTCGTCGCCGGTGAGATTCTGTAGCAAAGGCCGGAACAGTTCGCCATCGCCATGGCTGAAATGGCCCTGCTCAATCAGCCGCAACACCTCCGGCATCGCTTCGAGGGTGTGGATCAGCTCCCAGGGGCGGTAGCCCTCCTGCCTGAGCGCCGCAATCTCGGCGGTACTCTTGCCGAATAGGAAGAAGTTGTCTGCCCCCACCTGCTCGCGGATTTCCACATTGGCACCGTCGAGGGTACCGATCGTGAGCGCACCGTTCATGGCGAATTTCATGTTGCCCGTGCCCGAGGCTTCCAGGCCAGCGGTGGAGATCTGCTCGGAGAGATCGGCAGCCGGATAGACGCGCTCGCCCAGCTTGACGTTGTAGTCCGCTAGGAATACCACCCGCAACAGCCCTTCAGTGGCCGGATCGGCGTTGACCATGTCGGCTACGCCATTGATGAAGCGGATGATCAGTTTCGCCATCGCATAGCCCGGCGCCGCCTTGCCGCCGAAGATCACGGTGCGGGGTGCCATGCCGCTGGTGTCGCCGTTTTTAATCCGCAGGTATTGGGCCACCACCTGCAGGGCATTGAGGTGCTGGCGCTTGTATTCGTGGATCCGCTTCACCTGCACATCAAACAGGGAGTGGGGATCCACGGCCACGCCGCTATGGCGGTGGATGTAATCGCTGAGGTGCTGCTTGACGGTGAGCTTGGTGGCTCCCCATTGCTCCAGGAAGGCCTGATCGTCGCTGAACCGCTCCAGCTGGCGGAGCTGGTCGAGGTTGTTCACCCAACCGGGGCCCACCGCCTGGTCCAGCAGTTCCGAAAGCCGGGGGTTGGCAAGGGCCACCCAGCGCCGCGGTGTGACGCCATTGGTGACATTGGTGAACTTCTCAGGCCAGAGCGCTGCGAATTCGGGAAACAGCTCGGTTTTGACTAAATCGCTATGCAGGGCCGCCACCCCATTCACATGGTGGCTGGCGATCGTGGCCAGGTGGGCCATGCGCACCATCTTGCGGCCATCCTCATCGATGATCGAAACCTTGCGCAGGATTTGATCGTTGCCCGGATACTTGAGCCGCACCTGCTGCAGGAAGCGGCGGTTGATCTCGCAGATCAATTCGTAGTGGCGGGGCAGCAGGTTGCTGAATAGATCCACGCCCCACTTCTCGAGGGCCTCCGGCAGCAGGGTGTGGTTGGTGTAGGAGAGGGCGCTGCTGGTGATCCGCCAGGCGGCTTCCCATTCGAGCTGTTTGTCATCGATCAGTAGCCGCATCAGCTCAGCTACGGCGATCGCCGGGTGGGTGTCGTTGAGCTGCACGGCCCAGTGATCTGGAAACTCCTGCACCGGAATGCCGCGCAGATCCAGGTTGCGGATCATGTCTTGCAGCGAACAACTCACAAAGAAGTGCTGCTGTTTCAACCGCAGTCGCCGGCCCTCATCGGTGCCGTCGTTGGGATAGAGAACCTTGGAGAGGGTTTCACTGCCCACCTTCTCTTCTACGGCACCATAGTAATCGCCAATATTGAAGGCATAGAAATCGAAGGATTCGGTGGCATCGGCCCGCCACAGTCTTAGCCGGTCGCAGGTGTTGACCCGGTAGCCCAGCACCGGCACATCGTGGGGCACGCCGATCGCATGCTCGGACGGAATCCAGCGCACCCGGTAGGCGCCGCGTTCATCGCGATAGCTCTCGGTGCGGCCGCCGAAGCCCACCAGGCAGGCCTGGTCGGGATGGGGAATCTCCCAGGGCCAGCCGCTCTTGAGCCATTTATCGGTGATCTCCACCTGCCAGCCATCGCGGATGAGCTGGTCGAAAATGCCGAATTCGTAGCGGATGCCGTAGCCGGTGGCTGGAATCTCCAGGGAAGCCAGGGATTCGAGGAAACAGGCCGCCAGCCGCCCGAGGCCGCCATTGCCCAAGCCCGGCTCCTCCTCCACATCCAGGATCTGCTCGAGGTCGGCGATGCCGAAGCGGCGCAGGGCCTCGGCGGCCTCATCGCGGATGCCGAGCATCAGCAGGTTGTTGCCCAGTTGGGGGCCGATCAGAAACTCGGCAGAGAGGTACGCCACCACCCGGGTGGGGGTGGCGTTGATCGCTTCGATACCGGCCAGGTAGCGGGTCATCAGCCGGTCACGTACTGCATAGCTCAGGGCCATGTAGAGGTCGTGGCGGCTGGCGCTGGGGGCGAGTTTGCCGAGGGTGTAGAAGAGGTGCTCGGTCATGCCGTCGAACACGTCCTCGGCCATCAGGCCGCTGCGGTCGGCATCGGCGTAGCAGCCCGGGGTGGGCAGGCGTAGGTTGCGGCGGCGGGGTTCGGCGGTGGTCATAGCGCTCCTGCGGGCCGCATCGGGTTGGGCGCCGGCCACAAGGCGCCAGCTTCGACAGTAGCCGTGGCTGCAGTTGACCCAGACCTTGAACGTCTGACGGTCGGCAATCAAACACGCCGCCGGGCCTCCTAGGGTCACCTCGATCCGATCCGGCGACCGCCTGCCGAGGGCAGCCCTCCGGTTTTCCACCTTCGCGCCCGTGCTGCCCGCGCTGCTTTTCATCCCGACGCCTTGCTTGCCGCTGCCCTCGCCGGCGCTGCTGGCCTTACCGGCGCTGCTGCCCTCGCTGCTGCTTCAGGCCGCCACCGATCCGCTGGCTAACCATGCGATCGAAGTGGCCGAAACCCTGATCCAGGTGGGGCGTTTCCTGGTGATCTTCCTCGCCGCCCGCAGCCTCGCCGAGTTGATGGTGCGGCTGCAGCTGCCCACCATCCTGGGCGAACTGCTCGCCGGCGTGGTGATCGGTGTTTCAGGCTTCCATCTATTGGTGCCACCCGCCAGCGGTGTTCGCCTCAACCACTGGCTGCTGGATCTGGTGGCCGCCTTCTCCGGCGCCAGCGCCGATCAGGTTCAGGGTTTGTATGGCGAAAGCTTTGCGGGCTTGCAACAGGTGTCGTTGTTGGGGCTGTACGCCCTGCTCTTCCTCACCGGCCTCGAGAGCGACCTCGATGAATTGGTGGCCGTGGGTCTGCAGGCCAGCACGGTGGCCGTGACCGGGGTGCTGTTGCCCTTCGCCCTGGGCACGCTTGGCTTGCATTTTCTCTTCCATGTGCCGTTGGTGCTGGCGGTGTTTGCTGGAGCCGCCCTGACCGCCACCAGCATCGGCATCACCGCCAGCGTGTTCGGGGAACTGGGCTGGCTGCGCAGCCGCGAGGGCCAGATCGTGATCGGCGCCGCCGTGCTCGACGACATCCTGGGCATCGTGATCCTGGCGGTGGTGGTAAGCCTCTCGGGCGGCGCCTCGTTCGCGATTGCGCCGATCCTGAAGTTGATCGTGGCGGCCCTGGTCTTCGTGGCCGCCGCCCTTTGGCTCAGCCGCACCGTCGCCCCCGGTTTTGATTGGCTGATCGATCGGCTCCAGGCCCCCGGCGAGGTGGTGGTGGCCGGCTTTGTGGTGCTCATCCTTTGCTGCTTCTGCGCCCAGGCGATCGGCCTGGAGGCGGCCCTCGGCGCCTTCGCTGCGGGCTTGATCCTGAGTCGATCGCGCCACACCGAGGCGATCCAGGAAACGGTGAAGCCGCTGGTTGCCCTGTTCGCCACCGTGTTCTTCGTGCTGATCGGCACCGGCATGGATCTGTCGGTGCTCAATCCGCTCGATCCGGCCAACCGCGAGGGCCTGGTGATGGCCGCCTACCTGCTGGCGGTGGCGGTGCTGGGCAAGTTGGCGGCCGGCTGGAGCTACCGCAGCGCGGTGCCCACCCGGCGATTGGTGGTGGGCCTCGGCATGCTGCCGCGCGGCGAGGTGGGGCTGATCTTCCTGGGCCTCGGCAGCCAGGCTGGCATCCTCACGCCCGCCTTGGAGGCGGCGATTTTGCTGATGGTGATCGGCACCACCTTCCTGGCGCCGATCCTGCTCAGACTGGTGCTTTCCAGCCCCGCCAGCCCTGCCGCCACCGCCACTGCCACCGCAACCGCCGCCAGTGCTGCCGACCAACCCCTCTGATCCTGCCGGCCCGGCTGGCGGGGGCGGCCTCGCTTCCCAGCTGCGCCGCTGGGGATTCAGCGGCGCCGGTTGGCGTGATAACCGCCACGGCGAATGGTGGCTGGCGGCCCAGCTGGTGTTGCTCGCAGCCCTGCTGCTGCCGGCCTGGCCCAACCCCGCTGCCCTTGGGCTGGCCTGGCCTTGGCAGCTGCGCTGGGCCGGGGGGCTGCTGCTGCTGATCGCCCTGCTGGGTGCGGCCCGCAGCCTGGGGCAGCTGGGCGCCAGCCTCACCCCCCTGCCGGAGCCGATGCCCGGGGCCGCCCTCGTTACCGAGGGGCCGTATCGGCACTGTCGCCATCCCCTCTATCGCCAGATCCTGCTCGGCGCCCTGGCGATGGCGTTGCTGCTCGGCAGCCTGCTGCACCTCGGCCTGCTGCTGGCCCTGGCTGCGCTGCTGGGGGGCAAGGCGCGGCGGGAGGAACGCTCCTTACTCAGCCTGTATCCAGCCTATGGCGCCTACCGGGCCGCTACCGCCGCGATCGTGCCCTACCTGCCCTGGTTGGATTGGAGATAGCCCCCGGTTCAGGCCTGGTTGCGGGAGGCCAGGGCGAACCCCAGGCTCCACAGGGCCGTGAGCAGCCCCATGCTGGTGGCCCAGCCCGGTCCGAGGCTCCAGCCCAGGGCCAGCTCCGCCGCCAGCCCCGCCGTGAGCGCCAGGCCGAGGCTGGCCAGCAGCAACACCAGTTCGCTGCCACCGGCGCCCAGCGGCCCGGCCGCCAGGCGCCCTTCGAGGCGGGCCAGGGGAAGGCTGAGCGGCAGGTAGAGGGCCAGGGCCCAGCAGGCGATGCCCGGTAGCAGCGGCCGCCAGGCGGCGAGGGTGAGAACAGGGGGCATCGGCTCGAGGGCGGTCGCTGGTTGGGTGGGGCTCCCTAGCATCGAGCACCCTTCGCCTCGGTTGGCTTCCATGGCCGCAGCACCGTCCGCCTCCGGGGCTGCAGCCCCCACCGCCAGCCCGCAGCCTGCTGCCCAAGCGCAAGCGCAGATCATGGCCTGGACGTTCCGCGGCCATCGCGTCCATGCCCTGCGGGCGGCGCCAGCCGAGCCGATCGGCCCGGCGCTGTTGCTGGTGCACGGCTTCGGCGCCTCCACCGACCACTGGCGCCACAACATTCCGGTGCTGTCCGGGCGCCATGAGGTGCATGCCCTCGACCTCTTGGGCTTTGGCCGCAGCGCCAAGCCCGCTGGCCTCAACTATGGCGGCGCCCTCTGGCGCGACCAGCTTGTGGCCTACGTGCAGGAGCAGATCGGACGCCCCACGGTGCTGGTGGGCAACTCGCTGGGGGGATACGCGGCCCTGGCGGCCGGCGCCGCCCTAGGCGATCAGGCGGCCGGGGTGGTGTTGCTCAATGCTGCCGGGCCGTTCCGCCAGGAGCAGGCTCCGCCCGGCGGCTGGGGGGCGATCGCCCGGCGCACGCTCGGTGGCGCCCTGGTCAAGAGTCCGCTACTGCAGCGGCTCCTGTTCGAAAATCTGCGCCGCCCCGCCACGGTCCGCCGCACCCTCAACCAGGTGTACGTGGACCGCACCAATGTGGATGAGGAGCTGGTGCAGGCGATCCTGCGCCCCTCCCGCGATCCGGGCGCCTTCGGGGTGTTTCGCACCGTGTTTGACATCCCCAGCGGCGAACCGCTCGATGACCTGGTCGCGGCGCTGACCTGCCCGCTGCTGCTGCTCTGGGGCATCCGCGATCCCTGGATGAATGCGCCCGGTCGCCGCGCTGATTTCCAGCGCCATGCCCCGGCGGCCACCACCGAGGTGCTGCTGGAGGCGGGTCATTGTCCCCACGATGAGCAACCCGAGCGGGTGAATGCCGAGTTGCTGGCTTGGCTGGCGGGGCTGGACCAGGAGGGGGGGGGCAGCGGGCCTGCTGCAGCGGGCGCTTAGGCCGTTGGCGGCAGGCTCGGCTGGGCCACGCCGGGGAGCCGGCCGGGGGCCAGTTGCAGCTTCGGGTCGAACTGCGCCTTCACGGCTTCGATCATGGCCTTGGCCGGGGCGTTCTCCCAGGCAGGCAGGGGGGCGCCCGGGCCGCTGGGCGGCGGCTGGCGCAGCACCGTCAGCTGGCCGCCGAGGGCGCGGCAGCGGCGGCGCAGGGCCTGCACCTGGGGCGCCGGCAGCTGGGCCGGTGCCCAGGCCAGGCCGAGGCCGCTGCCGGCGGCCAGGTTGAACGGCAGCGCCGCCAGGGCCGGATCGCTCAGCAGCTCGCCGATCCGGGTTGGTGTCACCCCGAGCCGCAGCAGCCAGGCGGCGGGATCGGCTGGGGCGGCTGCGGCCTGGTCTGGGGCGGAGCTGGGTTGGGAGTTGGGTTGGGCCTGCTGCCCCCGGGCCAGGAGGCTGGCCAGCAGTTCGGTTTCGCAGCGGCGCATCGCCAAGGCTCCGCTGCCGGGCAGGCTCGGTTCGGCCAGGCTGCGCTCCTGCTCATCGAGGCTGGCCCCATGCACACTGGCCAGCCCCACCAGGAGCAGGGGCGCCTCCTCCTGGCCGGCCGCGGCCGCCAGGGCCGGGCTCCAGAGGTCGAGCCGCTCCGGGGTGAGCCCAGAGCGCAGCAGCCAGGCCAGCCGCTCCAGCAGGGCCTCGAGCGGGCCGCTGAGCAGCAGGCCCCGCCGCTGGGGCGGCACCGGCATGGTGCGCAAGGTGAGTTCGGTGATCAGCCCAAGGCTGCCCCAGCTGCCGCACAACAACCGCATCAGGTCGTAGCCGGCCACGTTTTTGACCACCTTGCCGCCAGCCCTGGCCTCCACCCCATCGGCCCGCATTAGCCGCAGGCCGATCAGCTGATCGCGTACCCCCAGGTAGCGCTCGCGGTAGCCACCGGCCAGGCCGCGGGCGACCAGACCGCCGATGCTGCCGTGCCCTGGGGCCGGGCCGACCGAGAACGGTGGATCCAGGGCTAACCACTGCCGGTGGGGCGCCAAGGCCTCCTGAAGCTCCACCAGTGGTGTGCCTGCCGCAACGGTGATCGTGAAATCGCCGGGGTTGTGGTCGCGGATCCCGCTCAGGGCGGCGCAGCTCACCACCTCGCAGGGCGCCAGCGGCGGGCCCCAGTCGAGCCGACTACCGAGACCAGCCGGCAGCCAGGCGGTTCCCTGCCGGTGCAAGTCCCGCACCAGCTGCTGGAGTTCGCTGGGCTGGGGACGGATCACGGCACGATGGTGCCATGGCGGCCGCCCCCCCTGGCGGAGCCGTCGCCGGTTGGGCCCTTGGCGGGGCCGGCGCCTGTCCTGGACTTGAGCTGAGCTGAGCTGGGCCGAGCTGAACTGGACTTCAGCTGGACTGAATTGCATCTTGATCTGACTTGCGCAGGGCCTGGGTCGTTCTTTTTGATGGTTGCTATGGCCGAGCTCCCCACCCCCGCTGCTGCCGAGCTGCCGCCCATCCCCCAGGCCATGCCCCAGGCCATTCCCCAGGCCATGGCCCCGGCCACCGCTGCCGGGGGGATGGCCGCTTCGAGCCTCAAGGTGATCGTCTTTGACGACGACCCCACCGGCTCCCAAACCGTGCACGGCTGTCCGCTGCTGTTGCGTTGGGATGCCGCCACCCTGGCGGCAGGCCTGCGCCATCCTTCCCCCCTGCTGTTTCTGCTGGCCAACAGCCGCGCCCTGGCTCCGGAGCAGGCCCGGCTGCGGCTGCGCCAGATCTGCGGGGCCCTGCGCTCCGCCTTGGCCGAGGCCCGCCAGCAGGGGGTGATCGATCGCTACGTGTTGGTGAGCCGCGGCGATTCCACCCTGCGGGGCCACTTTCCGCTCGAGCTGGAGGTGATCGAGGCGGAATTGGGGCCGTTCGATGCCAGCTTCCTGGTGCCCGCCTTCCTGGAGGGTGGGCGCACCACGGTGGATGGGGTCCACCTGTTGCATGGCTTGCCCGTGCACCAGAGCCCCTTCGCCCGCGACCGCTTGTTTGGCTATGGCACCAGCCAGCTGGCTGCTTGGGTGGAGGAGAAGAGCGCTGGCCGGATCAGATCGGAGCAGGTCCAGCAGATCAGCCTGGCGGAGCTGGACCAGCTGCAGCTCGCTGATCCCGAGGCCTCGCTGCGACGGCGGTTGGCGGCCCTAGGGGGCAATCCCCTGCTGGTGGTGGATGCCGAACGGCCGGCCCAACTCGCCGCCTTTGGGGCGCTGGTGCGGGAGTTGGTGGCGGCGGCGCCGTCGCGGCGATTCCTGTTCCAGAGCGCCGCCAGCCTGCTCAACGGCCTGGTGCCGTTGCCGCCCCAGCCCCGCGGGCGCCGCGGCCTGGCGGAGCTGCGCCGCCGGGGGGACGGGGGCCTGCCCCTGCCCGGGCTGGTGCTGGTGGGCTCCCATGTGGGCCTCGCCGATGCCCAACTGGCGGCCCTGCTGGCCCAGCCGGGCTGCGGCGGGGTGGAGCTGCCGGTGGCGCGGGTGCATCGGGTGCTGGAGGGGCCCCTCCCCGATCGGCTGCTGGCTTCCCTGGAGCAGGAGTGGCTGGAGCGGCTGCAGGCGTTGCTGGCGGCGGGCCTGACAGCGGTGCTCTACACCAGCCGGGGGGAATTGGCCTGCCGCCACGCCGCCGAGCGTCGCCAGCTGGGCCAGGTGCTGGCCGCCGCCATGGCCCGGGTGGCGGCCCGGTTGGCGCCGCAGCTCGGTTACCTGATCAGCAAGGGGGGCATCACCAGCCATACCCTGCTGGCCGCTGGCTTCGGTCTCGCTTCAGTGGACCTGATGGGCCAGCTCCTGCCAGGTCTTTCCCTGGTGCTGCCCGCCGCCGCCGGCGGCGAGCCGCTGGATGTCGCCCTGGCGGAGCTACCGATCCTCACCTTCCCTGGCAATTTGGGCGACGAGACGACCCTGACCCAGGCCTGGCATCTGATGCAAGGGGCCAGCTCTGGCTCAGGGGAGTAGTCCAGCCCCAGGGCAGTAGTCCAGCCCCAGGGCGGTAGCCCCCCCAGCTTGGGGGCCCGGGCCAGATCAAGGGCGCACCGCAGCCCCCGGCTGCGGTGCGCCCCGGGGATGGAAGCTCGCCGCCAGCAGCTCGACTGGATGCATCACCCGGATCGGCCTGGCAGCATCCTCCATGTGGCGCCGGATCTGGAGGGTGCAGCCGATGTTGGCGCTCACCGCCAGCTCGGCCCCGGTGCCGGCCAGGTCTGCCGCCTTGATCCGCCCCAATTCGGCGGCCTCCTCGGGTTGTACCAGGTTGTAGATGCCGGCGCTGCCGCAGCAAACCCCCGCCTCGGTGGCCTCCAGCAGGCGAACGTGGGGGATGTGGCGCAGCAGGGAGCGGGGCTGCTCCCGCAGGCCCTGGCCGTGGAGCATGTGGCAGGCATCGTGGTATGCCAGCCGCAGCGGTCGCTCGGCGCTGGCGGGGCTGCCGTCGGCGTGGCGCAGGGGCTGGAGGGCCGCCTGGAAAGCGGGGCTGGGGCCCACCCGATCGAGGAATTCCTGGATGTCGGCCACCTGGGCGGCGAAGGCGGCCGGGCCGGCGGCAGCGGGCAGGATCGCTCCGTAATGCTTGAGGGTGTGGCCACAGCCGGAGGCCGCCACCAACACCGCATCGAGGGGCTCCGGCCCCGCCGGCTTGCCCTCGCCGATCACCGCCGCGAAGGAGGCGATCAGGGCGCTGGCGAGCTCGCAGGTTTGCTCTAGCTCACCCTGGTGGTGAGTCACGGCGCCGCAGCAGCCCTGGTCGGGGGGGATCACCACCTCGATGCCGTTGGCACTCAGCACCTCGATGGCGGCGGCGTTCACGGCCGGATCAAACAGCCGTTGCACACAGCCGAGCACGAGACCCACCCGGTAGCGCCTTTCCCCCTGGGCGGGCACCAGTACGGGCAGAGCGTCGCGGAAGGCCTGGGGCGCTAGGGGGGGAAGCAGGCGATCCAGCGCTTCCAGCTGGGGCCCCAGCAGGCGGGTGAGGCCGCTGCGCCGGGCCAGGGCCTGCAGCGGCGTGCCGGCATAGGCCCGCAGGGGGGTGAGCACCGCCCGCAGCCGCTTCGGGTAGGGCAGCAGGCTGAACAGCAGCCGGCGGAAGGCCCGTTGGACTGGGCTGCGCAGCTCCGGGGCATTGAGCTTGGGCCGGGTGGCCTCGATCAGTTGGTCGTAGCGCACCCCTGAGGGGCAGGCGCTGACGCAGGCGAAACAGCCAAGGCAGCTGTCGAAGTGGCTGGCCACCGTGGCGTCGAGCTCCAGGCTGCCGGCTTCGATCGCCTTGAGGGTGTGGATGCGGCCCCTGGGGGAATCCATTTCCGTGGCCAGCACCCGATAGCTGGCGCAGGTGGGCAGGCAGAAGCCGCAGTGCACGCAAGGGTCGGCGGCGGCGAGCAGGGTCGCCGTGGTGGTTGTGCTCCCTGGTGCCAGGGCGCTGGTGGGGAGGTCGGCACTGGAAGGCATCGGCCCAGTCTGCCCGTTGCAGGCGCCCCCTGGCGATCCGAGCGGCAGCTCAGGCGGCCTTGGTGGGGGCACGACTGGCGCGGCTGCTGGAGCGCTTTTTTGGGGTCTTGGGGGCGTCGGGGGCAATGGCGGGGGCGCTGCTGGGGAGACAAGCCACCCGAAATCCCACCAACAGGTCGCGGTCGATGGGGGGGATCGCGCCCCTGATCGCCGAGCGGCAGGTGAGGGGATGGCTGCACCAGGTGCCTCCCCGCGCCAAGCGGTCGTCCTGTCTGGGATTGCCGTCAAGGCTGGGGTCGGGCTCTTCCCAGCCCCGGCCATCTGGGGGCCCCCCCAGGGGGGAAGCGTGCCAGCGATCGAGGCACCATTCCCACAGATGGGCGTGCATCTCGCCGAGGCCCCAGGCGTTGACCACCCCCAGTTGCCCCACCACTGTGGTGGTCTGGCGGAAGGGGCCCAGGCGGCCATCGCCGTAGCTGTAGGTGCCGTCGAAGTTGGCCGCGATCGGATCGAGGCTGTCGCCCGTGTTGAAGGGGGTGGTGCTGCCGGCCCGGCAGGCAGCCTCCCAGTAGCTTTCACTCGGCAGGCTGAGCTGGGGAGCAGACGCACCCAGCTGCTGCGCGAGCCAGCCATTCAGCCGCCGCAGCCATTCCTGGCAATCCATCCAGCTCACCGAATCCACCGGCTGGGATCCAGCCTCGACGAAGCGTGACCAGATGCCGTAGGTCTGGGATGCGGAGGGGTTGGGATTGAGCTCCGGGCTGCCTGCTTCGGCTTCGAGCTGGGCTACGGCCGCCCACTGGGCTTGGGTGATCGGGAAGCGACCGATGCTGAAGGCGCCCAGCTCAACAGTCCGCTGGGCCTCGACATCCACGCCTTTGCATTCGGGAAAGATGCTGTAGTCATCGCGCCCGGCTTCGTTGGCGTCGGAACCGAGTTGGTGGCTGCCCGCTGGAATTTCCACCAGTTCGAGTTGCAGGCCCTGCGGCAGGGGCAGGCGCCACACCGCCACCGTGACCACCTTGGTGCTGATCGCGCCTTTGCTGCAGGTGAGGGTGAGCATCGGCACCGGTAGGCCTGCACCGCTGCCCAACAGCGGTAGCTGCTGGGCCATCCGCAGCTGGATGGCTCGGGCTGCCCCCTGCAGTAGGGGCAGGGAGGCATCGAGCCGCTCGGCCTTTTTTTCCTTGTTGAGATGGTTGCTGTGCAGCAGCGCCAGCAGGGCGGAGTCGATCTCGGCCCCGCCCCCATCCACTGGCAGATCGATCAGACCCAGGGCTTCGGCCGCCGCCTGCCGCAGGCCTGGTTCGCCCGCCTCGGCCCCAATCACATCCAGCAGGGCTTCGCTGGCTGGGCGGGTACCCAGCAGGCCCAGCACCGTGGCCGCATCCTGCCGTTCTTCCACTGGTAACTCGGGGTTATGGAGCAACTGGGTGAGCCGTTCGGTCACCAGCCGTTGCACCGCCCTGCGGCTGCTGGGGGGCGCGGCTGGCGCCGCCATGGCGGCCAGCTTGCGGATGGCGTCGTGGCGTTCGCTGGCCACCGGCACCGAGAGTTCCCACAACCACTTGTGGGCCCGTTGTTCCTCGAGGCGGGTGCGTTCCTCTTCTGGATCCAGATCGGCGAGACGGCCAAGGCGGTCGGGAAGTTCCCGCGGGATCAGGGCTGGGCTGTCGGTCCGTTTGAGCCGGTCGTGGCAGGCGTCCCGCAGGGCCAGGAGGAAGCCCCGCATCCCCTCCCGTTCGGCATGGGAACGGCCCTCAAGATCCTCGATCAAGGGCTGCCAAGGTTGGTCGGATTCGAGCAGGTCCCGCTGGCGCAGGGCTGCGAGGTAGTCGGCTAGGGCCTCGAGGGGAAAGGCGAATTCGTCAAGGTCGGCGCCGGGATGCTGGAGCAGGTGCCGGTCGACGAGATAATCGAGCAGGGCCTGCCGCTGGCGACGGTTGTCGAGGCCCAGCCCCTCGGGGGGGTCCGCTGCCAGGGCTTGCTCGGCCCGCTGCTGGCGAATCGCGATCGCTTGATAGAGCGGCCGGCCCTGGATTCCCTGGCGGAGGCTGGCGAGGGCAATCACTTGCAGGGCCCGTTGTACCAGCGCCGACGTAATCTCCAGACCGGCCCGGCGCCGCTGCTGCGGGGTGCTGCCCTGGTCGAGCCGGCTCACGTAGCTGAGCATCAGCTCTGGCACGGAATCGGCCAACAGTCCCCGACCGAGCTCCCGCTTGCTGATGACATCGAAGATGAACATCTGGGCGAGCATCACCGAAATCGGTTTATCGCCCACGATGCGGCGCAACTGATTTTGAGCCGGCCCCAATTCATTATCATTAAGCCGATCGTTCAGCCCCTGCTCGGTTAGGTACTCAAGAAAGAAGGATTGCAGGCGGTCCGTGGAGATCTGCAGCGGCGTGATCAGGGTCACCGGTCGCTCAACAAAACCATCGGTGTCGCTGCGGCGGGTCGTGATGATCGATAAACCCGCCGGCAGGGTGTCGCGCAGCTGCTGGCGGGCCGCTTCCGGCATTTCCGAGAAGTGGTCCACGATCGGCAGCAGCCGCTTGTGGCGCAGCATCGCCTCCACCAGTTCCTGGTCCAGCTTGCCGCTGCCGATGCTCTGCTCCAGTTGGTGGTGAACGCGCTGGCCCAAGCTTTCGTTGGTCTCCAGGGCGCGATCGATCAGCACCGGCAGCCGCCGTTTGCCGCCGAGAACCCCCTCCAGGGCCCAATGGGCGATCCGTACCGCCAGGCTGGTCTTGCCGGCACCGCCATCGGCCGAGATCACGATCAGCTCGGCCTCTGAATCTTCAATGGTGTGATTTAGATGCTCGGGTTCGAGCTCCAGCAGCCTGGCTTGCTGGCCGGGCGCTTGGAGCCGCAGCATCAGCGGCACATGGATTCGCCGCTCCGATACAGTGCTTAGCTGGTCGAAGTATCGGGCCACGGCCTGGTGGTGGGCTTCCACCCAGGCCTCGACCTCGGCCAGGCCATACTGAAACTTGATCGGTTGGCCCTGGGGCTGGCTGCTGCGGGTTGGCGGATTGGCGGCCAGCCGCACGATCGCCTGCTCAAATAATTCGGGGCCGCTGGCCCCACCCCCGGGCTCATCGCCGCAGAGCATCGGCGTGCAGTGGTCGCTGACCCGCGCCTTGAAGCGTTCGAGCGATTCTTGGGCTTGGGGATCACGCTCAAAGGCGTTTTTCAGATCGCTCGTGAACTCAAGGAAGAAGGCACGGATCTGCTTGCCGGCTTCTAGGGCCGCCTCGTATTCCAGCTCTGTGATTGATAGACCACTGCCATCTTTTGCGATTGAGCCGTAACGGTAGGAGAGCAGCAGGATGTAATGGTCGGCGCTGCGAACGTCGTTCTGACAGGTGTTGACCACCGGCTCGCTGGAGCCGCTGTAGCTGTCTCGGTAGGCATGGCCGGCGCGGTTGATCAGCTCCTTGACCCGCTCCCGCTCCTTAATCAGGCCTAGATAGGGGCTTGAGATATAAAAGCTGTGGCTTTGCTGTTCCGCCTGGGGCTTGCTCATCTCGATCGGGGGCCTCCACGGCTGTCCACCACATGTAGCATGCCATGTGTGGGGGCTGTTCAGCCTCAGAAGCGGTAGTTAATTTTCGCGTAGAGGCCTTGGCTTAGCAGCCAGTTATTCCAAATCGTGTCGTTGTCGTGGCTGGAAAACTGGTGCACCCAGCCCAGGTCGAACAGCCAGTGGCGGCCCAGCAGCCAGCGGGCCAAGATGCCGCCGGAGCCCACGGTGTCGCTGTAGTTGAGGCCGCTGAAGT
The DNA here is from genome assembly GCA_903858015.1 of uncultured cyanobacterium. Lineage (GTDB taxonomy): Bacteria > Cyanobacteriota > Cyanobacteriia > PCC-6307 > Cyanobiaceae > Cyanobium. Next base: position 21,884 of record CAIOGZ010000014.1, read on the forward strand.
TGGTGCTCACTCCACCGGCGCCGAGGAAGGGCACGAGTTGCAGGGCCTGCTGGCCCCGGCTCCAGGCGGTCCAGACCAGCTCTGCGCTGGCCAGCCAGCCGTTGTCCCCGCTGATCAGCTGACCCGGTAGGCCCCGCAGGCCCACATCCGAGCCCAGACTGAAGCGCATCGGCTCGGTGAGGTAGTCGAAGGCCAGCTGGCCGCCGCCGCGCAGGTTGAGCTTCCAGCTGGGCAGAAAATCCCAGCCCAGCGCCAGGAAGCCCCCAAGGGCGCGGGCCTGGCCTGGATCGATCCCCTGGCTGGCGAGTTCCGCCATCTGGGTGGCGGGGGTGGCGGCGGCGACGCCCTGCAACAGATAGGCCTGGCCGAACCAGCCCAGCCCATTGCCCGTGCCGCTGCCGTTGAGTTCCAGGCGCAGGTAGCCGTTGCGGGGCGCCCGCACCCGCTCGGGTAGTTGGTTGGGCAGGGGCTCGTTGTCGAGCTGGCTGGTGGCCTGGTTGCCGCTGTAGGCCAGGGCCACGCTCCAGCGCTGCTGGAGCTTTTCGCTGAGCAGCCATTCGAGTTGGCCCAGGCCCTGCCATTGGCTGGTGGACAAGCCGTTGGCCGGCGGGGGCAACTCGATCGAGTTGCGGCGGCTGCCGCCGAAGGCTCCGCTGAGGCTGAGCCGCTCGCCGATGGGGATGGTGTAACTCAGGGAGGCGATCGCCTGGCCCAGGGCGGGCTGATCACTGCCATCCAGCTCGCCGTAGATCAGAAAGGTGTCGCCCTTGCGCAGCAGGCTGGGGCGCAGCAGGGTGACGGTTGAGCGAGCTTCGCCGCTGCCGGGGCTGCCGTCGTTGCGCAGGCTCAGGTCGCCGTGCCAGTTCGCCGGGGCGGGCTCTACCTTCACCTGCAGTCGGGCTTTGGTGGGATCGCTGCCGAGCCGGGACAACGTGCTGCGCACCGAGCCGATCTCCGCACGCTGCCTCAGGAGCTGCAGGTCAGCCTCCAGGGAGGGGAGATGCATGGTGCTGCCCACCATGGGCAGGAGCCAGCGGCGCACCTTGGCATTGAGCTGCTGATCAGAGCCCGAAACGGCGAGCTCCAAAATCCGCCCCGGGGTTACCTGCAGGTAACTCTTCGGCGGATCGTTGAACACAAAGACGCGTGTATTGACATAGCCGTCAAGGACCAGCCGGGAACTGAGGCTGGCGGCGCAAAGTCGCAAACGCTCGGCTTGGTCGCTGATCGCGGCGCAAGGCGCCAAAATCGTGGCCAGCTGCTGGCGTGAATACGGATGGTTACCAACGATCTGGGGGAGATTTTGTGATCGGTTCGGTTCGATGCGGCCCCGGCCCCCAGCTGGCGGGGGCATGGCGGACTTGCCGGGTGGGGGCTGGCTGGAGGGAGGTGATTGCGGTGGCTCCAGGATAGGAGCCTCGGGGCTGGTCGCAGGGCTTTGGCGAGGTCTTTCCAGGGCAGGGCTGGGCAGGCGCACAGGGCTGTTTTGCAGAGGCGGTGCTACCAGTTGGGCCAGAAGGGCAAGCAAGCCAAAGTAGCGAGGGGCAAGGCTAGAATCTTCTTGCAGCATTGCTATGACGTCGACCTATGGTGTGCCGGTCCGGCGATTGATCCCGCGGCCAACATCGACCAAGGTGGATATTGCTACCAATGACTATTCGGTTTAAAGTTTTCTCGATCTCGACCTCGTTGGATCGCAGCGCAGAAATTTGGGTCGTTGCTTAATTTTGGGCTTCTATTCTTTGCCTTGGGTTTACCTGGGGCCTCGATCCTGCCAGGATATGCCAACAGGGGTTCGGAAACCCCGCCTCGTCATGGTTCAGGGGTTCGCCGATGATGGCATCAGTGCGATGCTAGTGCCTGCCTAGGGCGCAAAAGCCCCGACTCAGTTCATCCCTTTCGTTGAGAACCCAGCTTGGCTGGGGTCCTACTTGTTCTGGTTATCCCATCGTCCGTTGGCCCGTGATCGTTTCTACTCGTAGCAGCGGCCGTACGGCCGCCAGGCCAGCAATCCAGCCTGCCACGGGTAGCTGGATCCGCCCTGCCCTGTGCGCCGGATCGCTCCTGACCCTGTTGGTTGCCCCAGGGGTGAATGCCGGTGAGATCTCCGCCAGCTCGGGCCCCCTGGGCCTCGGCACCCGGATCAATGGCCAGGAAGGGGGCAGTTGCGGCAGCGGCCTTTGCGCCGTGGCCGGCGGCACCTCGGCAGGCGCCAACTTGTTCCATCGCTTCAACCGCTTCGATACCCGGGGGGCGATCACCGGCGTCACGATCGACAACGGCGCCCACCGCTCCGTGGTGCTGGGGGTGCTCGATCCGCTCGGCTCGTTTCTGAACCGCAGCATCAGCTTGAGCGGGCCGGCCCAGTTGATCATGCTCTCGCCCGGTGGCGTGCAGCTCGGCGCTGGCGTGGCGTTCAGCAACGTGCCCCGCCTCACCTTGAGTACGGCCACGTCCTTGGCCATCGGTGCTGGCCGCTTTGAGGTGTTTGGCACGACGGCGGCCCAGGCGGCCTTGGTTGATGGCACGCCGCTGGGCGGCAAGGCGGCCCTCAGCACCGACGCGGAGGCGCTCCGCCTCCATGGCCTCAGCAGCAATGGCGATCTGGTGGTCAGCGATGGCCTGATTACCGTGGAGCACGAACTGCTGCTCGATGCCCAGGGGGGCAGCCTGCTGCAGCAGGGCGGCAGCCTGCAGGTGCCGGGCGGCTCCCTGGAGCTGGCGGGCAAGGCCGTGGGCGTGGCCGCCGCAGCGCAGTTGGATGTCAGCGGCAGCTCGGGGCCGGCCCCGGCGCCGGTGGCTGCCGATGGGGGCACGATCCGAATCACAGCTGGTCAGCAGGGGGCCAGCGTTGCCGGCCGGCTCAGCGCCCAGGGGCGGGGCGCGGCCGCTAAGGGCGGCCGCATCGAGGTCACGGGCGAACGGGTCGCCCTGATCGGGGCCACCCTGGATGCCAGTGGTCCGGCCGCTGGCGGCACGGTGTTGCTGGGGGGCGATGGCGGCGGCGCCAACCCGGCCGTGCCGAACGCCACCATCACCACGGTGGATGGCAGCAGCACGGTACGGGCTGATGCGCTGGCGGTTGGCCCTGGCGGCAAGGTGGTGGCCTACGGCAGCCAGCGGACTGTGGTGGAGGGCCTGCTGAGTGTGCGCGGCGGCCCGGCCGGCGGTGATGGTGGCTTTGTGGAAACCTCCGGGGCCACGCTGGCCCTGAACCGGGCGCCGGATCTGGCGGCGCCGCTGGGGATGGGGGGCAGATGGTTGATTGATCCATTTGATATCGAAATTAAGGATACTAGTGGAGCGAATTTCACTGATTCTGCGATCACATTGAAGGCTGGTTTTAATGGCGCCAATGGGGCCAATCCTTTTTCGAAGCTGACGGCCGCGGCGAACGGCAAATTTTATGGCACCGCCAGCTCCGGCGGTGTGACTGACCAAGGGGCGGTGTACGAATTTGATCCCTCCTCTGGCTTCATTACCCTCAAGGGTAGCTTCAATGGCGCCAATGGGGCCAAACCCTATGCCGCGCTGACGGCTGCGGGTGGTGGCCTCTTTTACGGCACTACCAGCGAGGGCGGCGGCGGTGATAGCAACCAGGGAACGGTATACCAATTTGATTCTAACTTTAATTCCTCCATTGGCTCTGGCGACACTTCTATTACATTGAAGGGCCGTTTTGATGGCGCCAATGGCGCCAATCCCTATGCCGCGCTGACGATCGATAATGGAAAAATCTATGGCACTACCAGATACGGTGGCCAGAATAACCAAGGAGCGGTGTACGAATTTGATCCCAACGTTGCTTCTGTCGACCAGTCGATTACGCTGAAAGGCAGCTTCGATGGCGCCAATGGTGCCATTCCTCATGCGGCGCTCACGCCCGCAGGCACGGGCACTACTTACTACGGCACCACCTATTTTGAGGGATCCAATGGCTTTGGAGGCGTGTATGAATTTAATCCCAGCCAGCCCGCGGCTAACGCCATCACCCTCAAGGACAGCTTCACTGGCGGCAATGGAGCCAATCCGTTAGCTGGTCTGATTGCGGTGGGTAATGGCATCTTTTACGGCACTGCCAGCCAGGGCGGCGCTAATGATCAAGGGGCGGTGTATGAATTTAACGCGAATACTGCTTCGATTTCCCTCAAAGCCAGCTTCGCAGACTCGAATGGGGCCAATCCAGTTGGCGGGCTTGCGGATGCAGGGCAAGGTTTATTTTATGGTGTCACTAGTCAAGGCGGTGCCTTTGGCCAAGGGGCGGTGTATGAATATAATGCCAACAGTGCTTCGATCTCCCTCAAGGCCAGCCTCACGGGCCCGAATGGGACCAATCCCCTCGGCGGGCTTGCGGATGCAGGCAATGGCATCTTCTACGGCACTGCCAGCCAGGGGGGCACCGATGGGCAGGGGTCAGTGTACGCATTTAATTCTAAGCTGAGTAACTACTACGGGCCTACTGGATCGCCTTCACAGCTAAGCGCACTTGCGATCTCGAGTGCTCTCAACACCGGTGGGCAGGTCACCGTTGACACCACCAATCCGTCTGGAGATCAACAAGGCACGATCACGGTGCTGGCGCCGATCAGTAAAACGGCAGGCCCTAATGCATCGCTGACTCTGAATGCCCAGCATAATATCCAACTCAATGCCAATATCCTCAGCAGCAACAATTCCCTTGATCTGTTTCTCAATCCAGACTTGGATGGCAGCGGAGAGGGCAGCACCAGCTTGGCCAGTGGTGTGCGCCTTGACCTTAACGGTGGCACCGCCACCTTTAATCGCAGCACCGATCTGGCCGGTACGCTCAAGAATGGCACAATAGTCAAAATCAATGGCAATACGATCGCCGTTAACAATGCCAATTTCGACGGCATAACCCTGGGCAGCAACCTAACGACCAGCGGCCCGCTTGTGATCAGCAGTGGGAACTTGATGGTCCCCAGCCCCTGGAGCCTTAACGCTGATCGCTTGAATCTGAGTGGTAACGGCAGTTTGCAAGCAGATGGGCCCGTACAGATCACAACTCTCGACCAAAGCGGCGGCGCAATTAGGGGAGCCAGTAGCTTTGAAATTACCGATCTTCTAAGCCGCAATGGTGGAACGATCGCCGGTGACTTTTCTTCGATCAAAATCAGCCAGGCCAGCGGCTCCCTCCGCCCAGGTGCCCTGGCGGCGAAGGGTTCGGTGGTCTTGAAAGCGCTTCAGGGCGAGCTCAACTTGACTGGGCCGATCAGTGGCAGCACGATCGGTGGCTATGGAGCCGCTGGCATGACCCTCGGCGCCGATGCCACCCTGAGGGCCAGCTCTCCTTCGGATCCCGCCAGTTCAAGATCGATCGTACTCGCTGCCGGCAGCGGGGGCTTCTTCAATCAATCCACGGCGGGCGCAGCTGCGTTGTCGGTTCAGCAAGGTGCCAGCTGGGCGATCTTTGCTGATAATCCCAGCTCCACCCCCAGGCTGAATCTGGCCGGTTTGGCCTACAGCTTTAAGCAGTATGGCAAGCAATACCAGGAATCCACGACTATCTCTGGTAGTGGTAATGGACTATTTTATGCCTATACTCCACCAGCTATTGTGGTCAGCCTGGTCCCTGGTGCGTCGGGCGCGATTGGCAAGGTTTACGATGGTACCACCAGCGCAATTTTGAATTCATCTAATTATAGTTTTGCCGCTAGTGTGCCGGGGGATTCTGTTTTCTTGAACAACCCCAGCACGGGTTCTTATGACAACAAGAATGCCGGCACGGGTAAGCGGGTCACGGTCGACGGAGTTGCCCTTTCCTCCGCAATTGAATCCGGCACATCGATTCCGGTCTATGGCTATGCCATTGCCAATTCGTCTGTCTCCGCTTCCATCGGTTCGATCGCCAAGGCGCCGCTGACGATTGGTGCCGTGTCTGACTCCAAGCTATTTGATGGCACCACCGCATCCAGCAAAACACCCCTGATTACGGCAGGCAAAGTCTTTGAATTTGCTGGTGACAGCCTCCGTAATCTGAGCCAGAGCTACACCAGCAACAGGCCTCAGGGGACCGGCAAGAGCACGTTGTTGGTGAATAAAAATTATAGCTTATTTGATGGTAATGATGGCGCCAACTATGATGTAAGCTTTGCTAGTGCCCCTGGAACGATCGATCCCCTGGCGATTGATCAAGCCGCTCCGAGGGCCACTCCCGCCCCTTCCACGCCGGTTGCGGATCCGCGCACGCCGGTCATCGTGGTCACCCCATCCTTGCCTGGGCAGATGCGCGGCGATGAGTTGAGCCTTGTGCAGCAGGAATCATCCTTTTCCTACGGTTCAAATTCTCCGGAAACTTCCAGCTCAACCAGCTCAACCAGCTCGAGCCAGGCCACCAACACCACCAACACAACCAACACAACTAGTACGGCTAGTACAACCAGTGCGGCCAATGATGTCAATGCAGCCATGGCTGCCACCGGACCGATCGTGGCTACCACGAGATCGAGCCAAGACTCCAGCCTGTCTTTCATTGGCTCCGATGCTGAATCGGCTAGCTCCGCCATTAAATCCTTGGGGTTGGAGTCCGAAGAACAAGGCGGTGCTACCACGCCTGCCCAGCTTCAGCGGTTTCTTCAGGATGCCGCAGCCCGGATACGCAAAACCCGATCGCTTTGATTAGTTTTTCAAATTCCGTTTGAATCTTTCGTTTGAACTTTCCGCCTGAACTTTTCCAGCAAAGAGTTTGCTGATGCCTGTGAAATTTAGCCGTTCCCTTTTGATCGCCGCTCTTCGCTTGATCGGTCTGCTGCCGTTGGCGATCAACGCTCAACTCGCCGCAGCCGCCACCCCGCCCGCCGCTGTTCCCCCTAGCTCCCCCACGGCTGCTCCAAGCAAATCGCCGCTGTTTCAGGCGGCTCGTTACACCCCTGCTGGCTTGCGGCTCAGTTTTACACCGCTACCCAATGACAAAAGCAAAGGCTTCATCGACTTGGTGCTCATCCCGATGGAAGGGGATGTAATCGGCAAGCGGGTCGATGTGGAAACGGAGCAATTGGCCCGCTGGTTGCGGATGTTTTATGACCAGCTTGGCACCCAGAAAGCTTTCAATCTCAAGGATCCAAACCTGCCGGCCCGTCGTTTGTATGGCTACTTAATTGAGCCGATCGCCCCTGATCTCAAGCGTCTTGGTATCACCACCCTGCTGATCTCCACGGACACCACCCTGCAGGCCATCCCCTTCGCCGCCCTTACCGATGGCCTCAGCTACTTCGGTGAAAGCTTCGCCTTTTCGCTGACCCCTTCGATTCGTCTCACCCCGCTGCAGCCGCCTCAGCCCAGCGGCGCCAAGCGCATGCTGGTGGCGGGTGCCTCGCGCTTCGCCACCATGTCGCCCTTGCCGATGGTGCCGCAGGAACTCAATCGGGTCACCCCCGTCACCAAATCCGATCATTTCCTGAATGAGTCTTTCACCCCTTCGGTGCTGCTCAATGCCGCTGCCAATCCGGCGATCCGGCGCATCCATCTGGCCACCCATGCCGAATTTCTGCCGGGCGGTCCAGCCAAGTCGAAGCTCTATACCGGCACCACGCCGCTCTCCTTCGCCGAATTTGCGGCCCTGCGCCAGCGCCGCCGCGAATCCCCCCTCGATCTCTTCACCCTGAGCGCCTGTCGCACCGCCCTCGGCGATCCCCAGAGCGAACTGGGCTTTGCCGGCCTGGCGCTGCAGGCCGGGGCCCGTACTGCGGTGGGCACCCTTTGGTACGTGGATGATGTCGCCACCTCGGCCTTTTTTGTGCAGTTTTATCGCTATCTCGATCTGGGCCTGCCCAAGGCGGAGGCGCTTCAGGCCACCCGGCGGGCCTTCGCCTCCGGGCTGGTTCAGCTCGAAGCCAACCGGCTGATCGGCGACGGGGGGGAATTGGTCGGTAATCTCAGCAACGATCAACGCGTTCCCCTGGTCGAGGGCCTGCGGCACCCCTACTTCTGGGCCGGCGTGACAATGTTGGGGTCGCCGTGGTGAGATCGCACCGGCCCGCTTTCTATGACTCGCTTGTTTCGCCGTCGTCGCCAGGCCTTTGCCGTGCTGGCTTCGCTTTTGCTCTGGCTGGGGCTCGAAGAGGCGCCGGTCGCGGTGGCTCAACCGACCATCGGCATGCGCAGCACCTTCCCGGGACGGCGCATCGGCGGCAATACCCGCGGTGCATCCCGGCCCTTGGTTCACCTTGTGCCAGCGAGCCTCAACAGCACCTTTGTGCCAGCCACGGCGGGCCGCATTGGCATTTTGGAGTCGCCCTCGCAGGATTCCCAGTCGACGGCTGATCTGTGCCCCTTGCAATTGGAGTTCCGGGCGATCTCGCCCGATGGCAAAGAGGACCCGAATGGTCGGCTGCTGTTCCAGCGCACCTTGCTTCCTGAACGGGAAGGCATCACCTTGATTACCCTGCCGTCCTTCGGCCAGCCGACCGCCTGGACATCCACCTACCGATGTTCCCAGGCGGCTTCAGCCTCGATCGATCTGCTGCCGATCGGCACCTCGGTGACGCCGCCACCCCTGACCCTGTTGCTTCCCCCTGCCAACCAGCTTGCCGAGGATCGCAAGGTCCAGGCCTTACTTGAGCGCGTCGCCCCCTCCTGTGGCGGCACCATCTCCACCCGGGAGATGATGGCGCTGTTCGAGCTGCCCGACAAGATCAAGGAAGGGGAATGGCCGGCCAAGCTGGCGGTCCGCTGCCCTTGAGCCGGGAGGCCTGAGCAGCGGGGCCTTCCCCTTCAGCCGTCGAAGTGCCGCACCACGGCCTCAGCGAAGCCTGAGCAGCTCAAGGGCGCCACCGCTGGTTCCATCAGCCGGGCCAGGTCGTAGGTGACCTCCTTGTTCGCGATGGCGGCGCTGAGGCCAGCGGTGATCAGATCCGCCGCCTCCTGCCAGCCCATGTATTCGAGCATCATCACGCCCGAAAGAATCACGGAACCGGGGTTGATCCGATCGAGGCCGGCGTGCTTCGGGGCGGTGCCGTGGGTGGCTTCGAAGATGGCGGCGTTGTCGCCGATGTTGGCGCCGGGGGCCATGCCCAGGCCGCCCACGACGGCGGCGGCGGCATCGGAGATGTAGTCGCCGTTCAGGTTCAAGGTGGCGAGCACCGAATAATCGGCCGGGCGGGTTTGGATCTGCTGGAAGATGCTATCGGCGATGCGGTCATCGACCAGCACCATCTGCTTCCACTGGCCGTTGCCGTGGCTGGCGCCGATCGCATCGAGCACCCCCTTGACCTCGTTGCAGACGGCATCCTGCTTTTCGGGGGTGAGGGCATCGAAGCCCGGCTCAATCATGCGGGCGTTGGCTTCCAGGCTGAGGCCGGGATCGGCTTCTAGGTTGCCCAGGATCCAGCTTTCGCGCTCGGTGATGCACTCAGCGCGGAATTCCGTGGTGGCCAGCTCGTAGCCCCAGTCGCGGAAGGCGCCTTCTGTAAACTTCATGATGTTGCCCTTGTGCACCAAGGTGACGTGGCGCTTGTCGCCCTCTAGGCGCAGGGCGTGCTGGATCGCCTTGCGGATGTGGCGCTGGCTGCCGTGCTTGCTCACCGGCTTGATGCCGATGCCGGCGCCCGCGGGGATCTGGCGCTTGCCCAGCTTGCCGTTGGCGGGGATCACCACCTCATTGAGGTGCTTGATCAGCTCCAGGCAGACCGGATCGCTGGCCTCCCACTCGATGCCCATGTAGATGTCTTCGGTGTTCTCGCGGTAGACGAGTACATCCAGGTCTTGCGGACGCTTGTGGGGGCTGGGGGTGCCTTCGTAGTAGCGACAGGGCCGCACGCAGCAGTAGAGATCGAAGATCTGGCGCAGGGCCACATTGAGCGAGCGGATGCCGCCGCCGACCGGGGTGGTGAGGGGGCCCTTGATGGCCACGCCGTACTGCTCGATGGCGGTGAGGGTGTCCTGGGGCAGGTATTGGTAGGTGCCGTAGAGCTCGCAGGCCTCGTCGCCGGCGTACACCTTGAACCACTCAATCCGGCGGCTGCCGCCGTAGGCCTTGGCCACGGCGGCATCCAGCACCCGCTGGGTGGCGGGCCAGATGTCGACCCCGGTGCCATCGCCACGGATGAAGGGGATGATCGGATCGCTGGGCACCAGGGGCTGGCCGTTCTCGAAGCGGATGGCGGTGCCGCTGGCGGGGGCGGTGAGCTTCTCGTAGGTGGCCATGGAGTGCCCGGGCACGGCTGATTCGAGCAGAGCCTATGCCTGCGGGCCGACGCGGAAGGTTTGTGGGGATCAATCCGAGGCGGTGGATCGACCGGGTTAGCGCCGGCTCGTCCCTGTCCTTGCGGCCTGGGCTCTAGGCCCCTAGCAGCTCCAGCCCTTGGTGCGGGGGCCGCAACCAACCATGCCATTGCTGGCTTTTTTCTGCAGGATGGGTTCCATGAATGCAGCGGAGCAGGCACGCAGTCCGGAGCTGGCCCAGGCCATTGCTTCCGCCGTCACGCTGTTCGGCACGGCCTTTCCCGACGCCCGGGCCAACCTCGCCCCCTGGCGCGACGATCCCCAGACCCGTCGTTTCGACGAACAGGACAACCTCGATTTCTCCTTCCATTTCCCCGGTTGGAGCCCGCGGCTTGAGTGTCGTTCCCTGCTCGTGCAGCTGCGCCTGGAGCGCTCGCCCCAGGGGACTTCAGCCGGTCGACCCCGGCTGCTGGGCGTGCTGATCCGGGGGCTCACCTACGAATCCGAACGCTGGCGCCTCACCACCCTCGGCGATTGGCAACCCTCCGGCTCCCATCTGCCCGCAGCCGCCGTGGTCGATACGTTGCAGGGCCTGTGTCGTGGCTTGTTTGTGCTGTTTGGCGTTGCCCCAGCTCCCCATGCTGATCGGGGTGATCTGGCTGCTTAGCCACCGGTTGGCTCCGCTTGGCCTGCTGTTGACAAGTGCCATGGGTTTGCTGTTTGCGTTGGTGTCTCGATTCTTTATGGGTGTGCTTGTTTCGTCTAGGGGATTGGATGTCTTTTGTGGTGGCTAGTTTGGGGGCAGATCGGCTGTCAAGGTTTGGGCTCGGGTTCGGACTCGGTTTTTTGTCGGTGGAGATTACCTTTTGTGTTGTTGCGCGTCTTTGTCGCCCATCTATTCATTCATCCATCCAGTCATCAAGCCAGCCAGTTATTCATCGAGCCAGCCATTCATCCAGTCAGCCAGCTGCTTGATTAAGTAGCAAGCTTCGCCTGCTCAGCTTTGTCGCAATTGTCTGGGCGCGGAAGCTGGTTCCGGTCTTGGCGTTCGATGCCGCCGGGATCTCCAGCTGCGTTTCCTACCTGGTCAAGCCTATCTTTCTTTCGTGTCCATGCTCCTGGGCCGCTGGGGCTCGGGCTTGGTTTGCCTGGGGACTCGCAACCGGCTCGAACGCGCCCCAGCATTGGGGGCTGCCAATGATTTTGGTCTTGTTCTTTGGTCGCGTTCTTTAGGCTTTTGTGCGGTCTGTTTCTGGGCTCGTTTCTTTCTGGTCTGCTGTCGATCGTCTGCTTCGCTGGCGATTTCTGCCGGCCCGCGTGCAATTCTGGCTTCAAGCCCAGGCTCTAAGCCGAGGCTTCAGGCCCAGGCTTCTCATGCCCAGCTTTCGAGCCGTGCAATCGCTGATCGCCCCATCAGGACTTCCAGTGGCTTCCGCTGCAGCCGCTTCCTCTTCAGCTGGTTCCGCTTCAGCTGCTTCCTGCCCAGGCGCTTAGCCGCCAGCTGCCTTGCTGCTGCGGGCGCGGGTTGCCGGGCGGTGAGCGCGGCTCTGGCGAACGACTGGCGCCCAGCCGCCCAGCCGCCGTAACCCTTCGCAACCTTGTCGCCCGGGTCTGGAAGGCCACGCCTACCTTGGGATGTCTGCTCCTGCCGCGTTTCAAGCGCCCCGCCGAAGATGTCTGTCGCCCTGGCTTCCCAGCTCCGTGAGGGAACGAAGAAGGCCCACACCATGGCCGAGAACACCGGTTTTGTGAGCTGCTTCCTCAAGGGCGTGGTGGATAAGGCCAGCTATCGCACCCTGGTGGCCGACCTCTGGTACGTGTACAGCGCCATGGAGGAGGAGATCGGCCGCCTCGCCGACCATGCCGTGGTGGGCCAGATCAACTTCGCGGCCCTCAACCGGCGCGAAACCCTGGAGCAGGACCTCGCCTTCTACTTCGGCGCCGATTGGCGCCACCAGATCAAGGCCACCCCTGGGGCCCAGGCCTACGTGGCCCGCATCCACCGCATCGCCAAGGAGGCGCCGGAGCTGCTGGTGGGCCACCACTACACCCGCTATATCGGTGATCTTTCCGGCGGCCAAATCCTCAAAAACATCGCCCAGAAGGCCATGAACCTTGGCGAACACGATGGCCTGCGTTTTTACGAGTTCGCCGCCATCCCCGACGAGAAGGGTTTCAAAACCAACTACCGCGCCGTGCTCGATAACCTGCCGATCGACCAAACCATGGCCGATCGGATCGTGGCTGAGGCCAACGAGGCTTTCCACTGCAACATGAAGATGTTCCAGGAACTGGAGGGCAATCTGGTGGCGGCGATCGGCAAGGTGCTGTTTGGCTTTCTCACCCGGCGCCAGCGGGCCGGCAGCACCGAAGTGGTGGCCGCCTGAGGCTCCACAGCTGCTTCGGCTGCCCAGTCCAGCCAGGGCCGCCGGGATCGCCCCCTTCGGGCAGACTTCAGCTCGGATCCCCTCGCCGCTGCGGCGTTGCTGAACCTGTCAGCCCCTAGCCCCACCCCGATCCGTTTTCTGCTACCGGGCACCACCGGTCGCTTCCGTTGTGGCGGTCTGCTGGTCGAACTCCAGACGGCAAGGCTGCTGGCGGGGCTGGGCGATGGCTCGGTGGAGCTGGTGACCTATCGGCAGCGGGAAAGCGGTCATGCCTTCCTTGCTGATCTGCTGCGCCAGGAGCCCGCCCCAGGCCGGGCCCTCTGGATCGTGAGCTGGGGGTTTGATGTCCCCCCCCTGCTGCGGCGCCTGCGGGGCCGGCCCGTGGCTTACCACGCCCACAGCAGCGGCTATGGCTTTGCCCTGCCAGCTGGGGTGCCGGTGCTGGCTGTGAGCCGCAACACCCTCGGCTACTGGGGCGACCGGGCGCCCCGCAACCCGCTCTTCCTGGTGCCCAATGCCCTCGATCCGAAGTGGCTGCGCCCAGGCTCGACCGCCGTGCCCTGGAGCGATCCGCGCCTGCCGGCGGGGGCCGAAGCCCCCTGCCCTGGCTGCGGAGGGCTGCCGCGGCCGATCGATGTGCTCGTGCAGCGGCGCAAAAACAGCCGCTACGTGCTGGAGCAGCTGGTGCCCGCCCTGCGGCAGCGGGGGCTGCGGGTGGAGCTCCAAGATGGCTGGGTGGATGATTTGGTCGAGCTGTTCCGCAGCTCCACCGTGGTGCTCTACGACTCCGCCGATTACTGGCGGGGCCGCGGCGTGAGTGAGGGGTTTGGCCTGCCGCCCCTGGAGGCCCTGGCCTCGGGCTGTGTGGTGTTCAGCAGCCTCAACCACGCCCTCGCCGACAGCCTCGATCCCGGTGCGGTCGGGCATCAGATTGGCTGCGGCAGCCTGCTGGCTGACCTTGAGCGCATCGGCGCGGCCGTGGCCGATCCGGCTGCCTGGCGGGCCGATCCCCAGCGGCTGGCGGACCTGTTGTCGGAAGGTTCGGAGGCGGCCCTGGCCCAGCGTTGGCGGCGGGCCCTGGCGGCGATCGAACGCCATTGGGCCCTGCTGCTCGGCGGCGCGGCCGCTCCCCTGGTTAGTCCGCCCAGCTGGCGCCTGCGGCTCGATCCGTGGCTGGTGCGGCTGCGGCGCTGGCTGCACCGTGGAGGAAGGAAGGATGCGGCGGCATAGCGTGTAGAGATTGTTATGGCCCTGGCATTGCCCGCCCTGCCGACGCTCCAGAGCCGCACGCTCGAGGAACTCAAGCGGCTGATCGGCTACTTGCCGCGGCGCCGATTGCGCACCCTGTTGGTGCTAGTGCCCCTATCGATGATGCCCGGCATCATCGACCTGGCCTCGATTGCGGTGGTGGCCCGCCTGATGGGCACCCTGGTGGGTCACCACCTCGACGATTTGATTCCCGGCATTCGGGTGTTTGGGGGCAATGGCATCGACCAGAGCCTCTGGTTGATTGCCATCTTCGTGCTCCTGGCCTGGATGTCCTCCGCCACCAAGCTGACCCTGCGCTTTCTGCAGTACCGGCTGACAGCGCGGGTGTGGGGTGATCTTTCGCGGCTGTTGTTCGGGCGCCTGCTACAGCAGGACTACCGCTATCATCTCGGCCAGAATAGCTCCCGTTTCTCGTCCCTGCTGCTCAGCAACGCCCGACGGGTCTCGGAATCGACGGTGATTCCCTTCCTGTTGATGCTCAGCGCCATCCCTTCGGTGCTGCTGCTTTCCTTCGGCATCCTGTTCATCGGCCGCTGGCTTTCGGTGGGCCTGATCATCTCCTTGGTGGTGGCCTATCTCACCATTTCGATGGCGGCCACGCCCTATTTGCGCCACGCGGCGCGCAAGCGGCTGCGCAAGGAACAGCAGTCGGCCGGCATGCTCATCGAAACGCTCGGATCGGTGGCCGACGTGCAACTCAGCCACACCGAGCCCTACTTCGCCGGCCGCTTCAACGACACCATTGCCGAATCGGAGGATGCGGTGTGGAGCTCGGAGCTGCTGCCCGAGGTGCCCCGCATCCTGATCGAGCCCTTCGGCATCACCATGATTTTCGTGGTCGGTGCCCTGCCGGCCCTGCTCAGTGGTGACCCCAGCCGGGTGGGTGGCATCATCCCCTTCCTCTCCTCGGTGGCGGTGGCAGCCCTGCGGCTCACCCCGCCGCTGCAGGACATCTTCCGCTCCCTCACCCAGTTACGCGGCGGCCTGCCCCAGGTGAGTGAGCTCCTCGACGTGCTCGATCTACCCGCCGGGCGACCGCTGCTGTCCACCCCCGGGGTGCCGAGCCCGGCTGGCATCTTTCCGCGTCACACGATCCGGCTGCAGACGGTGTGCTTTCGCTACGACAGCGGCGACGACTGGTTGCTGCAGGACCTCAGCCTCACCATTCCGGTGGGCTCGCGGGTGGCCCTGGTGGGCCGCACCGGCAGTGGTAAGACCACCACGGCCCATCTGCTGCTGGGCCTGCTCCAGCCGGAACGGGGCTGCCTCGAACTCGATGGCGTGCCCGTGACGGCCAACGACCTGCCGGCCTGGCAGGCCAGCTGTGCCCACGTGCCCCAGATGATCCACCTGCTCAACGGCAGCGTGCTCTCCAACATCGCCTTCGGGATTCCGGAGCAGGCGATCGATCGGGACCGGATCTGGGAGTCGCTGGAGGCCGCCCAGTTGGCCGATGATGTGGCCGAACTGCCCTACGGGCTCTACACGCCGGTGGGTGAAAACGGCGTCCAGCTCTCGGGGGGTCAGCGTCAGCGCCTGGCCCTGGCCCGGGCCTTCTACCGAGATGCCCGCTTCCTGGTGATGGATGAGGCCACCAGCGCCCTCGACAACCGCACCGAACTCAACCTGATCGAATCGCTGCAAGTGATCGGCCGCCGCTGCACCACCTTGGTGATCGCCCATCGCCTGAGCACGGTCCAGCGTTGCGATCGCATCTTCGAATTCGACGGCGGCCGGGTGAAGGCGGCGGGCTCCTTCGCCGATCTGCAGCGGGATTCGCCCACCTTCCGCGAACTCTCCCGCCTCGAAGCCCTCTCCGCTGAGTGAGACTGCGGCGATGAGCGCATTCCTGGCTGGCCTCAATGACGCCCAGCGCCGGGCGGTGGACCACCACACCGGCCCCTTGCTGGTGGTGGCCGGGGCCGGCAGCGGCAAAACCCGGGCCCTCACCCACCGCATCGCCCACCTGATCGGTCACCACGGCGTCGATCCCGGTTCGCTGCTGGCGGTGACCTTCACCAACAAGGCGGCTCGGGAGATGAAGGAGCGGCTGGAGCTGCTGCTGGCCCAGAAGCTTGCCCAGAGCCAGTTTGGCCAGCCCTGGAGCACCCTGCCGCTGGTGGAGCAGAAGCGGTTGCGCAGCCGCATCTACCGGGAGGTGATCAAGGACCTCTGGATTGGCACCTTCCACGCCCTGTTCGCCCGGCTGCTGCGCTTCGACATCGATAAGTTCCAGGATCCCGAGGGCCTCAGCTGGACCCGTCAGTTCTCGATCTACGACGAGAGCGACGCCCAGAGCCTGGTCAAGGAGATTGTGACCCAGGAGCTGCAGCTCGATCCCAAGCGCTTCGAGCCCAAGAAGGTGCGCTGGGCGATCAGCACCGCCAAGAACCAGGGCCTGCTGCCGGCCCAGCTGGAGGCCAAGGCCGAAGGGTTGCGCGATCGCAAGGTGGCCGAGGCCTACCGCCTTTACCGCCGCGCCCTGGCCGCCAACAATGCCCTCGATTTCGACGATCTGCTGCTGCTGCCTGTGCAACTGCTGCAGCAAAACGGCCAGATCCGCTCCTACTGGCACCGCCGCTTCCGCCACGTGCTGGTGGATGAATACCAGGACACCAACCGCACCCAGTACGACCTGATCAAGCTGCTGGTGACCGATGGTCGCGACCCCGACAGCTTCGAGGATTGGAATGGTCGCTCGGTGTTTGTGGTGGGCGATGCCGACCAGAGCATCTATAGCTTCCGCGCCGCCGATTTCACCATCTTGATGGGCTTCCAGGCCGATTTCGGCGATGGCGCCGCCGACGATGTCACCGCCACGATGGTGAAACTGGAGGACAACTACCGCTCCACCGCCACGATTCTGGAGGCTGCCAATGCCCTGATCGCCCACAACAGCGAGCGGATCGACAAGGTGTTGCGGCCCACCCGCGGCGAGGGCGAACCGATCAGCCTCACCCGCTGCGACGACGAGATCGCCGAGGCCGAGGCGGTGGTGCAGCGCATGCGGATGCTGGAGGCGGCTCACCCGGAGCTGGGCTGGGGCGCCATGGCGGTGCTGTACCGCACCAACGCCCAGAGCCGGGCGATGGAGGAATCCTTGGTGCGCTGGGGTATTCCCTATCTGGTGGTGGGGGGGCTGCGCTTCTACGACCGGCGCGAGATCAAGGATCTGCTCGCCTACCTCAAATTGCTCGTCAACCCCGCCGACAGCGTCAGTTTGCTGCGGGTGCTCAACGTGCCGAAACGGGGCATCGGCAAGACCACCGTCGAGCGCCTCACCGATGCGGCCAACCAGCTGGGGGTGCCGCTCTGGGAGGTGGTGAGCGATGCCGAAGCGGTGCGTTCCTTGGGGGGGCGCTCCGCCAAGGGCCTGCTGCAATTTGGCGAATTGATCAAGGATCTCAGCAGCCGCATCGAGCAGGCGCCGCCTTCGGAGCTGGTGCAGCGGGTGATGGAGCAAAGCGGCTATCTGGCCGAGCTGCTGCAGCAGCCCAGCGATGAAGCCGAGGAACGGCGCCGCAACCTCCAGGAACTGGTGAACGCCGCCCTCCAATACCAAGAAGACAACGAGGAGGGCGATCTGGAGGGTTTCCTCGCCGGCGCCGCCCTGGCCAGCGACGCCGATGCCAAGGACACCGCCGCCGATCGGGTCACCCTGATGACGCTCCACGCCAGCAAGGGGTTGGAGTTTCCGGTGGTGTTCCTGGTGGGGCTGGAGCAGGGGCTCTTCCCCAGCTACCGCTCCCTCGATGATCCAGCGGCCCTGGAGGAGGAGCGACGGCTGTGTTATGTGGGCATCACCCGCGCCAAGGAGCGCCTCTTCCTCTCCCACGCCTGCGAGCGGCGACTGTGGGGCGGCATGCGGGAGCCGGCGGTGCCCTCGGTGTTCCTCTCCGAGCTGCCCGAAGCCCTGCTCCAGGGCGATCTGCCCCATAGCGGCGGCGCCGCCATCCGGCGGGATCAGCGGCTGGAGCGGCTCACCCGCGTCGACCGCGAGGAGAGCCGCCGCGTGGCTGGCGGCGGCGAGGCCGGGGCCCCCAGCAACGCCGTGCGGCGCCGCCATGGGGCCGCTGCCGGCAAAAGCTGGGCGGTGGGCGATCGCCTGCTGCACAGCAGTTTCGGCGAAGGCACCATCACCCATCTGTTCGGCAGCGGCGAGAAGATCTCGATCGCGGTGAAGTTTGAGGGGATGGGTCCGAAGATCCTCGATCCGCGGCTGGCGCCGATCCAGCCGCTCTGAGGGGAATCTGCTGATCGATCAGAAGATTGATTCAAAGATCGATCAGAAGATTGATCAGAAAACCGATCAGAAAACTGATCAGAAGATCGAATAAATGAACGGTGCCACCACCGAGCCGTGGGTGAGCACCAGCAGGGCGCCCATCAG
The DNA here is from genome assembly GCA_903858015.1 of uncultured cyanobacterium. GTDB lineage: Bacteria > Cyanobacteriota > Cyanobacteriia > PCC-6307 > Cyanobiaceae > Cyanobium. Next base: position 40,112 of record CAIOGZ010000014.1, read on the forward strand.
CACGATCGTGACGATCAGCGGTGCCAGCCAGAATTTCTTGCGGACCTTGAGGAAGTCCCAGATGTCCTTGGTGAGATCGAGAAGGGCTTCCATCGCTGCAGGGGGGTGGGGTGGGGCTTGGCCGGGAGGGCTTGGACTTGGCTGAGGCTATGCAAGGGGCGATTAAGAAGGCGATTGAGAAGAGGGGAGCGCCTCAGAAGATCTGCTTCAGGTTCACCCTGGGGTTGGTGCGCAGCTCCCGGTAACTTGCGGAGGCGTTGCGCTGGCGGCGCAGCGGATCATGGCCCAGGATCCGCATCAGCAGCGCGATCGGTTGCAGCACCAGCAGGTACACCGCCCCCAGGATCAGGTGGCTGTTGATCCAGCCGAGGCCGTGGCCGAGGGCCATCCAGCCCCGGTAGGGCCAGGCCAGGCCGCGGGGCCAGGCGATGCCCAGGGCTAGGGCTGGCAGGCCGATCCAGAGGGTCCATGCGCGGAAGGGGTGCCCGTGCAGGGCCGGCAGCAACCAGCCCAGCAGCACCGGAAACACCGTGCCGATCAGCAGGCCAAATTCCCGCAGCTGCCGCGGGCTGGGGGCTTGGGAGGTGCTGCTGGCCATGGCAAGGGGGGGGGGTGGGGGCGGTCAGTAGGGGCGGGCCGCTCAGTAGGGCCGGGCCGCTCAGTCGAGTTCGAATTCGTCTTTCCAGCTCTCGTCTTGGTTGCGTTGGGGCTGTTCTTCCTTGAGCAGGAGCTGATTCTCCAGCACCAGCACGTCCATCTCGGTGCGCATGAAGCAGCGGTAGGCGTCTTCGGGGCTGCAAACGATCGGCTCGCCGCGCACGTTGAAGGAGGTGTTGACCACCGTGGGGCAACCGGTGCGGCGTTGGAAGGCCTTGATCAAGTTGTAGTAGCGGGGGTTGGTGCGGGGGGTCACGGTCTGCACCCGGGCGGAGTAATCCACATGGGTGATGGCGGGCAGCGAGGAGCGGCTCAGCTTGAGCTTCTCAATGCCAAACAATTGCTCCGCCTCGGGGCCCATCGGCGTGCAAAGCTCGGCCTTCACCGGCGCCACCAGCAGCATGTAGGGACTGCTGGCCGCCAGCTCGAATTGGTTGGCCGCCTCCTCCTCCAGCACGGAGGGGGCGAAGGGGCGGAAGCTCTCGCGGTACTTGATCTTCAGGTTCATCACGCTCTGCATCTGGCGGTTGCGTGGGTCGCCGAGGATCGAACGCCCGCCCAGGGCGCGGGGGCCGAACTCCATGGCGCCATTGAACCAGCCGATCACCTTGCCCGCATCCAGCAACTCGGCCAGCCGCTCAAACAGGGGGCCATCCTCCAGCTCCTGGAAGGGGGCCTCGACGCTGCGCAGGTAGGCCTTCACCGCCCCATTGGAGAAGCGCGGTCCCAGGTAGGTGCCCCGCATGGCATCGTCGGGTTGGGGGCTGCGGGGCCCCTGGAAGTGCTGGTGCCAGGCCACCAGGGCCGCGCCGAGGGCCGAGCCGGCATCGCCGGCGGCGGGCTGGATCCAGATCCGCTCGAAGATCCCCTCCCGCAGCAGCTTGCCGTTGGCCACGCAGTTGAGGGCCACCCCGCCGGAGAGGCAGAGGTTGGTGGCGCCGGTTTCGCGGCGCAGGCTGCGGGCCAGCTTCAGCACGATCTCTTCGGTGACCTCCTGGATCGAGGCGGCCAGATCCATGTGGAATTGGCTCAGCTCCGTTTCCCCCTGGCGCGGCGGCCGTCCAAACAGCTGGTGGAATTTGCGGCCGGTCATCCGGAAGCCGCGGTGGAACTTGAAGTAGCTCAGATCCAGCCGGAAGGTGCCATCGGGTTTGATGTCGACCAGGTGGCGGCGGATGGTTTCGGCATGGGTGGGTTTGCCGTAGGGGGCGAGCCCCATCAGCTTGTATTCGCCGGAATTGACCTTGAAGCCGCAGTAATAGGTGAAGGCCGAATAGAGCAGCCCCAGCGAATGGGGGAAGCTGATCTCCCACAGCGGCGTGAGGGTGTTGCCTTCCCCCAACCAGGCCGAGGTGGTGGCCCACTCCCCGACCCCATCCATGCAGAGCACGGCGGCAGCTTCAAACGGACTTGGATAGAAGGCGGCGCCGGCGTGGGAGAGGTGGTGTTCGGAGAAGAGCAGCTCCGGCAGGGCGGTTTTTGCCGGTTCTGGTTCACCCCGCTGCTGGGCCATTTCGATGGCGAGCTGGTGCAATGACTTGCGAATTTCAGATTTGAGAAACAGCTTTTCCTTCACCCACACTTGCATCGCTGCTACGAAGGAGCGGCCACCCCGGGGGGCGGCTGCCAGGTAGGTTTCGAGTAGCCTCTCGAAGGTTAATAGTGGTTTTTCGTAATAAATTATTGCATCCAGATCCTGCAGGCGCAGATTTTGGCTGTCTAGGCAAAAACGCGCGGCATTGCTGGGAAAGCTGGCGTCGTGTTTTTTGCGTGTGAAGCGCTCTTCCTGGGCCGCAGCCAGCACCGACCCCGCTTCGACCAGGGCGGCGGCGCTGTCGTGGTAGTAGGCCGAGATGCCAAGGATTTTCATCGCGTTTTCGTCATCGGCGGCCTGTCGCCTGGGCGCAAGAGGGTTGGGGTGGAAAGCTTAGCTTCGCTGCTCCAGCCTGGGCAGCCTGGCGAGGGCGAGCAGGCGGAAACGGTCGCTTCTCGATTGCTTCTGGATTGGTTCTGGAATGACTGTGGTGGATCAAGGCGGATTTCCAGGGGGCGTTTGGATGCGTTTCCAGATCTGGTAGGTGGCTTGAGCGGTTGTGCCGCCGGCATCGGCGGCCTTGGTCTGGCTCGGGGCCGCCATCGGTTGCCCCCGGGCGTCCAGCCATCGCCAGGATTCAAACCCCGCAGCTTTCAGTAGATCGGGGTTGAGGCGATTAACGGCCGAGCTGGTGAGGCGCGCGATGATGTCTTTGTCGTAAACATTAATCTCGCCATAGGGGCTGTAATAATTGCCAATGGAACTCTCTTGAATGATCAGCAAGGGTGGAGTCTTGATTTCCCGGAGCACCCGTAGCCTTTCGGCATCCGTGCTGGCAGCCCGCAGCAGGCCATGGGTCTCCCAATTGGTGAGATTGGTGCCCGCCGTGACGCGGGTGGGGTGGATCGGCAGGGCTAGTCCTTGGTAGGGGGCTAGCGCACTGCCGATCAGTTCATCGGCCAGTACAACCACGGGTCCGGGGCTGACCGTTGGTGACAGCGCCTCCAGGCTTGGCATCAGCGCCGCAGCAACAGCGACCAGGTCCACCCTGGTCGATGGGCCCCTGAGGATGTGGCTGGACTTGCTCCAGAACCTTTGGGGGTAGGTTTTGGAACCGCTCGGGATCGGGATCAGCACCAGCGCTGCGACAAGCGCGGCGATCCCCCTGGCAGCCCAGGGTTGGGCCCGATTGGAGAGGGCCCGATGCGAGAGGGCCCGATCGAGTAAGCAGGGCAGGGGGGAAAAGAGGATGCAGCCCCACATCAGCCGGTAATTGGAGATGATTTCGTAGGGGAGATTGATGTAAAGGTGGCTTAGCGGCGGCACGAGAAACGCCATCACCACCCCCAGCCCATACAGCGAGGCCAGGAAGGGATAGAGCTGGCTTTCGCCGTCGTCCCTGGGGCTGGTTTCGAACCGCTGATTGCCGCGCGGCTGATTGCCGCTCGCGGTGGCCATGGGCGAGGCGGGGCCGGGCCGCCAGCTGCTGGCCAGCTGCCAAAAGCCGATCACCAGACTGGCCACGGCCAGGGTCTCTGGCCTGGAGCCCGGCGAGCGCAGCAGGTAGGAACCTGGCAGGGCTTGGGAAGGCCAGCCGAACCGGTGCAGGAACGTCCAGGGCACAACCGTGCGCGTCTGTTTCTGGAGCATCCAGCCGGTCTTGAAGCTGAGCACGAGGGTGAGCACCGTGAGGCTGGCCAGCAGCAGCTGGCGGGCGGTGGGCTTTGGCAGGCTGGCGAGGGGATGGCCTGCGACCCCATGGCCCCAGAGCCGCGCGGCCCCCAGCAAGCCGGCCATCGGAACCAGTAACAGTAAGGTGGTGAGGGCGAAGGCCCCGTGCAGTTTGAGTTCGAGCAGGGTGAAGCCGATCAGGCTGGCCACCACAAATCCCGCCTGCCATCGGGATGGACTCGGGCGGCTGAGTAGCCAGAGCATCACCATCACGGCCTCCAGGAAGATTGCCGCCGCCAGGATTGAACCCTGCAGACCGTTGTTAATGAGAAAGGCGATGGCCTGGTTGCCGAGGCCGAAACCCACCAGCAGCCAGGCCAGGGCTGCTGCCAGGGGCTTGATCCGGGCCGCCTGCAGAAGCCGGAAGTAACTCAGCCCCAGCACGGTGATCTCCAGCATCAGGGTGAGGCGTTGGGGAATCCCGCTGAGCAGCAGTGGCGCATTGAGATGGCCCGTTTGCACGACCACAGACCAGAGGGTGCAGAAGTTCTGGTAAGTGGGCAGGCGCCATCCCGTTACCAGGCAACTGATCGGTCCAGGTTGCTCCAGGGTGCTCTCTACAAAGGTCTGCAGGTAGCTGGTGGAATCGCCTGGATACTCGAAGGGGGCGGGCCTCAGGGCAAACAGCAGGCCCAGGCCCAGGCTGGCCAAGATCGCTACCGTTGGATAGTTGAAATCATGGTGGTAATTCCTGCTCTGGGGCGCTGCCGCCCGTTGCGCTGGCGTCGGCGCTGGGCGCAGCAGCCCCCCCAGGAGCAGCAGCACCAGGAGCGGGATCATGGTCTGCAGCAGGGGCTGCAGCAGGTTTTCCCGGATCGGCAGGCTCAGCGGCACCAGCAGCGGCACCAGCAGGGCCGCTGCTGGTGCCCGGGAGAGCAGGTTTTGGGGGCGGCCCAGGGCCAGGGCGTTGAGCACAACCAGCCCCAGCAGCAGCAGGCTGATCGGCGTCGTGGCGATCGAGACGACCGCGCTGGCGGGGGCAAGGTCCATTAGGGCAACTCCTCCATTAGGTAGGGCAGCTCGTCCATCAGTGCAGCTCCTGCAGCAGGTTGGTGATTTCAGCGGCGGTGTGTCGCCAGTTGAAGCCGGCGGCCCGTAGGGGACCCTCGCGGGCTGCCTGGGCCAGCACCGGCGGCTCCCGCAGGCAGGTGGCCATGGCTGCAGCAATTGATTCCGGGCGGTAGGGATCCACCAACTGGGCCCCATCCCCTACTACCTCCGGTAGGGCCCCGGCCCGGGCGGCGATCACGGGCGCACCGCAGGCCATCGCCTCCAGGGCGGGCAGGCCGAAGCCTTCCCAGAGGCTGGCGATCACCAGGGCCCGGCAGCGGTTGAGCAGCTGCAGTCTCTCGCCATCACTGGCCCAGCTCGTCCACTGGCAGCGCTGCGCGATGCCCAGTTCGCTGGCCAGCGCCTGCAGGCGGGGTGTGTAGCGACGATCGGGGGGGCCCACCAGGTGCAGCCTGGCTTCAGGCTGGCGCAACTGGCTGAAGGCCCGCAGCACCCGGGCCAGATTCTTGTGGGGGTCATGGCGGCCGAGCACCAGGAAAAACGGCTCCCGCTCCAGGTTGAGTGGGCGCAGGTCGCCGGGATCAAAGCCCAGTCGGATCGGCACCAGCCGCCGGCTCGGCACCCGCAGGCGCCCATGCACTTCCCTGGCGGTGGCTTCGGAGTTACACAACACCCGCACGGCTCTGTGCAACACCAGCGGCACATAGATCAGGTGATAGGCGAGCAGGGGTGTGGGTTGGGGGAAGCGCAGCGGCAGCAGGTCGTGGGCCAGCACCACCGAGCGCACGCCTCGCAGCAGAGGCGCTTCCGGTAGGGGCGACAGCAGCAGCGGTTTTCCATGCTGGCGCAAAATGGTAGGGAGCTGGTTTTGGGTCCAGAGCAGCCGCCGCAGGTGGCCCTTGCTGCCGTGGGCTGGCGAGAGGTTGGCCGGGATCGGGATGCTGTGGGGCCTGGCGCCGGGCCCGCTGGGCTGATCCGGGCCCTGGGGATCGGCGCTTGGATTGGCGCTGGGATCGGGGCCCGGGGCCAGCAGGGGCACCTGGTCGGGATCGAGGGCTGCCACCAGATCCCTTGCCACCACGCCGATGCCGGTGGGCCTGGGGCCTAGGTAGCTGCCATTGAACAGGGCCAGGGGACGGCGGCGATTCATGGCCTGGGATCCATGGGGCGGGGGTAACGGGCCGGGCCCCAGCCGCGGCTGGAGCCGATCGGCTGCCGCAGCCCTGTTGCCAGGCCCCGAAGCACCGCCCGGCTTTGTCGGGGTTTGAACGGGAGTTTGCCAAGGGCGCTGGCCAGCAGCCTCAAACCGCGTAGCCCCCGCACCCAGGCGGGGGTATGGCGCTGCAGAAAGCGCCAGTAGCTGGTGGTGGTGAGTTCGGCCCGCCGGACGGGATCGCCGCCGCTGCCGGCGCCGCGTTGGTGGGTGATGGCCACCGCTGCGGTCCAGAGCCGGGGGGCACCGGCGGCCCCCAGCCGCAGGCAGAGGTCCATGTCCTCGTAGTAAAGGGGCAGGGCCGGATCGAAGCGGGGCGGGTTGGACCAGGCTGTGGGCCGCAGGGCAAGGCTGCAGCCACTCAACCAATCGAGGCGCAGGGGAGCGGCGTCGGCCTGGGCCAGATGGCAGGGTTGCAGCCGGCGGCGGCGGAAGGCCAGGCCTGGATCGATCCAACCGCCGCTGGGCTCCAGGCTGCCTTCGGCACTCCAGACCGCAGTGCCCACCAGCGCCTGGTCCGGGCATGCGGCCAGCAGATCGGCGAAGCGCTCGATCAGATCGGCATCCGGCAGGTTGGTGTCGGGGTTGAGCAGCCAGACCCAACCGCCCCAACCCTCCCGGGCCAGGGCCTCGAAACCCATGTTGCAGCCCTCACCGAAGCCGGCGCCCTCCCTGCCTTCGAGACGCTCCAGGGGAAGTTCGCTCAGCGCTGAGCTGAACTGCAGCGGGGCGGAGCGGGGGGCGTTGTCGACCACAAGCCAACGATCGGGCCTGAGGCTTTGGCGGGCCAGATCGCTGGCGAGCCATTCCAGGGGTTTCTGGCTGCGATAAGCCACCGTAAGGATGGCCAGGTTGGCGCTGCGGTGGTCTGTGCGGGCGTTCAGGCTGGGCTGGCGCTGGTTCAGACCAGTTTGGGGCACCGGCTTCAGGCTGGCCCGCTGCCATACCCCTCGGGGTTGAGGCTCTGCCAGTGCCAGCCGTCGCTGCAGATGGTGGCCAGATCCCGTTGGGCTCGCCAGCCCAGGCGGCGGTGGGCCTCGGTGGGATCCGCCACCGACTCGGCGGCATCTCCGGCCCGCCTGGGGAGCAGGTCATAGGGCACAGGCCGGCCACTGGCCGCCTCGAAGGCTTGAACCACCTCCAGAACCGAATGGCCGCGGCCGCTGCCCAGGTTGAGGGTGAGCAGCTGGGGCGGTTCGTTCCAGAGGGCCTCCAGGGCGGCCAGGTGGCCCTCGGCGAGGTCCATCACGTGGATGTAGTCGCGGATCCCGGTGCCATCGGGCGTGGGCCAGTCGGCCCCAAAGATTTTGAGTCGCTGCCGACGACCCACCGCCACCTGGCTGACGAAGGGGAACAGGTTGTCGGGGGGGCCGAGGGGATCTTCTCCGATTCGGCCACTGGCATGGGCGCCCACTGGATTGAAGTAGCGCAGGCGAGCGATCCGCCAGCGGCTGGGGCCGCTCGCCGCTGGGCCAGCTTCGTTGCTGGCCAGATCGGCCAGCATCTGTTCGACGGCGGCTTTGGTGTGGCCGTAGGGGTTGATCGGTTGCAGGGCCGCCGTTTCAGGGATGGGAATCCGGTCGGGGTAGCCGTAGACCGTGGCGCTGCTGCTGAACACGAGGGTGTGGCAGCCATGTCGTTCCATTGCCGCCAGGAGCCTTTGGCTGCCGCCCACATTCACGTCCCAGTAGAGCAGCGGCTGGTGCACCGACTGGGCCACGGCCTTGAGGCCGGCGAAGTGGATCACCGCGTCGCAGGGTGCGGATGTGGTTTGGAAGGCCTGGTCGAGGCTGCCAGGGTCGCGGATATCACCCTCCACCAAGCAAAGCCGGGCGCTTGCGCTGCTCCCGGCCAGCTGCGCCACCCGCTGCAGGCTCTCGGGGCTGCTGGTTGAGAAGTTGTCCAGTACCACCACCTGGTGACCCGCTTCAAGCAGCAGGAGCGTGGTGTGGCTGCCGATGAATCCGGCTCCACCTGCGATCAGGAGCTTTGCCATGGGCCTGAAGCTAGGCCAAGTAGACCCTAACTAGAAGCCCAACTAGACCCCCAAGGTTCGCCTGCGGTTGCTTTCCTTCCGGGCCGGCCCAGAATTCATGCTGCTTCAGCGCAAGGGATCCTGGCCTGGCTTGGAGTCTTCGTTAGGCCGAGAGGCGTCGATGGACTGGGGGCTGGACCCCCGTCCCCAGGAGACCAATCGCAGGGTTTTGATCAGAATCAATAAATCTAGCATTAAATTGGCATTGCGTAGATAAAAGATATCATAGCTTAGTTTCATGCGACTATCATCGATACTTGCTCCATAGGGATAGCAGACTTGGGCCCAGCCGCTGAGGCCGGGCCGTACCCAGTGGCGGGTGCGATAATGGGGGATTTGCTCCTCCAGGTCGAGTTCGATTTCCGGCCGTTCTGGCCTAGGCCCAATCAGGCTCATCTCCCCCTTCAAGACGGAAATCAGTTGGGGTAGCTCATCAATCCGTGACTTGCGTAGCCATGTGCCGATACGCGTGATGCGGGGGTCGTCCCGGCTAGCCCATTGCGCTCCAGTCAGCTCGGCCTGGGGGCGCATCGTGCGTAGTTTCCAAACCTTGATGATGGTTCCGTACAGGCCGGTGCGTTCTTGGCCGTAAAAAATTGGCCCATGATCTTCAAGGCGAATCAGCAGGGCTGTCAGGGCGATCAGGGGAGATGTCAGTAGCAGTAGCAGGCCCGCGACGACAACATCGCCCAGGCGTTTCAGCCGCCAACCCCACCGGCCCGGCTGCAGTTCGAAGCCCTCCGCCTGGACCAGCCAGCGGCTGGAGAAGAGTTCCGGCGGAACCCTTTGCAGGTGTCGTTCGGCCCAATTGACAAGTTCGCAAATGCTGGTGCCCGACATTCTTTGGGCCAAAAGTTTCTGGAGGATGATGTCATCCAGCTTGGCGGTTTCGCTCACGGCGATACCGTCAAATTCTCCCTTGATGAGGTTTTCGTCGAGCTGGAAGGCCCGGTCGGAGCCGGCCTCGGAGCTATCTGTGGAGCAATAAACAAGCGAGAGTTCACGGTTCACTACGTCTCGGATAAGCTCTTGTCGAAGCACATCGAGAAGGGGGGCTTCGCCAATAATCAAAAAGGATCGCCGCTGCCGCTGCTGTTGCACCAACCATGCCTGGGCCATGGCAGAGAAGAAGGTGACGCTGCCCAGCAGCGGCAGCAGGAAGCGCCGGAATGTACGGGGGTCCTCCACTTTCAGACCCCAATTCAAAACGATCACCACGATCGCCAGCACGAGCAGCGCTACCGCCAGGGTGGAGACCAGGCGGCGGAGGCGGGAGTCCCGTTGCCCCAGCTCGATGCGGGAGTATCGACCCAGCAGATAGGAGGCCCCTACCCAGAGGGCGATCAGCACAGCAACCGAGTTGGTAAAGCCAGGCCAGCGGTGGAATAGCCGCAGGAAGAGGCCGTTGTAGGCAGCGATGATCAACAGACCATCGACGATGGCCAGTCCAAGCAGCAATCGGCGTTGCCGCAGCCAGGGGGTTCGCCACCACATGCCAACGAAGCTACCGATCTGCGACTCTATGGGTGTGCCTGCACCCTTCCTGCCACCGCAGTCTTCGCTCGACCCAGGGGGGGGGGAGGGCCGTGGTCGTGGCATTCGCAGGGGGCCATCCCCTGGGGTCTATGCGCTAGGCGATGCCCTGCTGCTGTCGATCAGTTGGGTGCGGGTCTACACCTGGCGTTATGGCGAGTGGCCCAGTCTCAGCGCCGGCCCTTTTGCGCTCATCTTCGCCTGGCTGTTGATCCACTTTCTGCTGGGCACCTACACCTCCCTAGCTAGGCGGCAGCTAACCGCTGGTCGCCAGTTGCGCAACTGTGTTGCCGCAGCCATGGGTGTTTTTGTGCTCGCCACTGCCTCTACGGCTTTGCGGGGTGCGCTGTTCAGTTCCACCATGGGTCGCAGCTTTCTTGTGCCGCTTCTCACGCTCGGTTTCCTCTCCAATCTGCTGTTGCTGCTTAGTCAGATCACCGCCCATCTCTGGCAGCCCCAGGAACAGTGGCTGCTGATCGCCTCCCCCACCGAACGCTCCGTGCTCTCCAGGGCCATTGATTTGGGAGGTTGTGTGATCCCCTGCGGCGTGGAGTGGCGCTCCTCGCAACGGATGCTCCCCCTGCCCCCTGCGTTGGCTTCGCTGTTGGATCTCGATGGGGTGGCGATCGGTTCCCAGTTGGACCCCTCCCCCGAAGACCGCCAGGTGATGTTGGAGTGGCAGCAGAGCGGGGTGCGCCTGCTCTCCCTGCGGGGCTGGGCCGAAGTCTTTCTGCAGCGGCTGCCTCCCGATCTGGTGCCGGAGGGCTGGGCGGAGCGGGTGCAGGTGTTCAGCCATGCCCGCAGCGGCCCCACGGAAAGGCTGAAGCGGTTGGCGGATCTCCTGGTCAGCGGTCTGTTGTTGCTGGCCCTGGCGCCCTGCGCTTTGCTGGCCCTGACCCTGGGTGGTCTTCGCCTCAGCCGTGATGTTTGTAGCGGCCGCAATGGCCGGCCCTTTGCGAGGATCCGGTTGGACCGGCCTGGTCCCTTCGCGGCTTTGCCCCAGCTGTTAAACGTTTGGCGAGGCGAGATGAGTTTGGTCGGACCTCGACCGCTCAGTGTGGCGGTGATGGAGCAGCTGGAGCAGCGCTTTCCTGGTGCCGAACTGCGCCAGTGGATGCGACCCGGCATGACCGGTTGGGGCCGGATCGCTGGGGCCCCGCCCCAGGAGCCCGACGCCATCGCCTGGGAGCTCGGCCGCGACCTCTATTACCTCCGTAATCACTCCCTTCCCCTCGACCTGCGCCTGCTGCTGGTTTCCTTTGGCCAGTTGCTGCGCCAGTTGCCGCGGCGCTAATGCCCGCTGGTGCGAAAGTGCCCCTTCGCTGGCTTTCGCTTCGCCCCGTGCCAACCTCCGCCAGGCGCCCGACCCAGGTCGTTCGAGTTTTGGCCTTCAATCTGGCCATGCTGCTGGGGCTGCTGGCCCTGACTGAGGCAGCCCTGCGGCTGGCAGGCGTGCGCTACCCGGCTTTTTACCGGCCGGATCGGGTACGGGGCTTCACGCTGAGACCCGGCGCCTCGGGTTGGTGGACCCGGGAAGGCAGGGGTCAGGTGACCATCAACCACGATGGCCTGCGGGACGTGGATCACAACCGCCAGCCAGCCCCAGGGGTGCTGCGGGTGGCGGTGCTGGGGGATTCCTTCTCTGAGGCCCTGCAGGTGAACCTGGAGGCCACCTGGTGGAAGCAGCTCGAAGCTCGCATCAATGCCACGCCGGATTGCGCCTTGGTCAGGGGCTACCCCAAGGGGGTGGAGTTTGTGAATTTCGGCGTCGGGGGGTACGGCACTGGCCTTGCACTGCTCACCTGGCGGCAGCAGGCCCATGCCTACGCCCCGCGCAAGGTGCTCTTGGCCATGTACCTCGGCAACGACATCCAGGACAACACCCCCCAGCCTCGCCCGGATCTGCCCGTTTTCCAGTTCGGCCCGGCGGGCACCCTTGGGATCGACAACGGCTTTCGGAACTCGGCCGGATCCCGTTTTCGCTTCTCGCCGCTAGGCCGGTTACTGGATGCTGTGGTCGATCGCTCTGCCCTGCTGCAGCTTGCCAATGAGGCCAAGAACCGCTGGGCCTCCCGTCGCGGCCCCGCCCCCAAAGCCCAGGCTGCCGTACCGCTGCCAGAGCCGGATGATCCCAAGGGTTGGACGATGACCGAGGCCCTGCTGCGCAGCCTGCGAGACGAGGTCAAGGCCAGGGGCGGCGAGCTGATCGTCACCTCCCTTTCGACACCGGAACAGACGTGGCCGGATCCTGCCGCCCGGCAGGCGGCCTTTGACCGGGCCGGCCTGCGGCCGTTTGCCCGCGAGCAGCGCCTCAGCAGCCTGCTGGCGCCGATGGGGGTGGCCTACCTGCCCTTGGCAGAGCAGCTCCAGCAGCGCGCTGACCAAAGCGGGATCACCCTGCATGGTTTCAGCGGTCAGCAGCCTGGTTACGGACATTGGAACCAGGCCGGCCATCGCCTGGCCGCAGAGGCGTTGGCCCGGCGGCTGTGTGGCACGCCAACCGCCATGCCGTCAGCGGATCGGACGCCATGGCCGGCTCGATGAGGCCCCGGCTGGCGATCGTCGCCACCCATCCGGTGCAGTACTTCGTGCCGGTGTTCCGAGGGCTGGAAAGGTGCCAAGAATGGCAGACGAAGGTCTTCTTGGGCTGCCTGCACGGGGTGGATGGGGCGAGCTTTGATCCAGATTTCGGCCTCAATTTTGCCTGGGACTGTGATCTGTTGGGCGGCTACTCCCATGCGGTGCTAAGCGCTGGCCCCCTGGCCGATCTTTCCGGTTTGAGGGGGGTGGGGGCGGCGCCGAAGGCCCTGCAAACCATCCTGGCTTGGCAGCCCGATGCGGTGTTGATTTTTGCCTACAGCCCAGCGTTCATCACGGCGCTGTCGGCCCTGTTGGCCCTGCGGGGCGTGCCGATCCTGCTGCGGGCAGACACCAGTGATGAGGCCTACAGCCGAAGCCGCTGGAAATCGTGGCTGCGGGATCGCTTGCTGCGGCTCTACTACCGCCGCTGCACCCGCTTTTATCCGATCGGTACCGAGTCGTATCGCCATTACCGCCGCCTCGGTGTTGCGCCTGGGCGGCTCGAAACCGTGCTCTACGCCGTCGATACCTCGGTGATCCCCCAGGATCCGCCGGCCGTCACGGTTCCAGCCCCAAGCGCGGCCCCCCTGAGGCTCGGGTTTGTCGGCAAGTTCACGGCTGTGAAGGATCCCCTGGCCATCCCGAGGGCTCTGGCGCTGCTGGCTCCGGCCTCAAGGGATCGGTTGCGGTTCGAAGCAGCCGGTGATGGTCCCCTGCTGCAGTCGTGCCGTGGGGCCATGGAGGCGGTGCTTCCCGGGCGTTGCCACTTCCATGGCTTCCTCAACCAGAGCCAGTTGCCGGGCTTTTACCGTTCGATCGACCTGCTGATCCTCCCCTCGATTCAGGGCGAAGTGTGGGGGTTGGTGGTCAACGAGGCCCTGGGTCTGGGGGCCAGGGTGCTGGTCAGCGACCGGGTGAGTTGCCGCCATGACCTGGTGGGCGAAGCCGCCGCCGGCTGGGTGTTCCATGCCGCTGATCCGGTTTCCCTGGCCGCCGCCCTTGGGCAGGCGCTGGCGGCCTGGCCCTGGCCCCGCAGCGCCCGCCCGCTCCCCGATCCCCAGGATCTGGTCGACGCCGTGCGCAGATTCCGACCCGGGGGGGGGCAGCCGTGAGCAGGCCATTGGCCCGGCTGGCCGTCCTGATCACCCATCCGGTGCAATACAACAAGCCGGTGTTTGAGGCGCTCCACGCCCGCGCCGATCTCGAACTGCTGGTGGTCTTCGGTTGTGACCATGGGCTGCGCGCCAGCTTGGACCCCGATTTCGGCGTTCCCTTCGCCTGGGATAGCGCCCCTGCCGAGGGATTCCCACACCGGTTCGCGAGCCATGCCCCCCTGGCGGCCCTCTCCAGCTGGGCTTCGGCCCTGCCGATTGCGCTGCGGGCGGCGGCCTTGATTCGGGCCTTCCGCCCCGATGCGGTGCTGGTGTTTGCCTATAGCCCCGCCTTCATCAGCTTGGCCACCTTGCTGTTGCGGGCCCGGGGGCAGCGGCTGTTGCTGCGGGCTGAAGCTACCGACCGGGCGCTGGCCCATTCCCGGCCTCGGCAGTGGGCCAAGGATCAGGTGCTGCGGTTCTGGTACCGGATGTTTCGCCATGTTTTCCCGATTGGCTCCGACTCCAACGACCACTTCGCTCGACTCGGGGTCCCCCCCCAACGCCGCACGCCGGTTCGGTATGCCGTGGACGTGGAGTTTTTTCGCCGCCAGGCGGAGCAGTGGCTGCCCCAACGGGCCCAGCTACGCCAATCCGTAGCCATTGCGGCCGACGCGTTAGTTCTACTTTGGAGCGGCAAGATCACGGCGGTGAAGCACCCTGGCCTGCTGGTGGAAGCCCTGGATCTGCTCAGCGCGGAGCAGCGGCAGCGGCTTTGGCTGCTGGTCGTCGGGGACGGAGCCCTGCGGGACTCCTTTCGGCTAGCGGCCGAGCGCCTGCTCCCCGGCCGCTGCCACTTTGCCGGCTTCGTGAATCAGAGCGAGTTGGGGCGTTGGTATGCGATGGCCGATGCGCTGGTGTTCCCGTCGCGCCAGGGGGAGACCTGGGGGCTGGTGGTCAACGAAGCCCTTCAATTCGGTCTGGCGCTTCTGGTCAGTGACCACGCCGGCAGTGCCCGTGATCTGGTGGCTGGCCCGGTGGCGCCCCCGGCTGGCTCGCGGGTTTTCCCCTCCGGCGATGCCAGCGCCCTTGGGCGGGCGCTGCAGGCTTTGCTGGCCGCTGCGGTGTCCCCCACTCCAGGCGCTGCTGCCGATTCAGCTGCGGCCCTGCCCCATCCGCTCGAGCTGGCCGATGCCGTGGCGGCGGTGACGATGGCGGCGGTGACCAGGCCGTTCAGGCGCCCCAGCCCAGCGCGGCCATCGGTCTGATCCGCCCCTGCATACTGGTTCGACCCGGCGTCCTACAACCGTCTTCTGTGCTTTATCCACTGGCTTTTTTCGGCATCCTGGCCAACAGCTTGCTGGCCTTGGTCGTGCTGTTGGCCTTGTTGGGCCGGCTCGCGGTGCCGCTGCTGTCTGGGTTGAAGCAGAGCCCCTTCCAGCCCTTGGCGGTGGCCCTTGCCTTGCATTGGTTCTTCTATTTCGGACCGATGAATTTTGGCGCGATCCTGCTTAATTCGGAGGTCCAGAACAACTACGCATGGATCGTGCGCAAGCCGATGATGGCGGAGGCCTCGTTGGCCAGCCTGATCGCCTATCCGCTGCTGCTGCTGGTGTTGGCTGGCTTGGCCTGGTGGCTGCGGGATTCTCCCCTGGCCCGTCGCTGGCAGGGGCTGCCGCTGGTGCCCCCCAACCAATTGATTGGGGTGGCGGCCCTGATGGCGGTGATGGCTGTTTTGATTGCGCCCTATATCGCCACCCGCTCAGCTGACGCCGGCGCCTTCTACGAGAAAGTACCCCTGTTCTTAACCCCCTTCATCAAGGGGTTGTTCCCCTTGGAGGCGATTCCGCTGCTAGCGGCCTCTTTGCGGGTCTTCTGCCTGCCCCGTTCTACGGCCGCTACTGGTGAAGCTCCTCGCTATCTGGTCGTGGCCAGCTTGCAGATTCTCACCTTTATTCTGCTGCGCCAACGTTTCCTCACCCTGCTGGCCGTGGTGTTGGTGGGTCTCGTCCTATCCCGCTGGCTGAAGCGGCGCCAGCTTGTTGTTGGCGTGCCGATCGGGCTGCTTTTGGCCTATGCCATACCCACGGCCCTCCGCTTTGGCCGCTATCCACCTCGCCCTGGTCAGCCCCTGGTCGATTATCTAGCCCTTTCGACTCGCAACTTCATTGGTGGTTTGCTGCCGGGCCAGATGATTCATTCGGCCCTCAACGACTTTTCCTATAATAAAGCCGGCATGGCTTCGATTTCCGTGCTGCTAGATCTGCGCCAGGCCGATCTGCTTCGCTCCAACCAACCCCTTGGCTGGCTGCCTGCGGAGATCTTTCGCGTTTTTCCGGCCAGCCTCAAGGCTCGGCTGCCTGAGTGGGGCAGCCAAGGTGCTGAAGATCTGGTCAGCCGGGCCCTTGGGGTTGGTGGTCCTGGTTGGAGCAACTGGGGTTTGCCGGAGGTGATACCCAAGGATTTTGTGATCGACATGATGGAAACCCCATGGCTGAATGCCGTGGCGAATGGCGGACTGCTGGGTGTTCTCTGCTTCGCCCTGATCACGGGATTGCTGATGGCAGCCCTGTGGTGGGCGCTTTGCCATCTCGTCCTCTGGCGCCGCTGGAGTTGGGTTCTGCCGTTCGGCGCTTTGTTTGTGGTGGGCCAGGGGCCTTCCTGGTTTGGCGACCTGCTGGTGATGCTGAAGGTGAGCCTGCCTTGGCTGCTGCTCTGCGCCTGCGTGGCGGCCTACCCCCGTTGGAGCCATTCGGCCAGAACCACCCAGCGCCAGTAGGGAGCCCAGCGGTTTGTGGCCCGCAGCAGCAGCCAGCTTGCGGCTACGGCCAGTTTGGGATCCCGCAGGTTGCGTCGTTTCAGTTCCGAGCTCAGCAGCCGACTGATCCGCCCTGGGGCGAAGCGCGGCTGGTCCAGCAACCAGGGCGCCAGGGCCAGATTGAAGCCCCGTTTCGGGCTGGCCAGCACCGCTGCTGGCAGCAGGGGTGCCGCGACCTGCCGCAGCAATCCCTTGCAGCCGCCTTGCCGATGTTGGGGCTCATCTAGGGCTAAAGCGAGGGCTGCCAGCTCCGGATCGAGGAACGGCACCCGCAATTCGAGGCCATGGTGCATCGTTACGGCATCACCATCCCGCAACAGGGTGTCGTGGAGGTAGCCGCGCAACTCCAGCAGGCTGGCGGCCCGCAGCGGCACTGTTCCGCCAGGCTGATGGGCCGCCCCTGGCGCAGCGGTGGCGATCGCGCTGGGATCCGCCGGCAGCAATCGCCACCGCCCCTGCCGCAGTTGTCGTCGCTGCCTGGGGGCCAGCCCTGCAGCGCGGATCTGCCGCACCCGCAGCAACCGATGCCGATCCAGCCCCACCATGTGGCCGTAACCACCGAACAATTCATCGGCCCCCAGGCCGGAGAAGGCCACCCGCATGCCGCCGGCGCTGGCGGCAGCGGCGACCAGATAGCTGTTGAACCCATCAATGCTGGGTTGGTCGATGGCCTCAAGAAAACCATCGAAGGCCGCGTCGAGTTCGGGCTTGCCGATGCGAAGCGTGCGGTGCTCAAGGCCCAGATG
The DNA here is from genome assembly GCA_903858015.1 of uncultured cyanobacterium. GTDB lineage: Bacteria > Cyanobacteriota > Cyanobacteriia > PCC-6307 > Cyanobiaceae > Cyanobium. The sequence goes on from CAIOGZ010000014.1 coordinate 57,061, forward strand.
CTGGGCGGTGAGCGAGGCCAGATCGGTTTCGTCGACCGCCCCCGGCAACCCGTCGAAGCCCACAGCCACACTGCGAATCGGGCCGCTCTGGCTGCGGCGCAGACAGGCGGCCAGCAGGCCGGAATCGAGGCCGCCGCTGAGGAAAAGACCCACCGGTACATCGCCGATCGCCTGGCGTTCCACGGCCCGCTGCAGGGTGATTCCCACCTGGGTCGCTGGATCGTTCCAGCCAGGGATCTCACCAGCAGGCGGTGCTGCCGTCAGCGGGGGGAGTGGATCGGCAAAGCTGGTCAGGGTCCAGGCTCCCCCCGGGCTCCACTGGCCCCAATGGCCGGCCGGAAACACCTCCACCCCCGAAAGCAGGGTGAGGGGCGCAGCCACGGAGCCCCACAGGGCATAGCTCTCCAGCGCTGCCGTGGAAAGCTGCCGGCGGCTCGCAAGCCCGGCAGCTTCAAAGGCGCTCAGCTCGGAACCAAAGGCGCAGCCCCGGATCTCCCGCTTCCAGAGCAGCGGTTTCACCCCGAAGCCGTCGCGGGCCAGGGTGAGGCGCTGGGCCTCCACCTCCCAGCAGGCGATCGCAAAAATGCCGTTCAGGCGACCCCAAAGCTGCTGGTTCCAGCGCTGGAAACCCCGCAGCAGCACTTCGGTATCGCTGCGGGAGCGGAACCGCTCGCCTTCGGCCTCCAGGGCAAGCCGCAGCTCCTGCTGGTTGTAGATCTCGCCGTTGAACACCAGCGCCAGGGCGCCGTTGTCGCTCAGCATCGGTTGCTGGCCTAGGGGGGAGAGATCCTGGATCGCCAGGCGGGTATGGAGGAGTCGCGCCGGCCCTGCTTGCCAGCGGCCCCAGTCATCGGGGCCGCGGCCCCGCAGCGCCGCCAGGATGGCCGCCTCGGGCAGATCCCCCAGCCCCACGCTGCCGAACAGACCGCACATGGCTCAGGCCTCCCCGGCTGCGTTGAGCTGGAGGGCCGCTAACAAGCTGTCGCTGAAACGGTCTTTAGCGAAGTAAGCCAGGGCCCGCTGCCGCGCCCGCTCGCCGCTGCGGCTGAGGGTGTTGGGATCGCCAAGGACGGTGGCCAGGCAGCTCGCCAGGGCGGCGGGATCCGGGTCGATCAGCCAGCCCGTTGTGCCATCGACAATCAAGTCGCTTTGCCCTCCTTGGCGGCAGCCGATCGCCGCCCTGCCCGCCTGGGCAGCCTCCAGATAGACAATGCCGAAGCCTTCGCCCTCCGGGCGGCTTCCCGGCAGCGCCGCATAGGCACTGGGCAGCACCAGCAGGCTGCAGTGGCGGAGTTGGTGCTCCAGCTCCCGATCATCCACACCCCCCAGGAAGTGAACCCAGGGGGCCAGCCCCTTGGCATCGGTCTCCTGCTCCAGGGCGGCTCGATCATCGCCATCGCCGATCACCTGCCAGCGCAGGTTGGGGGGGAGCAGCTGGCGTTGGCGCAGGATTTCCAGGGCGGCCAGCACGATGCGATGACCCTTGTAGCGCTCCTCCCGCACCATGCGGGCCACCGTCAGCAGGATCGGTGCCGCCGGTAAGGGCAGGGGCGGTTGGTGGGCATCGATCAGGTCGGCCATCGGGTGGACCACGGCCAGCGCTGGCCAGGGGCCGGGTTGGTCGCGCACCCGGTCACGGCTGAAGCGGCTGCTGGCAATCAGGCCGTCGCAACGCTTCAGGTCGGTGGCCACCGCGGCCAGGGCATCGCCCCAGACCTCAATGCCGTGCAGCCAGCAGAAGCGGCGCTGGCGACGCGCCGTAGCGAATCCCAGGCCCGCCACCGCCAGCAGCGGCGCTAGCCAGCGCAGGGGCTTCAGCAGCAGGGCGTGCATGCTCAGCACCGTGCTGGCCCTTGGCAGCGCGAGGCAAAGCGCCAGCAGGAAACGCCCCCGGCCCAACCAACGCCCCAGCCCTCCAGGCCCCAGCTTGCGGGGGCAGAGCAGCAGCACCGCCTGGCCGCGGCCCTCAAGGGCCGACTTCACCTGCAGGGTGAGGCGCTCGATGCCCCCCCGACGGCTGACGTCGTAGCCGATCAGCAGGATCATGGCCGGCGGTTCGGGCTTGGCTGCCGGGCTGATCCCACCCCCTGCAGCAGGCGCTCGTAATCCTGCACCGAACGCTCCAGGCCGAACTGGCGTTCGTAGAGCCGGCGACTGTTGACACCCATGGCGGCCACCCTGGCCGGATCGGTGCAGAGGGCCAGGAGGCGATCCGCCAGTTCGGTCGCCTCTCCGGGTTCGACCACGATGCCGCAGCTCTGCTGGAGCACGAGTTGGGCCAGGTCACAGCTGCGCCGGGCGATCAGCACCACCCCCCGACCGCTGGCCAGGATTCCATAAAATTTGCATGGTGCCACGGTGTCTTCGGCGCCCACCATCAGGCCGATGGCGGCCATGTCGCAGGCGGCCAGGCTGAGGGGCAGGCGCTCCCGGGGCTGATAGGGCAGCCGCAAGACATGGGGCAGGCCAAAGCTGCTGGCATAGGCATCGATTTGGGACTGTTTGGCGCCGCCGCCAATGAACACGAACTGAACCGGGTCGTGGGCCAGCACGCGGGCGGCCTCCAGCAGGGTGAGCAGGTCGTGCAGTCGACCGAAATTGCCGGAATACTGCAGGGTGAAACGGTGGGCAAAGCCGTGTTCGACGGCGAAGGGATTGACGGCCCGGGGGATATCGAGACCCCGCTCCACGGCCCAGTTGTGGATCACGCTCAGCGGTAGGTCGCGGCCCAGGTCGCGCCGCAGCCGTGTCTCCATGGCCTGGCTCAACACCACGGTTTGGCTGCTGCTGCGGCACACCTGGGCCATCAGGCCGCGCCACAGCAGGGTGATCGGCCCGGCGGCCGGCAGCACACCGCTCAGCACGGCGGAGCGGGGGAAAAGGTCTTGAAACACAAACACGAAGGGCAGGCCTCGCACCAGCCGGATCAGGGGCCCCAGCAGCCCGATGAAGGGTGGATTCGACACGATCAGCACCACATCGCCGCGCTGGCCATGCTGCAGGCACCAGAGCAGCGAACCGACGAGGAAACGTAGACCGCGCAGGGCCTTCTGGACCATGCTCCCGCTGCTGCTGCCGTGCAGAGCTCCACCCAGACGGATCACCGGGAAGGGCAGGGAGCCGCCCGGGGTGGCGGTGAGCACGGCGATCGGCCAGCCGCGCTGATCGAGACCCCGGGCCAGATCGCTCATCAGCTGGGCGGTGGCGCCCGTGCTGGGGGCGAAGTGTTCGCTGATCAGCAGCACTCGGCCCACGGGGTGCGGTCTGGGAGCCTTCAAAGGGGAAGCCCCCGCGCCCGCCGTCGACGCTCGACCACCTTCACCACCGTGATCAGGTCATACCCGGCCATCAGCAGGCTGAACAGCAGGCCCTGCCAGCCCTCCAGAAAGCCCCCTTGCAGCAGGTATTTCTGGCTGAACCGGAGCAGGGGCCGCAGCGGCCAGAGTTGGGCCGCCAGCCGGCGTAACCCCAGCCAGCGGCGGGTGCCCAGGGCCCCGTCGCCGGCGCCGCCCCAGTAGGCCTCGATCCGTTCGGCCTCCCAGTCGGCATAGCGACGGTGGCGCTCCAGCCAGTCGTCGATGCCCTTGCTGAAGGCGTAATGCTCGTAGGGCTCGGCGATCCGAGCCACCCGGTGGCCGGCGGGGAAGCTTTCCCAAACCCCCCCCTCGAAACCGATTCGGCCCCGTCGCACCAGGCGCGGGTGCCAGTTGGGGTAGCCCTGGGTGCGGCGCAGCCAGCGCCCCAGGAACCAGTACCGCGGCGTCAGTTCGAAGCCGTCAGGACTCGGTTGATCGGTGGCTTCGGCGGCGGCGGCCCGCAGCAGGGCCTGCTGGATCGCCAGGGCACAGGCGGGGCCCACCGCCTCATCGGCATCCAAGAACAGCACCCAATCGCTGCGCAGCCCAGCCTGGCTCAGGGCCCAGTTGCGTTGCTCGGTGATCAAGAACCGGCCCGGTTGGCGATGCTCCAGCACCTTGAAGCCATGGCGGCGGGCCACGTCCCTGCTGCCATCGTCACTGCCTGAATCGACCACCAGGCCCTCGTCACACCAGGCCAGGGACTGCAGACAGCGGGGCAGATTCGGGGCCTCGTTGAGGCAGAGCACAACGGCGGCAAGGCTGGGGGGATTGGGTGTCAGGGTCAGGTCGGGGTCGGAAGCGTTCAGGGGCGGCCGGGCCGCTGGCCATGAGTCTGCAGGATCCGGGCATAGATCTCCACGGCCGTTGCGGCCACCTCGGCCTGGTCGTAACGCTTGGCTGCCCAGGCGGCGGCCCCGGCTTCAGCCCGCCGGGGTTGGCGCAGCCATTGTTCCAACCAGCTGCACCAGCGTTCGCTCTGACGCGGCAGCACGGCGCCGAAGCCCGCTTCGGCGAGATCGGCGGCCAGGCCGGTGCGGTCGCTGATCAGCACGGCCGTGCCACAGGCCAAGGCTTCGACCACCACATTGCCGAAGTTTTCATGGCGGCTGGGCAGCAGCAATAGATCGGCGGCGTTGTAAACCGCCGCCAGTTCCCCGGCCGGCAGGGTGTCGATCCAGTGCAACCGATCGCCGAGGCCGGCCCGTTCGAAGTTGGCCCGCAGGCGGGCGCCGCTGCCGTCGTCGTCACCTCCCACCAGCAGCAGCGTCCAGGCTTTGTTGGCCAGGGGCGCCAGGGCGGTGGGCAGCAGGTCGAGCCCCTTCTTGTGGTGTTGGCGGCCGCAGACCAGCAGCAGGGGTGTGGTGGGGTTGAGTCCCCGTTGCTGCCGCCAGCGACGTCCAAGCCCGGGATCGGGCCCCAGGGTCTTCAGGTCGAGGGGATTGGGCAACAGAAAGCGCGGCGCGCGTAGGCCCAAGCCCGCCAGCTCCCGTTCTTCCTGCCGGGTCGTCACATGCAGTCCGGCCGCCCGTTGCAGCAAGGGGCGCTCCCGCCAGAGGAACCAGGGGAGTTTTTTCCACCAGCCCTGCCGCAGGGAATAGGGACCGAGGGCACCCCGCAGGCTGGCCAGCACCGGGATGCCGCGGGCCAGGGCTGCCCGTTGCACCGGAATGCCCAAAGGCTGCCAGATGGCACTGATGTGGAGGAGATCCACCCCCTCCAGGGCCGCCGGCAGCGCCGCCAGTAAAGCCTTGGAGTGGATCGGGCCGTTGGGGCGATCCACGGGGTAGTAGGTCACCATCACCCCATTGCGGAGCTGGGGCTGGCCGAGGTGCTGCGGTGGCAGCTGGGGCAGGCCGGCGTTGGTGCTGAGCACCCGTGTATCGACGCCTTGCCGCACCAACCCTTCGGCCAGACGGCTGACGCTCAGCACCGGGCCGCCGTACTGCCAGGCAGGGGCGTAGACCGGCATGAAATGCAGGATGCGCATCAACGGCTCCGCAGTCCCCGCAGCAGCGAACCGCCGTCGAAGGCCAGCACCGCCATGGCCGCCACCACCACGACCACTTCGCTGGGGCTCGACTGGCTGCCGCTAGACGGCAGCCAGCAGATCGGAATCAGCGCCAGGCTCAGCACCAACAGCCGCAGCAGGGGGCCAGGGTTGAGGAATTCCGGCCGGGCCGCAGCGAAATAGATCAGCATCGGCACAAGGCCGTAGATCAGTTTCGAGGCCAGGAAGCCGGCGGCGCCGATCCGGGGGATCAGCAGGGCACCGGCCAAGGCCGCCAGCAGGGCGCCGCCGTTCTGGGCCACCAAAAACAGCCGCATCCGCCGGGAGGCCAGCAGCGGTTGGTGCAGCAGTTGGCCCACCGATTCCCCGATCGCCCCCAGCACCAGCACCCGGGTGGCCTGCAGGGCCGGCAGGAAGGCAGGGCCGAAGAAGAGGGTCAGCAGCCAGCGGTCAACCAGCAGGAAGAGGGCCAAACACACCAGGGCGGTCCACCACAGGGCCCGCAGCGAGGGTTCCGTACCCCTCATCCGTTCCTGGAAGCCGTTTCCCGCCCGCAGCCGCACAAACAACAAGGGCACCAGGGCGCCCGGCAGCAGGGTGAACAGCTGCACCAGAATCTGGCCCACCCGCAGGTAACCCACGTCGGCGAGGCCCGCACCTTTCGCTACGCCGGCGAGCAGCGGCAGAAACACGACGGTGGCGAGCACATTGGTGAGGTACTGGGGCGTGCCCACCCGCACCAGCTCAAGGGCGGCGGGTGCATCGAAGTGCCGCTGGGGTGGCCAGGGCAGCAGGCCGCGGCCGATGCGCCAGAGCCAGAGGGCTTGGGCCGCCACGGCGAGGGCATAGCCCCCAAGCGCACCGGCCAGGCCTGTGGCCAAGGCCCCCAGCCAAGCCGCCCCGATCTTCAGGGGGGCGAAGAGGCCCTGGCGTAGGGCAAGGGCACCGGTCTGGCCGCGGATGAGTAGCAGATCCCATTGCACGGTGCCGAGGCTTTCCAGGCTGCAGATCAGCAGCAGCAGGGTGATCAGCCAGCTCCTTGGCAGGGGGAGGTGGGTAGGCAGCAGGCCATGGCCCGGCATCACCCAAAGCCACACGGCCAGGCCCACGATCAGGGTGCTGAGCTGCACCACCCGCAGCGCTGCATGGGCGATTTCACCCTGGCGCTGCTCCGGCAGGGAGGCTCCTTCGCCGGTGAGGGCATAGCTGAGGCCAAAGTCCACGCCGCTGCGCACCGTCATCTCCACCGTTTGGGTGGTGCTGAGGATGAGGTTCACGATGCCGAGGTTCTCGGGACCGAGGGCACGGCTGAGCAGCAGGTTGGCGAAGAAACTGAGCCCCCGGCCCAGCACCGATCCCCCCAGCAGGTGCAGGAAACCTGTCCGCAATCGGGGGGGCGTGATGGCTGTTGCTTCGCTGGCTTCAGCCATCGACACCGCTGACGGATCGGCGGCTGATCAAGTTGTACAGACCTTCGACAAACCAGCTCAAGACCAGCAACACCAGAAGATACTTGGGAAACTCCCAAAACCAATTCCAGACGGTTTCCGAAAGCGAGCGCAGCGGCACGCCATCGATGAAGCTGGCTGGATAGATGGCCAGTAGAAAGGAGAATAATGATTGGGATAAAGAAGCGGTTTGATACCAGATTCGCGCCATCAGTGCATAGAAAAGTCCGAAGCCTGCGGCGCCTAGGACAACGCCTGGCCAGCGATACCTTCGGTAGAGATCGCCGCCAAAGGTCACGTTGGGAAACCACACGTGCTGGCCGTCCACCACGCCGATGTCCATCTTGCCCATCACCTGCTTGGCGATCAGGTGGCCGTCGTTGATTTCGGGCCGGTTGGGATAGAGATGCTTGGGAATCCAAAGATAAAGAAGTGCCCCCAGTCCTTGGTTGCCTGCCGCAGGCAGTTCTGATCCGGGGGGGTGGAAGAGAAAAGGATCGCTGGAGGGGAAGAGGTCGCGGCCAAGCAGTCCGAGCGAGCTTGATTTGGCCTTGGCTTGGATCAGGGCCTCGCCAACAACAGCTCCGCGGCCGAGCAGGTTCTGGGAGGAGGTGGCCTGGAAGCTGGGCGAATCCCGAAGGGTGGCCATCAGAGGGATAAACACGAAGCTAAATGTCAGCAAGGCGATGGCGCCGCCTCGGATCAGCTGGGGTGAAAGCTTGGTCATCCATAGTCCGCAAAGCATCAGCAAAAGCGGAAAGATCAGCAGCGCCCTACCACCAGACATGCCCCCCAGAACGAGGGAGAGCAGACCCATCGCGATCAGCAGAACTGCCAGGGGGACCTGGGCCCGGTTGTTGCGGCCTTCGCTTCGGCTCAAACAGGTTTGCACCGCCAGCGGCAGCAGCAGGGGGAAGACGTCCCGCAAGCGCATGAAGGGAACGAAAATCGTATCCGCTCTCCAGAGCTTTGTGACCCAGAAAATATAGTTGGCATTGCTTCGATCCAGGGTGCCGCTGACCATGCCAACCAGTAGGTAGGAGCAGGTGAAGATTCCCACCACCAGCACGAGTAGCGGTAGGCGACGGGCTATCGCCTGACTGAGCGGGGCGGGATCGAGGCGTCGCAATAGGGGTCTGTTTAGCAACCCGGCGAGCACGATTGCGGTGGACACGATGCCCCAGAGGGCCTGGGCCGGCTCTACGGCCTGGGCCCAGCCCTTCAGGTCTGGCGCCACCCGGTCGCCGGCCGCCACGAGCAAGCCAGCCCCCAGGCCCCAGCGGATCGTGCCGGCCAGGGTGATCACGGTGATCGGCGGCAGGGGCAGGCGGTTCAACCAGGGACGTTCCAGCCAGAGCGCCGTGGCCAACAGCACCAGCGACCAGCAGCACCAGGCCATCGCCAGCCAGCGGCCGCTGAGCAAGCCGAGGGGGATCCAAAGCAGCAGGCCGGCCCCCAATGCCTTGGCCGGGTGGATGAGGAAGGATATCTTGCCAAGCACCTGATCCAACTTGTCCGGCCGATCGCAGGTCTTGGCAGGGTGCATCGCGATCGGGCTCAAGATTGGGTGGCTCAGCGGATTGCCGCTGGCAGGTGGGGGTCAGTATGCCGGAAAGCCATCGGGCTGATTTCAGCTGGGATCTGGCCTATCGCCAGCGTTTTGCGCGGCCGTCAACAGGCTGCGGTAATGGCGAATCGCCCGCTGGCCATAGGCCGACCAGCTCAGGGAGCTTGCCGCCAGCGCTAGGGCTGCCAGGCGCTTGGCCTCCCAGAGGCCAGGTTCCTTGGCTAGGCGCTGAAGGCAGTGGGCGATGGCTTGCGGGGCGTGGATGGGCACCATCCAGCCGGCTGGAAACTCGAGAATGCCGTTGCCGTGGTCCATCGCCGTCGCTCCACCGAGGCGGAGCAGATCCTCACCACCGGTGTTGGGTGTGCAGATCAGCGGCAAACCGGTGGCCAAGGCTTGGATCTGGACGTAAGCCATGCCCTCCTCAATCGAGGCCATCACGAAACAGTGGGCCTGGCCGTAGTACTGAACCAGTTCCGTTTGGGGGCGGTGGCCAAGGCGTTGCACCGTGCTGGGCTGCTGATCCAGCAGCTTGGCCAGCTCTGGTGTTTCTCCCCCCAGCAAGCTCAGCCGGGCATCGGCTAGGTCTGCGGTGGCAAAACCGGCCAGCAGATCGGCTATTCCCTTGCGCACCGAAAGCGTCCCGGCGTAGATGACGTGCAGACCTTTAAGGGGCGGCGGAGCGGGCGGCGTTGTGGGGGGCTTGAAGTTGCTCAAGTCAACGCCGAAGGCATTGCGGAAGAGCTTGCTGGGCGGGAAGCCCCGGGCCAGAAAACTGCGTTCTACGAACAGGCTCGGTACCGCCACGGCCGTGGTGAGGCCATATTCGCGCAGCTCCATCGCCTCAATGTGGGGATGGGTTTCGGTCCAGGTGAGTCCGAATCGGCGGTGCTCCTCCCGCAGCAGCCTGCTTTGCTCAAGGATGTGGGAGGAGGATCGCTCTAGCACCGTGGGAACCTGCCGTGCTGCGGCCCAGATCAGCGATGGTTCACTCCACTGCGACCAACCGTGGATCACCTGGCTGCCCTGCAGATGCTTGGCTGCCCGGGTGGCGAACCAACGGTGCACCCACCATTGGCAGCGCATCATCAGGGCTTCACCGCCAAGGCGGTAGATCGCCTTCACCAGCCAAAATGTGAACGGCAGGCTCACCACCCGCTCGGCTGGAATGCCCCAGCGCTTCACGAACCAGCGGGGGTAGTTGGTGATCAAGCGGTGCAGGTGGCCGTGATCGTGGAGTTCGCGGGCCAGGTCGAAGGCGTGCCAGCGGCCCCCCACCACGAGCGTGATCCGCATGGGTGCTGCTTCCGTCATGGCCTGCCCCTGATGGCTGTTCTGGGATCGAAGTCGGGGGCCGCAGCCCGCTCCCACTCCAGGATCGTTCGCAGCCGCGCCGCGTAGGTGTGCTCCGGCCGCCGCAGGGCAGCTGCGCCCCGTTGGCGCAGCTGGGCTTGCAGGCTGGGATCGGCCAGGATCGCTCGGGCATGCTGCCGCAACTGGGCGGGGCTGTCGAAGAAGCCCACGTCGGGGTAGTCCGGCAGCAGGGCCCGATGCTCTTCGCTGTCTTTATAAAGGCCGCAACCGCCGATTGCACCGATTTCGTAGGAACGATCGGTGGACAGGTCGCCGTTGGCTTGGCGCAGCAGCCCCAGCACCAGTTTGGCGTTATGGATGGCGCGGGCGTAGGCCTCGCCGGTCACGGCCCGGTGCTGTTCCCAGCCGGGGCTGGCCAGACCTTGCCAGCTGTTGCCGTAGATCCGCCGCCGCAATCCCGGTACATCGGCGAGGGCGGCGAGCCAGGGGAGTCGTTCCGCAGCGCCGGTGCCCACGAAGGCCACATCCACGTCGTAGCGCTCAGCATCGCTTCGATCGGCTGCCGGAGGGGCGTGCTGCGAGGGGTCGTAGGCAAAGGGCAGCCAACTGGTGCTGCGGGCGCCGGCCGCCTCCAGCCGCTGCCGCAGGGCCTGTTTGGTGCTGAAGATGTGGTCGTAGCGGGGCAGGTTGGCCAGGAAGCAGCGGCGCCGGTGGATCGGGTTCCAGGGGTCGTCGGTGAGGTAGTTCACGATCCGCCCGCCCTGGCGGTGCACCGCCTCGAAAACCAAAGGCGATAACGGCAGGATGCCGGTGACCAGCACGAGGCGGGGTTGGAGGGCCTCGATCCGGCCTAGCAGCTGGCGCTGGAAGCCCCACCATTCCCAGCTGCGGCGATCAGCGAGGCGATAAAAAAGTTTCCCCCGCCGGCGGGCCATGCTCGGCGAGAAGCTGGCCCCGGCGGAGGTGTAGGCGACAGCCAGCTCCCCGTTGGCCAGGCCGGCGGCGGCGGCAGCGGCCAGGAATTTGCTTCCCAGGGCCTCCGGCGTGGTGGTGTCGGCCAGCAGCAGCAGGCGGGTGCTCATCGGTTCGCCGCTCACCACGGCTGGCAGGAGCGAAGGGATTTTCATCATGCCTTGGGGCGGTTTGGGCTGCCCCCAGGCCCCAGGTCCCAGGCCCCTGGCCCCAGCGCCAGTCCGCCGTTGCGGCACGCCCATGGCCAGCTCCGGGATGATGGGCCTCTCCACTTCGGCCCCCGTGACCTCCCCCGAGCGGCCCCAGCTACTGCGGCAAGCCGCGCCTGATCTGCCGGGGATTCCGCTAGCCCTGCTGCCTGCGCTGGCGGCGGCGGCCGCGCCGGATCGGCTGGCGTTGGTGGGTGGAGCCGTGCGGGATCTGCTGCTGCATCGGATCCATGCCGATCCCTGGCGGGGCTTGCCGGACCTGGACCTGGTGGTGGAGGCCCGAAACCTGCCCGGCCAGGCGCAGGGCGGGGGCCGTTCCCCC
>CAIOGZ010000015.1 GCA_903858015.1 uncultured cyanobacterium
AACGCGTGGTGGAAACTGCCTGAACCTCTTTGCAGGGACTGCTGTGAGCGAAATCCGTGGAAAATCTGCTCATTGTCGTCTCACTGAGGAGAATGAGATTAGATTCTTTGGATAAAGCCGTCTTGATCAGAGGTTCCCTAACGCGAGGCTCGTTGCCGGAGCAGGCCCACTGTTCAATCCCACCGTTGACTCGCAACACTAACTCGCACCGCTAACTCGCAGGGGCAGGCTTGTCATTGTTTCAAGCTGCCCCCCAGAAGCCCGACCTAAGCAGCCTTCCGATCCGAGTCGGCGGCTTTGGCATCTGGTTTGCAATCAAACCGGTCGAGGTTCATCACCTTGGTCCAGGCCGCCACGAAATCCTGCACAAATTTGTCGCTGGCATCGTCCTGGGCGTACACCTCGGCCAGGGCCCGCAGCTGGGCGTTGGAGCCGAACACCAGATCCACCCGGGTGGCGCGCCAGCGCAGTTCGCCGCTGGCGCGGTCCCGCCCTTCAAAGCTGTCGCTGCCATCGGCGCTGGCTGTCCAGACGGTGGCCATCGACAGCAGGTTGACAAAGAAATCGTTGCTGAGGGTGCCGATCCGGCTGCTGAACACCCCATGCAGCGAGCCTCCGGTATTGGCCCCCAGCACCCGCAGGCCCCCGATCAACACGGTCAGCTCCGGCGCGCTCAAGGTGAGCAGCTGGGCCCTGTCCAGCAGCAAGTGCTCGCTGGCCACGCTGTAGCGAACTGGCTGGTAGTTGCGGAAGCCATCGGCCTGGGGCTCCAGCAGGGCGAACGATTCGACATCGGTCTGCTGCTGGGAGGCATCGCTGCGCCCCGCTGTGAAGGGCACCTCCACCCCATGGCCGCCAGCTCGGGCGGCCGCTTCGATCGCCGCGCCACCAGCCAGCACGATCAGGTCGGCCAAGGACACCCTCTTGGCACTGGTCTGGGCACGATTAAAGGCCTGGCGGAGCCCCTCGAGCACCGCCAGCACCCGCCGCAGTTGGGCGGGATCATTCACCTCCCAGCCGTTCTGGGGCGCCAAGCGCAGCCGGGCGCCGTTGGCACCGCCGCGCTTGTCGGAGCCGCGGAACGTGGAGGCGGAGGCCCAGGCCGTGGCGACCAGCTCCGGCACCGAGAGGCCCGAGGCCAAAATCTCCACCTTGAGCGCAGCCACATCGGCTGCATCGATCAGGGGGTGATCGACGGGCGGAATCGGGTCTTGCCAGAGCAGATCTTCGCCGGGCACCTCGGGACCGAGATAGCGCAGCTTGGGGCCCAGGTCGCGGTGGGTGAGCTTGAACCAGGCGCGGGCGAAGGCATCGGCGAAGGCCTGCTGGTCGTGGTGGAAGCGGCGGGCGATCGGTGCATAGATCGGATCGAAGCGGAGCGAAAGATCGGCCGTGGTCATGATCGGCCGCTGCGTTTTGTTGGGGTCGTGGGCATCGGGGATCAGATGCTCCGGCTTGACATCTTTGGCGACCCATTGCCAGGCCCCGGCAGGACTCTTGCTCAGTTCCCAGTCGTAGCCAAACAGCATCGCGAAGTAGCCCCGGTCCCAGGTGGTGGGGTTGGGCTTCCAGGCCCCTTCCAGGCCGCTGGTGGTGGCATCGGCCCCGCTGCCGCTGCCGTGGCGGTTGTGCCAGCCCAGGCCCTGCTGCTCGATCGGGGCCCCCTCCGGCGCCGGGCCCACCAAGCCGGGGCTGCCGGCACCGTGGGCCTTGCCGAAGGTGTGCCCGCCGGCGGTGAGCGCCACGGTTTCCTCATCGTTCATGGCCATGCGGGCGAAGGTCTCGCGCACGTCGCGGCCGGAGGCCACCGGATCGGGTACGCCATTGGGGCCTTCCGGGTTCACGTAGATCAGCCCCATCTGCACAGCAGCCAGGGGCTGTTCCAGCTCGCGATCGCCGCTATAGCGCCCATCGCCGAGCCAGGTGGTTTCGTTACCCCAGTAGATGTCTGCTTCCGACTGCCAGATGTCAACGCGGCCAGCGCCGAAGCCGAAGGTGGTGAAGCCCATCGACTCGAGGGCAACATTACCGGCCAGGATGATCAGATCAGCCCAGGAAATGCGGTTGCCGTAGGTCTGCTTGATCGGCCATAGCAAGCGACGCGCCTTGTCGAGGTTGCCGTTGTCGGGCCAGCTGTTAATTGGCGCGAACCGCTGGTTGCCGGTGCCGGCACCACCGCGGCCATCGGCGCTGCGGTAGGTGCCGGCGCTATGCCAAGCCATGCGAATGAAGAGGCCGCCGTAGTGGCCCCAGTCGGCGGGCCACCAAGGCTGGGAGTCGGTCATCAGGGCGGCCAGGTCACGCTTGAGGCCGGCATAATCGAGCTTGCCAAACTCCTCGGCGTAGTCGAAGTCGGGCCCAAGCGGATTGGAGGCCGGCGCGTGCTGGTGGAGGATGGCGAGATTGAGTTGATCGGGCCACCAGTCGCGGTTGCTGGGGCCCCGACCGGCGGCACTACCCCCTTGGGCCGAGAAGGGGCACTGGCTGATGGCGCTCATCGGTTACCCCTTGGTGTTGTCAAATTGGTGTTGCTTGCAATTGGACGACATCAATTAGTGTTATCCAATTGATGTCGTCCAATTGATTGGATCTTCATTGGATCCTGACTGGATCTTAGGCGAAAAACCACCCCACCCCGCACGGGTCTTCGCATTTCGCAGCCCCCCGCCAGCAACAATCACCCCTTTGTTGGCGCCATTCCAGCTTTCAGCAGATTTCCAGCCAATTGATCATGATAGTCAGCATTCAAAGGGGCCCCAAGAGCCTCGCCAAGCCGCCCTGGCCGGTCCATGGGCACCCGTGCTTGTGCTGCGGCGCACCGACCAGCCTGAATCGCTTGGCCTGCCATCGCCGAGAATGGCGTTAAACACGGCGCAAGGCCATGACCCAGGCCCAAGACCCATCCCCCCTCGATCCGGCTGCACCGGCCGAGCACCCCCACAACTTCGAAGTGCAAAAGGCTGTCCATAGCCAAATCCGCAACGACCCCGACTACGACGACTGGGAATACGGCACCGAACCCCTGCCCGAGGAGGCCTGGCAAACCGCCCAACCGCCATCCCCCCCCAAGGGCTGAAGGGGCCCGAAGGGCCCTAGCTAGGACCGTTCGGATGCGCCGAGGCTGGCGCCGCTGCGAGCTGCAGGTAGCGGCTGCGGCGCCAACTGGCCCTCCAGCTGGTCCTCCAGCTGGTCCTCCAACTGGAGCTCCAGCTGGCGCAGGGGAACCAGCCCAGCCAACAGGGCGCCGGCCATCAGCATCCAGAGTCCAACGGCGTGGCCCTGGAGATCGAGCAGCTGGCCGGCCAGCAGCGGCCCCAGCACCGCACTGACGGCGAAGCATTGGGAAAACAGGGCCATCGCCTTACCGCGATGCGCGGCGGGCGTGAGGGCCAGCACGGTTTCGGTGGCGGTGGGCAGGAAGGCGGCCTCGGCCAAGGCCAGGGGCAACTGGGCGGCGAGCACCAGCGCCAGCCCCCAGGGCAGCAGGGCCGAGCCAGCCAACAGCAGACAGCCGAGGCTGAAGCCGTAGAGGCTGAGCCGCAGCCCGGTGGTCACGGGCCGACGGGCCAGGGCCTGGCCCACCGGCCACTGGAGCAGCAGCAGCAGGGCGAGCTGCAGCCCGATCAGCAGGGCACCGGGCCCAACGGCCAGGGCGGGACGCCGCAGACCGCCCTGGACCAGGTCCAGCGGCAGGGCGCTCTGCAGCAGCGCCGGCATGGCGGTGGCCAGCAAGGTGATCAGCAGCAGGGGGAGCAGCGGCTGGCGCCAGGAGCCGCCCGGCGGCGCTACCCGGAACGATCGGGCGGCGGGCAGGGGCCGCGCCAGCAGCAGCAGGACGAGGCCCAGCAGGCCGAGGATGTCCACCCAATAGATGCCCCGCAGCCAACCGATGCTGGCCAGCAGGGCCCCGATCAGGGCACCGCAGGCGATGCCGCAGGCGTCGGCGCTGCGCACCAGGGCGAAGGCGCGGGCCGAGGGTTGGGGTGCGCAGCAAAGGGGCACCGCCAGCTCGATCGCTGGCCAGTAGAGGCCCACGGCGCTGCCCAGCAGGATCTGGCCGAGCACGAAGGCCGCCTGGCTGTGGGCCACCAGCAACACGCCGTCGCCGGCGATGGCAAAGCCGGCCGCCAGCAGCACCGGCAGCGAGCAGCGCCGGCCCCGATCGAGCAGCAGGCCGCTGCCCAGCCGTCCGAAGATGCCGGCCACGGCCGCCAGGGCCAGCCCCGTGGTCACGGCGGCGGCGCTGAAGGCGGCGGCGTGGAACACCAGGGGGGTGAGATAGAGCACGCCGCCGGAGCCGAGCGCCGCCACCAGGCGCAGCAGCGCCAGTTGACGCAGCGCTGCGGGAAACTGGTGGAACCAGGCTTTGGCCCCGGATGCGCCCAGTGGCTGTTCCAACGTCAGGTCAGGGGTGGCGAGGCGTGCTGGCCAGTCTGCTGATCGCCCTGCCGGCCCCGGGGCTGGCGGGCCTGCTGCTGGCAACCGCGGCGCTGGCGGGCACCGTGCCAGGCAAGGCGGCGGAGCTGCTGGATGTACGCATCGACAGCCTCCAGATCCCGATCCCCCTCGACCAGCTCGCCAACTGGAGTGATCCGGCCGGCCGGGGCCAAGCGCCGGACAGCGACCTGAGCGTGTGGCTGGGCCTGCTCGAGCCGAGCAGCCGCACCGACCTGCAGCGGCTGCTGCGGGCCCCCCTGTTGCGCGACCGCAGCTTCGGCAGCCAACTGCTCGACAGCTGGGCCGGCGGCCAGTTGCTGGCGGAGCTGGGCAACCTGCTCACCACCCCGGATGGGCGCAACAGCACGGCCCTGCTGCAGATGACGCTGCGGCGGCTACTGGAGCAGCGGCGCGATGTGACACTCCTGGAAATCCTGCAGGCCCTGCCGCCGCGGCGGCTGAACCTGCAGCTCGATGGCCTGCTCAGCCTTGGCGAACGCTGGCGGATTCAGTTAAGGCGCCAGCACCTGGCGATGACCAAGCTGCGGGAGCTGCCCCTGCCGCAGGTGAAGCCGGCGGCGGGATCGGCGGCAACGGAATTGGCCGCTAGGGAATTGGCGACAACGGAATTGGCGGCACCGGCATTGGCGGCACCGGGATTGGCGGCACCGGGATTGACGGCGAGGGCCTTGACAGCGCCTGAGTTGCCGGCGACTGAGCTGGCGGCCAGCGACCGGCCGCAGCAACCGCAGCGCTGGCGGCTGGCGGTACCGGGCCGCCGCGAGCCGCTGCCGCTGCAGATTTGGGCGGCCGAGCGGGAGAGCCAGCCCAGCAAGCCCTGGGTGCTGCTGATGCCGGGCCTGGGGGGCAATGCCGACCAATTCGGCTGGCTGGGCTCGGCCCTGGCCCGCAGGGGTTGGCCCGTGGTGGTGCTGCAACACCCCGGCAGCGATGGCCTGGCGGTGGGGGAGGCCCTCCAGGGCCAGCGGCCGCCGCCGGGGGCGGAAAGTCTGGGCAGCCGCCTGGCCGACCTGGAGGCGGTGGTCAGCGCCGAGCGCCAGGGTCGGCTGCCGGTGCGGGGGGAGGGGTTGGTGCTGGCGGGCCATTCGCTCGGGGGGCTCACGGCCCTGCTGGCGGCCGGGCTCAGCCCCCAACCGGGGCTGGAGGCGCGCTGCCGCAGGGCTGTGGAGCGGCTGCCGCTGCACAACCCCTCACGCCTGATCCAATGCCAGCTACCGCAGCAGGCCCTGCCGCGGCCGCGGCGGCCGCCCCCCGAGCTGCGGGCCCTGCTGTTGTTCAACAGCTTCGGCAGCCTGCTTTGGCCGGCGTCGAACCTGGCGGCGTTGCCGCTGCCGATCTTGATGGTGGGAGGCAGCCTGGATCTGATCACACCACCGCTCGATGAGCAGCTCACGTTGTTTCTAGGGGCAAGGGACCCCCGCAGCCGATTGGTGCTGGTGAGCGGCGGCAGCCACTTCTCACCGGTGCGGCTGGCCGAACGGGATGGGGCGCTGCTGCGGCTGGGCAGGGATCTGGTGGGGGCCGATCCGCTGCGGGTGCAGGCCTTACTACTCGATCTCACCAGCGAGTTCCTGGCCTCGCTGCCCCCGGCAGGCGCCGCTAGCGACCGGCCCAGCGGCGCCGATCAGCCCGCCGCCGCCGCCAGCAAACCGCTGCCGCCCCAGCGCCGCCGCCAAAACGGGATCACGGCCTACGTGCTCGATCCGGAGATCGCCCACCGCTGGCGCAGCCGCCTATGAGCAGCGCTGCTCAGAAGCGCACCCTGGGATCGAGCAACGCCACCAGCAGATCCACAGCCACGGTGACCAGCACCACCAAAGCGGCCACCACGACCACAATGCCCTGCACCAGGGGGTAATCGCGCTGGGCGATCGCCTCCTGCAGCCGGGCGGCGATCCCCGGCCATGAATAGGTGACCTCAATCAACAGGGCGCCCCCGATCAGCGAGGCCACGGTGATGCCGGTGATCGTCAGCACCGGCAGCAGGGCATTGGGCAGGGCGTGGCGCAGCACCACCCGGGTTTCGCTGAGGCCGCGGCTGCGGGCGGCCTCCACGTAGTCGGAGCCGAGGGCGCGGCGCAGGTTGAGGCGCAGGGCATTGGTGAAGATGCCGCTGAGCAGCAGGCCCAGGGTGGAGGCCGGCAGCACCAGGTGCCGCAGGGCCCCCTGCAGCTGCTGGAGATTGCCAGCCCGCAGGCTGTCGAACAGGTAGAAGCCGCTTCCCTCCGGCGGCAGCACGGTTGCCGGCAGGCGGCCGCCCACCGGCAACCAGCCGAGCCAGACGGCGAACACCAGCTGCACCACCATCGCCGCCCAGAAGGGGGGCAGGGCGTAGGTGCCGATGCCAAACAGGCGACCGGCCAAATCCACCTTGCCCTCGGGGCGGGCGATGCCGCTGAAGCCCACCGCCAGCCCCAACACCGCGGCGATCAGCAGCGCCACCAGCCCCAGCTCGAGGCTGGCGGGCAGGCTGGCCTGGATGATCGTGGTCACGGGCTCCTTGCTCGCCTGCGATACCCCCAGGTTTCCGTGCAGCAGATCGCCCAGGAACTGGCCGTACTGCACCGGTAGGGGCTGGTCGAGGCCGAGCTGGTGGCGCAGGGCGGCGCGGGCGGCGGCGGGGGCCTTCGGACCGAGCAGGGCATCGATCGGATCGCCCGGCGCCACCCGCAGCAGCAGAAACACCAGGCTGCTGATCAGCCAGAGCATCAGCGGCGCCAGGGCGAGGCGGGCGCCGAAGTAACGCAGCAGTTCGGAGCGGCGGCTCATCGGCGGGCCTCCGGGCCCCCAGTGGACACCGCCAGCGTGGCAGCGGCCGCCGGCAGGCGCCGCAGCCGATCGAGCCGCAAACGACCGGAACCATCGAACTGCGGTGGCGTGATCCGGCGCCCGCCCCAGGCCTGCTCGGCCATCAGCCACACCGGCAGGTAGGGCACGGCGGAGGCGGTGCGCCGCTGGATGGCCCGCAGCAACCGCTCCCGCTCCGGCCCATCGATGCGGCTGCTGCGCTGCAGCTCGGCGTCGAGGCCGGGGGCGCTCCAGAAGGAGCCGCTCAGGGCGCTGTTGCCCTTGGCGCAGCGGTTTGCCTCGGCCTTCTCGCAACCGAGCAGGGGGGCGAGGAAGTTTTCGGGGTCGGGGTAGTCGCCGATCCAGTCGTAGAAGAAGAGGGTGAGGGCGCCCTTGCCGAGCTGGTCGTAGGCGGTGGTGGATTCCATGCCGCTCACCTGCAGATCGAGGCAATCGCCGAGGTCGCGGCGCACCTGGGCCTGCCAGGTGAGGGCCAGCAGGCGATCGGAGGGGATGTCGGAGCGGAAGGTGAGCGGCAGGCTGAGCACCTTGCCGTTGCAATAGCCGGCCTGGCGATACAAGGCGCGGGCGGCGGCGGGGTCGTAGGCGGGCCAGGCTTCGGGGTCGGAGCCGGCCAGGCTGGGGGGGATCAGCTGGCGCAGCGGCGGCCGCATCCCCAGGCTCACCCGCTCGCTGAGGGTGGCGCGATCGAGGCTGCGGGCCAGGGCCTGGCGCAGGCCGGGGTTGTTGAGCGGTGGCTGGTCGGTGAGCAGGGAGAAGAAGCCGATCGAGAGGGGCGGCCCGCTGCCTTCCCGCAGGCGGCCGGCGGCGGCATCGCGGTGCAGGGCCTGCTGGTGGTCGATCTCGAGGCCACTGGCCAAGAGCACATCCACTTCGCCGCTGCGCAGGGCGCCGAGCAGGGCGGTGGAGTTGCTGAGGGTGACGAGGTCGATGCCGCCGTTGGCGGGGGCTGGGCCCCAGTAGCCGGCGAAGGGGTTGAGCCGTTGTTGCTGGCCGCTGAAGAAGCTGAGCCGATAGGGCCCGGTGCCTACGAAGCGGTTGTTGAGGGGTTTGTCGGCGTGGCTGCGGTAGGCGGTGGGGGAGACGGGGGTGAGGAAGATGGCCGAGAGCAGGCGGCTCAGGGGGCTGAAGGGGGCCTTGAGCTCGAGCTCGAGTTCATAGGGGCCGCTGGCGCGCACCGCCTTGACCCGATCGCTGAACTGGTAGCCGAGGGTGCCGATCGCCATGAAGCGATTCAGCGAGAACACCATGGCGGCGGCATCAAAGGCGGTGCCGTCGTGGAACTGCACGCCCTGGCGCAGGGGGATGCGGGCCCGCAGCCCATCGCCGCTGAGCAGCGGCGGCCCACTGGCCAGCCGCGGCTCAATCGTGCCATCGGCGCCGATCGCGTAAAGCGGATCGCCGAGGGCACTGAGCACCTGCATCTGCCCGGAGCGCGACGCCTGCACCGGATCGAGCGAATCGATCCGACTTTTACTCGCCACGATCAAGCTGGCCCCGGGCTGCGGCGGGGCGCAGCCGCTGCTGCCCAGGGCCAGCAGGGTGAGCAGCAGGCCGCAGGCGGCGGGATGGATCAGGCCGGAGGCGGCAGGCAAGCCCGAATGCTCAACACGGCCCCATTCAAGGCGGTCAGCGGGCCGGATTCGGGCCGCCGGCGCTGACCCAGGCCCCGATCCGCCCTGGAGCAGCGGGGGCCGGGGGCGCGATTGGCAAGGGGTAAATGCCGATCAGCAGGCCCAAGAAGAGAACGAACCCAGCGGCAGATTGGGCTCAACGTGGAACAAAACACACCAACCCCTGGCACGAGCGCAGCACCAACGAGGCAAAACGTGGCCATCAGGAGCAAACGCGATTCACGGGCAATAAACATTTCTAATCCATACAACAAGGCCCCGATTCTCCAGCGCCAAAAACCTCACTAAGGTTGGCGGGCAGATCCTCATCAAGCAGCTTGAAGTTTTTGGGGCTCGAAATTCCTGGAACTTGAAGTAGGCCTGCTGGGGGCCTGTCCATCCTTCCTAATTTCCACCTTGATCACCATGTTCAAAACCAAGATTAAAGGGAGCACCACCATGCTGCCCAAAGCCCTCCTCACCGCCGGCCTGCTCGGCGGCGCCGCCCTCACCACCCTCGGCGCTGGCTCGGCGCAGGCAGCTTGGAACCCAGTCCCTGGCGGATTTCAATGTGATTTTCTGAGCCCTGACTCCCCAGGTGTAGATCCTGGGTGTACTGGTGAAGCCGTAGTAATAGGTGACAAAAAATTGAGCCTGCTGGGCTGGCTTTCAATTCCCGGTACCGCCCAACTAACCTATGATCTTGAAACAGATCCAACGCCGTACCACATAGATCTGGATTTTGGCGGAACAGGTGCAGGCAAGGACTTTGATGGAGGAATTTTGTCTTACTCATTGGAGATTATTAACGGTCCATTGCAATTTGACACAGCGGAACTTGCCTGGAATAGCGGGGTCCCCTCCCCGACCGTAACCAAAGAAATCTTCTCAGACCCCTTTAGTACTAAAATATGCGAATTGAACGCCAATCCTTCCCAGTGCAATATTTCCGGGCAGAAAATTTGGGTTAGGGATACTTGGGGAGCGACAGTTGGAGGCTTGGATAACGTCACCAACGACTTCTCCCAAGTCCCCGCCCCGCTGCCCCTTCTTGGCGCCGGTGCCGCCTTTGGCTCGATCCGCAAGCTGCGCAAGTTCTCCTCCCAGCTGAAAACCTTCTCGCTGGCCTGAGGCTCCCTGCTCGGATCACAGGGCCCCCGCCACTGGTGGGGCCTTTTTTTTATGCAACAGTTTCAGGAACCCTCCTCAGGCTCCCTCACCCCTCACCAACACCCGCCGCAAATTCCTCCACACCGTCTCCAGCTGCCGCTGGTGATCCACACTCCCGCGGCCACCCTGGCCACCACCAGAAGCACCACGTTCCAACTGCACCGCCAGGCACTCATGGCGGGCCTGCTGCAAGCCGATGATGCGCAGCAGGCGGGGCACCGACCAGCGGCTGTCCCTCATGCCCGCTGCCAAGATGGGCCGCAGAAGATAACCATGAAACGCCGCCAATCCCGAGCTGGTGAGACAGGTTTGCAGGCGCGTGGTGCTGCCGGCTGGATCCTCCGCGCCGCGCCCTAGGGCGATTTGATCCCCCTGGGGCGCCGAAGCCCCAGCCTTCGCGACAGGTTGAACGATGATGCGCTGTTCCTGCAAGGCAAAGCCAGGAACCAAGCTCCCCACGGCCTCCATGCCCAGGTCCTGGCCCCCCAGGGTTGTCTCGCTCAATTTCGTGCCCGTACGGCTGCGCACCGGCAGCAAGGTCACCGTCAGCGCCGGTTCACCCGATAGCGGCACCAGGCGGAACCGGCGCATCGTGCCGAGGCTGAGGTCGCGGCCCCGCTGCGGCCCCGAGCTCGACAGGGCACTGATGCGGTAGCCCGCCATACGCAAGCTGGGGGGAGCCTCAACCGTTGGCATGGGGGCCGAAGGCCCAACCACTTTCCCTACGGTCACCATCACTGTGAGCAGGGCCAGCCCCTCCAGCAGGCGCCGCAGGGGAAGGCCGCCGTGGTCGTGCTTCTGGCTAGGCCACGGATGCGACGAGCTGCTCATCGGGCCCCCAGGGCGGCCACCTGCCGCGCCATCCAATACAGGTAGAGCCACACAAACAGCTGCATGCCAAGACCGCTGAACAGCAAGGCACCCCAGTGGTCATGAAAGAAATCAAACCACCATTGCTTGTTCGGCAGGCTGCTGGTAATAAATAAGCCCAACAGGCTGATGCGCATCCCGTTGACAACCATGCCAATCAATGGAGCCAGCACGAGCATCAGGCCGTTCTGCCAGCGATGGCGCATCGGAAATGCCATCGCGAAGATCACAGCCACCAACAGCAGCTGCAAAAGGATGCTCAAACCTGCGCAGCTGCCACCCACGATCACCCCTCCCCCCCTCAGGCCGATTGAGCTGCCAACCTGCTCAGCTCGATAGCCCCACAGGGTGAGCATCTGCTGGGTGAGCCAAGCGGTTGCCACCGACAGAGGGCCGAGGGGAGTCATCGATCCCACAGCGCCGATCAGCGGCAACAACGCCAGCACGGAAAGAGATGGCAGAAAGGGACGCAGCTTGTTCGCTGGCACCGCCAGCAGAGCCAGGGCCATCCCGGCCAGCAGGGGCAGAAGGCTGGAGATGACATCCATGCTCATCAGGCGCTGGCCGTGCCAGAGCATCGCCACCAGCAGGGCTACGCCAACCCAGCGCCCGATCCGCCCCGGCCGGGGCTGCCAGCCGGCGGGGGGGCCATGGAGCACCAGCAGTGCCCCGCCAAAGACCAGCACCACATTGAGCACCACATCCGGCAGCTGGGTGAGCAGGCTCAACAGCAGCAAATAGAGCGCGAACAGGGAAGCAAGCAGCCCCCAAAGGTCGCGGCTGTCGAGCGCACGCCAGCGGCGGAACAGGGCCGGCAATGCCAGGGCCTGGAGGGAGCTTTTCATGGCATCAGCTTTGCGTCATTCCCGAACCACACCGTTGGAGCCCAGCCATGCCAAGAGGCAGGAGAAAGAAAGAACTTACAGAAAAAAATCACAACAAGCTCCACTATTTTCGTGGCACTTTCGAAGCAATCTGTTGCAAATCAGATGCAACAAAAGGCGGGGGGCGGGCAGCATTGTCAACCTCCCTGGATTCAGCGGGCCGCTGTTGCCGCAGCTCCTCCATGGTCCGCCATGCTCCTCCAGACAACCGAGCGGCCAATCCCCAAAACCACCAACCCCCAACCTGATGAGCGCCAGCAAGACGAGCAACCACCCGGGGAAGAATCTTCGCAAACCGATTAATCATGATCGATCTTATTGTCGTTTCGTCGATGAAGCCGCCTGC
Source organism: uncultured cyanobacterium (assembly GCA_903858015.1). Classification (GTDB taxonomy): domain Bacteria; phylum Cyanobacteriota; class Cyanobacteriia; order PCC-6307; family Cyanobiaceae; genus Cyanobium. Next base: position 12,150 of record CAIOGZ010000015.1, read on the forward strand.
AGCTGGTTGAGCCATCACAATTGAAAGGCACCTCGCGAAATGCCTACTTCACCCCACGGCAGAGCGTCAGCCCCCCCTTTCGCTGCAGGTGCCGCTGGCCCCCGGCTGCCACGCCGGCGGTACTGTTTTGAGCTGCCCTGCAATCCCGATGCACCCCCCGGAACAGCAACCATCAATTCAGCTGTAGTCCTGGGCCAACCCGTGCATAAACCAGAAAAACCTGCGTTGCTGCCGCCGCGATCAAGATGCAATGAGCTTCAGCCTGATGCGGTCATGGGCCGTGTTGAATCAGCCCTACAACTTCCAGCCTCCTACTTGGCTAAATTCGAACCAATCAAGCCCCCTCGGCAGCCCCCGGCATGCGGAAGCTTTCTCTTGCCTCCCTTTCTGGATCGGCCCAGGCAGCAGCAGCACACTCCATCCATAGGGCGCCCTCTACACCAACCCGGCCCAGGCAGCACCAGTGTTTAGTTGCCGCCCTCCTGCTCAGCGCCCCTGTCTCCCTACCGATGGCCCCAGCCCTGGCTGCCAACAGCTGCTGGTTTGGCGCCGCCGCTACCCCCCCTTCGACCCTGCCCGACTGCAGCGATCCGAGCTTTTCCTTTGATCTCTTCGGCCATTTCAAACTTCTCTTCAGCACCTTGCCCACGGTGGGATCGGGCACGATTGGCTTCCACATCAAGGAACAGCCAACCGAATTTCCCGACGACTTCCTCCAGGTGGATATCAACTTTCTCCCCGCCCTCCAGGTTCAAGGTTCAACACCCCCCATCAGCGGGCAGTTCAACTACCAACTCTCCATCGCCCCCTTCGACACCGACTACCTCTTCTATGCCAACCTGAAGATCAGCCCTCCAGCCAGCGATCCGACCGCGATCACGGTGGAGCAACAGAATCCCGAAACCAACCAGACCCTCAACGCCAGCCTTACTCCCGAGATAGGCCTATTCAGATACCCAAATCCACTCAAATCAATCACCCTGCTTGGGAATTTCACGCTCAACAGCGGCACGCTCAACACCATCCACAACGGGTTCGGAATCTTCTACATCGATCCACCAGAAGTCACTCCCGCCCCTGCTCCCCTACCCCTCTGTGGCGCCGCCCTAGCCATCGGCTTCAGCCGCCGCCTTCGCCGTCGCCGGTTCGGCAGCGTCCCAGTCGGGGCACGGCCTCAGCCCTCGTAGCGACCCGCCCCTAAGGGCCGGTGGTGGCCCCTGGCCTGGAGCTGGTGCAGCGAAATCTCAAACACCGGCGAGCCATGGCGGGCCAGGGGCCAGCGGCGCAACCAACAGCGATCGCCGTTGTGGTCCACCCCGATCACCTGGAAAACCTGCTCAGCCGGAGCCTGGCCACACCCCCCAGCAGGGACACCCCCCTGGGCGGGATCCCATCCGTCAATCGCCAGGTGGTCAAGGGTGTCGGCCCCGAGACGGATGCAGGTGCCCTGCTTGAGGTCCATAGCTGCGGCGGGGGTGCAGACGAAATTTCTTAAGCTTTTCTACTGGAGCATGGGTACGGCGTCTGCGGCCTACGAACCGGAACGTTCGTGGGGATACCGAGACACAGCAGCCTGGATCGACGCCCCTGACTGCGGCGGCAGCCAGCACACCACGGCGACGGCGGCCAAGCCCAAGCCGGCGCCATCAAGCTGCAATTCGCATCGATCACTTACCTCGATACCTGGCCTCTGCCGCGGATCTCTGCATCTATGCTCTGCAACTTGCTTCAGCAACCGGCAGCAAGCCATCAACAAGCCTGTTCAACCGCCCAACCCAGATCCCGCACCAGATTGATCCCAGCAGCACCTAATCCGCATCACTACGTGATCAGCAACGCCTCTAAATACATCAATATTCCTCACCATTTCCTTTCTAACGTTGGAAGGCACCACTTGACCTAGCTCATGATCAGCCCTCCTTCGGCTCCGAACATTTTTGAAAAATTTGGCAAGCTCTCGCTGCTTGCCCTGGGCTCCGCCTCGCTACTCATGGCGGGGGCAACGCATGCCCGTGATGCGATGCTCAGGAATGCCTGCAACACCGCTGGAAGCACAAATCCGACCAGCTTCTTATTCAGCGATCTAGTTGAGGGAGACACCTTCCAATGCCAAGATAAAGCCTATACAATTGGCGATCCTGCCGCCCTGCTTGCAGCCAGCGCCGATGGCGTCTTAACGTTTGAATGGACGGCCTTTCCCCCGCAAACATCACCAGGAGAGTTCGTTAACGACCTATTCAGCCTCACCGTAGACTTTGTTCCCAACCTCAGCGCTGGCTCCGTAGTAAATCCTTCAAACCCCGTCAGTGGTTCATTTTCATACCAACTGGACACAGATTTTCCCTATGCCCTTAGGGATGTCGGGCTTGACAGCAATGTTGGCGCCGTGCTTCCTACCCCGCCAAATCCATTGCCTCCCTACAACACGTTGGTAACCAAGGAGGTCCGAAGAGCGCCTTTCGGCTCTTCAATCCTAACGTTGGAATCCCCAAATGGTGCCAATACAGGGCAACTAGCCCTGGGATCACTGACGACAGTCTATGTCACTGATACATGGACCGTCCAAGGGGGTAATGTCATCAAGGACTTTACGAATACCTTCAGTCAGTCGTTTGGCGGTGCGCCTCCGGAAGGCGTGCCAGGCCCGCTCCCAATTCTGGGTGCCGGTGCAGCCTTTGGCTTTAGTCGTCGCTTACGCAGGCGTATCCGGCTAACCAACGGGATGGGGCTGAATCGAGCCGCTTGAGCTCGCTTGCCCCCTGGGCTTCAGCTCCTTGCCCAATCACGCCTCACTAACTTTCTCCGCAGCCCCTGCCTCGCCGGCAGGGGCTTTTTTTTCTGCCAGCAGCAACGGGCGCCGCCGCCTTTGCGATCCAGGGTTCAAAGCGTGCGCAGGCAAGCTGCCACCGCCTCCACCTCCGTCAATGCCTCGATCGCCGCCAGGGCCGCCCTGAACCGGCCCTCTTCCACCTCATGGGTAATCACCACGATCTCTGCCCCGCCAGCTTCGATCCCATCCCCCTGCCCTTCAAACTGCACAATCGATTGAATCGATACCCCCGCATCGCCAAAGCACGTACCGATTCGTCCGATCACACCAGCCTGATCGCGGGTTTGCAGGCGCACATAATTGCGGTGCCTGCTGGTAGAGCCATCCACCAGGCGGCAGCGGCGCCAGCTGCTAGCTGCCAACAGCGGATCGAGCGGGGCGCCAGCCTGGTTGCCTGTCGCCCGCCGGATGCCGGCGATATTGAGAATATCGGCCACCACCGCCGAAGCGGTGGGGCCGGCGCCAGCCCCCGGTCCGTAGAACATCACCTGGCCCACCGGATCGCCCTCCACCAGGATCGCGTTGTTGACCCCATGCACCCCCGCCAGCGGATGGTGTTTTGGTAGCAAGGTGGGATGGACCCGCACATCCAAGGGGATCGCCGCGCCCGGCTCCTCAACGCCATCGCCCAACCGCTCGGCCGTGGCCACCAGCTTCACCACAAAACCGAGCTGGGCCGCATAGGCCACATCCCGGGCCTGGAGGCGGTCGATGCCTTCGGTGGCAATAGCCGACCGGGGCACCGCCCCCCCGTAGGCCAGGCCCGCCAGGATTGCGATTTTGTCGGCCGCATCGCCGCCCTGCACATCGGCGGCCGGATCGGCTTCGGCATAGCCCAGCCGCTGGGCATCGGCCAACACATCGCCATAGGCCGCCCCCTCATCGGCCATGCGGCTGAGGATGTAATTGGTGGTGCCGTTGATGATGCCGCTCACCCGCTGGATGCGATTGCCCCCCAGCGATTGCTTCAGCGGCTCGATGATCGGGATGCCGCCGCCGACGGCGGCTTCGATCAACACATACACGCCCTGCTCGGCCGCCGCCGCCGCGATCTCCTCGCCGTAGCGGGCAATCACCGCCTTATTGGCCGTCACCACCGGCTTGCCGGCGGCGATCGCGCGCAGGATCAGGCTGCGGGCTGGCTCCAGGCCGCCGATCAACTCCACCACGATCTCCACCGCCGGATCATCCACCACCGCTTCAGCGTTGCTGGTCAGCAGGGCCGGATCCAGCGCCAACGGCCTCGCCCGAGCAGGATCCCGCACCGCCACCCTTTTGAGCTCCAGCTCCGCCACCAGGGGATGGCGGCCTTCCGGACCGAGCAGGATCGCGGCCACGCCCGCCCCCACCGTTCCCAGCCCAAGCAAGCCGACACCGATCGTCATGGACCACCATCCCCCAAAGGCCCGATCCTAGAAATCAACCGGCGGCGAAGGCCCCGGCCCGATCGCAACCCAGCCCTGAACTCCCCGCTCCGAGCTCCAAGCCCAGATTCAACCCTTGCCGCCGCTCTCGAGCGACACACCGTCGCCGGGGCCAGGCGCGGTGGAAGCTGGCGGGGCCTGCGGCAGCGTTTGCGGCGGCACCCGGCCGGCGTCCAGCGCCGCCGCCTGGGCCTGCATCGTGCGCAAGATATTGAGGAAGCCGTTGGCACGGGAGGGGGTGAGGCTGGCCTGCAGGCCGGTGGCGGCGATGAAGGCCGGATCGATCGCCACCACCTGGGCCGGACTGAGGCCCTCCAAGCCCTCGATCAACAGGGCCAGCAGGCCCTTGGTGATCTGGGCATCGGAATCCCCCTGCCAGTGGAGCTTGCCCTCCACCAGCTCCGCCACCACATACACCTGCGACACACAGCCCCGCACCTTGCACTCCTGCCGCCGCAACGATTCAGGCAGCGGCCCCAGGCGCTTGGCCAGCCAGAGCACGTATTCGTAGCGGCGTTTGGGGTCGGCGGCGGCGCCGAGCCTGGCCACGATTCGATCCAGGGCTTCGCTGCCGGTGGGGGCCATGGCGGGGGTGCCGCTCAACCGCGGGAACGATGCAGGCAAGCCAAACCGCCGAGCAGCCCCAACACGGCCACCGGTGCCAGGCTGAACAGGCTGCCCCGCAGCGATGCCCAGGGCAGGGCGGCCTGGCGGGCACTGCGACCCAGTTCGGTGAGCTCGATCCAATCGCGGTGGCCGGCGCCGGCATCCACCTGAATTTCGGCATCAGCTCCGGTCCGGGCCGGCAGGGCAAAAGCGAGCCGGCCCTCGGCATCGGTGCGGCCCAGCTCGATGGGCGTGCCCCCCTGGTTGGGAATCAGCCGCACGGCGGCATCACGGGCCGGCAGGCCGGTGGAAAAGTGACTGGCTAACTGCAGGCGGCTGCCGGCGCTGGGGACGCCAGCGTGCTCATGGTTGGCGGAACCAGCGCCGAGCAGACGGAGGTCGGTCTGGATGGCGTGGGCCCGGGCAGCCATCGGTGCGATCGCCAAGGCCGCTGCAGCAACCGAAGCACCAACCGTCGCACCAAACAAAACGGGAAGGAGGGGGCGCCGCATGGTGGGGGAACAGGGATGGGGGCCGAACTCAGCCGGCATTCCAGCGATTCTCGCTGCAACGGCCAGCCTGCACCATTCTGGCCACCGAGCTCACCATCATCGAGAGGGCATCGCAGGCCTGGCCGCGGGCCTGGAGCTCAGCCGCGATCACCCGTTCGGCCGCCGTCGGGGCCTGGCCGGCAGCACCGGCCTGGGCCCTGCCGTGGGCCAGCCGATGGTCGGCGCCGCCAACCGCCGGCACCGCCCTGGGGCGGGCGGCCATCCAGGGGGCGGTGGAGAGATGGTCCAAGGCAACGCCGGGCTCGACTGCTGGCGATCCTGGCAAATCCGGAGCCGGAACGGGAATCCTGCTGTGATGCGTTACAGGCGGGCCAGGGTCGCCGGATCAGGCTGCTGAAGCCACCCGGTGAATGCCCCGCTCATCCAGCCAGCCGCCCAAGGGCAGATCCCAGGGATCAGCGGGCAGATCCGGCAGCAAACAGGCCGAAGGCAGCACCGCCAACGTTGGCACCGCCCGCCAGGCCGGATCGGCCCGCAGCCGGTCGTACCAGCCACCGCCGGAGCCCAGGCGGATGCCGCTGGCCGGATCGAAGCCGAGGGCAGGCACCAGCAGCAGGGCCAGATCGGCGGCGGCCAGGGGTTCCGGCCCGGCGGCGGCCGTCCAGGCTGGGGCGGGGATGCCGCAGTCGTCCTTGACCAGGGTTTCGCCCGGGCTCCAAGGCAAATAGACCAAGCGGCGACCCTGCCAGGTTCCCGGCGCATCGGCTTGGTGCTGCCAGGGCACGATCGCCGGCAGGGCCAGCTGCACGGCCGGCGCCGCAGGCCAGCACGGCAGCGGCCGGGGCGCGATCAAGGGCCTCAGATCCGGCTCCGAGCCGATCGGCCAATAGAACCCCAGCCAAGGGCCGGCTGCCGGATCGCCCGCCGCGACGGGCTGCTGGGCCAGCCAGCCGGGCAGCTGCCGCCGCGCCACCGCAACCAGATCGGCGGCGGCGGCGGGCAGGCTTTGGCGCCGCAGCTGCCGTTGCCGCTGCCGCAGCGCTTGCTTTTGAGCAGCGGCTGGGGGGGCCGAGACTGGGCTGGCGGCCGTGGCCTCGCCTGCGGCGGACGCTGGCCGGTTCGGCTCGTCCATGGTGGTCGTGGTGGTGGCTGGCGGGTTGGCTGACTGGTTGGCTGGCTGCTTTGCTGCTTTGCTGCTTTGCTGCTTTGCTGCTTGATGATGGCGGGGGTCGCAGGTTCAGCGCTGGAACCAGCCCGTGAGGGCCACCGCCAGGGCATCGGCTGCGTCGTCGGGGCGGGGGGGATGGTCGAGGTCCAGTTCCCGCATCACCGCCGCCAGCACATCATCTTTATCGGCGTGGCCATGGCCGGCCAGGGCCAGCTTGATCTGCATCGGCGGATACTCCACCACCGGAATCCCAAACCGGGCCAGCGTCATGATCACCACGCCCCGGGCCTGCACCACCGCGATGGTGGTGCTGGAGCGGTAGAAAAAAAACTTCTCCACCGCCGCCAGTTCGGGCCGCCAGCGGCGAATCAAGACGCGCAAATCAGCGGCGATCTCCACCATCCGCTCCCCTTCACTGCGGCCCGCATCGGTGCGGATCATGCCGCAATCCAGCAAGCGTTGGAAGCCCTCACTGGGCCGCCCCTGGGCCGCTGCCCTGGGCCCAGGACGGGCAGCACCAGGCCGCCAGGCCGGCCGCTCCTGCACCTCAATCACGCCATAGCCGACGCGGGCCAGGCCGGGATCGATGCCAAGGATGATCATGGGGTGATCGGGATCGCCCCACTGTGGGGGCTGGGGCTCGGTTGTGTTGCCCTGGCCCGCTGGTGGCCATCCTCCAACGCCCACACCACCGCCAACCCCAAAGCCAAAACCAAAGCCATCATCCGTGCCTTGCCGTTGGCTCCGCCGGCGATCGCCTGGCCGTAGCGGCCGGCGCTGCAGCCGCTGCTGGAGCCGGGAGCAGGACTCGATCCCCTCAGCCCGCCAAGGCCAACTCAAACGCCCGCCGCTCGGCTTCGCCCGTCGGCAGGGGCCGCTCGAACACCTTGCAGAACACCTTCACCACCCGCTCGCCCGAATCGATCTGCTCGAGGGGGTCCTTGCGCAGGCGGTGGCGCAGGCAGCAGGCCACCACCCGGGCTACGTCGTCGTCGTTCACCTCCAAGCGGCCCTCGAAGGCGGCCAGGGCCCGGGCCGCCCGGTTGGTCACGATGTCGCCGCGCAGGCCATCCACATCCAGCTCGCCACACACCGCCGAAATCCTGATCCGCAGATCGTCATCGATCACCACCTCGGGCAGGCGGCTCTGGGCTTCGACCACCAGGGCCTGGAGCGCATCCTGGCCGGCCTGGATGGCGTCATTGAAGCGATCGGGGTCGGCATCGAAGCTGGTGCGCTGGTCCACCACCTGCACCCGCAGGGCCGGATCCCGCACGGTGCGCACCTCGACGCTCATGCCAAAGCGATCCAGTAGCTGCGGCCGCAATTCGCCCTCCTCCGGGTTACCGGAGCCAATCAGAACGAACCGGGCCGGATGGCGCACCGAAATCCCCTCCCGCTCCACCGTGTTCCACCCCGACGCGGCCGAATCCAGCAAGACATCCACCAAGTGGTCGTCGAGCAGGTTCACCTCATCCACATACAGCAGGCCCCGGTTGGCCTTGGCCAGCAGGCCCGGCTCAAACGCCCGCACGCCCTCGCTGAGCGCCTTCTCAATATCAATCGTGCCGCAGAGGCGGTCTTCGGTGGCGCCCAGGGGCAGGTCCACCATCGGCACCTGGCGCTGCTCGGTGGCCAGCTCCTCGCCCTGCTCGGCCCGCTGACGCACCTCGACGCTCTGCAGATCCGGATCCAGCGGCGAACTGTTATAGGGGTCGCCCGCCACCACATCGATCGCCGGCAACAGATCGGCCAGGGCGCGGATCGTGGTGCTCTTGCCCGTGCCGCGATCGCCCATGATCATCACGCCGCCGATGCGCGGATCGATCACGTTGAGCAGCAGGGCGAGCTTCATCTCCTCCTGACCCACGATGGCGGTGAAGGGGAAGACCCTGCGCTTCCTGGTCTGACTCACGGGCTAGGGGCTGGCATCGGTTGGGATTGTTTCACAGCCCCACCAGCCGCTGGCCCCGCAGCGGCGGGCGTCGCCAGCGGCAGCAGGCTGAGCACCTGGGGCGGGGTGGCATCGGCCGGATAGATCAGCCGCACCTGCAGGGTGCGCTCCTGGCCCGGCGCCAGGCTCACCGTGCCCAGGGCCGGCCCCTGCTGGCCGGCCCGTTGCACCAGGTGGAAGGCCTGGCGGCCCAGCGGCTGCCCCTCGGGCCCATCCAACCCCGCCACCTCCACCGTGCCGCGGAACACCACCGCCGCCGCCGGCGTGGCCCGGAACCGCAGCCCGCCTTGGGACAGATCGTGCTTAAGCGGCGATTCCAGCGCCAGGGCCAGCCGCAGCGGGGCGTCGGTGTCGTTGCGCAGCGGCAGGCTGAGCTCATAGCTGACGCCGTAGTTGCCATGGGCGGCCCAGGCGGTGCCCGGATAGAAGGCCTTGAGCTCGGCGGTCTGCACCTGGCCGCTGCCCAGGCGGCCCCGCTCCAGCGCGGCGATCGGCCAGGAGATCGGCGCCTGGCTGGCCCGCAGCACCGGGCTGCCGGGGTCGGTGATCCGGCCCCGCCAACTGCTGCCCAGCTGCACCCCACTCACCCGGCTGTACACGATCGGGCCGCTGCTGCCCCGCTGGCTGGGCGCGTGCTCCTTGGGGCTGAGGGGTCCCTCCAGAATCCGGCTCCATACGGCCGCGTCGGGCGGACGGTCGTTGGGGCCGAAGGCCGCCAGCACCGCCAGGTCGATCGGGGCCTCGCTGGCCAGTCGCAACTGCAGATTGCGGCCATTGAGCAGGGGATCGAGGCCCCGCACCGGCAGCGGCAGCACCACCAAGGTGGTGAGCTGGCCCGGCGGCAGCATCCAGGCGGCCGGCAGATCCGGGCTGCGACTGCGCAGCAGCAACTCGGTGGCCACCCGGCTACCCGGCCCCGACCACACCGGCTGGGTGGCCTGCTGGGCGAGCAGTGCCGGCAAGGGCAGGAAGGGGGCGGCGCTCTGGCCCGCGGCGGTGGCCTGGGAGAGGGCGGTGCTGCCGCTGCGCAAGCGCAGCTTCACCGGCGCCGTCCCCCGCGGGGCACCCACCAGCGCCAACCAGAGGGTGGAATCGAGATTCTCGGGGCGGCCGGCGAACACGTGGTGGCTGAATAGCTCGAAACTGCCGCTGAGCGGCACATCCAGGTGGGCCGCCGGCACCCCCAGGGGCCGGCCCCTCCAGCCGCGACGGCCATCAAAGCCGGAGAGCAGGATCCCCTCGCTGCGGATCAATTCCGGGTTGTTGTCATTGACGAGCAGCACCCGATCCAGGCCACCGGGCAGCGGCAGCACCCGTTGGCGACGCAGCAGCTGGGCGGCCGGGGCAGGCTTGCCGGGCACGGTGGCGGGAGCGGCCGCGGGGGTGGCGGCGGGGGTGGCGGGCGGCGGCGAGCTCGCTGGATCGCCGGGCTCGCCATTCGCCAATGTCGGCAAGCTCAGGCCGGGGCTGGCCAAGGCCGCCAGCACGAGCAGCTTTGTCTGGAATGTCCTCATCGCCGCCCCACCAGCATCCGCGACACCGTGGCGGCCAGGGCCCGGATCAGCTCGGCTGAGCGCGGATCATTAAAGGGTCCCTTGACCAAAAACGCCGCCACGGCCCTCTCGCCGCTGGGGAGTTCGATCAGGGCGGCGTCGGCGTAGGCGATGCCGATATCACCGGTTTTGTTGTAGGTGGTGATGCCAGCGGCCAGCAGCTCCTCATCCGGATCGGCGCTGCTGTCCGGCTTGCCCAGGCCCTTCAGCAACCCCATCGGGATCAGGCTGTTGGTTTTCGATTTGCCCAGAATCTCGCGGTAGAGATCGCGGGCCCGGGGGCTGAGCTTCTGGCCGGTGTCCACCAGGGCGATGGTGCGGGCCAGGTCGCGGGCGCTGGTGGTGTTGGTGCCGTTGAGATCGGGCAACCAGTTGTTGATCACGGTGGCGCCCAGGCCAAGGGCCTGGAAGCGGGCGTTGACGGCCTCCTTGCCGCCCAGACGCTTGATCAGCAGGTTGGTGGCGCTGTTATCACTCACCCGGATCATCTCCGTGGCCGCCTCGAAGAAGGGGAAGCGGCTGCCCAGGGGTTTGCTGGCCATCCAGCCCGCCCCTTCGCCCACCACCTCCTTGGTGAGCGGCAGCGGCTCATTCCAGCGCACCTTGCCCTGGTCAAGGTCTTCAAGGCCCACCAGCAGGATCGGACTCTTGATCGAACTGGCCGCCGGCAGGGGCAGGTCGGGCTGGAGTTGGGCATAGCGTCCGTCGTCGAGCACCACCAGGAAGCCAGCGGCGGTCAGGCCCTTCTGGGCGGCGGCCAGCTTGGCCCACTCCTGGCTCAGGGCTGGGATCTCGCGGCGCGGATCGAACTGCCCCAGGGCCATACCCTTGCCCCCCCCAAGTCGGGGTGGCGCGTCCTGCTGGGGCAGGGCAACCGAGCCCTGGGCCAGCCGGGGGGCGAGGGTCTTGAGGCTGGTGCCCACCAGCACCCCCAAGCCCACCCCCATCACCGCCAGGCGAAGCAGGAGCAGCAGGGGCTGGAGCCAGGGGCGGCGGGTGGGGCGGCCGGCACTCACGGGGCGGGCGATTCGCAGGATCCTGACGCTAGTTGCCGATTCGCAGCATCCTGAGCCTGCTGCTGGGATCCCCCCTCCCCACCACGCCGGCTTGCCCACCGCAACTGGCCCACCATGCCCCGCAGCAGGGCCACCTCAGGCCCACTCACCTGGGCCCGCTGCAGCAGGGCCCGCAGCTTGGCCATCCGGGCCCTGCTGGTGTGGGGCAGCAGGAAACCCACCTCCAGCAGCAGTTGCTCGGCATCGGCCAAGGCGGCTTCGAGCGACTCGCGGCGGCATGGATCCGGCCAAGCCTTGGCATCGGCCCTGTCGGCGCTGCCACCGCCGGGCCGCTCCCCTGGACGATCGCCGCGATGGTCCAGGGGAGCGGCCCGCGGGCCGGCCAGGGGGCTGGCGCCCTGGCGCAGGCCATGGAGCTCGTGCAGCACCACGGCCACCGCATGGGAGAGATTGAGGGAGGCGTAGGCCGGGGAGGTGCCGATCTGGAGCAGGCGACCGGCCTGGAGCAGCTCCCGATTGGCCAGGCCCCGGTCTTCGCGACCAAACACCAGGGCCCCAACAGCTGGCGCGGCGGACGAAGCTGGCGAAGCGGGCGAGGCTGGCGAGGCGGACGATCTTGGGGCGGCGGCATCGACCGCCGAGTCCTCCAGCAGCCAGCCGAGGGCCTCGGCGGGGGAAACCAACGGCAGCGGTTCCCCCTCAACCCGGCCGGTGCTGGCCACCACCCGACCGCAGTCGGCGATCGCGGCCGCCAGGGTCGGGAAGTGGCCAGCCCGCTCCAAAAGCTCCACCCCATGCACCGCCATCAGCCGGGCCTCGGCGCCGAGCGGATCGCAGCGGGGCGCCACCAACCGCAGGCCATCGATGCCGAAGTTGGCACACAGCCTGGCCACGCTGCCCACATTGAGGGGGCCAGCGGGCTCGACCAGCACCACCTGCAGGCTCAGCGGCCGCACTTCAGCAAAGACTTCCGGCAAAACTTCAGGCACCACTTCAGGTCAGGCAAGACTTCAGGCCAGGCTGTGAAGGAAGGCCAGCAGATCGGCCATCGCCTGGGGATCGAGCTGGAAGCGGGGCATCGGGGGCGTGCGGCCGCTGATCACCTGTTGGATCAGCTGGCGGTCGTTCTTGCGGCGGCCAACGCCATGCAGATTGGGGCCCACCAGTCCCTGGGCCGCCAGGCCATGGCAGCCGGCACAGTTGAGCCGAAACAGCCGGCCGCCATCCTGGGCCGATCCCTGGCTGGCCAGGGTGGCACGGGTGTAGGGGTCGCGACTGGCCGCCGGCAGCAGCAGCAGCGCCAGCACGGCCGAGGCAACGGCCGCCAGCAGCACCAGGGCGGTGACCAGGCTGCGGGGCCGAGCCAAGCCGGCCGTTGCCACCGCCGCCAGGGCCGGATCGGCGGCGGTTGCAACGGCCACCAGGTCGGCTCCAGGGGGAAGGGAGGGGGGGGATCCGGTCACGGTTGGTGGCGAAGGGTCGCCAAGGCGGCCCCAGACGTGGAAGAATTGTGCACCGACCGACGACACGGCTGCTTTCCATGATCGAACCCCTGCTCTGCGGCATCGTGCTGGGTCTGATCCCGGTGACCCTCGTTGGCCTGTTCGTGGCTGCCTGGAACCAGTACCGCCGCGGCAATGCCCTCGGCGGTTGAACGCTGCAGCGGGGCCCCAGCGGCTCCCCTCGCTTCGGAGGCAGCTGGTATGGGCTCCAGCAGCAGCACGGTGGTGCTCCCGTAACGGCGCTGATCCTGGAGGGTCCACCCCTCTGGGAGCGGTGGAATGGCGTCGGAAGCGCATTCCCATAGCAACACCCCCCCCGGCCGCAGCCATCCCGCCGCCGCCACCGCCGCCGCGATCGGCCCATACAAACCGGCCCGGTAGGGGGGATCGGCGTAGATCAGATCAAAGCCCCTAGCCGGGGTCTGGCCGAGCCAGGCCAGCACCTCCCGCTGCTGCACCAGCACCGGCACCGGATTCGCCAAGCCGGCCGCCACCAGCTCCAGGTTGGCCCGGGCCACCGCCGCGACGCGGCGGTCCCGTTCCACCGCCACCACGCTGGCCACCCCCCGCTGCAGGGCTTCGCAGGCCATCACCCCACTGCCGCAGCACAGATCGAGCCAGGCCGCCGACGCCAGCCGCCGCGCCAACAGGTTCATCACCGCCAGCCGAACCCGCGCCGGCGTCGGTCGGGCCACCGCTCCGGGCGGACTCTGCAAGCGTCGGCCGCCACTTAAGCGCAGGCTCATGGCGTTTGCAGCCAGGACAACCAGCGCCCCAGCATCGCCTCCCCCACCGGCCCGGACTTCTCCGGATGGAACTGGCAGGCCGCAATGCCCCCCTGCCAGATCGCCGCCGTTACCGGGGTACCGGCCCAGTCCACCTGGGCGGTGGTGATCGCCGCATCGGCCGGATCGGCGGCGTAGGAATGCACGAAATACACCCAGGCTGGCGGCTGGCCGGCCGGCAGCAGGGGGCTGGGCTGGGCCGGCAGCAAGGGCGCCCAGCCCATGTGGGGAATCGGCTGGCCCGGCCGGCGCGGCAAGGCACGCACCCGCCCGGCCAGCAGGCCGAGCCCCTCGCCGCTGCCCTCATCACTGTGTTCAAACAGCAGCTGCAAGCCCAGGCAGATGCCCAGCAGGGGCTGGCCGGAAGCGCAGGCCCGGCCCAGGGCGGTGGCCAGGCCGCTGCTGCGCAGGCGCTCCATGGCCGGATCGAAGGCCCCCACGCCCGGCAGCACCAGCGCATCGCAAGCCGCCATCGCTGCGCCATCCTGCACGGCTTCCACCTCCGCCCCGAGCCGCTCGAAGGCGCGCCGCACCGAGTGCAGGTTGCCCATGCCGTAATCAATCAATCCAAGGCGGGTCATGGCGGCCGGGGAGCGCAGCGGGTGGCGGACTCAAGCGGGGCTGGACGGACTGGCGAACCGCAGGCCCGGCTGCTCAAGGGCGGGGGCCTGGGGCAGATCCAGCCCGTTGAGGTGGTCGATGAACTGGTACAAGCGGCCGACGCGCCGTTTGTCGAAGCGCAGCCGCAGGGAAGGTCGCAGGATGCCGTTGTGGTCGCACCCTTCACCGGCCTGGATCGCGCCGTTATCGAGCAGATCGATGAAGCGGCGGTTGAGATCGGGAAGCAACGCCCGCGGCACGGGGCTGTTGAGTAGCAATTCGATCCGATCCTCCCCCTGCTGGGCACTATGGAACACCCGGTAAAAGCGGCTGATCCGCTCCACGGCTTCCGTGGCGCAGGAGGCTTCCTGCACCAGATCGCCATCCTCAGGGGAGATCAGGCCCCGCCGGGCCAATTCATGCTGCACGTTGTGGCGCCAGACCGTCCAAAAATCATCCCCCTGGGGCGCCAGCAGCACCAAGGGGATCGGTGGGGTACGGCCGGTCTGGATCAAGGTGAGGCACTCCAGCAGTTCATCGAGGGTGCCGAAGCCGCCGGGCATCACCACCACCGCATCGCTCTCGCGCAGGAAGAAGAGCTTGCGGGTGAAGAAATAGCGGAAAAACAGCAAGCGACCGCCGCAGCCGCTCACGTAGGGATTGGGGTGCTGCTCAAAGGGCAGATCCACGTTGAGGCCGATGCTGTGATCACAGCCGGCGCCGCTGTTGGCACCCTCCATTACCCCACCGCCAGCGCCGGTCATGACGTCGAAACCGGCCCGCACCGCCAGGCTGGCCAGGTCTTCGGCCAGGCGATAGCAGGGGTCTTCGCGGCGGGTGCGGGCTGAACCAAAGACGCTGATCTTGCGCACAGCCCGGTGCGGCCGAAACTCCTCGAGAGCCTCGCTGATGTCAGCCAGACAGCCACTGATCAGGCGCCATTCCGGCAGGTCGCGCTCCTGACGGGCCACCTCGAGCAGCGATACGACGGCTTTTTCAATCAGCCGCCGCTGGGGATGGCCCTGGATCTGCTCCCCCAGCACCTGAAGCGGACTCAGGCCCTGGCTGGGATCGGGGGTCGTTGGGGAGGTCAGCGGCGGCGCCCGGGGTGGCTGGCAATCAGATGAATTTATTGATCGTGTTCTGCAGGGTGGTTTTCGGCACGGCGCCAACCACGGTTTCAACTTTTTGGCCGGCCTTGAACAACATCAGGGTGGGGATGCTGCGAATGCCGTACTGGCTGGCCACATTGGGATTTTCATCGGTGTTGAGCTTGAACACCCGAATCTGGCCGTCAAACTCCTTGGCGATCTCGTCCACGATCGGCGCCACCATGCGGCAGGGGCCGCACCAGGGCGCCCAGAAATCCACCAGCACAGGCACATCACTGTTGAGCACGTCCTGCTCGAAGGAAGCGTCGGTGACGGCTGGGGAGCTGGACATTCGAACCTGGATGGCGTTGAGCGGAATCTAGCAACCAAGAACGGTTCGGCAGCCAGCTCGAAACTGAGCGTTGCAGGACGTTGGACAAGGCCCGCCAGCAGCGGATCTGAGCCTGGCTGCAGGGCCCTGGAGCAAGGCAGCATCGCGCCCAGGGGGGGGGCCAGCAGCTCCGAGGCGGGGCCAGCAGCGCCGAAACGGGCAGCAACCTGGCCGCCCAAACACAAAAAGCCCGGGCTCGCCGGGCCGGGGGGTGTGAGGAGTGTGCGAGCCGTAGCCCCCACACCTTGAGGCTAGCGCCCATCCGGCCGGTGAACTGGTCAGCCCCGTCGGGTTCGCCCTACTTACCCATGCCGAGTTGCTGGGCTTTCTGATAGACCTTGCCTTCGGTGAGCAGCGATGGGGCCACCACCACTTCCACCGCGCGCATCTCCTGCAGGGTGCGGGCACCGAGGGTGCCCATCGAGGTGCGGATGCAACCGAGCAAATTCTGGGTGCCGTCATCCAGGCCGGCGGGTCCCCGCAGGATCGTCGCCAGGCTGCCGGTGGTGCCCACCTTGATGCGGGTGCCGCGGGGCAGCACCGGGCTGGGGGTGGCCATGCCCCAGTGGAAGCCCCGACCGGGGGCTTCGGCGGCCCGGGCGATCGGGGAACCGATCATCACGGCATCGGCACCGCAGGCCAGGCATTTGCAGATATCGCCGCCGGTCACGATGCCGCCATCGGCCACGATCGGCACGTAGCGGCCGCTTTCCTGGGCGTAGTCATCGCGGGCAGCGGCGCAATCGGCCACGGCGGTGGCCTGGGGGATGCCGATGCCCAGCACGCCGCGGGAGGTGCAGGCAGCACCCGGACCGATGCCGACCATCACACCGGCCGCTCCGGCCCGCATCAGCTGCAAAGCCACTTCATAAGTGACGCAGTTGCCGATCACCACCGGCACCCCCATGTCGCGGCACAGATTGGCCAAATCCAAAGTCTCCTGGCCCGCCGGACCGATGTGCTCGGTACTCACCACCGTGGCCTGCACGAAAAAGAGATCGGCTCCGGCTTCGGCAATCGCAGGGCCAAACTTCAGGGCCGCCACCGGCGTGGCGCTCACCGCCGCGATCCCACCTTGGGCCTTGATCGCACCGATACGTTGCCGGATCAGGTCTTCGCGCACCGGCTGGCTGTAGAGATCCTGCATCAGCGGCACGAATTCCTCCTTGCCCACCGCAGCGATCCGATCGAGCACGGGATTGGGATCGTCGTAGCGGCACTGCACCCCCTCGAGGTTCAGCACCCCCATGGCCCCCAGCCGGGTCAGTTCCACCGCCACCGCCACATCCACCACGCCATCCATGGCGCTGGCGATGATCGGGATCTCGCGGCTGATGCCCGCCAGGCTCCAACTGCTGTCGGTAATACTCGGATCGACGGTGCGAACACCGGGCACCAGGGCGATCTCATCGATGCCGTAGGCACGGCGCACGGTTCGGGATCGGCCCAGCTGGATGGTCACCGGTGAGATAGACGCAGTGGGGACAAGTTATCAACCAGCCCCCACAGCCCTTGGCGGCCACCCCGGGGCTGGGCTCAGGCGCGGCCGCGGAAGTCGTTCCAGGTCGCCCGCCAGCCACTCAAAATCCGCTCGCGATCGCTGCTGCGCACCAGGCTGGTGAGGCAGAAGCGGGCCAGGGTGATCAGGCCGACCAGCTGCAGCAGGCGCGGCAACAGCGGCAGATCGCCCAGGGTTTCGAGTAGGGCGGAATACAACCGGATCAACACCACCGCCGCCCCCAGCAGGCCGGCGGTCCGCAGGGGCCCGCCCAGGCTTTCCCAGCGACCCTGCAGATCGGCGCCGTCGAACCAGGCCCGCAGCTTGGCGATCAGCAGATCCCATTCGCCACCTTCGCCCTCTGCAGCACTGGCCAAGGGGGGCACCACCAGGCTGGCGGCGATGCCGGCCCGCTCCCCTGGCGCTGGAGCTGGGGAGGGGGGCGCGTTCAAGGCGGTGGAGTGGATCGACGCCGGGGCAGCAGCAACCAGCTCGGGCGCCTCAGCCAGCTTGGGCGCCGGCGTCGGGTCGGGCACCTGCGTCGTGTCGGGAGCGGTGCATGACACCACACCGGCGTAGGACGACAAAAAAGGCTGCGCTGTTGGGATTGCGGCCTCAACGGCCTCAACAGCCTCAACAGCCTCAACAGCCTCAACAGCCTCAACGGCATTAGCGGCATCAACCGCCTCAGCGGCCTCAGCCACCTCCGCTGGCCACCCAACCGCCGGCTCGGTCGGCGCAGAGGCTTCAGCGGAGGAGTCGGCGTCGGAGCGCACGGGGGCCAGCTCCGGGGCCGCTGCGGGGCCGGGGGCGAGCGGCTCGGCGGCGATCTCGGTTGGTCCAGGAGCCGCAGCCCCATAGGAGCCCACCAGCGCCGCGGCGCTGCTGGCTTCCTGGCTGGAGGCGCTGCTTGCATCCCCTGCCCCAGGCTCAGCAGCAGCCCCAGGCTCAACAGCCTGGAGGGCCTCCCCCTGCGGCGTGGCCCAAGGGGTTTCGGCGTGTTCGGGGGACTCGGCCATGGCAGGCAAAAGGGCTGGCCGGAGCTTACGGCCGTTTCCTGAAACCGCCCGCCCTTGGGCAAGTTGCGCTCAGGGTTTCAGCCAAACCGCCGGGGGGTGGTGTGGACTTGTGATTAGGCCTCCAGGGGGATCAGGGTTGGCCGGGGGGCGAGGGGAACCAGGGGCAGCCGCAGCGGAAAGCGATCGCTCCGCAGCCGCTCCACCAGCTCCTCGGCTAGGCCCAACGCCAGCCTTGGGCTATGGCTGGGCGCCGCAGCAATCCCATGGCCAGCCACCATGATCCGACCGGCCTTGAGGGCCCCGTAGGAAACACCCCCAAAACTCGGCTTGATCCGACGCGGAATCGATACATCGAGCACCGGTGCCTCTAGGGCCTGATCCGGGGTACTGGCCTGGGCGGCGATCTGGCCATCCAGCAGGGGGATCGGGGCGGCGATCGCCACCAGCAGGGCGCTGCCGTGGCCTTCGAAGTAGCAGGCCCGCACCCAGCGGCGATCGAGGGCATGCAGATCCACACTCAGGGCCGCCACGGCACCAGGGGTGCGGGCATGGCCGCTGCTGAGGCGCCGCGGATTGGGCTGGTGGGCACTGCCCGTGCCGATCACCCAGCCAATCCCCCCACCCACCAGCACCGGCGATCCAGGACCCAGCAGCGCCAGACCAGGCATGGCCAGACCGATGCTGTCGGCTCCGGCCGCCGTGAACAGGGCATTGGCGAAGGGGCCCAACAAGGGGCCCCAGCCGGTGTGGATCACACCGCTGGCACTACTCACAGCCACCACGCCGTTTTCAACGATGCCTCGGTGCAACAGCAGCCGGCCGTTGCCGATCCGCTCCAGGTCGAGGTGGGTGTGGAGCTCCCGCCGCGGCTGCAGGGGGGTGGGGTCGCCGGTGGCGCTCAACTCCAGCCTGGCGCCGGCCAGGAGGTTGGCCAGCACCTGGGCGCCAGCACTGCGGGCCCCCTCGGCGCGGCCCCCGATCGGCAACACCAGATCGCCGCCAGCGCCGCCGGCCAGGGCGGCAACGCCGCCGATCTGGGGGTCCCGCAGCCGGATCGGCGGATCGGTGGGGCCAAGGTTCAACACCAAGCTGGCCTGGTCGGTGAAGACCGCATCCGCCGCCACCACCACATCGGTGGCGGCATAGGCTTCGGCCAGGCCAGCATCGGCCACAAGGCGGCGAAACTCCCCGGCCAGCCGGACCCGCAGCAGGCCCTGCCGCTGCCGCTGCCGCAGGTCGTCGCCGCTGCGGGGCGGGCAGCTCTCGGGCCCTGGTGCGGCCTGGCTAGCGGCGCCCGGCGGTGGCCCCTGATCGCTAGCCCTAGGACGCGTCGCCATCAGCCCCTACCCCGGCATCGCTGATCGGACCTGGGATTGGAGCTGGGACTGGACCTGGGGCTGGATCGGGCCAGGGGCGGATCGGGGCTTCGATAGGATGGGGGGAGTGCCAGGCGGTCTTGAATGGCGGATCCAAGCGGAGCCACCGGACCCGGTGAAGACGGTTCTGGGGATTCTGACGGACGGATCATCCAGACCGACCTCCGCAATGAGATGTCGCGCTCCTACATGGAGTACGCGATGAGTGTGATCGTGGGCCGGGCCCTGCCCGATGCCCGCGACGGCCTCAAGCCCGTGCACCGCAGGATCCTCTACGCGATGTACGAACTGGGCCTCACCAGCGACCGCCCTTACCGCAAATGCGCTCGGGTGGTGGGCGAAGTCCTGGGCAAATACCACCCCCATGGCGACACCGCGGTGTACGACGCCCTGGTGCGGATGGCGCAGGACTTTTCGATGCGCATGCCATTGATCGATGGGCACGGCAACTTCGGCTCGGTGGATAACGATCCACCCGCCGCCATGCGCTACACCGAATCGCGGCTGCAGGCGCTCACCACCGATGCCCTGCTCGAAGATATCGAAAGTGAAACTGTCGACTACATCGACAATTTCGATGGCTCCCAGCAGGAGCCCACCGTGATGCCGGCGCGCATCCCGCAACTGCTGCTCAACGGCTCCACCGGCATCGCCGTCGGGATGGCCACCAATATCCCACCCCACAATCTCACCGAGCTGATTGATGGCCTGCTCGCCCTGATCGCCAATCCAGAGCTCGACGATCGCACCCTGACGGCGCTGATCCCCGGCCCGGACTTCCCCACCGGCGGCCAGATCCTCGGCCGCCGCGGCATCCGGGAGACCTACAGCACCGGCCGCGGTTCGGTCACGATGCGGGGCGTGGCCAACATCGAATCGATCGAGGCCAAGGGCCGCCCCGACCGCGATGCGGTGATCATCACCGAGCTGCCTTACCAAACCAACAAGGCGAGCTTGATTGAGCGGATCGCCGAGCTGGTGAATGACAAGAAACTCGAGGGCATCGCCGACATCCGCGACGAAAGCGACCGCGACGGCATGCGGATCGTAATCGAGTTACGCCGCGATGCCTATCCCCAGGTTGTGCTAAACAACCTGTTCAAACTCACACCCTTACAAAGCAACTTCAACGCCTACATGTTGGCGTTGGTCAATGGTGAGCCGATCCTGCTCACCCTGCGCCGGATGCTCGAGGTGTTCCGCGACTTCCGGGTCGAGACGATCGAGCGGCGCACCCGCTACCTACTGCGTAAAGCCGAAGAGCGCGACCACATCCTGTTGGGCCTGCTGATCGCCCTCGACAACCTCGACGCGATCATCGCCCTGATCCGTTCAGCGGCCGACACCGCCTCGGCCCGCCAGGGGCTGATCGATCAGTTCGGACTCAGCGACGTGCAGGCCGATGCCATCCTGCAGATGCAGCTGCGGCGCCTCACCGCCCTAGAGGCCGACAAGATCCGCCTGGAGCACGATGATCTGCTGGCCAAGATCACCGATTACCAAGACATCCTGGCCCGCCGCGAACGGGTCTTCGGCCTGATCACCGAGGAGCTCCATGCGATCCGCTCCCGTTACGACTCACCCCGGCGCACCGAGATTTTGGATCTCGAAGGTGGCCTCGATGACATCGACCTGATCGCCAACGAGCGTTCGGTGGTGCTGCTCACCGAGAACGGCTATCTGAAACGGATGCCGGTCAGCGAATTCGAGGCCACCAGCCGGGGTACCCGTGGCAAAGCCGGCACCCGCAGCCAAGGCGAAGAGGCTGTGAAGCTGTTCATCAGCTGCAACGACCACGACGACCTGCTGCTGTTCAGCAACCGGGGCGTGGTGTACGCGGTACCCGCCTATCGGGTGCCCCTCTGCAGCCGCACCGCCAAGGGCACGCCGATCGTGCAACTGCTACCCATCCCCCGCGAAGAGGCCATCACCTCGCTGCTATCGGTGAGTGCCTTCGACGACGACGTGCAGCTGGTGATGCTTACCAGCGGTGGTTACATCAAACGCACCCGCTTGTCGGCCTTCAGCAATATCCGCTCCAACGGTTTGATCGCCATCTCCCTGGAGGATGGCGATGACCTGCGCTGGGTGCGCCAGGCCCTCCCTGGCGACAGCGTGCTGATCGGCTCCCTCAAGGGCATGACGATCCACTTCCGCCTCAGCGACGAGGAGTTGCGACCCCTCGGCCGCACCGCCCGCGGCGTGCGGGCGATGAATCTGCGTGACGCCGACCGCTTGGTGAGCATGGATGTGCTGCCCGCCGAGCTCGCCGACCGGGTGGCCCGCAGCGGCGACGGCGACGGCGCCGACGAGGAGGAGGGCGATGAGCTGGTGACCAGTGAGGGGCCCTGGGTGTTGGTGGCCAGCGCCAGTGGGCTCGGCAAGCGGGTGCCGGTGGACCAGTTCCGGCTCCAGAAGCGGGCCGGCATGGGCCTGCGTTGCCTGAAGTTCCGCCGCGATGGCGATGGGCTTGTGGGCCTCAAGGTGCTCGGCGCCGGCGAGGAGCTGTTGCTGGTCAGCGAGCGCGGCGTGATCGTGCGGATGCAGGCCGATGCCATCCCCCAGCAGTCGCGGGCCGCCACTGGCGTGCGCCTGCAGCGCCTGGACAGCGGCGACAGGCTCGCCGAGGTGGTGCTGGTGCCTCCGGCTGCGGAGGACAGCGACGAGGAGCTGGCGGCCATCGATGCGGCGGAGCAGCCGGCCAGCCCTACGGCCGCCCCAGACCAGGACCCACCCAACGAGGACGACACCCCCCCAGAGGCGTGACCGGGGGCGGGGCCGGCTCGAAGCGATCCCCAACGCCCTGCAGCAACTCGAAGCTGGCGGGCCCAGCCAAGAAGGCCCAGCGCCGAGGCTGGAGCGCCAACGGCTGAACCCGAGGGGGAGCTGGTGTTGGGTTAGGCGACTGGCAGCGCAGCCGTTCCGCTCCCCCAGCCGGGGGGTACCGCTAAAGCTGGCCCTATCCGTTGCCTAGAGTGGGCCAACCCAGGAGCACTGCCCTGAGCCGCTGCGACATTCTGGTGATCGGCGCCGGCCCGGCCGCCCTGGCGATCGCAGCGGAACTGGGCTCCCGGGGCCTGGCCGTCACAGCCCTGGCCCCGGCCGATCCAGCCTCCCCCTGGGTCAACACCTACGGCATCTGGGCCGAGGAGGTGGATGCCCTGGGGCTAGGCCATCTGCTCTCGCACCGCTGGAGCGACTGCGTCAGTTTTTTCGGCGCTGGCGGTGGCGGTGGCGGTGTCGTTGGAGGTTCGGCCAGCGAAGGGCAGCCGCAAGACAGACCCCTCCACCACGGCCGTGCCTACGGACTATTCGACAAGGCCGCCCTCCAGGCCCACTGGCTCGGCCGCTGCGCCAGCGCCGGGGTGGTCTGGCAGCAGGGCAAGGCCAGCAGCATCCGGCACCACCAGGAAGGATCCACGCTCACCACCTGCGGCGGCCAGGAGCTGGCTGCCCAGCTGGTGGTGGATGCCAGCGGCCACGATCCAGTCTTCGTTCGCCGCCGCAACGACGGCCCCGTGGCCGGCCAGGCGGCCTACGGGATGGTGGGGCGCTTCAGCGCCGCGCCGATCAGCCCGGGGCAGTTCGTGTTCATGGACTACCGCTGCGACCACCTGTCGGCGCCCGAGCGGCTGGAACCGCCCACCTTCCTCTACGCCATGGACCTGGGCGATGGGGTGTTTTTCGTCGAAGAGACCTCCCTGGCGTTGGCGCCAGCGGTGCCATTCGCCCAGCTCCAAGACCGGCTGCGGCGCCGCCTGGCCCAGAGGGGAGTGGAGCTGCGGGAGCTCCTGCACGAGGAGTTTTGCCTGTTTCCGATGAATCCGGCGCTGCCGGATCTAGGCCAGCGGGTGGTGGGCTTCGGCGGGGCCGCCAGCATGGTGCACCCTGCCTCGGGCTTCCTGGTGGGCGGCCTGCTGCGGCGCGCCCCCGACCTGGCCAACGCCGTGCAGAGCGCCCTGGAGCAGGGGCTGCAGGGGGAGGCCCTGGCCCGGGCCGCCTGGCGGGGCCTTTGGCCGGCCGATCTGCGCTGGAAGCACGGCTTTTTCCGCTTTGGCCTTGAAAAATTGATGCGCTTCGATGGGCCGCAACTGCGCCACCACTTCGCCAGCTTTTTTTCGCTGCCGCAGCAACAGTGGTATGGCTTCCTCACCAACACGATCACGCCAGCCCAATTGCTAGCGGCGATGCTGCGGCTCTACGGCCAGGCCCCCTGGGACGTGCGCTGGGGGTTGATGGGCCAGCGGGGCCGGGAACTTTCCCTGCTGGCTCGTTGGCTGCTGGGCTGAAGGGGGCCAGCCCCGGGTGCGGGCCGCCGGTGATCAGCACCGCTCCAGGGCAGCCCGATCCGCCACCATGCTGGGCCAGTAGTGCCTGCGGCAGTCGTTGATGACACCTCCCCCCAGCCCCCTAACGGCCTGCCGAGCCGAACTGCTCCACCTGCTGCGCGACCGGAGCCATGGCGGGGCGGCCGCCACAGCGCCGCGGGTGCGGGAGTTGCTGCAGCAACTCGAGCGCCTGCAACCCGCCAACCTCGCCATCGACAGCGACCAGCTCACGGGTGTTTGGGAGTTGCGCTGGAGCAGCGGCCGCCAGCCCTACCTCCTGGTGGCACCCTGGCTGGAAAACCTCCAATTGCTCGACCCCCGCCGCGGCCGGGCGATGAACCTGCTGCGATTGGCGGGCCCCCTGGGGCCGCTGGCCGGGATCGCCGTCCAGGCGCGCATCCAGGTGGAGGGCAACCAGCGGGTGGGCGTGCGCTTTGAACGGGGGGGGTGGCTGGGTCCGGTGCTGGGGGAGCCGCGGCTGCAACTGCTGCGGGCGGTGAACCAGAGCTTCCCGGCCTGGCTCGACATCACCGTGCTCGACCACGAGCTGCGGGTTTGCCGCGGCAACGCCGGCACCCTGTTTGCCCTGGTGCGGCGCGAAGATTTAAACCCCCAGGAATTCTTCGAACGCGGCGCGGCCGATGCGGAAGTGGCTTCCCATCCCAGCCCATCTTGAGGCGGGATTCAGCCACCCTGGCCCCAGCTGATCCGCTGACAGCCAACCGGCCGCCGCCGGCAGCCGCGCGAAGATTTCGCTCATCTGCGTAGCCGGGAGCTGCTTAGGATTTGGCCCACCTTTGGCCTGGGCGCATTGACCGAATCCGCAGCCGGCCCAGCTTGGATGGCAAAGAGCCTGAAATGGGGGCTTTTTGGCAAGGTTCT
The DNA here is from genome assembly GCA_903858015.1 of uncultured cyanobacterium. GTDB lineage: Bacteria > Cyanobacteriota > Cyanobacteriia > PCC-6307 > Cyanobiaceae > Cyanobium. Next base: position 36,685 of record CAIOGZ010000015.1, read on the forward strand.
CCCCCTCACCGCTCTGTTTGCCTTAGCCAAACTGGGGGTGCATGGCATGGGCCTAGAGCCCTGGGAGTTCGATTCACTCACCGGTTCCCTGTTTGGCGCCTCCAGTTTCGTGATTGCTTTCATCCTCAGTGGCACCCTAGCCAATTACAACGCCAGCGACGAGATGGTGGTGCAGTTTGCTAACGCGGTTGAGGCGATCGCGGATATCAATCTCTATGCAGCCAAAGTCCATGGCGGCCATCACGGCGAAGCGCTCAATGGCCGGCTGGCCAATCTGCTGCTGCAGTTAAAAGACTGGCTATCCAACAAGATTCAACTGGAGCAGCTCCTCAACAGCCTTGCCGAACTCAATCTGAGCCTGGCCGAGCTGAGGCTTGCAACCGCTGACTCCGTGGCTGACCGCGCCCTACCCGAACTGGCAAAGATGCGGATCCTGGTCCACAAGATGGCCGCCAGCCGCGACAACGATTTCCTTGGCCCAGCCTACGCCCTACTCGAGATTTTTTTAATCGGAGCCGTGATGGCGCTGCTGCTGATCGGAGCCGATCGATTTAGCGAAAACCTGGTGGTGTCTTGCTTTCTTTTCACCTCTTTCACCTATCTTTTAATCCTGATCAGAGATCTAGACAATCCCTTCCAATACGATGGCAGTTCCTGCATCGAGGTCGATCTCTCCTGCCTGGGAGAAACCCGAGAACACCTAGTGTCGCTGGCCAGCAGTGCCAGCACTAGACAGATCAATACCGCCGCCGCCAGGACCCCAGCTTCGCCTACCGCATGATCCCAGATCATGATTTGAAGCCATTGGTCCAACCCCGCCCTCTCAACCAACTGCCATGTTGATCCAATTGTTCCGCAAACTTGGTGTCCAATCCAAGGTGCTGGCCATGGTGCTGCTGGCCAGCCTGCTGAGCCTGTTGCTCACCGGCCTGGTGAGTTACAGCATCGGTAGCCATGTGCTCACCACTGCGGTCACGAATCAATTGGTTGCCCTGCGCAACAGCCGTGTGGAAGCGATCAAGGATTACTTCGGCTTCCTCACCAACCACGTGCTCACAATGGGCGAGGGCTTTCTAGTGATTGATGGCCTTAGGGATTTCCGTGCCGCCTATACCAAGCTTGATGGCACCGTGCTCAGCCCGGAGCAGCAAAAAAACATGCTTGCCTATTACAATAATGTATTCATGCCGAAGCTGAGAAAGAATGTTGATGGCGATCCCGCCCTCGCCACCTACCTGCCGCAAACCCCGGCGGACCGCTTCTTCAGCTATTATTATACTGCGAATAATCCCTACCCCAAGCAACCGGCCCTGCTGGATGACGCCGGCGATGGCAGCGAATACAGCGCGGTGCATCGAAAATACAACAAACGCTTCCGACGCATTGCCGAGGTATTCGGCTATCGCGATATTTTACTTGTCGATATCGATACGGCCAATGTTGTCTATAGTGTTGCCAAGGAGGCGGATATGGGCTCCAATCTCAAGACCGGCGTTTATGCGGACACGGCCCTGGCCAAGACTTTTGATGAGATCCGTAAATCGCGCGACCCCAATTTTGTTTACATCTCGGATACCGAGCACTACAAGGCCAGCTTCGGTGAGCCGGCCTTTTTCATCGGCACTACCGTGTTTGATGGCGATAGGTTCATCGGCGCCCTGATCTATCAGGTCAATCCCGAGGCGATCGATCGGGTGATGACCGATAACAAGAAATGGGAGCAGCAGGGACTGGGTAAAACAGGGGAGTCTTTTCTGGTGGGCCAGGATTTTAAATTCCGCTCCTCCCCCAGGGCGTTTCTTGAAAACCCAGATCAATACTTCCAAACCCTTCGTTCTCAAGGCGTTTCGCAAGAGAAGATTGATTGGATCAAGAGGACCAACAGTCCGGTTCTGATTCAGGAGGTGAGAACCGAGGGGGCAAAGCGGGCTCTCGCCGGCCAGACCGGTGAGGCTGAGGAGTTCGATTACCGCGGTAAGCGGGTGTTGAAGTCTTATCAGCCGATCCGGATTGGCAAACATGAGTGGGGGTTGGTGGCCAAGATCGATAAGGCCGAAGCGCTGCAGGGGGTGCGCCGTCTGCGCGATGCCCTGCTGCTGCTGGGTGCCATCCTGATCCCCCTGCTCACCCTGATGTCCCTGGCGCTGGCGCGCAGTTTCATCCAGCCGATTCAGCGCTTGATGCGGGCCACCAAGCAGATCATTGCCGGCGATAGCGCCGTGCAGGTAAAGGTGGATTCCGGGGATGAATTTGGCGAGCTTTCTAGCTCCTTCAACAGCATGGCCGCCACCCTGCAGCAGCGGGAGGAGGCGATCCGCTCCCAGCTGCAGGAGAACGACCGGCTGCTGCTCAACATCCTGCCGGCCCGCACGGCCGAGCGGCTCAAGCAGGGGGAACAGTCGATCACCGAGCAATATCCGAGCGTCAGCGTGCTCTACGCCGATCTCGAAGGCTTCCAGGACCTTTCCGCCGAGCTGCCACCCGACCAGGCGATCGTGGTGCTCAATGAATTGATCGGGGCCTTCGATGATGCCGCTGAACGGTGCGGCGTCGAGAAGTTGCGCAGCACCGGCTCCAACTATCTGGCGGTCTGCGGCCTTTCGGTGCCGCGGATCGACGATGAGAAGCGCACGGTGGAGCTGGCCCTGGCCATGCTGCAGGTGGTGGAGCGGCTCAGCGCCAAGCATGGCGTGCGGCTCAGCCTCGATATCGGCATCCACACCGGCGCCCTGGCGGCCGGCGTGGTGGGCCGCGGCAAGTTCTATTACGACGTCTGGGGCGAAACCGTGACCATCGCCCGGGCCGTGCATACCTCCCCCAAGCAGAACGTGATTCAGGTCACCGAGCCGGTGCGGCGGGCCCTCGAAGGGCTCTACAACTTCGAGCCCCTGGCGCCCGTTGAGGTCAGGGGCGAGGGGGTCATTCCCATCTGGGAGCTGAGCCGCTTGGATCCCGCCCTGGTTGCCGCTGCTGCGGGAGGCGCAGCATGAGCAGCCCGCTCCTGTTCGCTGCTGCCGCCGCCAGCTCGGCCGCTGCGGCCGCCAGCGGCGCTGGCGCCAGCGCCGCCACTCCCGGTGGCAGCGCAACCCTGATCGCGCCGGGCGGCGCGGCTGCGGCAGCCCTCGGCCAGGTCAATCCGTTCTGGGTTTTCGTGCTGGTGCTGGGCTTCCCACTGCTGATGCTCCTGCTCGGCGAGGCACTCCGTTGGCTGCAGCGCCATCAACCGGTCTTCGTGGCGCCGCTGGCCATCCTGCGCAATTGGACGCTGCCGGCCCTGGCCCTTTATCTGCTGCTCGTGGAGCTGCTGGCGCGGCCCCGATCGGCGGTGGGGGTGCGGATCAGCGAGACCACGGTGTGGATCACCCTGATTCTGGCGGCCCTCTCGCTACTCAATGTGATCCTGTTTGAGGGGGCACCACAGGGCAGCTGGCAGGCCAAGGTGCCGAAGCTGTTCCGCGATCTGGGCCGCTTCCTGCTGGTGCTGATCGGCTCGGCGATCGTGCTCTCCAGCGTCTGGGGGGCCGATCTGGGCGGCTTCCTCACCGCCCTGGGGGTGGGATCGCTGGTGCTGGGTCTGGCCCTGCAGGACAGCCTCGGCAACATCTTTTCGGGCGTGGCCCTGCTGTTCGAGCAGCCGATCGGTATGGGCGATTGGGTGCAGATCGGCGACAGCCTCGGCCAGGTGGTGGAGGTGAACTGGCGCTCGGTGCACCTGCAGACCATGAATGACGATCTGAGGGTGATCCCGAACTCGGAACTCGCCAAAGGCCAATTCGTCAACTTCAGCCGTCCCACACCCCTGCATCGGGTTGAAATTCCGATCTCCTTCTCCTACGACGATCCCCCCAATCGGGTGCGCCAGCTGCTGATTGGGGCGGCGCTGGAAATTCCCGGTGTTCTCAGCACGCCGCCGCCGGATGTGGTGGTGGTGAGTTACGGCGATTTCGCGATCAACTACATGGTGCAGGTCTTTGCGCCCGATTTCTTAACCGGTGCCGTCATCCAGGATGAGATCAACCGGCGCATCTGGTATCTGGCCAAGCGCCATGGCCTCACGATGCCCTACCCGATGCAGCAGGAGGTTCCCTACGAGTCCACCGCCCCCACGCCCGTTGAGCAGGGTGTGGCCTCGCTGCAATTGCTGAAGAGCACACCCGGCTTCGCCTCCCTCTCCAGCGAACGGCTGGAGCAGCTGCTGGCCGCGTGCGAGGTCCGCTCCTACGCCACCCATGAGGTGGTGCTGCACCGCCAGATGCCCCTCGATGGCCTGTACCTCATCCTGAGCGGCGAGGCCGAGCTGGTGGTGCCCGATGCCAGGGGACGGCCCTGCAGCCTGGGGGTGCTGCTGCGGGGGGAATGCTTCGGCGAGAAGAGTTCGCTGCTGCATGGCCGCATCGCCGAAACTACCGTGCTCGCCTGCGATGACCTCGAGGTGCTGGTGATCCCCTACGAGCGTCTGCAGGAGTTGCTGGTGGAATCGCCGCGCCTGGCCTCCGATCTGGCCGAGGTGATCGAGATTCGTCAGCGGGCCGTGGCGAAGGTGCTGGAGGGGGGGCTGCAGCGGCGGGGATCGGCGGGAACCCCGTTGCCAGAATCTGTCGAAGGCGAGGCGGTCGGTGGGAGCGCCTCTGGGGGTGTGTAGGAATGATGTCATTGAGGTAAGCGAGATGATCATTTAGCAGCCCCTGGAAATGCTCCGTCGATCAGAAACAGCTCGCGCCCAAAACGATGCAGCTTGCCGTCGTCGTGACCGAGGAAAGTGGTGTGATCTGCCGAGATTTCGGTGCTGATCTCCACCTGATCGAAGGGAGTGGACTGAAACACTTCCGGGGTAAAGACACCCACTTGCACCAGCGCATCCATGGAGCGGGCGCTGAGGTATTCAAAGGCCCCAATCCCTTGATCGCGCATCCAGGCGCCGAGCTGTTGGGTGGGCCCGTAGGCGAGGGGATCCCGCAGGCTGGCCTGGGCCGCTTCAGCGGCGATGGCCTGCAGCCTCAAGCCTCGGCTGGCATTGAGCAGCACCGAGAACAGCGTTTGGCGGCGGCGGATCGGCGCGGCTGGCGGGTCGATCAGTCCCTCCCAGAACAACAAGCCGTAGTAGGCCCCCTCCACCAGGCAGCCGCCGCGGCTGCGCGACCCGTAGAACATCCCCCTGTACTGACGGCTGCCGAAACGGGATCCATGGCGTAGGGGCGGGTAGCGGAAGGGGGTTGTCAGCAATGGATGGCTGGGGGTGTCGGGCCCAGCGGCTTGCAGCGGCGGCTTGCTGGTTTCCACCATGGCTTCGAGGCGGGCCAGCTGCTCAAGGTTGTCCACCAGCGGCTCCAGGCTGTTGATGCCCTGCTGCTGCACAAGGCGCAGTACCGTCCCCCGCAGGGCCACTTCGGGAGCAGCCGCAACGATGGGGCGAAGGTCCATCGCTCAGATTGGAGCGCGCATGGCGTCGAGGTACTGCACGATTTCAACCAGCCCCTCGGTGCGCTGCACCTGCTCGGCCGGCAAGCCGCCGGTATGGCGGTTGGCGGTGTGGAACCAGTGGCGCAGCTGGCGGCGATCGTTGCCGACGAGAACCGAGAGGCTGCGGTAGAGGCGGATGAGCAGCAGCGCCAGCTCGCCGGTTTTGGATGTTGGCTCAATGCCCTTGGCGCGGTTCAGCGTCGAGCGGTCTTTCCCCAGCACCCTGGCCAGGGCGGTTCGGCTCAGCTCCAGTTCATCGGCGGCGCGCATCACGGCTTGCAGCAGCAGCTGGCCATCGCTGAGCGGTGCCGCTGTTTGAGGGACCGGAGGAGCACGATCGACGACCGCCATGGCTTTGCTGCATTTGCAACGATACTAGCCTCGATGATGCGTATGCGCCAGTTGAAGGCGCGTTGCCGGTCGCGCCAGCGCAGGATTCGGGCAAGGCCATGGGGCCGCCGTGGATCGATGCCATCGCCCTAGCCTGCAGCCATGGCGAAACCCGCCCCCACAATCGAAACCGACCTGGAGGCGGTGACTGCCGCCCTAGCCGGGGTTGAACCCAGGCCAGGGCGTGTGCTGCTGTTTGGCTCCCGGGCTCGGGGGGATGGGCGGCCTGATTCCGACATCGATCTGCTGGTGGTGATGCCCCAGGCCACGCTCACCCCGCAGGAACGGCAACAGGCGTTGCGTTCGCTGCGGGCGGCGCTGCGCCCCCTGCCGTTGTCGGTGGGGGTAGATCTGGTGGTGGTGGGAGAGGAGGATGCCCAGCGACTGGCGGGCTCCCGCTGGCATGTGGTGGCGCGGGCCCTGCGCGAGGGGAAGGAGCTGCATGTCGCCGGCTGAAGACGCGTTGCTGTTACTGCGGCTTGCTGAGCGGCATCTGGGCAGCCTCAGGGGAACCCTGGACCCCGGGACATTTGCGGAGGAAGACTGGGGTTTTCTGGCGCAACAGACCCTGGAGAAGCTGCTCAAGGCTTTGCTGGTGCTTCACTGCCAGGAACCACCCCGCAGCCATTCGCTGCAACGTCTGCTGCAGGAGCTCGCCCGCTGCGGCCAAACCCTGGGCGTCGCTCCAGAGTTACTGGAGCTAGATGACTTCGCGGTGCTGGCCCGCTATGACGCCGACCCCACTCCCCTGCCGGCTGAACGCCGGTTGCTGCTGGAGCAGCTTGAGGCTTTCCATGCGGAGGTGCGGCAGCGTCTGAGCTGAAACCGGTTTGGATATGGCATTCCTGAGGAAGGATTGAGAATGGTTGACAGAAAGCAAATGCTTTGTATCTGTGGTTATCGGAATCTGCCACTATAAAGTTCGAAGGAACTGATTAGTCAGACTGCGTGCTTTTGCCTTGTATCGTTCCAATGGCTGCTCTGGTCAGCCTATCTCGGGTGTGTATCGTGACGAATACGGAGTTATCGGACCCGCAAATCACGGCGATGCTTGGGTGTCACTCGTCAAGGATTACTTCACCGCAATGGTTTTGCTGGAATCCATTCCTATGCTGCAGCGCGGTTCACGGAAAGGGGGGCTTGCGGGGTGTGGTCCTCGGAACCGGCTAAGAAAAAGTTAGAAGATCAAGCTGGCCTGATGTCAAGCCAGGAATTCTACATGCCCCGAGCGAGGCATTTCGTCGCTGTCAACTTCACCAGCGCTTTCGCGTTGGCCCATACCTTGGTTGGCGGGGCAAGGGAATACTGCTCTTAGTACAGCCCTGACGCGATGAATGATCCCAATACCCGTGCGCCAAGACTGCTGGAGCGCTATCGCGAGGAAATGCTGGTGAGGCGTTATGCAAATCGCACCATCACTAGCTACGTGTCTTGGGTGCGCCGCTATCTGCGCTTTCACCACCTGCGTCATCCCAGAGAGATGGGCCAGGACGAGATTAATGCCTTCCTTACCCACCTCGCAGTGACTGAAAAACTTAGCGCATCCAGCCAGAATCAGGCCCTTGGCGCATTGCTGTTCCTCTATCGCACCGTGCTTGGTTTTGATGTCGGCAGTCTGGAGGGTGTCGTGCGGGGCCATCGACCACAACGATTGCCCGTTGTTCTGACTGAGAATGAAGTTAGAAGGGTTCTCAGTAATCTGCAGGGCACCCCTGCCTTGGTAGCACCAATACTTTACGGTAGTGGATTGAGGCTCATGGAGGCGCTTTGCCTACGGATCAAGGATGTGGACTTCGAGAAAAACTCTATTGTGGTTCGGGATGGAAAGGGAGATAAAGATCGAATCACCATGTTACCGGAGAGCCTTAAGGCGTCGTTGCAGTCACACTTGAGGAGCGTGTACGGACTGCACCAGAAGGATCTTTCTGAGGGATGGGGGCGCGTGGAATTGCCTAATGCTTTGGCGAGAAAGTATGTCAACGCTGCTAAGGAGTGGGGCTGGCAGTGGGTATTTCCCCAACAGCATCGATGGAGGAATCGAAAAAGTGGAGAACAAGGGCGTTACCACATCGATGCCAGCCAGATACAGAAAGCGATGCGTGCAGCAGTGCAAGCAGCAGGCATCCACAAGCCCGCAAAGTGTCACACATTGCGCCATTCTTTTGCCACCCACCTACTGGAGCGAGGTTACGATATCCGTACGATCCAGGAGTTGCTTGGCCATAGTGATGTAAAAACCACGATGATCTATACCCACGTACTCAATCGTGGAGTGGTTGGTGTAAAAAGCCCTGCAGATCTTCTCTTTTCCTAGCAAGCGCTAAGGACCAGGTCAGCAGGGAAACCGTGGCTAAGCTTGGGATGTTATGCGGACCCGTCCATCATGCTTGGCCGGAACGGCCCCATCCTTGAGAAGCCTTGCTGTGCAATCGATATGAGGCACCAGTTCAAACCGGTTTAAGCATGATAGACTGAAACGAGACTGGCCTGATGGGATGTTATGCGGTCCGCCCATACAGCGTTAGGCATTTAGGCCTCAATGTGTGCCTGATTTCTTCGCGTGTAGGCTGCTTCTCCCCGGCAAGGCAAAACTTGGAGTGTAATCTTATGTAAAGAAGTGGTAGACAAGACCATGGGGCAATGCCTAGTTTTGTAGTAGCCCTTCATTCTTGTTAACCTAAATCATGGCTTTAGCCGACATTCTTGACACAAATGACAGTAAACGCACTTTTGAAACGTCAAAAAGTATAGAGATTACTAAACATACAGTAAAGTTTGGATCATCGGTTTACCAATTTAGAAATGTGACTGGATTTAGGGTTGGCGATATACCAAAAAATAAGTTCCCTCTTATGCCTGTTATTGTTTTGACAGCTGCAGGTATGCTAACAATTGCCCTGGGATTTGGCTGGATTCTTCTTTTAATCGCTATTTTCATGGTTGTAGGATATTTCAGCCAGACTCAGTATTATGGATTAAGTCTATATCTGAATTCCGGGCAGGAAAGGTTCTTTGTTAGCACAGATAAAAACTTTCTTGTACAGATTGTTTCAGTATTGTACGATTTTATGGAATCCCAGAGTGATGGAATTGTAAACATTGATTTGAGTAACAGATCGGTAAATGTAGGGAGGGACTTGCACGGCACTGCAAATACTGGGGACAAGAATTTAATTCAATAATATATTTAAATATCCTTTCACCAGGCCAGCCTTATGCAAGACCGTTCAATAAAAATTGGTGGCTCACTCCATGGTGTTGCCAATACTGGTGATAATGCAGCTATTCATAGCCATTCGCAGGCTGATACTAAGGACGACTTGAATACCGCCCTCGGTAGAATGTTTTATGAATTAGCTAGCCGATATCCAGACATACCTAACACTCATAGGATATTTATCTTTGAAGCTGAACTTATACAAAAGATTCATGAAAATCCAACATTGAGGCAACGGCTCTTTAACGCTGTTAAAATGGGAGGGATTGAACTTTCAAAGGTCCTAACTAACAACCCCTTTGTCAGCGTATCAATAGAACTGGTTAAAGGTTGGCTCGAAGCTGATAACTACAAACAGGCCACTAAGTAGCATCTAGACCAAAGTATTCCTTCCTAAGCATATCTTTTTGTCCATGGCCTCCGGAAGTATTAGATACACGTAAACGGAATTGTGCTATCTACCAAGCCCAATATATCAGAAGGCACACACAACAAATAGAACTTATCCAGAAATGTGGCTCTACAACTTGAGACTGGCGGTCTTTTTTGAATTCATAGAATGATCGATGATTTAAAGTTATCAAAAGGCATCCAGTAATGAATTTGGTCAATCTGGTCAATGCGATATATTGTACATAAATATCAATAATAATAAAGACGAGCATCTGCATTCTTACTTTTTCGGAGCGGGCTACGCCGAAACTATTCTAGATTAGAGGGACTATGTCGGCTCTGCCTGCATATCCGTGTTAAACCAAGCGGGAACTACCTTACTCAGGAACTGCCTAACATCATCATCCACCCGACCCGCTCCAACGTCTGCTTGGTTCTACAAGATCTCTTTCGGGCGGGTGATGATGAGCGTTAGACGTACCTAAGGCAGGATCGCTATACTTTGTTCCAATCTCCGCCTCGTTCCACTCCATGGGCTTTGAGAAGGGCATTCGCCGAGGTTCTGTTTGGGATAATGTCGTGGCGATTGACGCGATCATCAAGAAAACTCGCTTTGCCCTTACAGGGAAGAGCGAGCGGGAATTTGAATTCGCTTTCACGCAAACTCTTGCCGCTCACTCCGATAAACTCAAAGGCAAGATCTTTTCTCAAACTGACCAAGAAACAATCGTCAAGAGCGTGTATTGCTTTGGCAAGCGGCACAGGCCAGATTTAACTATCAACGAGGATGGCATTGCCATCGAGATTAAGTACCTGAGTGATTCACTGGATGGAATCAAGCTCGCCCTAGGCCAGAGCATGCTTTATCGTTTAAGATACAAGTTTGTGTTCAATGTCTTCATTCTTGCCGAAAGACATAAAGAGACCTATTCCAAAGCAAGCAAGGGAGAAGAAAGAGACCTGGAAGACATTTTCAAGGACTTGAGCGAAGAAGCCAATGTCTTTTCATACATTGTTCCTGCGTTCTCTGCGGCGCCAAACTTAAAGAGCTGTATTGAATGCAATGGGCTCGGGGCTTGATCGTTGGGCCGTCTAACATCAAGATACAGCGGGCGAAGCAGGTTTGTGATCCATGCAAAGGGCAGCTGCCCGCCACTGATCTTGAGCGTTATCCGAACCTATGGCCTGGATACAGAGCCCACAACGGGGGATGGTTCCAATGTCCTGAGTTGTTGCTACGGTGGTTGTAGTGGTGCATCGGCCATGAATTTCACGTTGGAGTGCGAGCAAGAAGTTGATGGACGCTGGATCGCAGAGGTCCCTGAGCTGCCTGGTGTTCTCTCGTATGGCAGCTCTGCTGCAGATGCAATGTCAAGAGCTGAGATCCTTGCTCTTCGCGTTATTGCCGACAGGCTTGAACATGGCGAAGCCGAGCCTGTGAGCATCAGCCTTTCACTCCCCGTCGTTGCGTGAGCTCCTGGCCTTCCGTCAAAGCGAAGAAAGTGTTGGCAGGCCTACAAGCTATTGGGTGGCGTGTAAAGCGGCAGACAGGATCACACAAGACTCTTCAACGTGCCGGATTTCCTGATTTTGTCTTTGCCTTCCATGATGGCGAGGAGATCGGCCCGAGAATGTTATCTCGAATTGCAAAGAATACTGGCCTTCAGCCCAGCGATCTGTGAGATGCGCGTGAAATCGGCTAACACAGCCATTCGCCTGATCCGCCGCCGCTCACTCGCGTTACCCGTGGGCTTTCGTTGCATACACTCATTGCGGCCAGGTGATGGCAGGCGTTCCGCCTCGGCGATCCCCTTGTTTCCGCTCCCCACGCTCTGCCCCGCTACCAGCACGCCAGTCGGTTGATCGCCGCCAGTGAGCGCCAGCCCCTGATCGGTCCAGACCCGCCCAGCGCCGGTGCTGTCACCAGGCCGTTTGGGCCGGCAGTGCTCAACTTTCCCCTGAACCGCCTTAGCCTGAACTTGCTCCTGCCGCAGGGCTCCGATACTCACCCTGCCCCGCACGCTCACCCTCACGCCTTCCCTGTTCGCTGAGGTGTGTGCGGCCAACCCGGAGGCGGTGCTGGAGCTTGCTGCCAATGGCACCCTCATCGAGATGACCCCCACCGGCGGCAGCACAGCTGCGCGCAACCAAACTCTCGGGGCCCTGCTGTGGCTTGCGATCGAGCAGGGCCGCCTGCCCCTGAAGCTCTTCGACAGCTCCGCCGGCTTCCTGCTTCCCGTAGCCGCAAGGCTTCTCCGAAGGAGTTGGCTCCGTACGCAGCCCCGACGCAAGCGCCGTGCGGCTAGAGCGCTGGCAGGCTTTGAGCGAGGCCGAACGGGACGGATTCCCGCCCCTCTGCCCCGATCTGGTAGTGGAGCTGGCCAGCCCTTCAGATGGGCCGCAGGACCTGCGCCGCAAGATGGCCGCCTACATGGCCAATGGAGCCAGTTTGGGTTGGCTGTTGCTGCCGCAAAGCCGCACGGTGGAGGTGTGGAAGGCAGGGGCAGCCGAAACAGCCAACTCTCCCCTGGTGTTCACCGATCCGGCACGGCTGGAGGCGGGCCCCGAGTTTCCGGGCCTGGTGATCGATCCGCGTCGGATCTGGGAGGTCTGAGAGCTATATCAACGGCCGCCCCTACTCCGGGCCAAATAGCAGCAGCTTATGCGGATCTTCAGGGCATGACTGAGTGCTTGTGTTGTGCATGCATCGGTGCCAAAAGAGCAACGTGGAGAAGGCGATAACGCGAGCCGTAGCCAAGCTGGACTAAGCAAGCCAGCCAGCAGCCACACCTCCCGCCATTCCTAGTGGCTCCGCCACGCTGGCCTGCGGCCAGGTAGCGCCACACACCTGCTGGAACGGGGCCAGGACATCCGCACCATTTTGGAGTTACTGGGCCACAAGGACGTGAAGACCACCATGATCTACACGCACGTGCACAACCGCGGCCCGCTCGGGGTGCGCAGCCCTGCCGATCTTGTGTACCGCTACGAACATGTGGTTCGCGGACCCGCAAACCACGGGTACTGTTGGGGCTCCCTTACTTGAAACCCTATGCTGGCACTGGATTCAGTCGAAGGGGCCCGAGCGCCTCTGGGCGTGGTTTGCGGAAAGCCCAGAGGCAACTGGATGTGGTTCTCGGAACCTCCCAATAAAGAGTTGGGTGGCGCAGTGAGCATTAACTCCGCGCTCTATCAGGAAACACCCCAAGTGCCACAATGATGCCCTTTGACTTTTCCAACGAAAGAATGCTTCTTGCTATCGCACCATCCCGTCGCTAGAATCGAAAAATAGGAACGCTCGACCCCATGAAGCTCCTGTTCTTTACTATATGTTCGTCGATAACTGCGATCGCACTTGCTCCTTCTAGGGTATTGGCTTGGTCCTGTGACAGCCAATGCGATCAGGGTCAATCCGAATGTACAGAGTGGAAAAGGTTGAATTGTCCGACTAGCAATCATATTTTACGTTCCATCCTTGAATTTGATCGTCAATCAGATAACCCGATTCGTGATTATGGTCTCCGTAAACCTGCTTCCCATGCTCCTCGGAGACCTCCTGGCTCTAAATTGGAACCACAGGGTCGATTATTGATAAGGGCGTCAAGAGCTTTCGCTGGCCCACGCCAATATCCTCCTACTCAATTCGCAGCCTATGGCATCGTAGCCTTCCAATCTCTTCCCTTTGACACAGACGAAACCAATCGCTATGTCAATATATGCAGGGGTTACTTGGCCGCTGTTCCTAGGGCTAAGAATCTCCTTGACCAAGGAATTCCGCTAAGCAAGCAAATGGTTACTGTATGGCCATTGGATAATGCGCAGCTTTCCGATAAACTAAATATAACAGATCAGGATCCCAGCCTCATTTGCAGAAAGGCCGTCTTGGCGATTGACATTGCCTCATCACGCAATGCTATTGTTAACGCTCGGCTGACAAAGCCAGGAGAATCGTTTGACGGAAGAGGGCCGTACGTTATTGCTTGGTCTCCTGCCCAATCGTTTGGAAAACCAAATGCAGCAGTTCTTATACTCAACCTTTCAAATGTATCAACTGCCGCTCAGGCTGCTGAGATGTTTAGAGCATGGTCAAGTGATGTAGAAGGAAATCCTCAACTCTGGACGGGAGGCTGGAACAATCAATCCCTTAAAGTCATTCTTAGGCTTTGGGCAGACAGATGGGGGTCAAAGATCTTATCCTTGATCTCAATGCAGAAGTAGCTCGATGTTTGAGTTGTTGAAACAGCTTAATGTGCCGGGTGCGCTCGGGTTCTTATTGGGTATTGCGCTTGTGGCATGGATCCAGCCGACCACAACTGCGGGAGTGGGTCTTCTTATTCTTGTGAGTATGCTTATTTGCATAGTCTTAGCCTCAGTGCTAAGGAATTTCTTGCCGAAATAGGAAAAGACAGTTCGCCGCCACTGACTCTCTTTTCTAATCATTCCAAAAACCCCACCCAACAGGCCCCTCGAGTGGACAGGCCGCCCGCAGGCTCTCTGTTTGCCTTTTCTAATCCTTGCCTGCCACTCAGGGGCAGCGTTCGAAGGATCAGATTAGTCAGACTGCGCACTTTGCCCTACAATCGTGCTTGTTGCTGATCTGGTCATCCGATCCGGACTGTGTATCGTAGCGAACATGTGGTTATCGGACCCGCAAACCACCCCTACACTTGGCTGAACGTCGTCATGGAGCCCTGCACTGCAATCGTTTTCGAGTATCCAGCCCCATGCTGCAGCGTGGTTTGCGGAAAGGAGGGGTGTTCTCGGCGTGGTTCTCGGAACCTCCCAATACATAGTTGGGCGGTCTGGTAGGGCTTTATCTGCAAGCCAAGAATTATCTAGCTATGACATCTCAAGTATGCCAAACACTCCGACCCTTGACCTGCTCTTTGCAGATTTTCCACAGCAGTTGCAGAAGCTGCATACCGAGATCAAATATCCGACTGTGTTCGAATCTGCAGAGATACTCCTGTCCGCGGCTGAATCCTTAGGTGTCCTTGGAACGGAGAAATTGACGCAACCAATAAGCGGGTCCAAGTTTACTTCGTTGCTCTCCGAGCTCCGTATTGCAAACATTTTTTCTCGCCTAGGATATTCAGTCAGGATACTTCCCGACGAAGAATTCGGCCGTAACGGAACCTACACCCCGGACCTACTTGCTGCCACAAGCTGCGGCGAGATTCTCATTGAAGTAGCGTCGGGGTCGCCGGGAGGTGTCGATATGTCGAGCCTAATTCAGGAAGGACTAACAGAGAATAATCTATGCTTTCGGACTACTGACTATCTTGCAGATGACCTGAGTATTCCAGGAGTCACAGCTGAGGAGCGGAACAAAGCAGAAGAACAGGCAAGAACGATTGCAAGCAAATTCATTGAGCACCTGAAGGATCTCAGTCCCTTGGACAGGGGATCGATCCAAATTGATGGAACTCGGTTTGAGTACGAACCCTCGCCTACTCAACAGGGCTACCATTCGGGAGGCGTAACGGCTTTTCACTGCGTCCGGACTGAGAAGCACAAAATGAAGCTTCTGCGCGAACTGGAGCATAAAGCTAGCAAACAGCGGAAACTTCCTTCTGAAAAGCAGGCGATCCCGTTTATCGTAGCCTATGACAACAGAGAACCGGAGCTTGACCCACTCACTGCTCATTCAGCTTTGACTGGTTCTCGTTGCTGCTACTTGGCTCCTCCTGAGATGCAAAGCAAGTATTATGCCGAGAAACGCGCTTCCTACCCGGAAGGCTTGCTTGCCGCACTTTCAGGTCCTTGGAGACGGCTCATGGATGATTGGGACTATGGGCCTCACTCTCGGTGCTATATGGAGGATTTCGGCGCTCTATTCGAAAAAGAATGGGCTCAACATCTAAGCGGCGTACTGCTCATGCACGTCCCAGAAATCATTCAGTGGCTGCCTAATCCGTATGCGGCTCAACATCTTCGGGCGCCTCAGCTTTTGGAAATTCAGCTGCCTACGACTCCGAGCCATAGAGGAACTCTGCAATGAATGCATTGGGGCTTAGATCGATATTCATAGCAGCCTCCGTTCAGCCTATAACTGTCCATTCGCTTATCTTGCCGTCCAACATCAAGATCCAGCGGTCGGGTTCAGAATTTTTGGATGATTCCCATGTAATCCGGCCCGCCGCTGATCTTGAGCGTTGGGATGATCCGAGATCCGGGCCAAGGGGCACAGAACTGGCACGGCCGCATCATTTATGGTACAGTAGATTAGTTGGGCGGCTTGCGGCATGGGAACCCACCCTGTCCTTCGAGTTGTCTTTTTCCGTTCTCAAGGAGGGAGGGAGCCAGTGAGAGATTGGTTGCTTGATCTGAGCCGAGGCGATCGCAGGGCTATTGGGTGCGACATTAAGACCGCTCAATACGGCTGGCCTATTGGAATGCCTTTGATTCGCAAGCTTGAACCCGGCTTGTGGGAGGTGCGATCGGCTATTGAAAGAGGCATTGCACGGGTTATTTTTACCGTGGAGGATGATGTGATGGTTTTGCTGCATGGCTTTATCAAAAAAACCGCGAAGACCCCATCTGCTGATCTTCAGGTTGCACGAGATCGACGCTCTAGGCTAAGAGGTGCCCAATGATTGAGAAGGAGTGCCTTGGAAGTGATTTTGATGATTTTCTTCGCAACGAGGGATTCATCGAGGATGCTGAAGCGGTCGCAGCCAAAAGAATTATTGCCTTTCAGATAGCCAAGGAAATGAAGAAGTCAAATATCACCAAAACAGAACTTGCTTACCGTATGCATACAAGTAGACCAGTTGTTGATCGCCTGCTTGATCCTTCTAATCGGTCAGTTACTCTTTCCACCCTTGGCAAAGCAGCATCAGCAGTGGGGAAGACTTTAAAGATTGAGCTATGTTAGGGGCATTCCCAACATCAAGATGCAGAAGACGGGAGCCTAAGGTCACTGTCTTCTGCACTGCAAGTCTCCCGCTTCTGATCTGGAGCGTTAGGCAAGACCTAGTAACATATGCAGATCGCCTTCAAAGATGAAACATGGTACAATCTAAAAATAACAGAAGATTCAAGCGGTTTATGAAATTGTCTGAGCATGGAGCTTTTTCACATGGCGTCTGAAGTTATTGACGCAACTAGCAGTCTTAAATGGATCTTCTTTAATGTTGTCCTTTCTTTGTTGCCTCTTGCGCTGAATGTAATTTTAGTGATGGTGGGCAGAGTAGCTACTAGCTGGCCTGAAATGCTCAAGGACGGTGAGCTTTTCTTCTTTTCAACTGCAATATCAGCCTCATCGATTGGCGGTCTTCTTTTTCAAGTACCTAGCAATAAGGTATTCGCTGCGATTGTGACATATCTTTTAATGATAATACTAATGCTCTCAACTGGGATGTTTGCACTCTCATCATTCATGAAACTAAAGCAGATAGACGCTATTGACAAGAAAGTGTTTGGGGCTAGTTCGGCTTGGTGCGCTCTTTTTACAATTATCCTAAGTTATATTGCCTTTGTCCTAGGAGGATCGAAATGATTTCTTCAATTTCTGACTCAGCCTATCAAAAACGAGCACAGGCAAAAAAAATTATTCGCAATGCCGCAATCGCATCATCTACAGCAGCTGGCGCAACTGCTCAAGTGGCTGCTTTTGGTGCTGATACAGCTTTGACATTACCGATCATAATAGATATGATTATCAAGCTTGAGAATCTTTTTGAACTTGAAAGAGACATTGCTGCCGAATTGAGGGTTGCAATGATATTCCTAGAATCTGGAGCAGTAACCAGCAAGTCAGTTCTTGGGTTTGTGCCAATTCTAGGGAATTTTGTTAATGCCGCCATAACATATTCTCTTACTGAGACCATAGGATGGGTAGTGTATGAGATTTTTAATCTTGGTGGAGATCTGTCAGCCATTTCAGAGGAACAGATACAAGCAGCTGCAAAGCGAGTCAAGCGCACATCGAATAAGTAATTTGGTCTGGTATAATGGCTCTATCTTTCATCATTATTATGTCTCTATTTGGGATTCTGGCCTGGGTCAGTACAATTTATGCGCCATTAATGTGAAGTCGGACTGTCTAACGAACAAGGATAGATCGTGCGAGGCCACGATCTTATCCCGTGGTTGGACTAGCCCTTTGTCGCTATTGATCAGTTGACTACGGCAGATACCTCGGCCCGAATCTCAGCTTCTCTTTCGAATCTAGGCTGAATTTAAGGGTCATTCGGGTCCAGCCAAAAAGGCCTCTGTTGAGTGGTTCCTAATTTATCGTATGGCAAGGTCAGCCTCAACATTGCTGTGATTTATACAGCATTATTTTGGCTGGCTGAGGATGGCTTCTTGCTAGGGACTATCGGTATGATTGACACGCCAGTCTCGTCAGCACAACCTGGGCGGGTTGACTTGGCTGAGTTGGTTGATCTGAACCATCCGGGCCAGGATGCTCATCACCTCGCCGCAGCGATCACAGTGAACCGGCGGGCGCGGTTGCAGTGGCTCAGGTGGTGGCACACGCATATGCAGGGCCAGCTGCAGAAGCCGGATCAAACGTTTGGCATTCGCATGGAGGATGCCAAAATCCCTCACCCGCCGGAAGCGGCGGGGCAGCACGTGCTTAAGCAGCAGCCAGAGAAACTCTCCACCCGGCAGGGTTCGGACT
>CAIOGZ010000016.1 GCA_903858015.1 uncultured cyanobacterium
AGTCCGAACCCTGCCGGGTGGAGAGTTTCTCTGGCTGCTGCTTAAGCACGTGCTGCCCCGCCGCTTCCGGCGGGTGAGGGATTTTGGCATCCTCCATGCGAATGCCAAACGTTTGATCCGGCTTCTGCAGCTGGCCCTGCACATGCGTGTGCCACCACCTGAGCCACTGCAACCGCGCCCGCCGGTTCACTGTGATCGCTGCGGCGAGGTAATGAGCATCCTGGCCCGGATGGTTCAGATCAACCAACTCAGCCAAGTCAACCCGCCCAGGTTGTGCTGACGAGACTGGCGTGTCAATCATACCGATAGACCCTAGCAAGAAGCCATCCTCAGCCAGCCAAAATAAGGCTGTATAAATCACAGCAATGTTGAGGCTGACCTTGCCATGCGATAAATTAGGAACCACTCAACAGAGGCATCTTTGGCTGGTCCCGAATGACCCTTAAATTCAGCCTAGATTCGAAAGAGAAGCTGAGATTCGGGCCGAGGTATCTGCCGTAGTCAACCGATCAATAGCGACAAAGGGCTAGTCCAACCACCGGATAAGATCGTGGCTTCGCACGATCTATCCTTGTTCGTTAGAAGGCGCGGATTCACAAAGTAAGTGCAACAGGCAGCTCATCGAGCACACCCCTTGAAGACCTGGCGGAATGCCGAATCTGATGGCGGACGCCGCAGCTCGATCCCCAGTGCGCTGGTGAGAGCGATGTGTGGTGGCGGATGGCTAACCGCTCGGGATCACGGAGGCTTTGGCAACCACTGAGGTTGCCGAGAAACGTGACCAGAAGGAAGTGCCAAGCCGAGATACGTATCCCACGTCGCAATCGGATGTACGAGATCGCGCGCAAGAAGCCGATAAGGTCTAGATCGGTTGTTGCAACTGGGGATTCAGGCAATAGGACACAGCAATCCGACCAAGGTCACCGTAAGCGGATATATTAAGGGCTCATCGGGATGGTCGAACCCTTTCCTTTACACCACCATGATCGGGAAACTAGCGACGATAAGGTTGTAGTTTTGCAGGAAAACAACGCTGTCTGTGGTGGGGTTGAAGCCGGCGATGTTGTCGTTAATGGCGATAAAGGTGCCATTCCAGCCGCTTGCCTGAAAGGCGGCCATGCCATTGGCGCCGAATTGGAGGCCGAGCAGCGCTCGAATCTCCTTCCCCGATAAAGAACCCACCGTGCCGGCGCTTGTGGTGATGGTGCCACTGGCGTTGGGGGCGTCGATTCGATCACCGGCCTGGTAATCGGAGATCGTGTCAAAGGTGTAAGCGCCTACGAGGCCAAGCAGGGAGTCGTCGAGGCTGGTAAGGCGGAAGGTGTCGTTGCCACCGCCACCATGGTGGCTGTCAGCGCCAGCACCACCGATCAACACATCATTGTCATCTTCACCAAAGAGGCGATCATCGCCAATGCCACCATTCAGGTGATCATCACCAGCACCGGCCATCAGCAGATCGCTGTCTCTTTCGCCATAGAGCTGATCGTTCCCAATTCCTCCCCAAATCACATCATAATCGTCACCTCCATAGATGATGTCGTTGCCATCGCCGCCATCCATCACGTCGCTTTCGCCTTCACCGAGCATCATGTCGTTGCCGATACCACCACGGATGTTGTCGCTGCCAGTGCCACCAAAGAGCAGGTCATCATCCGCGCCTCCATAAAGGACATCCTCGCCGTCGTCCCCGTAGACGATGTCGTTGCCCACGCCGCCATCAACTGTGTCGTTGCCATCGCCGCCCGCCAGGATGTCGCGATCCCCTTCGCCTAGAAGGATGTCGTTCCCCTGGCCGCCGCGAGCGAAATCATGGCCGGTGCCACCGTAGATCAGGTCATCACCACTGCCGCCAAAAAGATCATCATTGTCACGATCGCCATAGAGAATATCGTTGTCTTCACCGCCATTCAGTGTGTCGTTGCCGTCGCCACCAGCCAGCGCATCGTTGCCTGCGCCTCCATCAACCCAATCATTGCCTGCGCCGGCCGTGACGAGGTCGTTACCGGCAAGGGCGAAGAAGATGTCACCGTATTTCGAGCCAATGATGCAGTCGTCGTCATTGGTTGCCGTGAAAATGACGGGACCAGTGGATTGTGAAAAGTCGAAGGTATTTGACATTGGGATGAGTAGGAATTTCGAAGACCCTAAGCTTTCCCTGCCTCGCCCGAGCGACTGGGTATGAAAACTTTTAAATTCTTTGCATTCGTTCATTAATGGCCTGGCACACTGCTCTCTGTCGCTCAAAGACCATTCATCAGCCTCATGGGCTGAGCTCTTCCTCGCCGCCTGTGAACAATCCAATGTTCAACGATTGGCGCCAACAGCGATGTGGTTTCGTTCTGGTTCAGATCCTCGGATCACGGCGCGGTAGATTCGGTCGCCGTGTTGGCGCAAGCCCTTCACAGCTGCCACCACGAGCTGCCGTTCCTCGTCTGATTCAGCCGCCCCAGGTGTCGCGCCCTCACACCCCCAGCTGTTTTCTTGCTGCCCTCCTGAGCGGTTTGTGGCGTCCTAGTAGATGCCGAGCCGAAGGCGTGGGATCGTCCAATGTGATCTTCCAAGTACCACAATTCTCGACCATCGCAGTGGTGTGCATCGTTGATTGGCCGCCGCCGCTGGATGCGTGGTCGCCTTTAGCGCACCGGCTGATCAGTGCAGATCTGCTCGTCTCCCTCCCAGTCCTTGTCAGTGTAGCTGCAGACCGCCATCTTCTCAGCTAAGCTCCGTCCGGCGAGAAGGTACACCACGCAGCCCCCTGTCAGGATAAGGATTTGGGCCACATCAAGCCCGTGGTAGCTAAGGGCGATCCGCAAGTGCAGGCAGGCTCATGATCCAGGGGCGGTGGGACGCTGCAGGAATCCTTTCATGACCTGCAGGAGGTTCGGCAGGGATGGAGGAAGCGGCAGGTGGAAGGCGACGAGGCACTGGGTGGCACCAAACCGGTTGGTCCATCCAGGTGGTCACCCCCCTCTTTCCCCATAATCATTGTTGTTGCAGAGCACTCCAGACACCAACCTTGCTTCTGGTGAGGACTCTGAACCTCGGGGTTCGGAAGGATTCAATCATGCGGCTCGCCGCCGACGGCTCTGGGCATCGGAAGGGAATGCCGATCCTTCTGACCAGTTGGAGGGTAGGGTAGAGGCCAGCGGAATTGGCCCCGCCGCAGTGGTACCTTAAAATGTAGCGTCGGGGTGATGGGTGCTGCGTGCCGGCACCAACGGCGACCTCAATGCACCGCCTTCCCCCGCCATGACGACTCGGTGACCCATCAGTTGCTCAACGCTGTTGAGGCGCTGGCGGCCCTGCGCCTGTTGTGACGAGTTCATCTATCCAGCACTTGCCGACCCTCTCTTCACACCTATCCCTACTCTCCACATCGGGGACAGCTGAATCCATATGGCCAGCGGGTTTGCTCGATAGCTGCCTCGCATTGCTTCTCAGTGCCGCTCAGCTAAAGAAACTGCGACCATGACATCCCAAGGTTTGCCAGAGGTTCCCGGACTGATCTGGAGATAAGTGCTTACCAATGAAAAGAGATTATCTGAGGGACTTTATCACCAGCTGCTACACGATTGATTACGTTGGTATCGATAAAGCTGCTTTCGGATCGCTATGGTCGATTAGTACCTGAATCGTCAGCAAGTCGGCCCTTGCTCCTGCAGGTTCGTGCCTCAACCATGCCACAGACCGGCTGCCGTGCCCACTTTGATAAGCGCAAGTTGTGGCAACCTGCGCAGGAAAGGTCCTCCCCCCCCCCAACCCCTCCAAGGCCCATGAATATCCTGCAGCACAATCACCTCCACCTGCCGCTGCTGCTGCAGGGCGGCGATGCTATCGACTGCGGCTCGGGCGCCGGCGAGGGTGGTGACGGTGGGTACGGCGTCATCGAGGGCGGCGCGGCGTAGGTAGCGGTCGACGTGGGTGGCCTGGCGGCTGATAGGGGTGTTGATCACCAGCTGGAACTCGCCGGAGCGAATGTCGTCTTCGATGTTGCCAATGGCCCACCAGCGTGATTGCTGGGCCCGTTGCTCAGCGGCGTGCAGCTTGGTGAAGTCGGTGAGGTGCTGTTACAGTATATGGAAGGACCCCTGGGCGGAAGAAAAATTTCTTCAGGACAGTTAATGTTGGGCAGCGTGATGTAAATCAATGGGTATGACCAGAGATTTTCCTCCAACTTGGTTCTTTATCTCTTATGCTTTCTTTGCCAAGATTGGCATGGTCGCCTATGAGCAGTGCCTAGCCATATTTCGGCGTTTATAAGAACTGCCCAGTCAATGTCACTTCCGCGGGGGCGACAGATAGAGAGTTCTGTAAAAATTAAAGGTAGTCGTCGAGTGGTTCTGAGCGGAGGCCCCGTCGATTCCGATGTGGAGGTACATCCCGATGGCGAAGCCCTCCTCCCTGTGGTTTTCGCCTTGGTTAGCACTCCAGGCGCGCTTCAGGTTGATTTCGTGCTTGATGACTTGCCAGGGGTGTTCTTATGTTAAGAACCTTGTCTATTCGCCCTCTGATAAGGGCCCAACGGCTTTGCTCAGGTGATAGTATAAAAGATAATTGTGCAAGCTTGCATTGGACTGGCCGCAGACCTTTCAATCCCTCTTCATTATTCAAAGCCATCAACTCTTATGAGCAAATTTAAACTGTTTCTTCTCCTCGGGCTTGTGGGTGGCGGGGCGATTCTTTTGGCTGTCTTTTTGCTGACGATTGGTCGCAATATCGGTCAATTCTTTGTAGGCAGAAATTTTGCCGAAAGTCAGCTCAATGACTATGTGGCTAATGTCATCAAGGAACCCATAAACGGCTCTCAATGTCAAGCCTGGGATACGGACCGCAATGGTTATGTTTCTTGCACTTATACCTTGGTTTCCCAGCCCAGCAAACCCTACGCGATCGAGTGTGCTGCTTGGGGATTGGATGGTCTTCTCAATCGGGGTTGCAGGCAAATCCCATTGAATCGGCTATAAGAGAGCATTTGACGACTGAGTGTCAATGGCAAATGGAGTAAGAATATTTGCAAAGGAAATATAGTGCCAAAACTTTGTTTTGAATCAATAGGATGTGCCGCATCTATCTTGAATCCTCCCTGCCATGAGCTACCGCTTTAACTCTTCTCCGCCAACTCACTCATCGCTTCCAAATTGACACACTGCGTCTGCCGGTAAAATGGCAGTTGTGGTTGACAAATACCTATGGACAACCTCATCCGGCTTCTGGTTGTTAAGCCGAGTCAACGCCTGTGCATGGGCGGCAAGTGACTTGTAATAGCCACGAAGGTAGACTAGATCAGCGTCGGTTATGTGGTTTTTGTTTGTAGTGAGCCCAACGCTACCTTCACCTAGCCGCAGGTCGACTTAATGAGATACACAGACCTGAAGGTGGCGGCTCAGGTGGATGGCAATGTTGGGCAGCAATGGAATGAACCAGCACTGATTGGCTATGTTCATAGTGGCTCTGTAACCGGTGCCTGCCTAGCACCTTGCGGACGCTTCTCAAATACGACAACACTATCGTAGACGGCGATGCAATCTGTGATACGAGTAAACGGTGATATGGGTAGAGCGTTGCGAGAATGAACTGCATTTATTTCGTCGATCTTATTTTTTGCATATTCAATAAAGCTTCCGGCCCTCCGCAGGCCGCCTCCATACTCATCCCAGTAACATGTATGTGTATCTTCGACCATATAGACGCCTTTAGGGTGAATGCGTTCATAAAGTAGCTCAAAAGAGGTAATTATTTGGTCATTAATGTGACTTCCGTCGTCAAGGACGATGTCTATTCTTGGGTACTTCCTAAGAATTTGCTGAATAATTGCTGGATCGTCCTGGTTGCCGATAAAGACCTCGATTGAATCTTGCTCATGCTTCTTGCATTCAGGATTTATGTCAACCCCAACAATGCGTGCTCCAGCTCCGAAATACTCTCTCCACATCTCCAGCGAGCCGCCCCCAAAGACGCCGATCTCAAGCATAACTGGAGATGCATTGCGGAACCTGGAGAAGTGTCTTTCATAAATATCGAAATAATGAATCCATTTGTGAAGTCTTTTGGAGGAATTTTCCAAGAAATATCTGTGGAGGAAGCCTTGATCATTCTGGTCTTTCATGAATGCATTCAATTTAAACACTAGAATCCCGCGTCCGACTCTGGTCTGCCCAGCGCTGTATCGGCGGACCGAACATTTTACCATGTATTCTGTGGCTCTTCATCTTATCACGCTGACACCGGCTTCGATCGATGCCTCAGATAGACTGCTCTACAGGGCCTCTCAGGGATGGGGCTGGTCCGCACAAGCATGATGGGCGGATCCGCGTACCATCCCAAGCTTTGCCACAGGTTCCAGCGCCGGCCTCGTGCTCAGTGCTTGCCTAGGCAAAGCGAAGATCTGCAGGGCTTAAACACCAACCGATCCACGATTGAGCAAGTGAGCATAGTCTATGGCGGTGCTTGTATCGCCATGCCCAAGTGGTTCTGAAATTGTGCAGGCATCGTGTCTGTTCTCGAGCAGACGGACCTTACCTGGCCGAAGGCCAACGTAACGGAGCTACAAAGACTGGCGAAACGTGTGACGGTTGGCGCTCTTGCCGATACCTGCCGCTTACACTCCACTGCAGCATCGCTGGCCAGGCCCAACGCCATCCAAACTGCCGACATCACCAGCAAGCAAGCTGCGGTGGCGACGGACTCCAGTGGCTCGAAGCGGGCCAGGGCGATTTTGTGCTGCGGGGCGGCTGTCAACCCGCGGCGGCACTGGCCAGGGAGGGAAGCAATGTGACGAGCTGGGGGAAGATCAGGATCAGCAGTAGCACCGAGAGCTGCAGGGCGATGAAGGGCAGGGCGCCGCGATAGATGTCGCCCGTGCTCACCCCTTCCGGCGCCACGCCGCGCAGATAAAACAGGGCAAAGCCGAAGGGGGGCGTCAGGAAGGAGGTTTGCAGGTTGGCGCCGATCACCACGCCGAGCCAGAGCAGGCCTTCGGGGCCCAGCAGCTGGCGGGCGGTGGGCAGTAGCAGCGGCACCACGATGAAGGCGATCTCAAAGAAGTCGATGAAAAAGCCGAGGGCGAAGATCACCAACATGCTCACCGCCAGAAAGCCCGTGCGGCCGCCCGGTAGCTGCAGCAGCAACTCACTGATCAGCACATCGCCGCCGACGCCGCGAAACACCAGGCTGAAGGCCGTGGAGCCGATCAGGATGGCGATCACCATCGCCGTGGTGCGCACGGTGGAATCGCTCACCTGCCGCAGGGCGGCGCGGCTGAAGCCCCCCTGGGCGGCGGCCAGGGCCATGGCGCCCACCGCCCCGAGCACACCGGCTTCGGTGGGGGTGGCAATGCCGAAGAAGATGCTGCCGAGCACGAGCAGGATCAGGATCAGGGGCGCCGCCAGCACGTTCACCAGCCCGCGGGCCGTGAGCGGCGGCAGGCCGGTGCTGTCCAGCGGCGGCGCCAGCTCCGGCCGCAGGGCGCTGATCACCACCACGTAGAGGGCGAAGGCGCCGCTCATCAACAGGCCCGGAATCAGCGAGCCAACAAACAGCTCGCCCACCGGCACCCCCAGCTGGTCGCCTAGCACCACGAGCACAATCGAGGGCGGGATGATCTGGCCCAGGGTGCCGGAGGCGGCGATCACCCCGGTGGCCAGGGATTTGTCGTAGCCGGCGCGCAGCATCGCCGGCAGGGAGATCAACCCCATGGTGGTCACCGTGGCGGCGATCACGCCGGTGGTGGCAGCCAACACCGTGCCCACGATCACCACCGCCAGGGCCAGGCCGCCCCGCAGGCGCCCCATCAGCCGGCCCATGGTTTCCAGCAGCCGCTCGGCGATGCCCGATTGCTCCAGCATGGCGCCCATGAACACAAACGCCGGGATCGCCAGCAGGGTGAGGTTGGCCATGATCCCGAAGATCCGCTGGGGCAAGGCCGCCAAAAAGGAGGCGTCGATCACGCCCAGGGCCATGGCCAGGGCGGCGAACACCACGGCCACCCCCCCCAGGCCGAAGGCCACCGGGTAGCCGCTGAGCAGGGCCACGACCAGGGCGAGAAACATGCCCGGGCCCAGGATCTCGCCGGGCTCCAGGGTGATCAGCCAGCCCAAAACTTCGATCTCCATCCCTCAGCCCTCCCCGCCGTGGTCGTGGCGGCTCGGGGGCCGGCCCTGCAGCAGCCGGATCGCCTGGGCCACCCCCTGCAGCCCCAGCAACAGAAAGCCCAAGGAGATCAAACTCTTGACCCAATAGCGCGGCAGGCCGCCCGGATCGGGGGACACCTCCCACAGCTGCCAGGAGCGCAGGCTGGGCGCCACCGAGGTCATCAGCACCACGAGCACAAAGGGCAGCAGCAGGCCGAGGGTGGCGGCGAGTTCCACCCGCGCCTTGCGCCTTGGACTCCAGCGGCTTTGCAGTACATCCACCCGCACGTGGTCGTCGGTTTGGAGGGCGTAGCCGAGGGCCAGTAAAACCATCAGGTCGAACAGATGCCACTGGCCTTCGATCAAGGCGTTGGAGCTGAGGTTGCGGCCCACCGCCAGGCCGACATAGCGGCCCACCACATTCCAGGTTCCGAGGGCGAGCATCAGCAGCAGGGCCCAGCGGGCCAGCCGGGCCGCGAGCCGGTTGAGGGCATCGATGCGGTCAGCCCAGATCAGCCAGCCGCTCATGGCGCCTCCTTCGCCTCGCCAAAGGCGAAGCGGGCGTAGGAAAACTCATTCACCTGATTCCAAGCAAAGACGTCTTGGCGGAAGGCCCGCCATTGCTCGTACAGGCGCTTGAAGGAGGCATCTTTGGCGCTATCGGCCAGGATTTGATCGGTGGCCTCGCGGGCCGCCTGGAGGATGGGTTGGCCGTAAAACTTCAATTCGGTGCCGCCCTTGATCAGCCGCTGCAGAACCGTGGCGTTGAGGGCGTCGTAGCGGCTGAGCATCAGCCCGTTCGCCTCCTGGCTGGCGGCGGCGAACATGGCCTGGTATTCGGCGGGCAGGCGGCGCCAGGCCTGGAGGTTGACCAGGGCGGTGAGGGTGGGGCCCGGCTCCCACCAGCCCGGGTAGTAGTAGTTGCGGGCAGCTTTGTTCAGGCCGAGCTTTTCGTCGTCGTAGGGGCCGGTCCATTCGGCGGCGTCGATGGCGCCCCGATCCAGCGCCAGGAAGATCTCACCGCCCGGAAGCACCTGCACGTTCACCCCCAGGGCGGCCATCACCTTGCCGCCGAGGCCCGGGATGCGCATCTTCAGGCCCTGCAGGGAGGCCAGCCCCTCCAGGGGCCGCTTGAACCAGCCGCCCATCTGGGCGCCGGTGTTGCCTGCCGGGAAGCTGCGCACGCCGAAATCGCTATAGAGCTGATCGATTGCCTCCAGACCGCCGCCTTCGTAGAGCCAAGCGTTTTGCTGTTGGGCCGTGAGGCCGAAGGGCACGGCGGTGCCGAAGGCCAGGGCGGGATTTTTGCCGAGGTAGTAGTAGCTGGCCGTGTGGCCGCACTCCACCGAGCCGTTCTGCACCGCTTCCAACACCTCCAGGCCGGGCACCAGTTCACCGGCGGCGAAGGGCTGGATCAGAAAGCGGCCAGCGCTCATCTCCCGCACCCGCCGGCTGATCGTTTCCGCCCCGCCAAAGATCGTGTCCAGGGAGTGGGGCCAACTGGTGGCCATCCGCCAGCGCACCAGGGGGAGGGCCGAGCCCGCCTTGACATCATCCGCCCGGCGGATGCGGCAGGAGGCCAAAACGCCTGCGGTGGTGGCCACGGCGGTGGCTCCGAGCAGTCGCCGTCGCTGCGGGGAGAAGTCAGGCATGGGCACAGGCAGCGTGGGCGTGAGTGTAGGCAGGGGGCAAAGCTGGGGCCCGGCCGCTCAAACAGAGGCGCCGCGGTGGGTGATGCGTCAAGCCGCTGGGTTTGCGGTGGTGGCTCAGCTCGTGAGTCAGGGCGACCCCAGTGGTGGGAGCGCAGCTGCAGCTGGCACTGATCAACATGGACGAGAACTTCAAGCGCTGCGAGCGCCGCGAGCGCCGCAGAGCTGGCGGGGTAGACAATGGCGTTCCCCTTGGTATGCCAGCGTCCGGAGGTTTATATTCCGCCGCTGCCATCAAGCGCAGTATGCAGGTTGGGCTGGCGGCAGAT
Source organism: uncultured cyanobacterium (assembly GCA_903858015.1). Taxonomy (GTDB): domain Bacteria; phylum Cyanobacteriota; class Cyanobacteriia; order PCC-6307; family Cyanobiaceae; genus Cyanobium. The sequence continues at coordinate 10,111 of CAIOGZ010000016.1, forward strand.
CCGCCCAACGCGCATCAGCTAAAGATCCCGTAGTTGAGGCGCAGCAACACTTCTTCGACCTGACGCGCGCCGATCTCGCTACCCAGAAGCTCGAGGGGCAGCTCGTCGGCCAGAGAGAGCGCGCTTGCCATCCGATCGAGCCGATCAGACTCCTGGGGGTTGAGTTGGCGCGCTTCCTTCCTGCGGGCGATGGAGCGATGCGGGATCCCGAAAACCGCTGTGAAATATTGCGGCGAAATGTCGAGTTGCTTTGTCAGCGCCAAAAAGAGCAGGAGGGCAGACCACTACGGACGGCATCGCGAAGCTGGGCAAAGCTGGTTGCTTGCAGCTGCAAGATTGAGGCCGGGGGTCGCAAATCAGGACTGGAGAAGGCCGTTGCCGGTGCAGCTCCTTTGCCATAGGGCAATACTAAAACAGCCATCTGGCGTTGCCAGGGAGGCGGCTCACGGTAGCCTCCAGCATTGCCAGGGCCCACGACCATCGCAAGCTGTGGGTTGAACTGCTTGCCAATAGGAGCCGCTTGTTGGCCGAGCTTTACGCTTAAGCAAGCAACTCTTCAAGTTCATCTCTGGTGAGATCAACATCCCGCAGTACCTTTATTACAGACCAGGTCCGATTGATTCAGCGGCATGCACTGGGACGACCGTTGTGCGTCCAGCTGGGTGCCGAAGAAAGTGATGGCTGCCCTTCACTCTCTGAACAAGAAAGCCAGCCCTCTTGAGTGCTGTAATCAGAGATTATCCTGCGGCCGCTGAGTATTTCGACACGCCTATACCGTAATCCTTCGCGACGAAGAAACCATCTGAGTTTTTCTCGACAACGACATCAAACTGCCTTGTCATGATCCTCTCCTGCCTCTCAACAGAGGGGCCCCAATCTGGCCATTGCAGGGATTCCCTCACTCGGACCGGCCAACGCTCCAGATCAGAACCGGGAGACTAGCTGTGCAGAGACAATCACTTCAGCCCCCGTCTTTTTTATTTTGATGTTTGGAATACTACTAACATAGCTCAATCTTTAAAGTCTTCCCCACTGCTGATGCTGCCCTGCCAAGGGTATAAAGAGTGACTGACCGATTAGGGGGATCAAACAGGCGATCAACAACTGCTCTGCTTGTATGCATGCGGTGAGCAAGTTCCGTTTTGGTGATATTTGACTTCTTCATTTCCTTGGCTATCTGAAAGGCGATAACTCTTTTGACTGCGACCGCTTCCGCATCCTCGATGAATCCCTCGTTACGAAGAAAATCATCAACATCACTTCCAAGGCACTCCTTGTCAATCATTCGGCACCTCTCAACCTAGAGCATCGATCAGGTGCGACCTGAAGATCGGCAGATGGGGTCTTCGCGGATTTTTTGACAAAGCAATGCAGCAAAGCCATCCCACCATCCTCCACTGTCAGCCGACATCGAAAACTGAGCCAGCGCCGACACCAAAAGTGAGCCACCCGGAAGCGATGGGGGAGCCGATGCCGGCCGCGTCAGCGGCGGGTCATGGCTCTCCCTTGCAACGGTCATCAGCGACGGCATCGACAGC
>CAIOGZ010000017.1 GCA_903858015.1 uncultured cyanobacterium
CTGATCCACCTGATCGGACGGCGTGACCTGATGGTCTGCCACCAGGGCCAGGAAGACAAACTTGCGGTATTCCTCGATGGCGCGCAGCGCAAACAGACGGCTCCAGCCGTTGGCGCGCATCAGATGGGCGAGAAAGCCGATGTCATGGCTGGGATCATCCAGTTCGTAAGCGCAGATGCGTTGATAGAGCTGCTGCTGTTTCTCCAGCACGGGACCTAATCCAGGTGTTGCTACTGACAGTGACTGCCAGCCCGAAAGTCTGTCAATCATGGCCAGATGGAAGGCGATGGAAGATACTGGAACCTGCCGCCTTACGGCCCCAATGGGTATAGACTAACGCCAGCGCCAACCTCCCCATGCCCCCGCTATCCCGCCTGCAGCGATGAGCTGGTCAGTCTTCCTGCAGTCCCTCGGTGAGCGCCAAGAACACGCGCTCACCCCCCATGAACTGGAGGTGATTCTCTGCCTCAATGAGGAGCCCGGCCAGAGCAAGCAGCAGCTGCTGGAGGCCTATCAGCGCCGTCAGGGTCCGATCGAGGAGGAGGCCTTCACCCAGCGCCTGCGTACGATTTATCGCAAGTTCAATGTCAGCGGCAGGGGCTACAAGCTGCCGCAATTGCAGCGTTATCTGGCGCAGCAGTATCAGCAGAGCGGGCCGGGCTTGTCCCGTTTTGGCCTCAGCCGAATCCACGCCGCTTTCCCCACCGATACCTTCGCCGCCGCCCTTGAGCGGCTCCTGCATAACCAGGAGCAAGCTAAGGACGACGATCACAAGGTGGACGATCCCCCGGTCGAGAATCACAAGGAGGTGGCCATCCTGCAGACCTTCGCGCCCAACCTGGAGTACTACCGCGCCCACCTCAGCCGCTGCCTGCAGGCCGGGGTGCGGGTGCGGATCCTGCTGGCCTGGCCCTATTCCCTGGCTGCGGGGCTGCGGGAGCAGGTGCTGACCCGCTATGCGGCCGAGCCGTTGGCGGAGGATTTCGCCATCCAGGGCAGCGTGATCGCCAATCTGGAAACCCTGGAGGCCACGATCCGTGCCAGTCGCAATCCCGCCAATCTGGAGATCCGGCTGTACGACACCTTGCCTTCGCTTTCGCTCTACCGCGCCGGTTCCACCCTGCTGGCGGCGCCGTTCCTGCACGGGGCCCTGGCGATCCATACCTTCCAACTCGAGCTCGATCTCGGCGCCAGTGATGCACTGCTCACCGGCACTTTGTTAAACGACTTCGAGCGGATGTGGACCGTGGCGCGCCCCTTCCTGCCCGCACCCGATCAGAACTGGCGCAATGAGCTGAAAATCCTGTTCACCAACTGATCGCCATGCTGGCCACCCTCAACGCCCACGAACGAACACGGATCTCCAGCCTCCAGGCCCACCCCCTGCTGGCCAATGTGGCCGCCCTCAGCTGGGACGAGCTGCTGGCCCTGTTGTTGCAACGGCGCTTTTTGTCGCTGTCGATCGTGAATGTGTATGAGGGCGTGATCGACGCCCTGGAGAGCGACGCCATCAAGGCCACCGTGCGGCAGATCCTGCATGAGGAATACCCGCGCAATACCCGCGGTGTGCCCCTGGCCTCCCATCGCGAATTGCTGTTTCGCGATCTACTGCATCTGGGCGCCAGCCGGGAGTGCATCCTGACCACCCGCGAAGCCGCTGCGACGCAGGAGGTGCGGCTGGCCAGCCTGCAGGCGTTGCAATGCTGCCTGGGCCAACCCCACAGCGACCTGGCGCTGATCGCCTTCCTGCGCTTCTGGGCCGAAGTGCTGGTATCGGTGGAGTACGAATGCCTATGGCCGCGTCTCTCGGAACGCCTGGCGCAGGGCCCCGCAGCGGCAGGAACGCGTTCTGAATTCTTCTACTACCACATGATTCACGACCGCCGCCAATCCGACATCGGCACTGAGGAGTTGCTGGGCGGCCTCACCCACTCCCAGGAACTGGCCCGCCACATGGCGGAGCTGATCAGTTGCGAAGAAGCCCTGCAGATTGCGATCAGCCAGGTGGAGCGGGCCTGGGAACTGAAGGATCGCTTCTACCAGCAATTCCTGCCCCTACCGGCCCCGAGCCATCGTCCGGGGGGTGGGCTGTGATCCGGTTGAGGAAGGATGGCAACCGGGCCCAGTTGGTGGCTGGGGGGTCGCGCTGGACTCGAGCGGAAAGCACAACCGCCTGATCCATGCGCTGCCCCATCGAACCCTTAACGCCAGGGGGGCTGGATGGTGTTCGATAGCTCTGGCGGCTTCCGTCTGGACGATGGCTCCGTACTCAGCACCGATGTGTCGGTGCCTTGCGCCGCAAGATAGTCGCAAACGGCGCCCGGCTGGGCTGGTTGCTGTTTGCCGAGCAGCTGGCTGTGGAGATCTGGCGGGCCGGTGGCGGCGCGAATGCTCCTGGCGAACCCCTGCGGATCGAGCCCGCGCTGGCGCTGGAGGGTGGGGAGTTGTTGCCGGGGTTACGGCTGGAGTTGTCGGAGATCTGGAGCAGTTGAAGGGTAGGGCTGGGCTGGGAACGGACGGATTGGCTATCTTCCCAACTCGCCTCAGCTGGCTAACAGCAACTAATACAGTGCGGCTTCGATCAGTAGTCTTCTAGGCTGCCCCTGAGCTTGCTTTGCAATGTGCCTGAACTCGAAGGCCCACGATTCGAGCCCAGCGACAGCGTCGTGTCCCATCAGCGAATAATTCTGCGTCGTGCGTGGACAACCGGGAGGAGATTCGCGTTGCGACTGCTTGCCGTCCCCCTTGGACTGGCTGGACTCTTGCTACTGGGTTGGGCCCTGGTCCGGGCCATTCTCTCCTTGGAGTTTCACTCCAGGGTTGGGCAGGTGCTGCTCGCGCTGGTCGCGCTCTGCATCGTTGTGGAGGCTCTGGAGGCTGGATGGGACCAGTTGTCAGCACTGCAACGGCGGAAGGCCCAGGCCAGTTGGCGGCGGCGGACGCGGGGGCTGTTGCGCTCCAGGGCGCTGAGCTTGTGGCCGGTGGTCCTGGTGCTGCTGACCTCGTTGCTGGGAATCGCGGACTGGTTTCCAGCGCCAGGCTGGAGCCGACCTATGATGTTGGGATTGATTGCGACGGTTGGCATTTATGGCTACCAGCGTGAAAAAAGAGAGAAGCAGAAGGACCTCCTGGCTTTCGCCGATGTGGCGCGATATCGATTCGCTGAGGAAGCAAAACGAATCCACCAAGAAAGAGATCGAGAGCATGAGGAGAAAATCCGAGCAGACCGAGATAGAAACCGAGCAATTGAGGAGCGAAACCGAGATATTGAGAAGGCAAAACAAAGCGCTAGAATTGATCGAATCAAGCGACTTAGACGCCCTACTTAGGGAAGCTACAATTTCCGGCGGGAATGAGTCAGAACATACTGAGGATCAGTTTGACCTTAATCTTCTCGCCGAGAAGCTTGTGGCACACGGTTGCGATGTTGACGATATTCCCTTTCTTTTTGATGTCCTTGAACTGACCAAGGAGAAAGAGTTGCGCCCGCTACACCCCATACCCGAAGGACTTTCACATGCAACAAAAATTCCTATTCCCGATGCGGCTCGGCTACCCATTAGTCGACAGCAACAACATCGCAGCCTGGCCGAATGCGAATACAGAAATACTTCAGATAGAATGTTGATTCTGCAGATCCCGGGTCCTGATGGCAGTTACCTCGAAAAGATAACGTTTCCCTACGAACGGTGGATTTTCACTTGTCCCATTAACAGCGAGGTCCAAATCTGGACCCATGGCCTGGGAGGACCGGAATTACGTGAGATTATCAGCGCGGAAGATCTGCTCATCAAGGAGCCTGATGCAACCGCCGAACCCATTGGCTCCTCATGGATCGAGGCCGGCTGAACAAGCTCGGGACGTCAGGACCAGAGTGCATCCCATGGCCGTCTTTAGTGAATGATTGACGGTTTCTTACTTTTGTTCTCCGCCAGCTTTGTTTCGACCACTCGAAGGCACCCATGGCCTTCCATTCCACAACGTGGCTAGCCGCCAGATTGAGGATTCGAAAGCTAACAAGAAGCCCTCCTTTCACCATAAGCCCGGCTGAACAGATTCACTATCTGCGCCTGTGCCCCCAGCACCGCACAGCCCCCTACCCTTGCCTCCTGTCTCCACCACACCCTTATCCGCAGTTTTAGCTCCCGTCTCAGCCTCAGGAATGATCTGCTTAGGCACCTCACTCCAAAAGCCATACTTGCGGCCGTGATCCCGGCGCAGCTGCAACATATATCTGCGGTGATCAACCAGCTCCCCCCAATCGTCCATGGCGGCGGCCAAGCGGTGGCAGGTTTCGAGATGGCGGGCCGCGTGGGGATAGCGCTTGGGGCGCTTCACCTTGAGCGTGAAATCGATCATCGCCCGCAGACAAACTGTGGCCGCCAGCGGCTGGCGTTTTTCCAACAGTTCTGCCAGCGGCGCCAGCAGGAAGTAGAGATCGCCATTCAGCGGCTTGGGCGCAGCCAGCACCAGCCGGGCGGCCCGGTGCGGCTCCGGCCAGTGCAGCAGAAACCACAGCGCCTCCTCCAGATCGTCGTGCTCCGCGACCAGATCAAGGGCCTTCTCCTCGGCGGGCATGTCCTCAAAGGCCGGCAGCCGTTTGAGGTAGTCGCGCAGGTGGCGGCCTGAGAGCTCCAGCAGGGCAAACTCCCAGCGCTGGGCCTGGGCCTCGTCGCTGCGGCCGAGGGCCTCCAGCGCCGCCAGGCGCGCATCGCACCACTCCACGGCGCCAGCGCGTCGCTGGCGCAGGGTCGGGTCGGCCGCCTGCAGCAGCGTCAGCGCCTCCTCCGCCCGGCCGGCCTTGGTGAGCCGCTCCGCCACCTTGGCCGCAATCGCCGGCATTGTTAACGCTTCAGGGCTGTGGTCGCGATACTCCGCCAGGTAGGCCTCGGCGTCGCCTAGGGCATCGGCGATGTCGAGCATGGCGAGGCGCACGACCCAGTCGGGCTTGGTTGGGGCCGCCGTGGGGCCGCTGGAGCGCTGGCGCAGGGTTGCGAGGCGCAGGCGCAGATGGGCCAGCCCCTCGGGCCCCAGGGCCGGGCCGAGATCGCGCACGATCGGATCGAACTGGCCATAGCTGTTGCTCACCACAGCGGCATAGACCTGATCGGCCAAGTTCTGTGGCTTGCTGCGGGCCGCCAGGGCCACCTGGCCGAGGGCGGCGCTGGCCTGATGGAACCAGTCCCGCAGCACCGCATCGCGGTCATCACAGCGCTCGATCAGCCCCCCCGACAGCTCCAGCACCTCCCACAGCAAATCCACCGCCAGATCGGCATCATGGGCCGCGATCGGACCGCTGATCGCCTGGCGCTGCCGTTCCAGCTCCCGCAGCAGCTCATCGCGCTGGTGGTCGCCTAGCAGGCTGCCTGCGCGGGCGATGTTGGCCAACCGCTTGCGCAGCTCCCGCGCCATCTCCAAAGGCCCCTTTTGCTCGGCCAGCGCGAGCCGCAGCAGCCGCTTACTGGCGTTGTTGCCCTCGCAGAGCGTCATCAACAGCTCCGCCAGCCTGGCCGCCCCCAGGGCTTCGAGATTTTTGGCATTGAGCGTGCCCTTCGCTGCGCCTTTAGCCGCCATCGATTTTTTGCTGCTGCTGAAGCTGTCTCCTCCAATCTCGGCCAACTGGGCTTGGTCCGCAAACCTTTCAAGATGCAGCCCAGGGCGTGGGGTGGTGGACCTCACACCCATTCGCGCACGGGTCGCCATTTAAGAGTGGACAGCAACGAGCGCCACCGAGGCAGCGTTGCAGGCGATGGCCCAACGCCGGTACTAGAGGCAGGGGGGCTGGCTTCAGGCTCCAAGCTGGAGCGAACTTATGCTGATGGCATTGACTACAACGGATGGCGTTGATTGCAACGGATGCCATTGATAGCTACCACCGTGAACAAAGATAGAAGCAGAAAGGCCTCTTAGCTTTCGCCGATGGGGCGCGATATTGATTCGCCAAGGCAGCAAAACAAATCCACCAACAAAAAGATCGAAAGCTTGAGGAGCGAATCCAAGCGGATCAAGAGAGAAGCCGAACAATCGGGGGGCGAAACCGAGACCCTGTGCAAACAAAATAAAGCGCCAGTAAGGCGCTAGCATTGATAAAGTTAAGCGAGTTAAGCGCCATTTCGCAAGAAAGCCTCTATTCCGGGTGGTAACGACTCAAAGCATACTGAAGATCAACTGGATCTTGATCTTCTTGCTGGGAAGCTTGTGGCACGCCGCTCCGGTCCCAGAGGCGGGTCAAGTTAACGCGCGATCGAATGATAGCGAAGGTAGCTCATATCCGATTTAAGCTAAATTCAAGCCATTCGCAATGCGGGCAACCTGGGGGATTAATCCAAGCCCGGCGACGACATCGCCTTATTGCATCAGGGTGCCCTGCCCAAGGGATCCCTTGCCATGGGGGAAACTTATAGCAAAAAAGGTCCTTAGGGCAGGGTAAAACCAGAGGTGTTGAGGTGCTTGAGGTCGAGCAGCACCACCATGAACCAAACCAACAGAGCCAGGCCTCCGATCGAAGCGAGCACGGCCAGCAGGCCCACAATCGCCGACTTGGGGGAACCGCTGTCGTTCGCCATGGGTACAGATAGAAGAACGATCACTTTGCCACGGCCAGGCCCAGGGGGCTTGCGGCAAGGGACCATGGGCAAGGCTGCCTTGGGGATGGAGCGAAGCAGCGCCCCCCGCATCAGGACCGTTGACCATCCGGTTGGACCCAGCCACCAGGGGGCTAACTAAGTATCCAACCAGCTTAATCGTCGGCGCAGAGGGGGGGGTGGCTGCCGCGCCGAGCCGCCGCACTCCGGTCGAACCCAAGACCAAGCCGAAGGTTGTTGAGATCAAAGTCAATCCTCAGCCTTGCCAGCAGTGCAGGCAGCCCTGCAGCCAAGCAACTTGAATCAGCGATGCCGCGCTGAATCTATGGGGGTCAGGTCAGGGGTGATCCCACCCATAACTCCAAATCCATCACCATGGCAGCTACGCCCGAACCCTTCCCAGGCCAAACTCCTTCACCCTGGCTCTGGATCTTGCCGCGAGGGCGCCAGGGGATCGCCGCCGTGCTGCTCGCTGCAGCCCTGGTCCAGCTGGCACCAGCTTCGAGAGCTGCCGCACCGCCGCCCGCCGATCGCTACGCCGAATCCCGCCGGGAGATGGGCGGAGATCTTTACCCCGCCTACCGCATTCTGGAGCGATTGATGCAGGTCAATCGCATCGCCACCCCGATGGCGATCACCCTGCGCAGCACCACCGCGGCTGACTGCCAGGCCACAGCCGCCAATCCAGCCCCCTGCCCCAGCGGCACGCCGCTCCCCAGCCAGCTGCCGAAGGACGCCACCCTGGCCTGGGCGGTGCAACTGATTGCCGCCAACAATTCCCTTGGCGGCAGCCAGAAGCTCAGCAATGGCGGCTACCTGCTGCGCATCGACAAAGCCACCGTCGACAACCTGGCGCTACAACCGACCCAGCTGGCCTGCGTGATCGCCCAGGAGCTGGCCCAGGCCAGCCTCGATCAGCCGCAGCGATTCCGCACCAGAAGCCACGAGCTCGACGGCCAGAGCGCCACCCTCATTGCCGCCGCCGTGAACAACGCCCACACGGCCCAGCGCAACAGCGACACCTGGATGACCATTGCCATGGGACTCAGTGCCGTGGGCAGCGGCCTCAGTGCCGCCGGGGGCAACCTGGCCATGGCTAATCAGGCGGCGATCGACAACCAGTTCCAAGCTCTTACCATGATGGCCGATGCTAAGGCCGGTGGGCAGGTGTTCCAGGCCTATATCACCGCCTACTACCCCATCCTGCGCACTAATGCCCCCCGCTCCCTAGCCGCCATCGCCGGCATGGAGGGTCTGAACCTCAACTTCGTGAAACGAACCCAAAAAGATATCGATCGCTACCTGGTCGACTATCGCAAGCAGCTAGAAACCAGCCAGCGGGAACTACAACTGGAGGCCGATGCCCGCAGCGTCGAATTCATAGCCCGGGCCGGCATCAACCCCCAGACCTGCCTAGAGGCCCTCGCCGCCGATCCGCCCCCGGATGCCCCAGCGGCGTCTAGCGCCGGCAACACCGCGTCGGCCCCTGCAGAGCGCCGCAACGCCCTGCAGGCCGCCATCAACGCCTTGCCAGCGCGCCTGCGCAACAGCGACAAGAAGCCCCTATTGCCCTACCCACCCCTGGCCTATGGGCTCGATCGCAACACCAACACGGTGAGCCTTTTCCCCCCCGGCACCGTGCCGCCGCGGCAAACGGCCCAGGACAAAACCCGATCGGTGGAAAGCCTGCTGGGCAGATAAGCGTCGCGGATCGCCTCAACCCAACTCCCCCAGCCGCCCCCGCAGCAGCTCCGCCTGGGCCTGGGCTTCGGCCAGGTTGGCCTGGCATTCGGCCACCACCTCCGCCGGCGCCTTGCCGGCAAAGTTGGGGTTGGCGAGGCGGCCGGCCAGGCCGGCGATTTCTTTTTCGGACTTGACCAGATCCTTCTGCAGCCGCTCCCGCAGGGCATCGAGGCTCTGCTGGGGCACGGTGAGACCCACCTGGGCGTCACTATCCACGATGCCCAACAGTTGGCCGGCGGTGGGCTCGGCTTCCCAGTGCAGCTCGGAGGCGCCCACCAGGCGGGCGATCTTGCCCTGGTTGGCGACCACGAAAGCCTGGCGCGCGGCGGTGGGGGTGTGGATGCCGATCGGTAACTTCTCGGAGGGTTTCACTGCCGAAAGGGCCCGCAGGTTGCGGATGGCGCGCACGGCATCGATGCCGAACTGGAAGGCGCTTTCGTGGGAGGGGTCGAGCCACTGCTGATCGGGCTGGGGCCAGCGCTGCAGGGCCAGAAATTCAGTGGCTTCGGCGCCGCTGACGGCATGCCAGAGGTCTTCGCTGAGGTGGGGCATGAGGGGGTGGAGCATCACCAGCAGGGCCTCCAGGCTGCGGGCCAGCACCCGGCGGGCGGTGGTGCGGGCGGCCGGATCATCACCGAAGAGGCGGGGTTTGGCCCACTCGATGTAGTGGTCGCAGAGGTCATTCCAGGCGAATTCATAGAGGAGCTTGGCCGCTTCGCCGAGGCGATAGCTGCCATAAAGCTCAGCGCATTGGCTACTGGTGCGCACCAGGCGCGAGAGGATATAGCGGTCTTCGCTCTCCAGTTCAGCCAGCAGCGGTTCGCCCAAGCTCGCCGGCGTCTCGCCGCCCAGGTTCATCAACGCAAACCGGGTGGCATTGAACAGCTTGTTGGCGAAGTTGCGGGCCGCCTCCACGGTGGCGGAGGTGTCGGTTTTGCGGTCGTAGTCGAGGCGGATGTCCTGGCCGGCGCCGGCCACTTCGCGCACCAGGGCGAAGCGCAGGGCATCGGCGCCGTAGCGCTCGATCAACAGCAGCGGATCGATGCCGTTGCCGGCTGATTTGCTCATCTTGCGGTTGTTTTCATCGCGCACCAGGCCGTGGATGTAGACATCGCGGAAGGGGATCCAGCTGTCGCGGTCGCCGACGGGGCGTTCAGGGGCTGCTGCTGCGGGGTGGGCTGGATCGAGGTGGTCGGGGCCGGTGCGATTGGGGTCGGCTTCGTGTAACAGGGCGCCGGCCAGCATCGTCATCCGCGCCACCCAGAAGAAGATGATGTCGAAACCCGTCACGAGCACGTTGGTGGGGTACCACTTGGCTAGATCGGCGGCGCCGGAATCGGGCCAGCCGAGGGTGGAGAAGGGCCAGAGGCCGCTGGAAAACCAGGTGTCGAGCACGTCGGGATCCTGCTCAAGCTGCAGGGGCTGGGCCGCCGCTAGGCCGACCGCCCCTGCCGCCTGGCCCGCCGCTTGGCCCGCCGTGCCGAACTGCGCCTCTGCCTTCGCCCACGCCTCCGCCTCGTCGCGGGCCACCACATAGGGCGTGGCCTCGGTGATCACACCGCCTGTTTCACTCACCACAAACCAGGCGGGGATGCGGTGGCCCCACCAGAGTTGGCGGCTGATGCACCAGTCGCGGATGTCGGTGAGCCAATCGCGGTAGACCTTGCTCCAGCGCTCCGGCACGAAGCGGGGCTCGGCTCCGGCGGGGTTGTCGAGGGCGGTGCGGCAGCGGGCGGCCAGGGGTTCGGTGCGCACGAACCACTGGGTGGAGAGCAGCGGCTCCACCGGCACCTTGCCGCGGTCGGAATAGGGAACGCTGTGGCGGTGGGGTTCCACCTTGACCAGCAAACCCTCCGCCTCCATCGCCGCCACCACCGCCTGGCGCGCCTCGAAGCGATCGAGGCCGGCGAAGCGACCAGCCGCGGCATTCATCGAGCCGTCCTTGGCCATCACGGTGATCTGGGGTAGGCCGTGGCGTTGGCCGATCGCGAAATCGTTGGCGTCGTGGGCGGGGGTCACCTTGACGCAGCCGGTGCCAAAGGCCGGATCCACGTGGGGATCGGCCACGATCGGAATCTGGCGGCCCACCAGCGGCAGGCTGATGCTGCGGCCCACTAGATGCGCATAGCGGGGGTCGCTGGGATTGACGGCCACGCCGGTATCGCCCAGCATCGTTTCGGGGCGGGTGGTGGCTACCACCAGGTGGTCGATGGAGTGATCGACAGGGTGGTCGATGGGATGGTCGTTGGGGTGATCGGGCGCTGGGGCGGCCGCAGGAGCCCCAGCGGTTCCTGTGGCTCCTGTGGCTCCAGTGGGTCCATCCTCCAGCGGCGTGAGCGGATAGCGCAGATGCCAGAGCGAGCCCTCCACCTCCTTCATCTCCACCTCCAGATCACTCACCGCCGAGCCGGAGGCGGGGCACCAATTCACCAGGTATTCGCCCCGGTAGATGAGCCCCTGCTCATGCAGGCGCAGGAAGGCCTCCACCACCGATTTGTTGAGGCCGGGATCGAGGGTGAAGCGCTCCCGCTTCCAGTCGACCGAATAACCCAGCCGCCGCAACTGGCCCACGATCGTGCCGCCGCTGTGGGCCTTCCAGGCCCAGGCCCGCTCAAAGAAGGCATCGCGGCCCAGATCCTCCTTGCTGGCACCCTCCGCCTTGATCTGCTTCTCGAGGATCGTCTGCACCGCGATCGAGGCGTGGTCGGTGCCGGGCAGGCAGAGCACGTTCTTGCCCTGCAGGCGCTGGAAGCGCACGATCGTGTCGATCAGGGCGGTATTGAAGGCGTGGCCCATGTGCAGGCTGCCGGTCACATTCGGCGGCGGGATCACCACCGCGAACGGTTCACCGGCGGCGCTGGGATCGGGATGGAAGGCCCCGGCGGCTTCCCAGGCGGCCTGCCAGCGGGCTTCGGTGCCGGCCGGGTCATAGGTCTTGGGGAGGGCGCCCTCGCCCGCAGGGGTGGGGGCGGAGCTGGCGGGCTCGGGCACGGGGGGGCATCAGGGGTGGTCCCATCGTCTCAAAGGGGGGTGCCGGCTTGGGGCCGCTCAGCCGCTGCTGACTCACTGCCCAAACTTCACCGGGATGCCAGGGCCGGTGGCATAGGTGGGCAATCCATTCATGACGGTAAATACTGTGTTCATCCGCGTATTCACTTCGGCGGGGGTGAGTTGCTGCAGGCAAGTGCGGATCGTTTTGCTGCCGCAGCCATAGGCCTCGGAGAAGCGATAGCTGGCGGCGCCCCAGCTGGTGGCCGCAGGCGTGGTGTAGTAAGTCACGAAGTCTGTGGGTTCCGTGCTGGCGGGATCGTAGTTGATCAGTTTGAAGCCAGGATTATTGGAATCAAGCGGTGTCACACCTGGGCTGCTGATCGCCACCTGCGTTACCTTTTGGCCGCTGCGGTCGTACAGAAGCCGCACTTCATCCATGTGGGTGTGGCCATAAAAGAGCCCCGTCACGGTAGCGGCATGCTGATCGACCAAGCCCAGGAACTGATCCTGCCATTTGATGCCAGTCGTAGGCAGCTGGGCCCACATCGTGGGCGTTGGCGAGCCGGTGGAAACGGCATAGGCATCGAGGCCGGGCGGAATATGCATCAGGATATAAACCTTCTCGCCGGCTGCTGCGGCAGCTTTGAGCTGTTGCGCCAACCAAGCCATCTGGGTATTGCCGGCATCGCGTTGGCTGATGCCATCCACCGACCAATAGGTGGTTCCCCAGATGATCGTATTCAGCCCGATCAAGCGCAACCCCTCAATCGGCCGGGCGGCGTAATAGCCCAGCTTGGGATGGGGATCGGCCAGCAGACAGGGGGCTTTGCCGCACGGGCGAGCCGTATTCAAGGCTGGATAGGGATTACTGGCAGCCGGCACCAGGCTGAAGGGTGTGGCCTCACGCCGATCGGCAAAGGAGAAATAATCACCGGCCAGTCCGTCATTATTACCCGGCACAAAGAAAAGCGGGATGCGAGATTTAGCAACAAGATCGCGAAGATCGGCAAGGATCATCTTCATGTTGGCATTATGGCTGGTGCGCTGATTGGGCGGCAGGTAGCAGTGCTTGGAGCAGGAATAATGGGCCGGCAAATCGCCCGTGTAGATCACAAACCGCGGCGGCTGAGCGCCATTGAGAATCGAGTCAAGCTTCAGCTTGGTGGCCCGCCAAAGCGCCAAGCCGGTATCGACGCCATAGGTTGTGGACTCGGAACTGGTGTTCAGATGGACATCGGAAAGATGCAGAATCGAGGGCTGGGCCGGGCTTGGCGTGGCGAGCACTGCAGCACCTGTCACCGGCTGGGCGGCAGGTGTGGCTGGGACCGGCAGCCCAGACCAGAGCAAACCGATGGCCAGCAACTGCCCGCAGCGGTGATCTAACTTGATGCCAGCCATCCTGTCACTGCCGATACACGGTCGGCTCAAGACTAGAACACCTGGCTAGGGCAGCTGGGCCAGCTGATCGCAACCACGCAAGCACCTGAGCAAACCAGCCGCTGCAATTCTGAAGTCCAGTCTGCAGCAGTGAGCGATTCACGGGCGGAACCTTAGCGGTGGGACAGCCTTGTGATCATTGGCTTTCACCATGGCCAGCGTGAGCCAGTTCGTGCTCCTGATTAACACCTCAAACAACGCTCAGACCACCATCCAAACGGATCACTTGGCCGCAAATGAAGTTGGAGGCAATAGAGGCAAGGAAGAGTACCAGATCAGCAACTTCCCGAGGCTCGCCGAAGCGACCAGCGGGAATTCGTGCTTTCATCGGCCCGCCTTTAGTGGCTTCTCCCCACACCTGCTGGCCCATCTCGGTGAGGATCACGGTGGGTGCAATCGCATTGGCCTGAATGTTGTAACGGCCCCACTCGGCCGCCATCGTCTGGGTAAGCAAGTTGAGCCCTCCCTTGGAAGCCGAATAGGCGGCATGTCCCTGGGGGGCCAGCACAGCGGCAACCGAAGAGATATTAATAATCTTGCCCCGCCTCTGGCCGATCATCTCGGGCACAAGCCTTTGGGAGAGCAGATAGGGTGCCCGTAAGTTGACGGCTTGGGTCTCCTCCCAGTGCTCAACGGTTGTATTCAGCAGATCTTCGACAAAAACAATGCCCGCATTATTGACGAGGATGTCGATGGTTCCGAACAGCTCCAGCGCTTGATCGGCTAGCCGCTGCGTCGCCTCAATACTGCGCAGATCAGCCTGCACGGCATGGCAGCGGCGGCCAAGCCGCTCGACCGCCTGTCGCGTGTGCTCTAGGCCGATCGGATCGCGCCCGCTCACCACCAGATCGGCTCCTGCAGCCGCCAAGACGGACGCAATCTCTGCACCGAGGCCCCGCGAAGCGCCTGTAACCAGGACGCGTTGATTATCAAGGCTGAAGCGGCCAGGGGCATCGGGCATCGGGATGACGTTTCGATTGATTCAGTGATCGCGCAGCCTATCATCGCTGGCCACACAAGCAGAACAGCCCCATCACACAAGCAGCCAAGATCCATTCAAAGCCGCTATTAAGGAGCGACGCGGAACTCCCAACTTGAGAGTGCGGTGGGCCGATCTCCGGGGCCACGAATCATCGTGTAGACGAAGCGGCTGCCATCGGGGCTGATGAAGCTGGAGAGGGTCTGACCGTATGGATACACAGCTTTGCCGATGCAGTCGGGGCTTACGGTGTAGGTGGTACGCATGGTGCCTCCCGCGCCACCAGTTCCACTGAAGGTCAGCTCAACACCACCCTTACCGTCATAGACCTCACGGCCGCTTTCGGCGTAGGGCTTGCCATCCAACGTACCGATCGAACTGTAAAGGTAAGTGCCCTTCAGGGTTGCAATACTGCAACGGGCCGAGGCAGCAGCGGGCGGCTCCGCCCATGCCGCGTTGATCCCTAGCAATGGCATCAGGGGAAGCAACAGGGCGGGCAAACCCAGCAGGCGTAAACGGTCAATCACTGGAACGCATCAGGCTCTCGTGAATATTCTAGCCACTCGAAAGACCATTGCCGGCCTGCGGCGGCTGGACTACATTGCTTTAGCCTATCTTGTTGAACAACCGGCCTGGCAGCGATTGTCTCATATCGAACGAAAAGCGAAGACGACGGAAAGCACAATACCGGCAAAGAAGCTGACGATTTGAGCGATCATGGGTCGCTTCACATTGGATTGATAGATGGATCTTTGACAGGGTTCATTCTCCTGAGCTAGCGAGCCAGTCAAAGCCATCAGCGCGGCTAAGCCCATAGCAATCGAAACCGAGAGCAGAAACCAAGACGACTTGAGAATAAAGGCATCCAGGCTACTGGGTTGCCTCGCCAAGCCCTTGAGAAAGGCTATCTCTAGGCCAAGCAGCCCTGTAGCAAGAGTTATTAGTTGCTTGGCGGTATCAGCTGCGCTAGAGAATGCTGCTTTGGTTTGATCGTTCATAATTGAATCAGACTAGCAGAATGGCCAAAGCGGGCAGAGATGGCGTAGGGCCATCCGAATATCCGCTCCCTGAACCATTGTGCGCTTTGGGGATCGCATCAAGCCACCGCCGGATTGCCCACCTCGACGCGCCCTCACGGTAGCAATGCGCTGAACCTCGGACAACAAGCTTTCAAAGCTCTGCATTGCAACTGCTGCGGCCTGTTCAGGTGTATCTGGCGCCAATCGACTTGAGTTACATGTAGACGGCTCATCCGCGATGGCCTTCGCCGCAAGCGACTCCAACGAAGAAAGTAGTCTTGATGCCCCAATCGTGAGGCGCAGCCTCCGATTCCGCAGGGTCAACTGAAGGGCGCGATGCAGCTTGGTCTTGGCAAGTGTTGGGTCCATGGTGACAGCGGTGGGATGGGCGTCCCAACTAGTTATTGACAGCTCCCGAAACCAGCATCGAGTAGCTGGCCCTGGCTGAGAAGCATGCGGGGTGGATGTTGGCAGACGGAGATCAGCCCCACCGCCTCACGCCGCCATCGATGGCACTGGTTCAACCAGGGGCCCAGCGCTGGCGAAAGCCCCCGCCGAAGTCCCTAGGCTTGGATGCATGCCGATCCTCCCCTGGCCCCAGCTGGCCCAGCGTCAGCGGTTGCCGGAGCTGATGGACCAGCCCGGCCTCGATCCTGAACTGCACGCCCAGGCCCTGGTGGGCCTGCGGCGCATCAATGCGGTGAGCCGCAGTGCCGCCTGCCTGTTCGATCCGATTCGCGCCCTGGCCCGCGCCCTGCCGCCAGGCGCCGCCCCGCTGCGGCTTTTGGATGTGGCCTGTGGCGGCGGCGATCTTGCCCTCGACCTGGCGGCCCTGGCCCAGCGCCAGGGCCTGGCCCTGGCTGTGGAGGGCTGCGACATCAGTCCCCAGGCCGTCGCCCTGGCCGAGGCGAGGGCCCGCGAGCGGGGCCTAGAGGCCTCTTTTTTTGTGGCCGATGTTCTGGCAGATCCCCTGTCCGATCGCTTTGGAATCTCCGATGGTGATGGAATCTCCGATGGTGTTGGAAGCTCCGATGATGTTGATAACTGCTTTGACATCATTGTGTCGTCGCTGTTTCTGCATCACCTCGATACGGCCGATGCCGAAACCCTGTTGGCGCGCCTCGCCGCCCGCAGCCGCCAGTTGCTGTTGATCAGCGATCTGCTGCGCACGCCGCTGGGCTACGGCCTGGCCTGGGCCGGCACCCAGTTGTTGTCGCGCTCGCCGATCGTGCACATCGATGGCCTGCTGTCGGTGCGGGGCGCCTTCCAGCTAGCCGAGGTGGCGGCCATGGCCGAACGGGCCGGCCTCGATGGCGTGGAGCTGCGGCGTTGCTGGCCCGAGCGTTACTTGCTGAGTTGGGCCCCTGCCTCAGCAGTACCAACCCCAGCGGTGCCCCGTGGTTGATCCCTTGCCCAGCGGTCCCTTGGCCACCGGTCCCTTGCCCAGCGGTCGCTGGCCCGTGGTTGTGGTTGGGGCCGGGCCCGCCGGCGCCCTGGCCGCCCTGGGGCTCGCCCGCCAGGGGGTGCCGGTGCTGTTGGTGGAGCGGCGCCGGTTTCCCCGCTGGAAGGTGTGCGGTGCCTGCCTCAGTGGCCAGGCCCTCGCCGCCCTGGCGGAGGCCGGCCAGGCCCCCCTGCTCGATCGGCTCGGCGCCCGCCCGCTGCGCTCGGTGCAGCTGGGCCTGCAGGGGGCCGGCACGGAGCTGGCTTTGCCGGCCGGGCGGGTGCTGTCGCGGCTGGCCCTCGACCAGGGGCTGGTGCAGGCGGCCGTGGCCGCCGGCGCCACGTTGGTGCCCGAGGTGATGGCCGAGCTCGGGCCCGCCGCTCCGGGCGCCCGGGCGGTGCAGCTGCGCCGCGGCAGGGAGTGTGCCACGGTGGAGGCCGAGCTGGTGCTGGTGGCGGCGGGGCTGGCCCACCGGTGCTTACCGGAGGTGCCTGCAGCGGGCACTCGCATCCAACCGGGCTCCCGCATCGGCGCCGGCTGCCTCCTGCCTGCCGCCAACCACGGACGCCAAGACGCGGCGATCGCCGCCTATGGCGATGGCAGGCTGCACATGGCGATTGGCCGCCACGGTTATGTGGGGCTGGTGCGTCTTGAAGATGGGGCGCTGAACATCGCCGCTGCCTTTGATAGCGCTGCGCTCGCGGCGGCCGGCGGGCCTGCAGCGGCGGCCAGCCAAGTGCTCCGCGAAGCCGGCTTCGATCCCTTGCCCGCCCTGGCCCTGGCCGCCTGGCAGCGCACCCCCGCCCTGACGCGCCGCAGCCGCCCCCTGGCGGGTGATCGCTATTTGTTATTGGGCGATGCGGCTGGTTACATCGAACCGTTCACGGGCGAAGGCATGGGCTGGGCCCTGCAGGCGGCCCTCAGCAGCACCCCCCTGGCCCTCGCCGCCCTAGCCAACGGCTGGGACGACCAGCTCGCCCGCGACTGGAGCCGATCCCAGGCCGCCCTGATCGCCCGCCGCCAGCGGCTCTGCCAAACCCTGGCCCTGGTGCTGCGCCACCCCTGGAGCAGCCGCGTTCTGTTCGACGCCCTACGCCGCTGGCCCAGCCTGGCCGACCCGCTGCTGGCCTCCCTGCACCGGCCCGCCGTGCACCGCCCCGCCCTGGCGCCGCTGCCCACCCCATGCCCGTGACCCTGCTGGGGATCGGCACCGCCCTGCCCTCCCATCGCCTCAGCCAGGCCGAATCGGCCGCCATGGCCGAGCGCCTCTCGGCCAGCAACGACGCCCAGGCCAGCTTGCTGCGGCGGTTGCAGCGCCGTTCCGGCGTGGCCTTCCGCCACAGCGTGCTGCTGGCCGATGCCGCCGGCCCCCTGCCCGGCCCCCTGCCCGATCGCCTGCCCTTCTACGCAGACGCCAACCCAACCACCGCCGAGCGCATGGCCCGCTTCGCGGTCGAGGCCGGTCCGTTGGCCCTGCGGGCCTGCGGCGCCGCCCTGGCCGCCGCCGCCGTCGAACCGGATGCGATCACCCACCTGATCACGGTGTGCTGCACCGGCTTCCAGGCCCCCGGCTTCGACCTCGACCTGGTCCAGGGGCTGCCGTTGGCTGCCGGTGTGGCCCGCACCCAGGTGGGCTTCATGGGCTGCCACGGGGCCCTCAACGGCCTGCGCGTCGGCCATGCCTTTGGCCAGGCCGTTGCTGGCTCGCGGGTGCTGCTCTGCGCGCTCGAACTCTGCAGCCTGCACCAACAGCTGGGTTGGCACCCGGAGCGGGTGGTGGCCAATGCGCTGTTTGCCGATGGCGCCGCCGCTGCGGTGCTGGCCGCCGCCGAGCCGCCCGCAGCGAAGCCGCCCGCTGCAGGGGCAGGGCGCGGGCCGCTGCCCGTCGGCTCGCCCTGGCGGCTGCTGGCTTCCGGGTCGACGCTGCTGCCCGATAGCGCCGATGCCATGGCCTGGACGATTGCCGACCACGGCTTTGAGATGGGCCTGTCGCCGCGGGTGCCGGCCCTGATCGCCGCCCGCTTGGCGCCCTGGCTCGATGGCTGGTTGGCCGGCCAGGGGCTCGACCGGGCCGCGATCGGCTGCTGGGCCATCCATCCGGGCGGGCCTCGCCTGCTGGAGGCGGTGCGCGACTGCCTCGACCTGCCCGCCGCAGCGATCGAACCCTCCACCGCGGTGCTGAGGGAGTGCGGCAACATGTCGTCGGCCACGATCCTGTTCATCCTCAATCGCCTGCGGCTTGCCGGGGCCCCCCTGCCCTGCGTGGCCCTGGCCTTCGGACCAGGCCTCTGCGTTGAGGCGGCCCTGTTGGGGTGAGGGAGCCCTCAGCCAACGAAGTTGAAGCAAATCCTGGAATTAGGGGCGCGACCCTGAATAGGGAATGGGACGAAGCCTGGAGATGAGTAATCCATTGGCGAGGGGCCTAATCCGATCATCACTCAGAAAGCTCAATTAAAGCTAGGGTTTGACCCCAAGTTCGGAAGATTGCGGACACCAGAAAGAGCGTGGTTGAGCCTGCGATGGCGAAAGGGGCGACAGCCTCGCCGGCGATCAGCTTGGCGCCTCCGTAGGTCAAAATAACACTGGCGACGATCGGGATTAAGTTGTGGATGATCTTGTCCAACGTGCTCTGAATCGCCCTGAGATGGAGGGTTCGCCGCACACGCACCGTATGGATTCGATAGATCAAACCCCCAATCCCCATCACAACAAAGATAACCCCGCTTGGCCAATCAGACTTCCACGGCACCAGCACCACCATGCTTTGGAACAGGACGCTGGCGAAGCTATCCAACACAGGCGTCAGCGATGCATGGGCGATGTCCAGCTTGCGGGAGCTCGACAAGCCGGTGCCAAGCGATACAACAACAAACAGCAAACCAACCAGCGTCGCACCAGCCGCCCCGGTGATGGTGAAGAAGTTGCCCCAACCGTTGAACATAGAACCATCCACGACATGTGGCAGCCGACTCAGCTGAACCATGCTAAATCAAGCCATAGGATAGCTGAAACTCTTTCCTGATGGCCAACTGAGATCTTGATCCATTGCGCGAATTCCACTGTTCGGCGGACTTCAACCACTCAAACGATGGAGCCCCTGGCTACGGGCAAGCAAGGGCGTGGCTCGTCATCCTCAAAACGGGGGGGGCGATCCTTCGAACGCTCGCCATCACCTGGCCGCAAGTCTGTTTGGTGTAGCAGATAGCCATGAGGTGGCGGCTTAGGTGAATGGCGGTATTAGAGAGTGGCAGGGGTGTCAGGCTCAAGAAGCGTTAACACCCTCGCAGTCACCATCGCCATTACGTCTAGGGAAGCCCGCTCGATGAACTTCACTTTCCTCGATCGCCAGTCAAGGCTCTTCAGCTGATCCGACAGAACAACTCCACTTACAGCAGTTCCATCAGGGAGCTCCACCTCGAATGGATACCCCTTGATCTTGGACGTTACTGGACAGAACAAGGCCAGACCGACTTTTCCATTGTAGATCTTTGGGGATAGAACAAGTGCTGGCCTCCTTCCACGCTGTTCACTGCCGACTTGTGGTGTGAACTCCAGCCACACCAGATCACCACGATCGGGCACGTAGGACGACATCAGAATGCTTCGGCCCCGACGCCATCCCCGCTATCAATGGAGGCGTGGATGTTCTCGGGCGTAACGCCCGCAAGAAGATCTGCAAGCCTGAGCCGAATTGGAACGGCGGGCCTCAGCACCAGCTCACCATCCTTCGCCGTGAGGCTGACCTCAGTGCCAGCGCCCAGGCCAACCTCTTCAGCCAAGCCGCGTGGAATCCTCACGCCCAGGCTGTTACCCCATTTCTGAACCTTCGTCCGCATGCGCAATGAGCGGCTATACGCAGACTATACCACTGCTTGACTCGGCAGCCTGTGCACCATCTCTCTAACGCTTTATTAGGAGGTTCCGAGAACCACGCCCCAAGTCCTCCCCCCTTTCCGAGAACCATTCTGGGACATCGGGCTGGATACCCGCAAAACGATTGCGGTGCAGAGCTCCTGGGCGAAGGCCACCCAGGCATTGGCGTGGTTTGGCATTGGCGTGGTTTGCGGGTCCGATAACCCGATGTCCGGCACGATACACAACCTAGACCGGATGACCAGGCCCGCGATTAGCACAATTGAAGGCCAAGGTACGCTGTCCGATCAATCCGATTCTTCGAACGCTGGCCAGCACCTGGCTCCGCTAGTTGTGTTGCTGGCCGACACCCTGCCCAGGGCGATGCTTAGCGCTTGCGGGGTCTGAACCCGATCCCGGCAGGGGTTCGGCGCTTCCCGGGGGAGCTGCTGCGCGGGGCCGGAACGGCGCCGCAGTGAGGCAAATCTCGGTCGCTGCGAAAGCGGCGTTCAGAAGGGAGCGGAACTGCTGCTGGGCTGCCCCGGCAGCGGGGACGCCGCCGGTCCGATCAGCCGGTCCGCCTCCGCCACGCTGGCGCGGCCGCTGCGCTGCTCCAGCAGGCACAGCTCCAGCCCCTTGCGGCCACCCATGTGGGGCTGGGGATAGGTGCCCTCCAGCAGCAGGGCGCTGAGGCCCAAGCCTGGCAGGTCCACCCGCTGGCCCTTAACCCGCACCGCGGCGAGGCCGCTGGCGGCCTGGCAAGCGGTGCGCACCTGGCGGTCGTAGGCGCTCCAGGCCTCGGGGCTGGAGGCGAGGGCGGGTCCGCCGGCTAGGGCCATGGACGCCAGCACCAGGCAAACCAGGCCAGGCCCGCAGGCCCGGCGGCAGAGCAGGCGGCTTCTGGCGTCGGGGCTGCGCTCGACCGCCAGCGCGGGGGGGAGAGGGCCAGGGGTTGCCATGGTGCGGGGCTGCGGCTGGACCGTGATCTGGGCCGCAGGGTAGCCGCGGCAGCAGGGCAGATCAGCCGCTGCGGGGCAGGTCCGATCCGCCTCCGCCCCCTTCAACCTCCCTCGCGATCGGAGCGCAATCGAAGCTGCCCGCTCGCCGCATGGAGCCGGGATCCGCCGCTCAGCGCTGGGCGCTGGGTTCAGCGCCGCGCTGGCGGGCATGGGCGGGAAACCGACCTTGCCCCGGATCCTTCACAGCCTGTTACAGTTCTCGTAACAATCCGAAACACCCATGGCTGAACCCACCCCCCGCTTTGGTTTCGTCGCCTTCGCTGAAACCTGGAATGGCCGTATGGCCATGCTCGGCTTCGTGATCGGCCTCGCCACCGAACTGCTCACCGGCCAGAGCATCCTCTCCCAGATCGGGCTCGGTTGATCGCCATGGGCACCGATTACAGCACTGCGATCACCGCCGTCATCGGCCTGGTCGTTGTCCTCACCGGCATGACCGGCTACATGCTCACCCGCCCCAGCGATCTCACCCCCACCAACAACCGATGAACAGCTGCTCCACAGGGAGCAGTTCCAGCCGGTTGAGTTGCTCAGTGGCCGCGCAGCCATGGTCGGCATCGTGATCGGTATCGTCACCGAAGCGATCACCGACTCCGGCATCGCCCACCCAATCGGCCTCGGTCCCCTGGTAGACGGCTACGCCGCCTGCTACATCCAGTTCCTGCCCTTCTGCTTCTGAGCCGCCGCTCGGCTCCTAAACACACCGCCCCCGGCAACCCCGGGGGTTTTTTGTTGGCCATCGCTGCAGAGCCTCCAGGCTGGCTGACTCCCTGGAGATGGCCGCTTCCACCGATCGTTACGGCTGCCCCATCCCACGCACGGCAGCGTGCCGCAATCGATCGATCGCCGCCAGAATTTCAGTGCGACTGGCCGGTAACGGAAACGGCCCTACCTCATAGCGCGCCTCCACGGCGTAGGGCTGCAGCGCCAACAGCACCGGCTCCAGATCGATGCCCACCAGCTCAGCCAACAGGTTGAGCCCATGGCTGAACGGCGGCCGCTGATCGCGCAGCACGATGCGCACCTTCAGCAGCTTCTCCACCGCCTGTTGGGCCGTGAAGCCCCATTCCTCATCCGGGTAGGTGGGGTCAAGGTTCAGCCGCAGGGCCCGCAGATGGCGCTCCACCAGGGCCAGCAGCACGCGGGCATCCTCTTGGGGGGTCATGGCTGCACCACCAGCACCCGGCCTTGGCGGGCCGCTTCGCTGATCACATGCCAGCGGGAGCCGGCCAAGCGGGCGGCGTCGGCGCTGCCGCTCACGATCAAATCCACCGGCAGCCGCATAGGCTTGAGCGGTTCAAAATGGCGCCACCAACTGGCTACCTTCGCCTGACCCGCCAGGTGGGGCGTGCGTTCCACCACCAGCAGGTCCAGGTCCGAGTCGGGCCGGGCGGTGCCGCTGGCGCGGGAGCCGAACAGCACCAGCGCCTGCACCGTGGGATCGGCTGCGATCGCTCGCAGCGCCAGTTCCAGCGCCTGGCGCCGCTCGCCATCGATGCCTGGGCCCAGATCGGGCAGGGCGAAAGGCCGGGGGGTGGTCCAGTCGGCGCAGCTGGCGGCGGTCATGGGTTCAGTGTGGCGTGCCCAGGCGCCGCTGCTCACTCACTGATCGCCTTGGTGCGCATCGCCGCTTCGAGGGCCTGGGTGTCTGCTGCAGACAACTGGGGCCGATCGAGCTTGATCGTGAGCTTGTTGAGGGTGCCGGTGAACCGGAATGGCGGGCGGTAGTCGGCGTCGTTGACGCCGGTGAGGGTATCGGAGCCGATGTCGAAGCTCTCATCCCACTGCAGGGTCATCGGCAGGGTTTTGGGCATCGTTTTGGTGGCCACCACCTTGCCGTCCACCTTGAGCGTGCCGGTGCCGGGGCCGCCGACGCCGCTGAAGTTGTTGAAGGCCAAGGTGCCCGCCCCCTTGCCTTGGTAGACGAAATCAAACTCAATTTTGTGCGTGCCGGGCGCGATCGGCTCGGGCCCCTCCCACTTGGGGCGCTCCAGGTCCACCATGTTCCACAGCCACACCGGCTTGCCGTTCTTGAGGTAAAAGCCGTAGCCGCCAAACCGGCCGCCCGAGGTGAGCAGCATGCCCTCGGCGCCGGTAGCCGGCACCGTGATCTCGGCGGCCACGCTGTAGGAGCTGTTGAGCAGCCCGGGCGATGCTCCCTGGGGCAGCCCCACCATCGGATGGGTGTACACGAACGTGGTGCGGCCGGCGGTGATGTTGGGCCGGGGCGCCACGATCCGGGCCGCCACCGAAGCATCGAGCGGCAACACCTGGTACCTGTTCGCTTCGCTGATGAACAGCTGTTTGAGTTCCTTCACCTTCTGCGGATTCTTGGCGGCCAAATCAGTGGTTTGACTGAAGTCCCGCTGGAGGTCGTAGAGCTCCAGCACCTGGTTGTTGAGCGGATCCGGGTTGGCCGGGCCGAAGGCTTCCCAGGGGGCCCGGTTCACCTTGGTGCTCAGCAACCAGCCATCGTTGTACAGCGCCCACTGGCCGAACATCTCGAAGTACTGGGTGCGGTGGCGCGATGGCAACTTGGCGTTCTTGGAGTCGAACGTGTAGAGGAAGCTGGTGCCTTCGATCGGTTTTTGGGGGATGCCGTCCACCAGCTCGGGCGCCTTCAGGGCGGCGGCTTCGAGGATCGTTGGCACCACATCGATCACATGCACGAACTGCTGCCGCAGGCCGCCCTTGTCCTTGATCCGCGCCGGCCACGACACCACCATGTTCTGGTTGACGCCACCGAGCCTGGAGGCGTTCTGCTTGAACCAGCTGAACGGCGTGTCGAAGGCCCAGGACCAACCGGCCGACATGTGGTTGTAGGTCTGCTCGGTGCCCCAGACGTCGTAGAACTTCGATTGCACCTCAACCGGCAGCTTGTTGAGCCCATTGAAGAAGGCCACCTCATTGGGGGTGCCCAAGGGCCCGCCTTCGGCGCTGGTGCCGTTATCGCCGTTGATGTAGATGATCAGG
Organism: uncultured cyanobacterium; assembly: GCA_903858015.1. Taxonomy (GTDB): domain Bacteria; phylum Cyanobacteriota; class Cyanobacteriia; order PCC-6307; family Cyanobiaceae; genus Cyanobium. The sequence goes on from CAIOGZ010000017.1 coordinate 24,039, forward strand.
GTGTTATCGAGCTTGCCGAGCTCGTCGAACTGCTGGATCACGCGGCCGATTTCATAGTCGCTATAGGCGGCATAGGCGGCGAACACCTCCACCTGGCGAATGAACAGTTTCTGGGCTTGCGGGCTCAACTGGGCCCAGGGGGTGATCAGGTCGGCTGGCCAGGGTTCCAGCTTGGCATCCTTGGCAATCACGCCGAGTTTCTTCTGGTTGGCGAAGATGCGCTCCCGCAGTTTCTCGTAGCCATCATCAAACAGATGCATGGCGTGGATTTTGTCCACCCACTCCTGGGTGGGGTGGTGGGGCGCATGGGTGGCGCCGGGGGCGTACTTAATAAAGAGGGGCTTATCGGGATTGGTCTGATGCATCCGCGTCATGTAGTCGATGGCGTCATCCGCCATCGCCGTCACCAGGTTCCAACTGCCGGGGGCCTTGCCCTCGAACGGATAGATCTGGGTGGTGTTGCGGAACAGGTTCGGCTGCCATTGGTTGGCATCACCGCCCACGAAGCCGTAGAAGTATTCGAAGCCCATGCCGGTAGGCCACTGGTCAAACGGGCCGGCCTGGCTGGCCTGGAAGGCGGGCACGTTGTGGTCCTTGCCGAACCAGGCGGTGCCGTAGCCGTTGTCCTTGAGCAGGCGGCCGATCGTGGCCTTATCGCGCTCGATGATGCTGTTGTAGCCCGGGAAGCCGGTGGACTGCTCCGAGATCACGCCAAACCCAGCCGAGTGGTGGTTGCGGCCGGTGATCAGGGCGGCCCGGGTGGGGGAGCAGAGCGCCGTGGAGAACATGCGGTTGTACCGCAGCCCATTCCGAGCCACCCGCTCCATCGCCGGGGTGGGGATCACGCCACCGAAGGTGCTGGGCACGCCGAAACCGGCGTCGTCGGTGATGATCAACAGCACGTTGGGCGCCCCCTGGGGAGGCGTGATCCGGGGCGCCCACCAGGGCCTCGACTGCAGGGCGCCAGCCTTGATCACACCGCCGAAGGCTGGGGCTGGGGCCGGCAGCTGGTTGCCGCTGATCGTGGTGGTGGCGCTGGGTGATCCAAGCGTGCCGGTGATCGTTTGGGCCAACACGGGCGCCCAGCCCGCCTGCCAGCCCAGCAGCAGGGCCACCAGGGCCAGGGCGCCGAGGCGAAGCATGGGGCGCCGCAGCAGGCCGGGGGCTCCGCTGGCGCCGAACCAGCCACGCACGGTCCGAACCAGGCTGAACAGGGGGTGGGGATCAGCCACGGAGGGGGGGTGCGGTGGTGAAGGCGGCGCCTGGAGTGGCGCCTGGAGTGGCGATGGGGGCCGCCAGGCGGAAGCCGATGTGGGAGCTGCCGGTGTCGGGGCTCTGGGCCTCCCGGGCCGCCGGCCGGTAACGGCTGCAGTAGTTGGGCGAGCAGAGAAACGAGCCCCCCTTGATCACGTGCTTGGCGACGCCCGGATCGCGGGGATCGCCCGTGGCGGCTGCGCTGCTCACGATCGGATCATCGCCATCGGCGAGGGGCCCGTGGCCCACGGCATACCAATCCTGGGTCCACTCCCAGACGTTGCCGGTCATATCGAACAAGCCGTAACCATTAGCGGGAAACGAGCCGACTGGCGCCGATCCCAGGTAGCCATCCTCGGCGGTGTTGCTGCTTGGAAACGGCCCCTGCCAGGTGTTGGCCCGGTGGGGGTTCCAGCTGTTGCCCCAGGCGAAGATGCGATCGTTGAGGCCGCCGCGGGCCGCGAATTCCCACTGGGCTTCGCTGGGCAGGGCCTGGCCGGCCCAGCGGGCGAAGGCCTCGGCGTCTTCATAGGCCACCTGCACCACCGGCTGCTGGCCCCGCCCGGCCAGATCGCTGCCGGGGCCCTCGGGATGGCGCCAGTCGGCGCCCTGAACCCAGTGCCACCAACTGAGCTCCTCGATCGGCCCGCTGCCGCCCACGGGCTGGAACACCAGCGAGCCGGGGGCGCGCTCGCTGGCCTCCAGCGCGGGGAACTGCTCGGCAGAGAGCGGTCTTTCGGCCACCGTGATGTAGCCGCTGGCGGCCACAAAGGCCGCGAAGCGGTCGTTGCTGACCTCCGTGCGATCGAGGCAGAAGGGGCTGATCCGCAGGTTGCGACCCGGCTGTTCCTCCGGCAGCTGGGCAGCGGCGCCGATGCGGTAGCTGCCGCCGGGAATCAGCGCCATCGAGGCCGGGCACGGCTCCGCCGCCAGGGCGGGGCCGGGCTGCAGCAGCAACAGCAGCAGCTGGGCTACGGCCCACAGCGCGAACAACAAGGTCCGATGCCTGCAACCGATGCGATCAACGGCCAAGGGCTCGATTGGGCTCAGCGGGTTCATCGTTTCACCAGGTCTAAAGCCAGGTGGGGCGGGGCCGCTGGTAAGCCAATCGACTGTCATCGGCGCATCCCTTCGCCGGAAGGCGCAGCAGCACCAGATTCGAGGCTAGTTCCAGCCAAAAGGCAAGATCCCTTTGCTGACATAAAGCGTGATGCGCCACCCTCCTGGCTTATTGATGCAGCGTCGATAGCGCTGGGGCAGCCGCCAGGTTCTCTATGTAGCTGCGGACACCAGGCTGGGGCCGGGTATGAATTGATGCACTGGACAAACTGATAAAAGTTGACGTAGCACAACGAAAAGTCTTAAAGGAGTGTAAGCTCAGCTTAAAGACGCGCTATTGATGTGACCACTACTAGCTTTCGCCTCCCAACCCTGCTGCAGGACTGGAGGTTGAAGCTCACCAGCTGGGCAGACGATGGCTCCCTGGGTGCTGCGGCCCGGGCGGCCCTGGGGCTGGACGGGGAGCCTGCTCAGCTCACGGCGCTGATCAGTCAGTGGGCAGCAGGGGATTTTTCGGGCCTGCCGCCGATTGAGGTGGTGCAGGCCTCGGTGCTGCCTGGGGCGGCCGGAGCCTATGCGATCAGCACCGGCACGATCTACCTCAACGCCGACTGGCTGCGGTTTGCCAGCGGCACGCAGGCGCTGGACGTGCTCAACGAGGAGCTGGGCCACTATCTCGACGGGTTGATGAACCCCAGCGATACGCCGGGAGATGAGGGGGCAATTTTTGCGGTGCTCGTGCGGGCTGAGGGGTTATCTCCCATGGCAATGGCGGGGTTGAAAACAGAAAACGATCAAGGCTGGCTAGAAATGGACGGCCTAAAGATAGGAGCAGAGTTCAGCAATCCCACCATAAGCCTAATTCTCACCTCACCCACCACAGTCACAGAGGATGGACCCCAAAACCTGTTTTATGTATTTAGTCGTACTGGGGATACTAGCAATTCCCTAACAGTTAACTTTACCGTTGCTGGAAATGCCACCTTTAACAGCGACTATGGGCAACGGGGAGCCACCAGTTTTGACGCAACCACAGGTAGTGTCACCTTTACCGCAGGCTCTAGTGTCGTCATTCTCAGTTTAGATCCCAGTTCGGATCTATTCAGTGATGGGGATGAAACTGTGGCACTGTCCTTGGCGGCGGGGACGGGATATGCGGTGGGGACGACCGGCGCAGTGACGGGCACGATTTTGGATAATGATGCAGCTCCGGGGACGGTGGTTGGGGGGGGTATTGCAAGGAGTGGATATTATGGTACGCGGCATGAGATTGGTAATAGATTTGCCTTTGCGGCGCTAAAAAGCGATGGCTCTGTTGTTACCTGGGGTAACTCTGAATCGGGAGGGGACAGCAGTAGTGTGAGCAGCAGACTCACATCCGGTGTTACCCAGATTTTCTCCACTGATCTTGCCTTTGCGGCACTAAAAAGCGATGGCTCTGTTGTTACCTGGGGCAGTTCAGAGTATACCTGGGTTAATTCAAGCTGGAGCAGCATCCCAATAGACAGCAGCAATGTAAACAGCAGACTCACATCCAGTGTCACCCAGATTTTCTCTACTAATTATGCATTTGCGGCGCTAAAAAGCGATGGCTCTGTAGTTACATGGGGCCTTTCTAACTATGGAGGGGACAGCAGTGTTTATCGCTACAACCGGCTAACATACCAATACGAATATGTTTCTAGCGTGAGCAGCAGACTCACATCCGGCGTCACCCAAATTTTCTCGAATGGAATGGCATTTGCCGCACTAAAAAGTGATGGCTCTGTTGTTACATGGGGTCTTTCTGATTTTGGAGGAAACAGCAGTAGTGTAAGCAGCAGTCTCACATCAGGCGTCACCCAAATTTTCTCGAATGGAATGGCATTTGCCGCACTAAAAAGTGATGGCTCTGTTATTACCTGGGGTAGTTCAGACTGGGGTAGTCCCCCAACCCCAATAGAAAGCAGTAGTGTCAGCAGTAGTCTTGCTTCTGGCGTCACCCAGATTTTCACCGCTGAATGGGCATTTGCGGCGCTAAAACGCGATGGCTCTGTTGTTACCTGGGGTAACTCTGGGGGTGGAGGGGACAGCAGTAGTGTGAGCAGCAGACTCACATCCGGCGTCACCCAGATTTTCTCCACGGGTTCTGCATTTGCGGCGCTAAAAAGCGATGGCTCTGTTGTTACCTGGGGTAGCTCTTGGGGTGGAGGGAACAGCAGTAGTGTGAGCAGCAGTCTCACTTCCGGCGTCACCCAGATTTTCTCCACGGGTTCTGCATTTGCGGCGCTAAAAAGCGATGGCTCTGTTGTTACCTGGGGTAGTTCAGAACCTTTTAACTCAAGCTGGATACCAATAGACAGCAGCAGTGTGAGCAGCAGTCTCACTTCCGGCGTCACCCAGATTTTTTCTAACGAAGGTGCCTTTGCGGCGCTAAAAAGCGATGGCTCTGTTGTTACTTGGGGTGCCTCTGAATCGGGAGGGAACAGCAGTAGTGTGAGCAGCAGACTCACATCAGGAGTCACCCAGATTTTCTCTACTTGTAGTAGTGGTGCCTTTGCGGCGCTAAAAAGCGATGGCTCTGTTGTTACCTGGGGTAGTTCTGGTGGCGGAGGGGATAGCAGTAGCGCGAGCAGCAGACTCACATCCGGTGTCACCCAGATTTTCTCCAATGGTTGGGCATTTGCAGCACTAAAAAGCGATGGCTCTGTTGTTACCTGGGGTAGTTCTGATGGCGGAGGGGACAGCAGTAGCGTGAGCAGACAATTAACCAGTGCGGTAGTATCCTTCGCCGACCCATTTAACGACGATCGCCTGGTTCACCCACAACCTAACCCTGTTGCCATTGCGCTTGCTCCTGCCATTGTTACAGAAGACGGCACTACCAATCTGGTTTATACCTTTACTCGCAATGGATTCACTGGCAATGCTCTAACAGTTAACTACGCCATTGGGGGGTCGGCAACGAATGGCAATGATTACAGTAGCATTGGCTCAAGCGTCACATTTGCCGCCGGCTCATCCACTGCTACGGTCACAGTTGACCCCATTGCTGACAACAACTTTGAAGCTGATGAAACGGTTATTTTAAGTCTGGCTTCAGGAACAGGCTACATCATCGGCACAACGACCCCGGTTACGGGAACCATTGTCAACGATGACGCCAGTGTAAGCCTAGCGGTTTCTCCCTCCACTGTCACCGAAGACGGCACAGCCAACCTGCTTTATACCTTCACCCGCACCGGCGCCATCAGCAACGCCCTCAGCGTCAACTATACGGTTAGCGGTACTGCCACCTTCAACAGCGACTACAGCCAAACCGGCGCGACAACCTTCACAACGACAACGGGAACCGTCACCTTTGCAGCAGGTGCGAGCACGGCCACCCTCAGCCTGGATCCCAGCATCGATTCGCTGCTGGAAGCAGACGAAACCATCTCCCTCACCCTGCTGCCAGGCACGGGCTATTCAGTCGCCACCTCGGCCGCCGTCAACGCCACCATCCTGAACAACGACGCCCCCACCAACCTCGCCCTGGGGGGGCAGGCCATCCTGCCAGGCCAACCGCTGGGAACAGTCATTGCCGAACTGGAGAGCAGCGATCCCGATAGCGGCAACACGTTCACCTACAGCCTGGTGGCTGGCGTCGGCGATAGCGACAACAGCGCCTTTCAGATTGTTGGCAACCAGCTGCGCAGCAACGCTGTGTTCAATGCAGCCACGCGCAACAGCTACAGCATCCGCCTGCGCACCACCGACCAGGGGGGCCTCAGCTATGAACAGCCCGTCACGATCACCATCGTGGCCGCCCTGGTGCCAACCCAGATCGTCACCACCCTGCGCGACGTGAGCAGCGCCAGTGATGGCCTCACCTCCCTGCGCGAAGCCATCACGCAGGCTCACGCCGCTGGCACCGATGGCACGATCCTGCTCGGTGAAGGGCGCTTCAGCCTGGCCAGCGCCGACGATTTCGACATCCAACTCACAGGCAGGACGCTCACGATTCAGGGACTGGGCGCAGATCGGACCATCCTCGATGGCAATAGCCTCGATCGCCTATTCGAAGTCCAGGCTGGCGCCAGCCTCCTGCTCGCGGGCGTGACACTGACCGGCGGCAAGGCGGCCCAGGGGGGTGCCATCGCCAACAACGGCAGCCTCACCATTCGCGACAGCGTGATTCATACCAACCAGGCCCAAGGTCTGGACGGTGTCAACGGTCCAGCGGGCAGCAATGGCATTCCCAATAACGGCAATCCCATAGCCGGCGGACCGGGTGGCAGCGGCAGCAGTGGCAGCTCGGCCAGCGGCGGAGCAATCAGCAACACCGGCAGCCTGGCCCTGGTCAACACCACGATTCGCGACAACCAGGCGATCGGCGGCCGCGGTGGCAGTGGTGGCAGCGGTGGCTCCGGAAGCTGGGCCGGTCTCTCCGGAGCCCCATTTATTGGTGGTCGCGGCGGCAATGGAGGCAACGGCGGCAACGGTGGCACTGCCCTCGGTGGCGGTGTCTACAACACAGGCCAGCTGACCCTGACCAATGTCAACGTCGGCAGCCATGGGGTCACGGCCGGCACAGCTGGTTCAGCTGGTTCCAGCGGGCCTGGCGGGCGCAATGCCACCACGGGGTATGCAAGCAGTGGATCGCCTGGAAATGCGGGTGCTGCTGGATCTGCTTGGGGGCCGTTCATCTACAACCTGAATAGCGGCTCGATCAGCAGCAATACCGCACTGCAGGGGATCTTCAATGCCGATGGATCCGTGATCGCCCCAGACTGGGCGATCATCAGCGTAGCTGCATCCCCAAGCAATGTTGCGGAAGATGGGTCAACAAATCTGATTTACACCTTCACCAGAACAGGCTCCAGCATCAAACCACTCGTGGCGAACTACACCATAGCGGGGACGGCAATCCCGCAGAGCGATTATACGGGAATCGTCGACAGTGGCAGCATCAAGACCGTCTCCTTTGCGGCCGGATCAACCACCGCCACCGTAACCATCACACCAACTGCGGACATCATCGTGGAGGACGATGAAACCGTCATCGTCTCCCTGGCTGCCGGTGAGGATTACAGCTTTGGTTCAAGCGCCGCCGCCACCGCCACCATCCGCAACGACGACTTGCCCGTCATCACCTTCGCAGTTTCGCCCGCTGCGGTGGCAGAGGATGGCACCAGCAACCTCATCTATACCTTTACTCGCACAGGCCCCACCACCGGCGCCTTGACTGTTAACTACGGCATCAGCGGCACTGCCGATGCCACGGACTACACAGGCGCCACAACGGGAACCGGCAAAACCATCAGCTTTACTTCGGGTTCTGCCACAGCCACACTCACCATTGATCCCACGGCTGATACCACGATCGAGGCGGATGAAAGCGTCGCCCTCAGCCTCGCCGCAGGCAGCGGTTACACCATCGGCACTACGGGTGCGGTCGGCAGCACGATCATCAACGATGACTTCCCCGCCATCACCCTAGCCCTCTCCCCAGCCTCGATCCCGGAGACCGACAACGCCAGCCTTGTCTATACCTTCACTCGCCCCGGTCTCAACAGCAGCCCCCTCACGGTGAATTTCACCGTCAGCGGCAGCGCCAGCCTCGGCCTCGATTACAACCAGGCGGGAGCTTCTGCTTTCAGCACATCAACCGGCCAGGTAACATTTGCCGCCGGTGCCAGCACAACCGTCATCACCCTCACGGCAAGCGCCGACAATTTAGTTGAACCGGATGAAACCATCACGCTCAAATTGGCAGCTGGCACGGGCTATGCAATAGGCACAACCGATCCGGTGGTGGGCACCTTCACCTCTCTCCCCGGCCAGCTGATCCGCACACCCATTTCTGCCACCTCTCCCGGTAGCACCCACCAGGAGGTGAGGAATGGCAGCGCCTTCGCCACCCTAAAGAGCGATGGTTCGGTGGTCACCTGGGGTGACCAGGCCAATGGCGGCAACAGCAGCAGTGTCGCCAACCAGCTCGGCAACGCGGTGAGCCAGATCACCAGCAATTACTATGCCTTTGCCGCCCTGAAAGGAGATGGATCGGTCATCACCTGGGGTCACTCCTTCTATGGCGGCAGTAGCAGCAGTGTCGCCAGCCAGCTGAGTTCGGGCGTCACTCGTATTGCTTCCACGGGGTCGGCTTTTGCGGCCTTGAAAAGCAACGGCAGCGTTGTCAGCTGGGGCAACCCCAACGCTGGCGCTAACAGCAGCGCTGTGGCCAGCCAGCTCAGCTCCGGCGTCACTCAGATCTTCTCCAATGGCTACGCCTTTGCGGCGCTCAAGGCCGATGGCTCCGTCATCAGCTGGGGCAACTCCAACGCTGGCGGTAACAGCTCCTCGGTGGCCAGCTTGCTCAGCTCCGGGGTCAGCAAGATCTTCGCAACTGAATACGCCTTCGCGGCACTCAAGGCCGATGGCTCCGTCGTCTCCTGGGGCAACCCATCGTTTGGCGGTAACAGCTCTGCGGTCAGCGGTCCTCTCAGCTCCGGCGTCACTCAGCTCTTCTCCACTGGCTCCGCCTTTGCGGCCCTCAAGAGCGATGGTTCCGTCATCACCTGGGGGGACTCCAGGTACGGCGCTAACAGCAGCGCTGTGGCCAGCCTGCTCAGCTCTGGCGTCACTCAGATCTTCTCCACTGGCTCCGCCTTTGCGGCGCTCAAGGCCGATGGCTCCGTCATCAGCTGGGGCGACTCCTCGAGTGGAGGCAACAGCAATGCGGTCAGCGGTCTGCTCAGCTCCGGCGTCAGCCAGGTCTTCGCCTCCGGAAGCGCCTTCGCGGCCCTCAAGACCAATGGCTCCGTCGTCACCTGGGGCAGCTTCAGCAATGGCGGCAACAGCAGTGGCGTAGCCAGCCAGCTGGCCTCCGGCGTCAGCCGCATCGTTTCCACCCTCGGAGCATTCGCGGCTATCAAGAGTGATGGTTCGTTGGTGAACTGGGGCAATGCCGCCTACGGGGGTAACAACGCCGGCGTAGCCAGCCAGCTCACCGCCGGCGTGCGTGATGTCTTCAGCAACGAAGCGGCCTTTGCCGCCTTAAAGAATGACGGCTCCGTCGTTACCTGGGGGCCGGCCAGCAGCGGCGGTGACAGCAGCGCAGTCGCCCCTCAGCTGCGCAGTGGAGTGGTGTCCTTTGCCGATCCCTTCCATGACGATCGCTTGCTGGCTCCAGCTGGCGAGCCCCGCATCACTGTTGCCCTCACCCCAGGCTCTGTGACAGAAGACGGCAGCGCCAATCTTGTTTACACCTTCTCGCGAACAGGCCCCACCACCTCTGCCCTGTCGGTGAATTACAGCGTGGGCGGCACCGCCAGCCTCGGAACCGATTACAGCGGCGTTGCCACCACAGCCGCCACCAAGACGGTGGGCTTTGTCGCCGGAGCCGCCACCGCCAGCGTCACGGTGGATCCCAGCGCAGATGCTGAGATCGAACCCGATGAAACCATTGCCCTCAGCCTCGCCGCTGGCAGCGGCTACAGCATCGGCACCACGGCTGCGGTTGTCGGCACGATCCTCAACGATGACACCGAACTTGAAAACGAAGGCAATACGGCCCTGTTGCGCGGTGGTGATGGCCAACCTTACGCCAAAGCTGGCTCCACGATCATACCGATCACCTTCATGGGCTCGCCCGCCAGCCCGGGTAACGCCAGCTCCACCTGGCAGATGCTGGCCGCTGAAACAATCGGCACTGCCAATAAGATCCTCTGGCGCTATAACCCCACCGGCCAAGTGCACGTATGGGCGCTCGATTCCAACTGGGCCTGGACAGGCGCCGATACCGGTCTCGTGGATCCAAACTCCAGCGCCGGCTGGGAGCTGGAATCCTCCTTCCAGCTTGATCTCAATGCCGATGCGATCATCGGTGCCCCCCTCACCCCGATCGAATCGCACGGCAACACCAACCTTGTTCGCCATAACAGCAGCGGCCAGCCCTACGCCAGCGTTGGCTCCACGATTACACCGATCACCTTCATGGGCTCGCCCGCCAGCCCGGGTAACGCCAGCTCCAGCTGGCAGATGCTGGCCGCTGAAACAATCGGCACTGCCAATAAGATCCTCTGGCGCTATAACCCCACCGGCCAAGTACATGTCTGGGCCCTCGGTTCCAACTGGGCCTGGACAGGCGCCGATACCGGCCTCGTGGATCCCAACTCCAGCGCCGGCTGGGAGCTGGAATCCTCCTTCCAGATCGATCTGAATGCTGATTCGATCATCGGTGAGCCCCTCACCCCGATCGAATCGCAAGGCAACACCAGCCTCGGCCGCCATAACAGCACCGGCCAGCCCTACGCCAGCGCTGGCTCCACGATCACACCGATCACCTTCATGGGCTCGCCCGCCAGCCCAGGAAACGCAAGCTCCACATGGCAAATGCTGGCCGCTGAAACAATCGCTACTGCCAACAAGATCCTCTGGCGTTACAATCCCACCGGCCAAGTGCATGTCTGGGCCCTCGATTCCAACTGGGCCTGGACAGGCGCCGATACCGGCCTCGTGGATACCAACTCCAGCGCCGGCTGGGAGCTGGAATCCTCCTTCCAGCTTGATCTC
>CAIOGZ010000018.1 GCA_903858015.1 uncultured cyanobacterium
CGGCCACCAGGGCGTTATCGGCGATGCGCACGCCGTGGTGCACCTCGTAGCGCTCCTTGAGGCCCCGCAGGATCGAGATCGTGTCCTCCACCGTGGGCTGGTCGACAAACACCTGCTGGAAGCGACGCTCCAGGGCGGGATCCTTCTCGATGTGCTGGCGGTGCTCATCGAGGGTGGTGGCGCCGATGCAGCGCAGCTCGCCCCGGGCCAGCATCGGCTTGAGCAGGTTGCTGGCATCCATGGCACCGCCGGCGGCGCCGGCCCCCACCACGGTGTGGATCTCATCGATGAACAGCACGATCTGGCCTTCGGAGGCGGTCACCTCCTTGAGCACCGCCTTGAGCCGTTCCTCAAACTCGCCGCGGTACTTGGCGCCGGCGATCAGGGCGCCCATGTCGAGGGCAATCAGCTGGCGGTTTTGCAGCGCCGCCGGCACATCGCCGTTCACGATCCGCTGGGCCAAACCTTCGACAATCGCCGTTTTGCCCACGCCGGGCTCGCCGATCAGCACCGGATTGTTCTTGGTGCGGCGCGAGAGGATCTGAATCGTGCGGCGGATCTCCTCATCGCGGCCGATCACCGGATCGAGCTTGCCGGCCTTGGCGGCCTCGGTGAGGTCGCGGCCGTATTTCTCCAGGGATTCGTAGGTGCCCTCGGGATTTTGATCCGTCACTTTCTGGGTGCCGCGCACCGCCAGCACCGCCTCCTTGAGCTTCGCGGCGTTGCTACCCGCCTGGGAGAGCAGCTGACGGCCGCAGCGCTGATCTTCGGCCAGGGCGAGCAGCAGGTGCTCGATGGCGATGTAGCTGTCGTCGAATTCCTTCTTGAGCCCATCGGCCCGATCGAGCAAGCTGTTCAGCCCCTTGCCGAGGTAGATGTTGTCGGGCGCCGTGGCCAGGCTGGGCTGGCTGGCGATATAGGCCTCCAGCTTTTGGTTGAGGCTGCCCACATCGACGCCACCCTTCTCGAGGATGCGGCTGGCCAGGCCAGGCTGGGCCAGCAGGCTGGCGAACAGGTGCTCGCTCTCCATTTGCTGCTGGCGCTTCTGTTGGGCCAGCTGCTGGGCCGCCACGACGGCGCCCCAGGCCTTCTCGGTGAACAGTTCGGCGGTGGGATGCATGAACGAAACCTCCTGGGGTTCGGCGCTCAGGTGGGAATGACGGCACCGTATGGGATCGGGCCGATCGAAGCCCTGGCGAGCACCGAACCGGACGATTCGGTCCTCCCTACCAGGATGGGCAGCCCGAACCGGTTTGGGTTGGGAACCGGCACCGAGTTGTTAGGAGATTGCGGCCCGCTGCCCGCACTTTGGGTCGAGGGCCGCCGGGGCCCCCAGCCAGGCTGCCGATCGGCTCAGGGCCCACCCGCTGGCAGGGAGATCTGGTTGCCCCTGGTGGTGCCGCACAGTCGCTTCGGGCAGCCATCGGCCCCGTAGATGGCATCACCGGGGGAGAGGCAACCGAAGCTGTTCTTCAGCTGCACCTGGGAGGGGTGCAGGTGAAGGGGCTGCAGGGGCGCCTGCCGCACCGGCACGATCAGGGGGCAGGCGGGGACCGGCGGCCGAGGCCCGCTGATCGCCTTGGGCTGGCTTGGCCGGGCGGGGTCGAAGCGCTGGCCGTTGGCGGGGAGCAGAAAGCTGGGAGGATCGGCCCCAGGCAGGTAGGGACCTTGGGGGTCGAAGGCCCAGGCCGGGTTCAGGGGCGGGGCCGGGTTCAGGGGCGGCGCCGGTGGCAGTGGTTCCGCCTTCAGGGGTGCTGTGGCGGCCGCTGCCAGCGCCAGCAGCAGCGCCGCTGCGCTCCACTGAGCGGGCAGGACCGGAGGAAATCGGCACGGGTTCATGCGGCCTTGGCGTTCCGGTGGTGCGTAGCAGTCTGCCGGTTGCGCCAGGATTGATCGGCTTCCCGTTCCGTTGTGATGGCCCCGCACCCCGAGCCCCAGGACGCCGATGCTGCGGCCGATCCTCTGGCCATCGCCCTGGCCGAGGCATCGCGCCAGTTCGATGGCACGGGCGCCGACCCGGAACGCAACTGCTGGTTGGCGGTGCATCGCCACCTGCACGGCGTGCTCCCCTCCGAGTACGACATCCGCGAGGTGCCCGAGCAGCTTTACCTGGCAGTGCTGGAGCAGCGGCGGCGGCAGGATCTGGCTCGGGCCTGATCGACCACGCCTGAGGCAACGATGCTCACAAAAAAACCCGGCAGCGCCGGGTTGAGTGAAAGAAGACAACCAGGCCGGAGCTGATGCCAGCCCAGCGGATCACCAGCCCTTGGCGGACTGCTCGATCACGTAGGCGGCCACGTCGGCGATGTCGCCGGCGCTGAGTTTGCCGCCGAAGGCGGGCATGGCGTTTTTGCCATTGGTGACCTGGTAGGCCACGGCGGCTTCAGGGCCATCGGCATACCCGGCCAGATAGGCCTTGAGGGCATCGGCCTTGAGGGTGCGTTCGGCGTTCACCACGTTGCCGCCGCCCATGTGGCAGGCGGCGCAGTTGGCGGAGAAGACCTGGCCGCCATGGGCGCTGTCGGCCGCGAAACTTGGCGCGGCTCCCAGCACCAGCGCCAGGCAGAGAGCGAGAAGGGAAAAGAGACGACGCATGGTCGGTGCGGAGATGCACGTGCAACCTGCCCAAGCTACGGGTCAGGTGCCGGGTGATGCAGGCGCTTGTTTCATTCGCAACAATTGGCCAAAAGCCAGTTGCAGCAAAGGCTTTCCCGGCTGCCGCCCCAGGCCGATCCGCCCGAGAGGTACGGATAACCGAACCACCAGCCTGGTCGGCCGTTCAGTCCGGTAGCCGACCCCGCCGCGGCACCCCGGCGGTATCGAGCACCGCCTCCAGCGTCGGCGCGTAGCTGGTGAGGCCGAACCGCTCCGGCGGACTCACCGGCTGATGCACGAAGTGGCGCTGGCGGATCGAGAAGCGATCCCAGGCGTTCACCTCAATCCGCAGCAGCTTGATCAGCCCCTCGATCAGCCAGCCCTGCAAATCGATGCCCACGGGCGGCAGCCAACCCCGCCGCCAGCGCACCAAGCTGGCCACGAATTGGTTGATCGTGATCGGCGCCTGGCCCAGCACCAAGCGCCGCACCGCGCCCTGGCCCGGCTCCGGATTGGGCCGCTGCGGGGTGGTGGCCAGGTGGGCGCACACCGTGGCGATATCGGCGGCGTGGATGAAGTGGAAGCTGGCTTCGGTGCGCAGCCATTTCGCTAGCCACAGCCAGCTCAATCCTTCCTTTACCCCGGCGGTGAGGTAGCTGGTGGGGTGGCAATCGCCAGGTCCAACCCGTCCGCCGAACACCAGCGTCGGGAACACCGCCACGATCCGCTCGGCCAGGGGGTGCCGCTCTAGGTCTTGCAGGCACTGGGCCTTGGTCTGGATGTATTCGGTGCCGTAGGCCATCGCCTCCGGCAGCAGGTTCAAATTCCGATCGAGGATGCTGGCGGTGGAGAAGTAGATCACCTGCTCCAGCCGGGCTGGATCGAGCAGGGCCAGCAGCCGTTTGACCGCCACCACATTCACCTGCTGGGCCCGCTGCGGATCGCCCCAGGCGGTGGCGGTGTGGATGACGCGGGTGGCCGTGGCGATGGCGGCGGCGTGGGGCTCCAAATCGCGCAAATCGCCCACCAGCAAGGTGATGCGCGGATCATCGGCCGGCACCGCCTTCAGTTTGCTGGGGTCGCGCAACAACAGCAGCAGCTCGGCGTTGGAGTTGCGGTAGAGGTGCTCGGCCGTGTATTGGCCCACGCAGCCGCCAGCACCGGTGATCAGGATGCGGGCGCCAGAGCCGGCAGCGGTGCTCTGGCCAGCTGCAGCAGCGCCGCTCAAGCGGTCGCCCCCACCAGGTCGTTAACGGCTTTGCCGGTTTCGAAAAAGACCCGGGCGTTCTCCTCGGGGGTACCCGGCAGGATGCCGTGGCCCAGGTTGAGGATGTGCTTGCGGCCCCTGGCCTTGCGCACCGTATCGACGATGCGATCGCGGATGCCCTCGGGACTGCCGAACAGCAGGCCGGGATCCACGTTTCCCTGCACCCCCACGTTCTGCGGCAAGCGGGCGATGCCTTCCGCCATGTCCACCGTCCAGTCGAGCGACACGATATCGACGCCGGTGCGCCCCATCCGCTCCAGCACACCGGCGCTGCCGGAGATATAGAGAATCAGGGGGGTGTCAGGGTGGCTGGCCTTGACCTGATCGATCACCCGCTTCTGGTAAGGAGCGGCAAAGGTGTCGTAATCGATCGGGCTGAGCTGGCCGGCCCAGGAGTCGAACATCTGCACCACCTGGGCGCCGCTATCGATCTGATAGCGCACATAGGTGGCGATTGAATCAGCCAGATGGGCTAGCAATTGATGCAGTAAGGCCGGTTCCCGGAAGGCCATCGCCTTGATCACCGCATAGCTTTTGGAGCTCTTGCCTTCGACGGCGTAGGCGGCCAGGGTCCAGGGGGCACCAACAAAGCCGAGCACGGTGGCGGCGTTGCCAACTTCGGCCCGTAGACGCCCCAACACCTCGCCCACGAAGGGCACCGATTCGGCCGGATTGAGGGGCCTCAGCCCATCCACCTGGGCCTGGCTGCGGATCGCGGGCTCAATGATCGGTCCCTTGCTCTCGATGATGTCGAAATCGATGCCCAGGCCAGGCAGGGGCGTGAGGATATCGGAGAACAGGATCACGCCGTCGGGGGCGAAGGCGTCGAAGGGCTGCATCGAGATCTCGAAGGAGAGATCGGGGTTTTCGGAGCGCTCGCGAAAGCCGGGATGGCGGTCGCGCAGGTCGCGGTAGACCTTCATGTAGCGGCCCGCCTGGCGCATCATCCACACCGGTGGCCGCTCCACCTGCTCACCTCGGGCGGCGCGCAGCAGCAGGGGGGCGGTCTCGGTCATGGAGCCAGGCGGAGCGGCGATCCGGCAACCTAGCGGAGCGCCCCGGGCCCACCCGAAGGCTCGTCATCAGTCGAGGCAGTGGGCGCCCTGGGTGGCCCGGAGCCTGAGCGCTGCCGGCGTGCCCTGCGCCTGGGGCGCTGGGGCTGCTAGCTGATCGCACAACAATGGGCCCACCGCCAAGGTTGAGCCGACCATCACACCGAGCACCAGAATTCCTTCACGTCCTACCAGGAGCATGCTGAGCTCCGGAACCACGCCGAGCTCCCGCCGCCGCAGGGAGACGCGTTGGCGCCTCGTCTGGCGCCTTGGACCTGGGCTGGCCCTGGCCGCCCTGTTGCAGGGCTGCTTCGCAGCCCGTCAGACCCTGCATGTGGTGGTGGTTCCCACCGGCAGCCTCGAATGGCTGCAGCGCGATGGCAACGACCGGATCCCGTGGACGCCGTTGCTGCAGGAATACCAGCGTCTCCATCCGGGCTTGCAAGTGCAGGTTTCGGTGCTGGATGAGGCGCACCTGGAGGAGACCCTGCGGCGGGACCGCAGCCGGGGGCTGGGTCCCGATCTGCTGGTGCTGCGGGCACCGGTGGCGAATGCCCTACTCCGGCAGGGGCTGGTGCAGCGCCTCGATGGTCAGCCGGCCTGGCACCGCAGCCAGCCCCTGCTGGAACCGGCCCAGGTGGAGCGGGTCACCAGCGCTGCAGGGGTCGCGGGTCTGCCCGTTTACAACCTTTTCACCCTGGCCTGCTTCGATCGCCAGGCGGTGCCCCGGCCACCGGCCAGCCTTGACGAACTGATCGGCTTGGCCGCCTCCGGCCGACCGATCGGGGTGGCGGTGGATTCGATCGGCATCTGGTGGAGTGTCGGGACCCTCGGCGCCCAGGACGCCATGGTGCCAATCCTCACCGGTAATCCGAGGGTCGCCTCCGCTTCTCCTGCCGCCGATCGTGCGGCCCTGCTGGCCTGGTTGACCTGGCTGCGTCAGTTAGCTCTCCAGAGCCGGGTGGACATCGCCAGCGGGCCACGGGAGCTGGTGGAAGGGCTCGCAAGCGGCCGCCTCAGCTGGATTCCCTGCTACAGCGCCTCCCTGGCGCACCTCGAGCGCAGCATGGGAAAACGGCTCGGGGTCGCTTCCCTCCCCGGTGGCCCGGCCGGCCCCGCCACCCCGTTCAGCACCGTGATGGTGATGGCCCTGGGTAGCGATTCCTCACCTCCCCAGCGCCGCCTGGCCCTCGAGCTCACGGAACTGGGCCTTGATCCTCTTGTGCAGAGGGAGATCACCCTGCAGAGCCTGATGGTGTTGCCGGCGAATCGCTACG
Organism: uncultured cyanobacterium; assembly: GCA_903858015.1. Lineage (GTDB taxonomy): Bacteria > Cyanobacteriota > Cyanobacteriia > PCC-6307 > Cyanobiaceae > Cyanobium. The sequence goes on from CAIOGZ010000018.1 coordinate 6,192, forward strand.
TGTCGGTGCCCGTGGCCAGTTCCGGCCGTCTGGCGGCCCTCGAGCAGGCCCAGCGGCAATTTGATCAACGCTCCAGGCTGCTGTCCGCCTCCTATTCCGCGGACCGGCTCCGGCGGATGCAACCCCTGGTGGAAGACCTGCTTTGGAAGGTGATGCTGGGGGTGGTCACGCCCCAGCAGGGCACCGAAGCGTTGCTTCGCCTCAGCCCTCGCTCCTGATGTCCACGTTCCTGTCTGAGATTCAGGGTTGGCTGGCCTTCTTAGACCGGCTGCCGGTGCTGCTGCAGCTGCTGCCGGTTGGTCTGCTTCTGCTGGGCCTGATCAAGCTGCGCCGCCTGCCTCGCCAGGGCCGTTGGGGCCGGCTGATGGACTTACCCCTGGCGGTGCCGCTGTTGGTGGGGCAGGCGCTGATCGCCCTGGTCCTGCTGGCGCTGCAACAGCGGGTGGGCCTGGTGCTGCTTCTGGGCCAGTTCAGCCTGGCCTGGCTGCTGTTGCGTCTGGCGGAGCGCCAGGGGCTGGCCCGCTGGCTGCCGCCCGAATCCATGCAGCTTGTTAGCACCCGATTGCTGCGGCCCCTCTTCTTGCTGGTCGTGTTGCTGCAGGGGATGGATGCCCTCGGCAGCCTGCAGGATCTGGCCGCGCTGCCATTGGGGGTGTGGTTCGGCGGCGGGATTCGTCTGGGCGATCTGTTCAGTGTGCTGGTGGTGCTCTACCTGCTGCTGGTGGGCCTGCGCCTCCCGGCCGCCGGGGTGAGCCTGCTGGTGCAGCGCGGCCTGGGCATCAGCGAGGGCAGCCGCCGCGCCCTCGATCAGATCCTCCAGTACGTGATCTTCACCCTGGGTGTGATCTGGGCGATGGGCCGGCTCGGTTTCAACCAGACGGGGGTGCTGGCGATCGCCGGCGGCCTTTCGGTGGGCCTGGGTTTTGGCATCAAGGAGGTGTTCTCCAACATCGTGAGCGGCCTCTGGCTGCTGATCGAGGGATCGGTGCGCCCCGGTGAGGTGCTGATGCATGAGGGCGAGGCCTGTGAGGTGCGCCGCCTCGGCCCGCGCGCCACCACCCTCTGGCGCGGCGCTGACAACGCCGAGGTGGTGGTGCCCAACCAGAGCTTCTTCACCACCGCCACCACCACCTACACCCGCAGTGACCGGATGCGCCGCTGCAGCCTCCAGCTCAAGATGGCCCAAAGCTGGAATCCCGGGCAGATCGTGGCCCTGCTCGAGGGCCTCGCCGCCGACCATCCCGCCGTTCTTACCGAACCTGCCCCGAAGGCGCGGCTGGTGGAGTTCGGCAGTGAACGCTATGGCTACAAGCTCAGTTTCTCGATCGCCGATCCGCTCACGGCTGGTTCGGTAACCGCCGATCTCAGGCTGGCGATCTGCCGCCGCTTCGCCGATCTGGGGATGGATCCTCCGGCCTGATGGGCAACGCGGCGATCAGCTCGCGCAACTCACGCTCCTGAGCCAGCCTCTGGAACACCGGCAACCAAAACAGGCCCCCTACGGGCGCCCAGCCGGTGTGGAGCTGGGTGAATACAACGTTGTCGGTTTCGCCAAAGCATTGGGTTGCAAGGGCGATCGGATCGCCACTGCCGACCAGCTGGGTCCCGTTCTGCGGGAAGCCTTGCAGCAAACGCTGCCCGTGCTGATTGATATCCCGATCGCCTACTCCCAGAACCTCAGGCTGATGCAGGACGTCCATCGGGACTTCAGGCGCTGAACTGGACTAAGCCGAAGGCCACATTCGCGGACTCTTTCCACATCTTTTCCGTGAATGTGTCAACAATATTCATGGGCTAGATGCTTCTGATTGGTCACTGATTTCGTCAAACACATCCTTGGCGGCTAGCAGGGCATTCGTTGCCGCAGGAAAGCCGGCGTAGGCAATCATCTGGGTGATGATTTCGACGATCTCGGCGCGACTCACGCCACAATTGATCGCAGCCTCAATGTGCAATTTGAGCTGGGGTGAGGAGAAGCCCTGCACCGTCAGGGCTGCAACGGTGCAGAGCTCACGCACCCGATCGTCCAGCACCGTTCTGGAGTAAAGCTCTCCATAGGGGAACTCAACATTGACACGCGCAAATTCCTCAGAAATAGATTCGATCTTTGCAATCAGAATATCGGCTTTGTCGCCCAGGTGATGACGCATTTCCTGCATCCCCTGGCGGTACAATTGGGAGTGACGGGCCATTCGCTGTTAACTTTTGCACGATGATGGTGTTATCAGCTTAGGTGCTCCAGGAGCAGCCGCCACCGCTCAGCATCCAGCCTGCCGGCGCAACAGCGGCCGCGGGGGTACCTCCCCCGCGGCCAAAGGCTGGCTGCGTGCCATGCATTTGGGTTGCCTTGGGGGAGTTCCATCAATGCCAACCGAGTGGATTCTCCGCGGGGCCGAGATTCTCAAGCACCCCTGAAGCTGCACCGCCGCCCGCTGTCCGGTCCCTACTCAGAGGGGAACGTCAGCTGCGGATCCTTCTTCCGCCTCCGGCAGGCGAGCCGGATCATGGCGAAACACCAACACCGAAAGCGGTGGCAGGCAGATTTCTAGCGAGTTCTCGTAACCATGGGCGACGACGGAGTTGGTGAATTTGCCGCCTAGATTGCCGAGGTTGCTGCCGCCATAGCGAATGCTATCGGTGTTGAATGCTTCAGCATAGAAACCTTCGAGCGGCACGCCAATCCGGTAGTGCGAATGGCTTTGGGGTGTAAAGTTGACTACCACCACCAGCCAGCGACCGGTATTGCTGTCGCGCCGCATGAAGCTGAGTACGGAATTGCGGTTGTCGTTGCAATCAATCCACTGGAAGCCATATTCACTGAAGTCATCACCCCAGAGTGCTGGTTCGGATTTGTAAAAATGATTGAGGTCATCCACCATGTGCTGCAGGGCTTGATGGGGCTCGTGCTGGAGCAAGTCCCACTGCAAATCACCCCAGACATTCCATTCGGAGCGCTGGCCAAACTCCATGCCCATGAAAATAGTTTTCTTACCCGGATGGGTCCACATGTAGGCTAAAAGGGCTCGCACATTGGCAAATTTCTGCCAGTCGTCGCCGGGCATCTTGTGGAGCAGGTTGCTCTTGCCATGCACCACTTCATCGTGGCTCAGCGCCAGCATGAAGTTTTCGGTGAAGGCATACCAGATCGAGAAGGTGACCTTATTCTGGTGGAATTGGCGGAACCAGGGATCAAGCTCGAAGTAATCGAGCATGTCGTGCATCCAGCCCATGTTCCACTTCAAGTTGAAGCCGAGGCCCCCATTTTCAGTCGGCTGGGTCACCATCGGCCAGGTGGTGGATTCCTCGGCGATCGAGAGGACTCCGGGGAAGTGCTCAAACAGCACGTGGTTGGCCTGCTGCAGGAAGCGCACCGCCTCGCTGTTCTCCCGGCCGCCGTGTTCGTTGGCGAGCCATTCGCCATCGGGCCGTAGGTAATCGCGATACAGCATCGAGGCAACCGCGTCAACCCGAATCCCATCGATATGAAATTCTTCAAACCAATAAACAAGATTGGCAACCAAGAAGTTGCGAACCTCATTACGGCTGTAGTTGAAAATCAACGTGCCCCACTCCTTGTGCTCGCCGATGCGGGGATCGGCATGCTCATAGAGATGGGCGCCATCAAAGAAGGCCAGGCCATGGGCATCCTTGGGGAAATGGCCGGGCACCCAGTCGAGGATCACGCCGATGCCTTCGGCGTGGCAGCGGTCGACGAAGGCGCGGAATTCGTTGGGGCTGCCGAAGCGGCTGGTGGGGGCATACCAGCCGGTGACCTGATACCCCCAGGAGCCATCGAAGGGATGCTCCGAAATTGGCATCAGTTCGATGTGGGTGAAGCCCCGTGCCTTCACATAGGGGATCAGCTTGTCAGCCAGTTCCGGATAGGTGAGCAGGCGGGCGCCTGGTTTGAGGTCGGCGGCGGGCACCGGCGGGCGGGCGCTGCCATCGGCTTCGATGTAAGGCTGGTCGGTGGCGGCATGGATCCAGCTGCCCAGGTGCATCTCGTACACCGCGATCGGCTGGTCGAGCGGGTTGCGGCTTTCGCGCTGCTGCAGCCAAGCGGCATCCCCCCAGCCATAGCCGCCCAACTGGGCCACCACCGAGGCGTTGTCCGGCCGTACCTGGTGGCGAAAGCCGTAGGGATCAGCCTTTTGGTAGCAGTGGCCATTCTGGGCGCGAATCTCGTACTTGTAGATCGCCCCCTGGTCCAAACCGGGAATGAACAGCTCCCAACAACCGCCCAGGCGCTGCTGCATCGGATGGTGGCGGCCATCCCAGCCGTTCAGATCGCCGAGCACCGCCACGCTGCGGGCATTGGGGGCCCAGAGGCAGAACTGCACCCCGGCTACCCCATCGCGCTGGTCGGGGTGGGCACCCATCCGCCGCCAAATGTGGTGGTGGTTGCCTTCGGCAAACAGGTGGCGATCCAGATCGCCCATCCACTCCTGGCGGAAGGCCCAGGGATCGTGGGCTTCATGCACGATGCCGCCCCGCAGCACCCGCAGCCGATAGGTGCTGCCGGGATCGCTGGCCAGGGGAGCCTCGAATAGCCAGGGATGGGTGGGGGTGCCCATCGGCAGGGGGGCTTGGTCTGCCAGCAGCAACTCAACCCGCTCAGCCTCCGGCATCCAGACCCGGACCACCCAGCCCCCCGCAGCGAGGGGCTGGGGTCCAAGCACCGCAAAGGGATGGTCGTGGCGACACTCGGCCAATCGGGTCGCGGCGTCGACCATCCCATCGAGGCTGGACAAAAGCATGGGGGTGCTACGGAAATAAGCTGGGAGCTTAGGCCGCTTCGGCCACCCTGCTAGCGGTTGGGGGTTGGCTGGTTGGGTTCGGTGGGGAAATCGACGCCAACAATCCGATTCTGGCCGTCGAGAATCACGAACAGATTGTCCGTGATTCGGCTGAATTGGGATTTGACGATGACCAGCTTTTGATCCGGTGTGTTTTCGGAGCGAAACACCTGGCGAACTGCTATAAAATCGCCGGTGATTCGTTGCAGATTTTGCCATTTGACCTGCAGGGCAGCTGGAGGGATCTCGCTCTGCAGCTGCTCTGTCAGGAAGCTGGCGGCACTGACGTAGCGGCCCTGGGCCAAGGCCTCCACGAATTGGCGCGCCACCAACTCGGCCGGCTGGTCGGCGCTGTCGAAGTGGTACCCCTCCAATTGCCCCTTGGCATCCATCACCATCTGCAGATCGCGGCGGCCGGCGGCCGTGCGCAAACGGGCGATCACGCTGCTGGAATCCTGGCCCGGCACGACGCGCTCCAAGCTCCAGCTCAACAGCTTGGGCATGCGATCAATCCGCTGCTGCACCTGGGCCGGGCTGGTCATCCGTTGCAGGCTCGGTGCAAACAGGCGGTATCCAGCGGCGCCGTCGCCGGCCCGCAAGGCGTTCAGCAAACGCTCGGCGGCAGCGCGCGTGCGGGCCTCCACCAGGGCGCTGCTGGGTTGGGCCAGCGGGGCGAGGGCCGGGCCAGGGATGGCCGCCTGGGCCCAGCTGGCGCCGCTGGCCATGCCATTACCGCAGACGGCGGCGCCAACGGCCACGACCGTGCCAAACAGGGACTGGCGCAGGGGGAAACGCGGCATCGAGGCGGCGGCTAACGACCAACTCAGTTTGCCCCACCCTTTCAGCCCAGCCGCTCGGCCTGCAGCAGGGGTTCCCACTGCAGCCAACCTGCCTCGGGGTCGAGCTCGAGGCTAATCACGCGGTGGGTTGGGCCGCTATCACCCCAGGGCATCGAACCATCGCCGGGATTAACGGCGATCGCTGGCCAGGCCGCCGCCCCAATCGAGAGCCGCAGCCGGTCGCCGCGATCCAACACCACCGCCAGCGGTTGCAGCTCCACCCGGCGCTGCTCGCGGCCCAGGGCCGCGGCGCCAAGGAAGCGGCCAAAGCCAGTGCTCAGCTGGCGCACCTCCAGACTGCCCGCCGGCAGCAGCGAGAGGGCGACACACAGATCGAAGCCCGGCTGGTCGGCCTGCACGGGGAGCAGCAGGCAGGGACGGCCCAGCAACCGCATGCTTGCGCGCCAGGGGGCGGTGGTGAAACAAGCCACGTCGGAACGGCTGTCCAGATCGGCCCGATCAACGCTGCCAGGGGGCAGGCCCAGGTGCCCGCCGCGGGCGGGCAGGGGGCGCCAGGGGTCGTGCACGAGGGTCACCGGGCGGCTGGGGTTGGAGGGGATCGCCGGCTCCAAGGCGCCTAGGGCAGCCTCCGGCCGCTCCGCTTGGGGTCGTAGCCCGAGGCGGCCTTCGTCGGATCGGATCGCCGCCCGCCCATCACTCCAGAGCCCCCAAGGCTCCCCCCCCAACCCAGGGGGCTGGGCCGCGTCTGGAGCGGTGGCAAAGGCTTCGAAGCGATCGCTGCCCAGCGCCAAGGCGATCCCACCCAGCAGCGTGGTTGCCAGGCCGGCGGCAAGGTCGGGCTCCGCTCCTGCAAGGGGTGAGCCTGATCGGGGGGAGCCTGCAGGGGGCGAGAGGCAGACGCCGGCCGCCGCCTGGGCGGCCCCGGGGCTGGGTTTGAGCTGTTGGCGGAAAAAAGCCAGCTGCAGGGCATCGATGCCACCGCGCCAATCGAGATGGGTCCAGGCTCCCACCACCAGCCCCGGCCTTCCCCCCGCAGCTCGCGCCTGGTGCCATAGATCCAGCACGCCCCGCAGGTGGGGATCGTGCCAGCCACCGATCAGCAACATCGGCCGGCGCAATAGGGCCGGATCCAGCCGATGGGTCCGCCAGGGCTGGGGATCGGCCGGATCGCGCCGCAGCCAGGCCAAACCCATGCCGGCAGGATCATGCCGTTCCAGCAGGCCAGGACCCTCCTCCAGGAAGGCCCCGCTGGCGAGGCTGCTGCGGATCGCCCGCCAGCCAAGCCGATCATCGCGGCGGCGGCAGCCCTCGGCGGCCAACTGCAGAGCCCAAGCCAGGCCCAGACCCCACCAGTGGGCACCGCCCTCGCTGGCCCAATGCAGCCGTTCGTCCAGGCCCGCCATGGCGGGGATCAGGCAATCGGGCAGGGGATCATCGAGGCGGTCGGGGTGAGGGTCGCACCAGGGTTCGGGGCTGGCGCCGGGGTCGGGCGGAGCGCCCGTCAGCAGCTGGGTGAGGCCCTGGTACGAGAAGCCATAGGTGCCCACCCTGCCGTCGGCATCGGCGAGCCTGCGGGCCCAACGCACCGCCGCAGCCCCATCGCTCCCCTCGCCGCCGAAGCCCTGGAACGTCCCTTCGGAATCACCACGCCCCCGCACGTCTTGAACGGCCACGAGGAAGCCATGGCCCGCGTACCAGCGCGGATGGGCGTAGGTCACGGTGGAGGCGATCGCCCGCCCATAGGGCTGGCGCATCAGCAACACAGGCCAGGGCCCAGGTCCATGGGGACCGGCTGGATCAGGGGCCCACAGCCGGGTGGCTAGCCGGGTGCCGTCCGGACAGCCCATCCAGACGTCCCGCACGGATTCCACTCAGCGCACGTCGGGGCAGTGCAGGCCGATCACATAGGTGCTGAGCACCTCGGCATCGAGGGCACTCAGTCCCTGGCTAGCGGCAACGCGGGCCACCGCTTCCTTCGAGGTGGCCGACTGGCCGGCGGCGTTGAGTTGCTTGAACTGATCGCACAAACTGCGCGCCAGGGCAGGATTCTGCTTAACGCTATCGAGGATGGAGGGGGCGGCGAGCGCAGGGGGAGCCAGCAGACTGGCCAGGATCAGGCCCGCCAACCCCAGAAGCTGCCGCACCGGATTGGGCCGTAGGGAACGGGGGCCGTTGCCCAGGGCTGGAGTGGTGCTGGATACCGGGGGAATTGGCTGCGCCATCGAACCATTCCAGAGCGACGGGCCAGGGGCCACGGTTCGGTTGGGGTCAGTTCCAGGAGCGACCGCTGCGGCCGCGGGCCCGCTGGATCCAACCCTGCACCCTGGCCAGGCTGATCGGTGCCATGGCGGTGCCGGTCAGTCGCCGTTGCAGGCGACCCACCTGGAGTTGCAGGCTATGGGGGTTAGCCGCCGCCAACCCGGCCGGATCGGCGATGCCAGCGTGCAGCAACAGCGCCGCCTCCTCCGGCGCCAGGTCCACCCCAACCACCAGAGCCGCCTGGCCCCGCAGCCGGATCAGCCGCGATTCGCTGCCGGGGCTGCGGCTGCCCAGGCGGCGGAGTTGCGCCCCATCCAGCCCGGCCATGGCGTCCCAACTGCTGATCCCCGCCTGGCGCAGCAGCTCCACCTCGTGGCGGAAGGCCTGGGGCGGGGCAAAGGGATGGGTTGTCACGGCACCAGGCTGACACTGCCGCTGGCCAAGTCCAGCAAGGCTTCAGCCAACACCAGCGGCCTGCCGACGCCCTCAGCCGTGGCTTCAATCCGGCGTAACCGCACGTGCACGACGCCATCGATGCTGGTGCGGCCATTGCCATGCACGTTGCGGGCCACCTCCTCCACCGTGGGCCGGATCGCCGCCGCATCCAGATCGGCCGGGGCGGCGGCGATCACCAGATCGGTGCCGTTGTCGTAGACCACCGGCACCGATCTGGCGCCAGGCACCGACACCCGCGGCACATAGCTCACGGCAAAGGCCAGGCAAGAGAAGGCCAGCAGCAGGGTGAAGCTGGTCACCCCCACCAGCCGGAACCGCACGCCCCAGCGGGCCAGAAAAGCCACCACGGTGACCAGCAGCAGCGCCCCACCGGCGGCTCCGAGCCATTGGCCGGCCTGGAACAGGATCGGATTGGCGGCCATCGGAAATCGCGGCAGGGCCCTTTATATTGCGGCCCAACCGGACGGCGACGGTCCCAGGGGGATGCCCGAACGGCCAAAACGCACAACTGAACCGGCCAGCCCGCGACCCCCCGTTGGCAGGCCCCGCGGCTGCCTCTTGCCCCTTGGCCTGCTGGCCGGGGGGCTGCTGGCGGCCGGGGCCCTGCTGCTGCGCCATGGCGCCGATCCGTGGCTGCAGCACGCCTATGGGCGCTGGCGACCCCGGCTCGAGCACCAGGTGGGCCGGATCATGGGTCACCCCCTCGATCTGGGCCCGTACCGCGGCCTGGGCCCGAGCGGACTGCGCTTTGGCCCCAGCCGTTTCCGCCCCGGGGCCCTGGATGGCTCCACCATGAGCGCCGAGGAGGTTCATGTTCGCTTCCATCCCCTGGCCAGCTGGCGGCTGCGCGGCCTGGTGCTGGATCTTGATTTCATCGGCGCCCAGGTCGACCTGCGCCGCAACGCCCAGGGCCGGCTCTGGGTGCTGGGCCCGGTGGCAGGCGGCGGCGAGCCCCCCCGCCTGGCGCTGCGCTTTGGCGTGCCCCGCCATGCCCGGCTGCGGCTTTGGGGGGTAACGCCCCGCGGCACGCCGCTGGCCTTGGATATCCAGGGCAGCGCGTTGCTGCGAACCCACGAGCGCAACCTCAACGTCAAGGCGCTGGTGAATGCTCCGGGGCGATCCGGGCAGGCCCTGGTGTTGGCGGATGGCAACTGGCAGCGCAACCTTTGGCGGGCCGAGCTGGCCACCCGGCGCTTCCCGGCGGCAGCCTTCGAACCGCTGCTGCCGCTGCCGGGCCGGCTGGAGGGCGAGGCCCAGGGCCGCTTCGCGCTTCGCCTCGACCAGGGCCACCCCAGCTGTGCTGGCGAGCTGAGCTTGCAGCAGCTGCGCTGGCAACCCGCCGGCCTGGATCGACCCTTGAGCAGTGAGCGGCTGGCCTGGCGCTGCCAGGACCAGAGCCTCAAGCTCGCCTCGGGCCCCTGGCGCTTCGGCCCCTGGGGGGGGCGCATTTCGGGCAGCACCGCCCTTGATGGCACCCTGGCGCTCGATCTGCAAGCCCAGCCCCCCGCCCAGCATGCCCTCGGCGCTCGCCCGCTGCAGGGCCGCTTGCGGGGCCGCTGGCAGGGCGGTGGTGTCGCGGTGCAACGGCTGGAGGGGCGGCTTGGCCAATCGCGGCTGCTGGCCTCCGGGCGCCTGGCCCGCCAGTTCAATCTGCAGGGAAGCTGGTGGTTCCACCCCAGCGACCTGCCCCAAACGCAACGCCTTCCCGCCTGGTTGGGCAGCCGGGCGTTCGAGGGTGGCTTTGCGGCCGATGGCGCCTTGAGCTCCCCCCGGCTGGCCGCCAGCACCATCCAGCCCAACCTCCCCCTGGTCGGGACGGCCGCCGTTTCGCTGCTCTGGAGCGATGGGGTGCTGCGGCTGCAGCAACTACGCAGCGACCATCTCGTCGCCAGCGCCAGCCTGCCCCTGGGGGCGGTGCGGGGCCGGGGGCTGGCCTGGGGCGAGCTGAGCAGCCAGGTCCAGCTCCGCGATTACCCCCTGGCGCGGCTGAACCCATGGGTGGGAACCAGCCTGCAGGGGCGTTTGGATGTCGATGGCAGCCTGAACGGACCCCTGCAGCGCCTGCGGCCAGATCTGCAGCTGCGGCTCCATAAGCCCGCGGCTGGACCGCTGCGGCTGCAGGAGAGCTGGAGCGGCACGCTGCTGGGCTCTGCCAAGGCGTCCGGGGGCCCTGCCGATGGGGCAGTGCTGCAGCTGAAGGCGTTGACGCCAGCCCCGGCCGGTCGGCTGGAGGCCCGCTTCAATCGCCATGGGCAGCCGGTGGCGATCCGGCTGCAGCGGGGCGGGGGGGAGCTGGCGCTTCGCGGTCAGCCGGGGTTGTACCAGTGGCGGGCCAGGGCCTTGCCGCTGCGGGGTCTGGCCCTGGCGCTGGGGGTCGATCCCCGCCTGCACAGCCTGGCCGGCAGCCTCAGCGGCCGCGGCGATCTAGCCCTGCGGCCGCTGGCTTTACACGGCGATCTGAGCATCGACCAACCGGCCCTGCTGCGGCTGGTCGGCAGGAGCCTGCGGGCCAGCGTGGCCTACGGGGAGCGGCGCTATCGGATTCGGGGGCAGCTGCTGGCCAAGGCCTCGGGCCGGGTCGACGCCCAGCTGGAGGGGCGCTGGCAGGGCCCCTTCCGGGCCCGATTCGAGGCCCGCAACATCGGCTCGGCTGTGGTGCAGGAGCTGCTGATCGCCGTGGACCTCTGGCGGGGCCGCCCCGTTCCCCCTCCGGGCCGGGCCTCTGAGCTGGGCAACCTGGCGATCCAAAGCCTCGGCGAAAGCCTCGATCAGCAGTTGCAACGCTTACTGGAAGCCCTGCGGCTGAAGCAAGAACGCGACCTCGCCCTGGCCCAGGCCCCCCGTAGCGAGCGGCTGGAACGGCTGCAGTTCAGCCTGGATGCCGATCTGCTGCTTAGCGGCCCCGACCCAAGCCGGGCCCGGGCCGATCTCGAAGGCCGCGGCCATGTCTGGACGGACAACCGCGACCGCGATCGCAACCTCAGCCAAGAGCCGATCCGCTTCCGCCTGCAGGGGCCGATCCGCACAGGGCAGGGCCAGTTCGACCTCAACGGCCTACCCCTGGCCCTGCTCTCGCTGCTGACCCCCGTGCCAGCCAACTTGCGGGGCAACCTTTCGGTTGGCGGCCGTTACCGGCTGAGCCCTGGCCGGCAGTCGGAGCTGGAGATCGATCTGGCCCTGCAGGGGGCTGGGCTTGGCCCCCAAGACCTGGCCCTGGAGCGGGGGCGGCTGAGATTGGTGCCGGGTGGTCTCAAGCTCGACCTCGCCCTGCGGGCCGCAGGGGCCGTCAGCAGCGTCAATTTGGCTGGCACGATTCCGCTCGATCCCGCCAGCCAAGGGCTGGAACTGCGCCTCGCCAGCCGCGATGACGGCCTTCTGTTCCTCAGCCGCCTGGCGGGGGAGGCGATCCGCTGGAAGCGGGGCAGTGCCGACCTGCAGCTGCTGGTGCGCGGCAGCCTCCAGGATCCGATCGCCAACGGTTTTCTGCGCCTGCGCAATGGCGAATGCGGCTTCATCGGCCAGACCCTGCAAGGGATTCAGGCGATCGTGTTGTTTGATTCCAAACAGTTAGTCGTTCAAGATCTCGTCGCCCGGGTGGGCCGTAAGGGCCGCATCCAGGGCCAGGGGAGGCTGGGTCTGGTGCGGCCGCTCGAGACGGACACGGGCCTGGCCATCGACCTCAAGGCCGTTCCCTTCGCGATCGCCCGGGTCACAGCCCAGGCCGACGGACGGTTGACCCTGGCCGGCAGCCTCACGGCGCCGCGGTTGGGGGGTGATGTGGCGATCGGCCACGGCTCGATCAATGTCCAACCGGCGACGGTGGCCAAGGCGGCGCCGGCCTCCCACCAGAGCGCCCAGCCCACCAGCGTGCCGGAATTGGTGGAGGCGAAGTGGAATTTCCGCCAGCCCCTGGTGCTGCTGGGTCCCGATGGGGGGGGCAGCACCGCCGCCTCGCTGCAAGAGGCGATTCCCCGTATCCCGTGGCTGAGTTTCGATGGGCTGCGGCTTGGCTTCGGCCCCGATCTGGGCGTGGTGATCCCGAATGTGGCCAACTTCAAAACCGGTGGCAGCATCCGGATCAGTGGGCGACTGGATCCCAGCCTGCGGGCCTCCGGTGTGGTCAAGCTGCTGGGCGGACGGCTCAACCTATTCACCACCAGCTTCAGCCTCGATCCCGATACGCCGAACGTGGCGATTTTCACCCCGTCGCTGGGCCTCGTTCCTTACCTCGACATCGCCCTGCGCACCCGCATCGCCGACAGCCTCAATGTCATCGCCCCCTCCGGGTTAGCCGGCGCCGAAGCCAGTGCCCTCAACCTCACCCAGCTCCAGGCCCAGGGCGGCTTCTCGTCCCTGAACCAACTCAACTTGATCTTGGTCACGGTGAGCGTCAGCGGTCCGGCGGACCGGCTGGCAGAAAACCTGCGGCTGCGCAGCTCTCCACCGCTGCCCCAGGACCGCCTGGTGGCCCTGATCGGCGGCAACTCCCTGGCGGGCCTCACTGGCGGAGGGGCGGGCACGGCCCTGGCCACCGTCTTGGGGCAATCGCTGCTCTCGCCCCTGCTCTCCACCCTCAGCGATGCCCTGGGCCAGCGGGTGAGCCTGGCCCTCTATCCCACCTATGTGACCCCTGCGATTGATACCAGCCAGGAACGGCGCTCGGGCCGGGTGCCTCCCCAGCTGGTGCTGGGCGCCGAAGTGGGCTACGACGTCACCGATCGGATCAATGCCTCGGTGTTGGTGGCACCGAACCGTTCCGATATTCCCCCCCAGGTCACGGTGAACTACAAAGCTTCGGAGAAACTCAACCTGGAAGCCTCGGTGGACAGCCAGGGGGCCTGGCAGACGCAGCTGCGGATCTTCTTCCGGTTCTAAGTAGCCAGGCGCCCAAAATCAAAAAAATGATCGGAGCACCTGCCCCAGCCGCTGGGACGTTGCCGCGCCGGCATCGCCCCGGCCCTTACGCCCCAGGGCTGCGGCAGGATCTGCCCGGATCGCCGGCTGCCCTTTCGTGAGTTCATCCGTCAACCCAGCAGAGCTGATCGGCATCGACATCGGCGGCAGCGCCATCAAGTTGGGTCGCTTCGACCGCCAAGGCAACCTGCTGGCCGAGGCCAACGTGCCTACCCCCCAGCCCCAGGTGCCCGGTGCCGTGACCCAGGCTGTGGTGGAGGCCGTGGCCGAGCTGGATCCCCGGCGCCGGGCCGACCGGGTGGGGATCGGCCTGCCGGGGCCAGCGGATCGCCAAGGCCGCATCGCCCGGCTGGCGATCAACCTGCCGCTCTGGCGCCGCATTCCCCTGGCCGATTGGCTCGAACCCCAGCTGGAACGCCCGGTGGTGCTCGCCAACGATGCCAACTGCGCCCTGCTGGGCGAAGCCTGGCGGGGGGCGGCGGTGGGGACGCCGGATGTGATCCTGCTGACGCTCGGCACCGGGGTCGGCGGTGGGGTGCTGCTGAACGGATCGCTGTTCAGCGGGCCGGATGGGGCCGGGGCTGAACTCGGCCTGATCGGCGTCGATGCCGATGGTCCGCCCTGCCATAGCGGCAACCGGGGCTCCCTTGAGCAGTACTGCAGCATCGATGGCCTGGCCCGGCTCAGCCCCTTGGCTCCGGCCGAGCTCTGCCAGCGCGCCGATCGGGGCGATGCGGAGGCCTTGGCGGTGTGGGAGCGCTATGGCCAGCGCCTCGGCCAAGGCCTCAGTTCGCTGCTCTACGTGCTCACGCCGAGGCTGGTGCTGCTGGGGGGGGGCCTGAGCGCGGCGATTCACCATTTCCTGCCGGCTGTGTGGCGGGAGGTGGAGCAGCGGGTGCTGCCGGAGAGCCGGGAGCGGCTGCTGATTCGCCGCTGCGCCCTCGGCAATGGCGCCGGCCGGCTCGGGGCTGCCCGGCTGGCATTGGAGCATTTCGATACAGTGAACTCGCCGCCCAGCTGAACGGCCAAGCCCAGCCTCCAAGCCTTGCGTAGCTAGGTGATGGCTACGATTCGCCTGCGGGTATCGAAGCCCTAGCTATTGGGGAGGCTGCGATGGCTTTGGGATTCAAAGATCAGCTGGCTAAGATCCTGTTCTGGGTGTTGTAAAGATCCCCTAATCCAGAGCCGAGGTTCGCTCTGAGAATGGCTGGGGTCTTCTATCGATCGCGTCGTTGTACGTGAACACGACGGCTTAACTCATAAAGCTAGATGATCAGTTCTGGCTGGCTTGCGGAGGGGCTGGGTAGCCTTGTTTGTGCTGCATGTGAAAAAAAGCATTCAAGGGGTGGTTTTTGTTTGCCGATGAAACATTGTTCAAGCAGTCGATGGCTCGGGTGCAGCGCAAGTGCCCGGCTTATTTGGCGCACCAAGAATCAGTCTATTCCTTGAAGTCTGAATTGAGAATGAGAAACCCTTGGCGATTTAGAATTGGATTTGCCTAGAAAGGCGAGCGGATCCGCTGCCTTTGGCTTGCTCTTGTGAGTCCATGCCACCAATCAAGGCTCTTCCTGTTCCAGATCACAGCTTCTGCACGGATAAAGATCTCGCCCCGGCAATCGTGGTTGGAAGAATGGTTTTCTCAGAATCCGTGGTCCGGCAAGTCGGAGGCTGGTCCGGTCGGGAACGGGGTCGATAATGTAAATGATATCGTGTATTTCTTTCAATTCAGGTAGCGCCGGCTCAGTATCTTTATGCTTCCTTGCCTGCGAGCGCTGGCCACCCATCCCCCCTGTTTGTTACCCCACCACCGGCGTGGCCACCAGCGGCGACGCCACCAGTAACACCAGGCTGCGGCTTTCCAGCATCGCTGAGCTGGAGTTGAAGGCAGGGGGCTGCTCCGGCAGGTCCTGATCGGCGCCCAGGCCGGTGTTGATCACCTGCCGCCAGCCGCTGGCGCAGGCCGGCAGCTCGAACTGCATGGGTTGGTGGAAGGCATTGAGGCCGCACCAGAGCAGGGGGCCGCGGCTGGGGTCCTGCAGGCTCCAGGCCAGGCAATGGGACCAGCTGGCCCAGTCGGGCTTGCGCAGCTCCACGCCGTGCCATTCGCGCCAGGGCAGGGAGCCATCAGCAGCCCGCAGCGGTGGACCATCCCCAAACGGAACTTCAGGGTTGAGCAGGGGCGCCAGCCGCCGCCGCAGCGCCAGCAGGCGTTGCACAAAGCGGCGCAGGGCGAGGTCGTCGCTGTCGGGTTGCCAGTGCATCCAGCCAAGTGGATTGTTCTGACACCAGGTGTTGTTGTTGCCCCCCTGGCTGCGGCGCAGCTCATCGCCCATCAGCAGCATCGGCACCCCAGGAGCCAGCAGCAACGTGCTCAGCAGGTTGCGAATCTGGCGGTTGCGCAGGTTCTCGATCCGGGGGTCGCTGCTGGGGCCCTCCACACCGTGGTTCCAGCTGTTGTTGTGGTTATCGCCATCGCGGTCGTTTTCGCCGTTGGCCAGGTTGTGCTTGCGGTCGTAGCTGACCAGATCGGCCAGGGTGAAGCCGTCGTGGGCGGTGAGCAAGGTGATCGTGCGCCCCACCGGCGCCGGATGCCCCCCATACAAATCCGGATTGCCGGCTAGCCGCTGGCTCAAGGACCACACCATTTTCTCGTCCCCTTTCCAGAACCGGCGCAGATCGTCGCGGAAGCGGCCATTCCAGCTGGCCACGCGCCGGGCTGGAAAATCAGCCAGCCGGTAGAGGCCGCCGCAATCCCAGGGTTCGCTGATCATTTTCAGGTCGGCCAAATCGGGGTCGGCCTCCATCTCCTCAAACAGGGGCGGCTGCTCCAGCGGCGCCAGCTCCTCGCCGCGGCTGAGGGCGATGCCGAGGTCAAAGCGGAAGCCATCGATGCCCAACTCCACCGCCCAGCAGCGCAGCGATTCGAGGATCAACCGGCGTACCAGCGGCCGGTTGGCGGCGATGCTGTTGCCGCAGCCACTGACATCCAGGTAGTCGCCCCGGGCGTTTTGGTGGTAGTAGAGCGAATCGGCAAAACCGCGCCAACTCAGGGTGGGGCCATTTTGATTACCCTCGCTGGTGTGGTTGTAGACCACATCGAGAATTACCTCCAGCCCCTGGCGGTGGCAGGCCGTCACCAGCTCCCGTACCTCCCGCCTTGCCGCCAGGGGATCGCTGTCCACGATGTAGCCGGGATGGGGGGCCATCCAGCTCACCGGGCTGTAGCCCCAGTGGTTGTAGCGGCCGGCCGGGGCATCCTGGGGGTCGAAGGCCATCACCGGCAGCAACTCGATCGCCGTGATGCCCAGCTCCCGCAGCTGCGGCAGCACGGCGATCAGACCCCGCAGCGTGCCCTGCTGTTCAGGCGCCACCGGGCAGCCGCTGCCGCAGGTGAAGCCGCCCACGTGCAGCTCGTAGATCACGCTGTTCTGCCAGCGGTGCCGCGGCCGGGGGGCGGCGCTGAAATCGAAGCGATCCCGCTCGGTCACCACCCCCTTGAGGCAGCTGCTGGTGTTGGGGATCCCCCCCACCGCCGCCCCGCGGTCGTAAACCTCCCAGCCGCCGATGGCCCGGGCACAGGGATCGAGCAGCACCTTGGAGGGGTTAAAGCCATGGCTACCGACCTGCAGCGGCCCGAACACCCGGTAGCCGTAACAGCAGCCGAGGCCCACGCCTTCCACTTCCACATGCCAGTGGTCGCCGGAGCGGTAGCGCCCATCCAGCTCGATCACCCGCTCCGGTTCGCTGGCGGCGGCATCGGCGAATAGGAGCAGTTCCACCCGGCTGGCCAGGGGGGCCGCCACGGAAAAGTTGACACCGCCAGGGGTGAGCGAGGCGCCCAGCGGCGAGGGTTGGCCGATTCGGATCGCCGACAAGGGCCTGGTCACTGTTGGGCCTCAAGCTAATGCCCGCCTTGGGCGGGATCGCCGGGGCCTGCGGAGATTAGGTAGGCAGGGCGGCGCTACCGGCCCCTGGGGGCCCAGGCAAGCCCGGCCGGCGGCCCAGCATGCTGCCTGGATCGTTCCCGCTGCCCCGATGTCCACCGGTTCGGACCCAGCGCCCGCTCCGCCGCCCGCCGCCACGGGTCCCGCCAATGCCTGGAGCCCGGCCCAGGAGCCCGGCAGACCCCCCACCGCCGTGCTGCCCGGCCTGTGGCTGTTCGCCCCCAACCGCGATACCCAGGGTGGCAGCGCCTGGTTGCTGGAAACCAATTGGTTCGATCTGCTGATCGATTGCCCGGCGATCACCGAGGCCAACCTCGCCTTTTTGGCTGCGCGTGCCCGCCGCGGCGCTGGATCGGCGGGCACTGGGTCGGCGGGCGGTGGGGAGGCGGCTGGCCGGATCGTGCTCACCGGTCGCCAGGGCCATGGCCGCTGCCGCAGGCTGCAGCAGCAGCTGGGCTGGTCGGTGCTGGTGCAGGAGCAGGAGGCCTACCTGCTGCCGGGGCTGAGCGCCGTAGTCGCTTTTGCCCAGGAGCTTGCTCTGGCGCCGGGAATTCGGCTGCTCTGGACCCCTGGAACCAGCCCGGGGGCCTGCGTGCTCCACGCCGCTGCCGGCAGCACTCCGGCGGGGGATGGTCTCTTCTGCGGCCGCCTGCTGGTCCCCGTGGCGCCGGGGGCTTTGGCGCCGTTGCGCCGCCGCGGCAGCTTCCATTGGCCCCGCCAGTTGGCCAGTGTGGAGCGTTTGCGCAGCTGGTTGCCGGCGGGCTCGCCGGGCTGGATCGCCAGCGGGGCCGGCCTTGGCGCCTTGCGCGGCGGCAGGATTGTGACCGCAGCCGCAGCCCTGCTGGCGGGTCTGGATTTGAATCCAGGGGCCGTCGTCGATCCCGTCCTAGAAGGCTGACCCCAGGCTTAGGAAGCGCCCACGACGCCCCTGTCGACCCCACAATGCTTCAGAAGCGCAGTGAATGGCACGATTCCCCTGTTGCAGCCTGGCTCCAACCTCCATACGATTGGCGCGCTCCACCCTGGGCGACCGGGCCATCACCCCACGCCTCCGCTCAACCACGCCTTCTGTCAACCTCTCAACGACCCGACCGCCATCCGCAGGCCAGACAAAACCTATGAACAAAGCTGATCTCGTCAATCTCGTAGCAGCTCGTACCGAGCTCACCAAGACGGAAGTGTCCCTGGTAGTGGATGCCGCCATCGAAACAATCATTGATTCGGTGGTCGAAGGCAAGAAGGTCTCGATCCTCGGTTTCGGTTCGTTTGAACCCCGTGAGCGTTCCGCCCGTCAGGGTCTGAACCCCAAGACTGGCGACAAGATCAAGATCCCTGCCAAGCGCGTGCCTGCCTTCACGGCCGGCAAGCTGTTCAAGGATCGCGTTCAGGGCTGATCCATCCACCAACCATGGCCTGCTGGGGCCGTCCCCCTGCCAAGCCAGCTGCAGGGCCTCCTGGAGGAGGGCCAAAGGCTCAGGGGCCTCGGTTACCGAGGTCGCTTTGCGCCTTCCCCCAGCGGACCCCTGCACCGAGGCAATCTGCGTACCGCCCTGCTCGGCTGGCTTGAAGCCCGCCAGCGCCGTGGCGAGTGGTTGCTGCGGATCGATGATCTCGATACGCCGCGCAACCGCTCCGGGGCCGAAGCCGCCCTCTGCGCCGACCTCCTCTGGCTGGGCCTCCCCTGGGATGGACCCTTGCTGGTTCAAAGCAGCCGGCGCGGCCTCTATAGCTCGGTGCTTTCTGCACTCCGCCGGGGCGCAGCCCTCTACCCCTGCCGCTGCAGCCGCCGTCTGTTGGCGGATATCTCCGCTCCCCACGGGGCCCTGGCGGTCTATCCGGGCTTCTGTCGCCGCCAGTCCCCCGTCTGGGGAGCCTTGGCTGGCCGTTTACCCAGCTGGCGGCTGAAGTTGCCCGCCGGATCGATCAGCTGGCAGGAGCGTTGCTGGCAGCCGGGCCAGCTGGACGGTCCGCTGCAGGTGGGCGATCCGGTGCTGCGCCGGGCCGACGGGGTGATCGCCTATCACTTCGCCACGGCGGTGGACGACCTCGTGCTCGGCATCAGTGATGTGATCCGCGGCGAGGATCTCTGGGCCTCCACCGCTCCCCAGGTGGCGGTGATGGCGGCCCTGGGGTGCTCGCCGCCCCGCTATGGCCATGTGCCACTTTGGCGCGATCGAGCGGGCCAGCGGCTCAGTAAAAGGGTGGGGGCCGAGGGGCTGGAGGGGTTCAAGGCCCGCGGTTTGGACGGGCCTGCCGTGGTCGGTGAGCTGGCGGGCAGCCTCGGCCTGGTGCCCCCCGGCAGCCGTCTTAGCGCCGAGGAGCTGCGCCAATCCTTGCGCGGCGACAACCTGGAGCGCTGGCTGGGCACCAGGCTGGCGGCTGCACCAGGCGGGGACGCCAGCGGAGGGCTGGAATCTTAAGGATGTTTTCCCGATTCGGAGGGTGGTTGTTCGCCACAGTGTGGAGATCAAAACTGGCCGTTTGGCCCCGCCATGATCCGTGTCCCCAGAGCGGGCCTTGCCCTGGCCCCCGACAGCGATCGGGTCGATCTTGCCGCGACGGGGGCTGGGGCGTTGCCGGCGCGGAACTGCCCCCGCTGTGGCGGCAGCGGCATTTTGCGGACCGGTGATCAGCAGTTCCGCACCTGCCTCCCCTGCCTCGGCCTGGGGAGGCTTGGCGGCAGGGTTGTCCAGATCAGGGTGGACGAGAACAGGGTGGCCCAGAACAGGGTGGCCGAGAAGCTGCAGTTCCCCCCCAAGGGATCAGGGCTTGCGCTGGCCACGCCAGATGAAGAAGACGCTGGTGGCCACCACAGCCGCCAGGGGCACGGCGGTGAGCAGCAGCAAGATCACGGCGGTCCAGTCGGTGTACATCGGCTGCGGGGGGCTGAGCAAGCCCCTATTTCAGCAGGTGTCTTGCGCCCTGCCCTGCGCCGCGATCAACTGGGTTAGCAATTTGCGCCGCCCCATGCAGCCCCCTTCTCACCTGGCCCGCCTCCGCCCAGCCAGCCCCTTGGGGATCCACCTGCTGCTGGGCCTGTTGCTGGCCCTGCTTCTGGCCGAGGTCGCGCCTGGTTTTGCGGGTGTGCGCTTTGAAAATTGCGTCACCGGCGCCGATGGCTCGATCAGTTGCGACACCGTGCCCACCGGCAACACGCTTGCCCAGGATGAGGATGCCCGCTTTGGCCTGCTCGACAACGCCAGTCCTGGCTGGAGTGAGTTCGATCCCTTTGGAGGCTACGCAGACGATTTCGGCGGCAACCAGACCTGAGTTCTGCTCGCAAGTTCGGCTCGAACGGAGGCGGCTGCTCCGACCCCGCTCGAGGCGACGCCGCCCCAGGTTGGAGGCTGCGAATCGGCTACGGGTGGTTGCGCCTGGGGGTCTTGGGGTCCGTAGCGGGAGTAGGTGTGGATCGGAGCTACCCAGCAACGTCGGTGCGATGGACCCGTTTCTGCTTGACGATTCCAATCCGGCAGACCGCCACGGCGATGGTCTGATTACCACCCCGGCTGGCTCCACGATCGAGCCCGTCGAGGGGGGCGGCTATCGGATCTGTGATGCCCGCAGCCAATGTCGCCGGGCCGGCAGCCTTTGGGAGGCCCAACAACTGGTGCAGTGGGCAGAGGTGCACCATCGCCCCTTCGATCCCAGCCTGGACCGCATCGAAATCCGTTCCTGATTGATCTGCTAGCAGTCTGGAGGTTCCTAGGGTTGGATCGAGATTTTCTCTTTCTGTTCATCCACCCCTACGCCCGCGATGCATTTCTGGGCTCCCGAGATTGATCCGGCCCATCCGATGGAGTGCACCCAGCCAGAGCGCTACGTACTCCAAAGGCTCACCACGGGGCAGTTTTTAGCCATTGATGCGCGGGACCAGAGCTTGCTCGATGTGCCCGATGCCGGCAGTGCCTATCTCTTCCACACCCATGAGGCGGCGCTCCGCGCCGCAGGTGAGTTGAACCGGCTCGGTGGCAGTGTGGATGTCGTCAAGGTGGAGTGATGCTGGCGCCGGGTTTCCCCTGCTCCATGGCCCCAGCATCGCAATAGGGTCGATTCAGAGCAGCCTGGCCCCGCCATGAACCGCCACCATCAGCGCACCTTGGAGGCGATCTACGCCCATCCGCTGCGCCATGGGCTGCGGGCTTCCCAGGTGGAGGCCCTGTGCCGTTCCCTTGGCGCCCAGGTGGAGGCCATCGGCGAGCGCCGGCTACGGATTCGGATGCCGTCCGGCCAGGAAACCTGGATCCGTCTTGGCGAGGGGGTTCACCACCCCGACCTGGATCCCGAGGCGATCCTGAGGCTGCGCCATTTGCTGCAGGAGGCCGGCATCAGCGTTGAGCATCCCCAGGCGGAAGGGCCGGCGCCCCGAGGCGACTGTAGCCATCGCCTGGTGCTGCAGCTCAGCCATCACGCCACCGAGGTGTTTCGGCTCGAAGCCGGTCCTGAAGGCGATGCCCTGGAGCATGCTGTGCTCCATCCCCATGGCCTCTGGGGCAGCGGCGAGAACCTCACCCATCGCCACGACCGCGATCTGGCTGGTCAGCGCGCCCCCCGCGACCACGCCTACCTAGCCCGCATCATCGAGGCGATCGCCAGCGCCGATGCGGTGCTGCTGCTCGGTCACGGCACCGGCGAGAGCGACATGCGGCGGGTCCTACTGCACGAACTGGAAACCCATCGCCCCGACCTGCTGGATCGGATCGTCGGCATCGTCACCCTTGAAGCTGGACAGCTCGGCGAGGCCGGCTTGCTAGCCATCGCTCGCGACCACTTCGGCAACGTGCCCCAACGCCGCACCCTGGTAGGACCTGGCCTGGAGCCTGGCCGTCCCTGAACTGGGGCTTGGCCTTAGTTGCAGGTGTTGTCCGGGCGGCTGCCGGTCAGACCGGTGAGGCGGAGCAGCTGGGCCCGCCCTTGGTCGCGCCACAGTTGCACCCAACTCTCTGGGCGGTTGTCACCAGTGACCGCCGCCTGCCCTTGCACCTGCCAGCCCAGCGGACCTAGCACGATTCTGGCGATGGCGATCGATCGGGGCAGGTGGGCGGGGCTGGTAACGATGGTCACCGTGCCGCGGCGTTGAAGGGTGCTCAGGTAGGTGGCCAGGGCGTCTAGCTGGCCCACCGTGTCGCAGCCGGGTTCGAGGCGAATCAGCCCCCGTTCATCCTTGGGCCATTGGCCCTGGTGGCGCAGGTAATTGAGGTTGTCCAACTGGCTGGAGGGCCGGCCCTGGAGAACCAGTAACGAACCGGGTTTCCGTTTCCAGATGCCCAGCGCCACGACCGTGCGCTGGGGATCTTCCACAAACACGGAAACCACCTCCATCGGCGCCCTGGTCGACCCGCCCCGCTGATCGAGCAGGGCGAGGGTGCCCGGGGCCAGCCCTGGCCATGCCAACCAGAAGCTGCCGGCCCCTAGGCCGAGCCAGAGCAAGGGGTGGTGAGCGTTGCCCCTGGGCAGAAGCCCCGGAAGGCTTTGGAGGATTTCGGCTAGGGGCCTGAAAATCGCGCGCTGCAGGGGTGAAGGGCGTTTGCGCCGGCGCACCCGCACCAACCGCTTCGATTTGCGCCCGCCTTTTACCCTGCCGCTGGGGTCAGCGGGATTCATAGTGCTGCCTAGGAAATGCCGGGTCAAGAGTTCACAATTTGCTCAACCCCTGTGACGCTACGAGTGGGTGCATTAAATGAATTCTTAGTCGCTCCTTTGCTGGTAGAATGCCGATGAATCTTTGTTCGCTGAGGCATTGTTTCCTTCTCCGTGGTTCGTTGGGTTTTGCCGCGCCCTGGCTTGGGGCCTTGGGGCTTGGATCGGCTTGGTTTCGAGCTCCAAGTCTGGAATCGGCGACTTGGTTTAGGGGGCTTGGATCCCTGACTTGAGGCCTGGATCCCCACCTTGATGTCTGGGGCGTCAAGCTGCTGACCATGGGCGTGTGGCCAGCAACTTGTTTAGCATGATTTTGATTCTAGTTGCTAGTTGGATTTAGCATCGGATCTAATGCTGGCCCTGGGCGCTTGTCAATCCTGGGGGCCCATTCTTGCTTGCTATGGCTGGACGGCGGGCTGGGCACCAGAATCCAGCGATGACACCACCTTTAAGCGCTGACCCTGGCCTGGCGGCTTTTGGATCAAGCCTCTTTGCCATCACCCTCGCGGAGCTCGGCGACAAAACCTTCTTCATGGCCCTGATCCTGGCGACGCGCCATCGGCCCCGCTGGGTGTTTCTGGGCGCATTTGCCGCCCTGGCCTGCGTCACGGTGATCTCCCTGGGCTTGGGCTATAGCCTCAGGGAGCTGTTGCCGGCGGGCCTGGTGCCCTGGATCGCAGCCAGCCTGTTTCTGGCCTTCGGCGTGAAGCTGCTAGTGGATGCGCAGCGGATCGGCGCCGACCAAGCGGAGGAGGAGGCCGAGGCGGCTGAGGCGGCGGTCGACGCGGCCGAGGGCCGCCATCCGATCGCCAGTGGTTGGGCGGTGATCCGCGAGGCTTTCCTGCTGGTGTTCATCGCTGAACTTGGCGATCGCACCCAGTTCACCACAATCTTTCTGGCCACGGCTCCGGCCTTCAGTTTCGCCGCCTTACTGGCCGGCTCCCTGCTCGGCCATGGGCTGGTGACGGGGTTGGCGGTAGGTGCCGGACGCTGGATTGGTACCCGCGTACCAGAAAGGCTGCTCTACCGGCTCAGCGGTGGGCTGTTTCTGCTGTTTGGCCTCATGGCCCTGCGCCAGGCCTTGGCCTGATCGGCTGCCGTTATGTCAGGCGGCTGGTTGGTCGCTGACGGCCAGCGATTGCGGATCACGGCAACGGAGGCCGGCGCAAACCGCCGGGGGCCTGGGCCCTGAGCGGAGGGCCTGTCATGGTGGCCTCCATGGAATGTACCTGTAGCGTGCTAGTTTGGTTTGCAGAGAGATTTTTCGACGATGTCTTACCTGGTTCCGACCCGAGATGATCATCTTTTTTCGGCAGGTCCCAAACGAATCCTCTGTCTCGATGGCGGTGGTATCCGCGGCATCTTCAGCCTCGGGGTTTTGGAGCGTATCGAGGCTTTGTTGCGAGAGCGCCATGGCGGCGACCCTGGTTTTCGGTTGTGTTACTACTTCGATCTGATCGCTGGTACCTCCACCGGTTCGATCATCGCCGCCGCCCTGGCCGTGGGCATGAGTGTGGCCGAGATCAAGAATTTGTATCAACGTCTAGGTAGTCAGGTGTTCCAAAAGAGTTGGTTCCGCCAGGGCCTCACCCAGGCCCGCTACGACAAGGCGGCTTTGGAAGCCAACTTGCGTGAAGTGTTCGGAGCCGCCAGCTTCGATCAGGATCTCACCCTTGGCGACCCGCGTATTCGCACCGGCCTGTTGGTGGTGACCAAGCGACTCGATACGGGTTCCGTATGGCCTCTTGGCAACAATCCAGCTGATCGTTACTTCAAGCTCAGGCCTGGCTCCAGCACGATCGCCAACAGCGAATATCCGCTCTGGCAGGTCGTGCGGGCCTCATCCGCGGCCCCCACCTTTTTCGATCCCGAGGACATCGTGATCCAGGCCACGGCCGATGGTCGCACCACGAGTGGCTTGTTTGTGGATGGCGGCGTCAGCCCTTATAACAACCCATCCCTGCAGGCCTTTCTCTATGCCACCCTCAGCGGCCATGGTCTGAAATGGGCCAAGGGGGTCGATAAGCTGCAGTTGGTGTCGGTGGGTACGGGCCGTCCGCAGCCTGGGGCCGATTCCTCCGGCCTGCCGGTGGATGTGGCCCTGAAGTCGCTCAAGGGCCTGATGGACGACTGCGGCACACTGGTGGAAACCATGATGCAGCTGATCTCGGCCAGTCCAACGGCGGTGAAGATCGATCGCGTCATCGGCGATCTCTCCGCCGATCTGCTTGGTGTTGAGCCCCAGCTTTCCTACCTCCGTTACGACGTGAAGCTCACCCAGGAGGCCCTGCTGCCCCTCATCCCCGACCTGGGCGATCAGGAGCTGGAACAACTCTGCAAAATGGACAATCCCGCCATGATGAATCTCCTGCTCCAGCTTGGCCAAGCTGTTGGGGCGACTTCTGTGCAAGCAGCCCATTTCCCGGCCAGTTTCGATCTAACGGACTGATCGCAAGCCCCGGCCATCTAGTATGAGGCTAATCCTAGCCGCGGGCTCTCGAAATCGCCCTTTGATTGCCTTGCCAGCTACCCCAACTGCCCCAGTCGCTCCATGGGTCGCTGTAGCGCTGCCGGATCCAGCCCCTCCCGCAGAGCCAACACCAAGCCCGCGGCTTCGCTGTAGCTGCTGGCGCTGAGTACTTTCAGGCCAAGCGCTTCGCTATCCACCGCCAGTAAGCAGGTGTTGCCCGTCACGGCAATCAGCGGCACGCCCCGCTCGGCGCAGGCCAGCACCGCCTCACCGCCCAGGGCAGCGGCTGGGGCCACCACGGCGCCAAGGGCGCTGCTGAGCAGTAGCTCCCCCCGCCCAGCCGCGAGTAGCAGTCCCCCTGGCCCCGAGCCAGGGGCTGTTGATTGCAAAGAACCGATCGTGCCAGCGGCCGTTGCCGCCTTTGATTCTGGCGGCATCGCCCCGGTCAAGGGCCGCCACGGCACCAGATCCGGCGCCCGGCTCAGCCCGACCAGCACGCAGGGCAGAAAGGTGTGGCCCAGTTCCTCCGCCGCCGCCCGGGGATCGAGATCCGGATCCAGGGGCAGGGGCGCTAGGGCTGGGGCATGGGCACAGGGGATGCCCAGGTGTTGCACCAGCAGGTGGCTGATCACCGCCTCGGCCCCCGCCAGGGCATCCACCCCGGTGCCGTGGCGGTAGGCGGCCAGGGCTTCGCTGCCGTTGTCGTCGGGGAAGCGGGCCACCACGGCGATGGCGGTAGCCCCCGCCGCCACCAGCTTCTCAGCGGCCCGCAGCAGGGCATCGGGGCGCGCCAGCGTGCCCCAGCTGGCGCCGCTCGGGCCCAGGCTTAGACCCACCCCCAGGGGCGCCTCCGTGGTTACCACTGGGCCGATCGCCAAGCCCAAGCTGGCGCGGCAGGCGTCGGCGGCCTGGAGCTGGCGCTGCCGTAGCTCCGGTTCGATGCCCGCATCCAGCAGCAGCCCCAGCCGCCGGCCCGCCACCGGCGCCAGGGCCAGCTCACCAGCGGCGAAGCGATCGAGGGCCCAGCCCTCCACGTAGTGGATGCGGCGATCACTCCAGTAGAGGGCGGCGCCGTTCATCACATTGGGATGGGTGACCAAGCAGCCGCTGGCCGCCGCCAACAACCGCGCCGCCGGCAGCCCATCGCCCGCAAAGCCGCCCACGGCGCAGCCCACGCCGGTAGGGATGACCAGCAGCGTGGGCAGGGGGGGCGTCAGCATCGCCCTGAGGCTTGAAGCGTGGATGCCGAGCCCACGCCCGAGCCATCCAGCGAGCCCCGGTATGAATCCGAGCCCGCCATCGGGCCGCCATCGCCTGGCTGACCCACCACCAGCACCGCTTCAACCCGCAGGCCCCGGCCCGGTTCGGCGGCGGTGATCGCCCAGCGCAGCAGCCGCGCCGAGGGCCCCGCCTGGGCTTGGCCGGCGGCGATCAAAAAGGGGCGCAGCTGGGGCAACAAGGCCCCCTTGGCCGGTTGGAACCAGATTTCCAGCGGCTCCAGCCTCACTTCTGGTATTGGCCGAACTGGGCCTCGTAGAGGGCATCTTCCTGGCCGGCCAGCAGCTCCAGGTCGCTGAGCGGGTAACTGACGCAGAGCAGCGCATAGCCCTGCTCGCGGAGATCCGCCTTGACGCCCATGGCGTCGGGTTGGTGGACGCTGCCAGTGGTGAGCTTGGCGGCGCAGGTCGTGCACACCCCCGAGCAGCAGGAGCTGGGCAGCGGCACCCCAGCCGCCTCGGCCGCCGCTAGCACGGTCTGGTCGGCGCGGCAGGGGAAGGTGTGGAGGGTGCCGTTGAGGCTGGCCGAGATCTGAAAGTTGGGGGTTTCGCTCACCGCATTGCCGTGGTTGGTGGCCATCCTCGCCGAACGCAGGTCAGGGGCCATGGCGATGGGCAGAGCAGGAATCAGCCCGGCCCCCGATCGATCAGCTTGGGGGTGCTCAGTTCTCAGGCTGCCGGTCTCAGGCTGCTGCTGGAGGCCACCCACTTCTGGAGGCTGCGGTTCCAGCCCAAGGCGCCACCAACACCAACTCGGGGCAGGGGGGCAGGGACAGATGCCGTGCCAAGGGCAGCCAAGGGCCCATTGAAGTAAGCTATGGTGACTGGGCCAGAATTATCAAGAGAACCATCGCTATTTTGCCTGAAGCCAAACACATCATCTAGAAGCATGGAAAAAAATCCTGTACAAGTTTGAGTTGTTGAGGGTGTGAATATGGGTAAGACGTTGCCAGCCAGTTGCGGAAAAACTCCATTTAAATGATAGTCAAGTGGCTCTAATCCTGGCCCAGCGGTGTCAGTGCCTAAACAAGACCAGGCAAGGCTCCCGGTACCCGCGGCGGGTGCTGCGATGGTGAAATCTGCGTTCTGATTTCCGCCGGCGTCAGCGGCTCCCATCAAGCTAATGCTGTTGGTGCTACGCCTGTGTCGATGGAGTCGTCGCCCTGAACGTTTTGAGTCCATTTGGCCGGGGAGTAGTCACCGGCAAATAGGGTAACGGCCTGGACTGGAATGGTGGCAAGGCTAAGGGTTGCCCCAGCTAGGGCGATCGCTGCCAGCCGCCTGGCCAGGCCTGCTGGCTTGCCAAAGGGTGGCTGGTTGTTGGTATGAGCTGATCGGGATAGTGGCACCTGGCGGGGCGCGGCTCTCATTGGTTCACGATCAGCTTGGAGCGATGCAGGATGCATCACCTGCGCAGCACCCCCTGTTTGTCAAGTTCAAGAGGGAATCGTTCCTGGGCCTCTGCCTAGCCGCTCCAGGTCCTTGGGTTGAGCAGGTAAGGGCCTTTCTTTGGATGCTGACGGTTCGCAGCTCTGATCACCTTGAGGGCAGAGGGAGGGCCGATCTGGGATCCTGGTTTGGGAATCGCCAGCCTTGGCCTTATGCCGCAGTCGAGCAATTCCTGAACCGCTTTAGTCGGTCACCACGCTGATTAAGGCGCTAGCTCTGTAGTGGCCGACCGGCAGGGATTGCCCTGTGATGCTGTAGAAGCGCACGCTGATTCTGGCCTGAACTTTTCCAATCCCAATCGCAGTACTGGCAGCGAGCCTGCTGCTGGCAGCTATCAGGGGGCCGGCAGCCATCAGGCGGTTGCCGTTGCGGGTGAGGGTGATTTCAGCCCCGACTTTGGTTGCATCGATCCCGCTGGGGGCCTCGACGCGTACGCGGCTCAGGATTAGCTGGCCGGGGCCGCTGGCGGTGATCGTCACAGCCTCTGGACTGGTCACCGTGATCGTCTGGCCATCTTTTGCCCTTACCGCTTCGTGGCTGATCCCGTTAGCCGTTACTTCCACAGACGCGGAGCCTGGCACCACACCGGCGGAGCTGATGCTGGTGATTGGACGGGCTTGCAGCGGGGTGCCAAGAAGCAGGGCTAGCAGCCCTTGACTGATGCTGGGGACCCCGTACCGGTACAGCCAAGGGTGCATGGTTTCAATCCCGATCGCCCCTGCCGGGATCTGCCACGGCTGCTGAATGGTCCACGGCTGCCGATGGGGCCGGGGCCGATGGGGCTGGAGCCAGTTGGTTCTGATGCGCAATTTGGGTATCGACAGCTTGCCAATCGGCAGGGTGGGGCGAGAGATATTCGGATTGGTGCCCGTCGCGTTCGCTCTCAACGCTAGCCGCCGGGGCGCTGAGCACCAGATCCAGGCTGATCGAAAAGCGGCTGTCGTCGGGATCTTCGTTAGCCAGCACGGCGTGATCCACGCTGGCCGGAAACAGCACCAGCAACCCCGCTTGCGGTGCTAGATCAAACCAGGGTGCATTCCACTGGGCCGTGGCTGGGGCATCGGTCAGGATTGGGCCGTCGTGGCCCACCGCCAAACCCGGCACTAGCTCGTTGGATTGCCTGGGGGCAAAAAAACGCAGGCAGCCACTGCGCCCCGTGCCGTCGCCGTTGAGGTAGTACACGGCGCTGAGGTGGGCATTGGGGTGGTGGTGGCGGCCCACAACCTGCCCCTGTTCGCTCACTACCGGCCAGCAGCGCTGGATGTGCAGCGCTAGCCGGCTGGGCTCAAACCCCAGCCGCTCCAGATAGGCCGCAGCATGGCCCGTCAGGGTGGTGATCAGCGGCGCAAAGGTGGGATGGCGGTGCAGTTGCCACACACCATTGAGATCGCCGGTCCAGGCACAGCCGGGGTCGGGATTGGAGCTGGCTTCGCCCTGCAGCTCCCGGATCGCCTGCATCTGCAAGGCCACATCCAGGGGATCGATGGGCAGCTGCACCATCCCCATGGCGAGGGGGAACAGGGCCTGAAGCTGGAGGGCGCCCGAAGGCGTGGGGGGCTGTTGGTTCGCCATCGGTTTCCGTGCTGTGCGGCAGCATGGCGCAGCAAGACTCCTGGGCTCCGCGCCAGCCCTAGCTTGCCGTTATTGCGGGCCCCCATGCCATGCCTTCGCGCTCCCACTCCTGCAAGGCGGCGGTTTTCGCCGTCTCCCTACTGCTCAGCACCACCGGCGGCAAGGCCCAGGCCCAGGCTCAGTGCCGCTTCCTGATGCCGATCGGTGGCAGCGGAGAGCTCGTGGTGCAGAAGCGCATCAGCGCCGACCGGTTGGTGGGCAGCACCAACTGGAACACCGACTTCACGGTCGACCGCGGCTTCAGCAGCTACCGGGTCAAGCTGCAGTCGGCTTCCACAGGGCGAGGCACCTTCCCCGTGGCGGTGTTTCTGCGGTTCACCGATGGCAGCAACCTGCAGCTCGTGAATCAAAACCTCACCTTGGCCCCCCAGGAACAGCGCAACCTGGGACCCTTCCCCAGCGTCCCCGGCAAACGCACCAGCCAGGTGAATGTGCGGGTGGGAGCCAGCAACATGCCCGGCTCCACGGGCTTCAGCTATCGGGTGTCAGCCCAGGGGTGTCCCTGAGACGCCAGCCGCAGGCCACAATGCAAACAAGCCCAACGAAACCCCTAGGCAGCTTCGTTGGACTCGATTCAAAGATCCGCGCGGCCCCTCGGCGCGAACTTGATCACATCGCCGATGAACCACCCACCACTTCCAGGATCTCCTGGGTGATGGCCGCCTGGCGGGCCTTGTTGTAATCCAGGGTCAACGATTTGGCCAGGGCTTTGGCGTTGTCACTGGCGTTATTCATCGCCGTCATCCGGCTGGCGAGTTCGCTGGCGGCGGCTTCCTGCAGGGAGCGCAGCAGCTGGTTGGCCAGATAGAGGGGCAGGAGAGCATTGAGCAGCTGTTCTGGGGTCTGCTCGAACACGAAGTCCGAAGGCAGGGCTGGTTGGCTGTTGGCCACGTCCACCGTTTCCACCGTCAGGCGACCATCTTTGGTCACCAGGCGGAACATTTCATCGTCGGGATCGGCGATGTCCTGGGCATCGAGGGGAAGCAGGGTCTGGACCACGGGCTTCGAGCTCACCAGGTTGATGAACTTGGTGTAGATGATCTCGACCCGATCGGTGCTGCCGGAAAGGAATTCGGCTAGCACTTCATTGGCGATGCCGTTGGCTTCGGCAGCGGTGGGTACCTGCTCCAACCCCGTGAAGGTGGCGCGGATTTTGTACTGGGAAGCGCGGTTCTGGAAGTAGGAGATCGCCTTGCGGCCCAGCAGCACCAGATCCACATCAAAACCCTGGGCCTTGAGTTCAGCCACCCGCTGCTCGGTGCGCTTGATGATGTTGGCGTTGTAACCGCCGCACAGACCCCGATCGCCGGTCACGGCGAGCAGGGTGATCTTGCGCAGATCGCGGGCCGCCAGCAGGGGGGCATCGGCGGTTTCGAAGGCCATCCGGGTCTGCAGCGTTTGCAGCACCCGGGCGAGACGGTCGGCGAAGGGCCGACTACGCAGCACCTGCTCCTGGGCGCGCCGCACTTTGGCGGCAGCCACCAGCCGCATGGCCTCGGTGATCTTGCGTGTGTTCTTGACCGAACTGATCCGGTCGCGGATCTCCTTGAGATTGGCCATGGTTCAGGTTCCTCAGGCGGCGACGGCGATCGAGGACACCACGGTTTTGATGGCGTCCTTGAGAATCGCCTCCGAGGCATCACTGAGCTGCTTCTCGCCCATCACGCTGCTGATGAACTCAGGCTTGTTGGTGCGCAGGTACTCGCGCAGCTCGCGGGCGAACACGGTGACCTGATCCACAGGCACCTCATCGATCAGACCCTTGACGCCGGCATAAACCACGGCCACCTGCTCGGCCAGGTTGAGCGGGCTGAACTGGGACTGCTTGAGCAGTTCCCGCAGCCGCTTGCCCCGGGCCAACTGGGCTTGGGTGGCGGCATCGAGGTCGGAGGCGAACTGGGAGAAGGCGGCCAGTTCGTCGAACTGGGCCAGTTCCAACTTCAAGGTGCCGGCAATCTTCTTGATCGCCTTGGTCTGGGCGGCACCCCCCACCCGGCTCACCGAGATGCCCACGTTGATGGCGGGGCGGAGACCGGAGTTGAACAGGTCGGAGCTGAGGAACACCTGGCCATCGGTGATCGAAATCACGTTGGTAGGGATATAGGCGCTCACATCGCCAGCCTGGGTTTCGATGATCGGTAGGGCCGTCATCGAGCCCTTGCCCATCGCATCGGAAAGCTTGGCGGCCCGCTCGAGCAAACGGCTGTGGCAATAGAACACGTCGCCGGGATAGGCCTCACGACCGGGCGGACGGCGCAGCAGCAGCGACATCTGGCGGTAGGCCTGGGCTTGCTTGGTGAGGTCGTCGTACACCACCAGGGTGGCCTTGCCCTTGTACATGAACGACTCGGCAATCGCCGCGCCGGTGTAAGGGGCGAGGTACTGCATCGCGGCCGCTTCTGAGGCGCTGGCGGCCACGACGATCGTGTAATCAAGGGCGCCCTTTTCGCGCAGCACTTCGACCACGTTGGCCACCGAGGCCGCCTTCTGGCCGACGGCGACGTAGACGCAGACCACGTCTTCGCCCTTCTGGTTGATGATCGTGTCGATCGTGATCGCGGTTTTGCCGGTCTGGCGGTCGCCGATGATCAGCTCCCGTTGGCCCCGACCGATCGGGATCATGGCGTCGATGGCGGTAATGCCGGTCTGCATCGGTTCATGCACCGACTTGCGCTGGATGATGCCGGGCGCCATCGATTCGATCAGACGGGTTTCGGTGGTGGCGATTTCACCCTTGCCGTCGATCGGTTGGCCCAGGGCGTTCACCACCCGGCCGAGCATGGCGTCGCCCACGGGTACGGCGGCAATTTTGCCCGTGGCTTTCACCGTGCTGCCTTCCTGGATGCCCCGGCCCTCGCCCATCAGCACCGCCCCGACGTTGTCGTCTTCGAGGTTGAGGGCGATCCCTTCGGTGCCGTCCTCGAACTGCACCAGCTCACCGGCCATCACTTGCTCAAGGCCGTAGACACGGGCGATGCCATCACCGATCTGGAGCACAGTTCCGACATTGCTGACCGAAACCGACTTGTCATAGTCAGCGATCTGCTGCTTGAGAATGGCGCTGATCTCGTCGGGGCGGATGGAAACCATGGGTGGGAATCCCCGGAGGGGAGGCGATGGAGGAGGGTAGGGAGGGGGTGGGAGTTCAGCTCAGCTTGGCTAGGGTCAGACCGAGGCGACGCACCTGGCCAGCCAGGCTGGCGTCGATCACCTTGGAGCCCACCTTGAGCACAAAGCCGCCGATCAAGGCGGGGTCAACGCAGGTGTTGATCTCCAGCTTGTCGGTACCGGCAACCGACTTGAGCTGCTCGGTGATCCGCCCCAGCTGTTCGTCACTGAGGGCTTCGGCGGAGGTCACGCTGGCCAGGGCAATCTGGTTCTGGTCGCGGTAGAGATCCAGGAACCTTTCAAGCACGGCATCGAGGTAGCCGATGCGCTGGCGATCGGCTAGCAATTTGAGCAGGTTGAGGAAGGAGGGCGCTACCTGGTCGCTGAACAATCTGGTGATGGCGGCTTTCTTGGCCTCCACCTCCAGCACCGGTGAGGCCATCGCCTCCCGCAGCTCGGCGGAGTCCTTCCAGAGGGAAAGCAGGCTGCGGGCCTGCTCGACCACCGCCTCGGTGTCGCCATTGGCGTCGCTTACCTGCAGGAAAGCTTCGGCGTAGGGGGTGGTAATGCTATTGAGCAGTGGCATCAGGCTTTCCCCAGCGATTGGATGGACTGGTCGATCAGCTTGGCCTGGGCCTCGGGATCGAGTTTGCCGCTGAGCGAGGCCAGGGCCTTTTCGATCGCCAGTCGGGCCGCCTCACGGCGAAGCTGGCCACTGACTCGGGCAGCTTCCGCATCAAGATCGTCGGCGGAATCCTGCTTCAGGCGGGCCATCTCCTCGACGGTGCGCTTTTCGCTTTCCTGCCGGATCGCCTCAGCGCGGGCTAGGCCATCGGTGCGGATGGTTTCGGCCCGTTGCTGGGCTTCCGCCACACCCTTCTGGGCTGCTGCCAAGGCTGTCGTTGCCTCGGCCAGCCGGACTTCGGCCTCCTTGAGTTCGCCGAGAATGGCTAAACGGCGCCGATCCAGGATGCCGCCCAGGAAACCCCGCAGAAACCAGACCAGGCCGGCGATCACGATCGCCAGGTTGATGATGTTGGTTTCGAATGGGTCGAAGTTCAGACCAAAACCGCTGTGGCTGGCAAGCAACGAAGCGGTGGCGTTCACGATCGGGTAGCTCATGAGGCGGCAAGCAGACGGTCAACAATTTGATCGGCCAGCTTGTCGGAATCGGAGCGGATCTGTCCCAGGGCGGCGGAGCGCTGGTTGTCGATCTCGCGCCGGGCGGCTTCGCGGCTGGCGTTCGATTCTGCCTGGGCCAGAGCGATCGCCTCGCGGTAGAGCTTGTCCGATTCCTGTTCCGCCGCCTGAATCACCTTTTGGGTTTGCAGACGGGCGTCCTTGAGCTGTTCTTTGAGGTCGGCTTCCAGGCGTTGCACCTGGGCCAGTTTCTCCTTGGCTTGGGAGCGGCTGATGGCGATGTAACCCTCGCGCTCCTCCACCACCCGCCCAACCGGACGGAAGAAGAGGGCATTCAGGATGAAGGTGAGCAGCACCACCTGCACCGCCATCAGGGGCAGGGTGGCATCGAGGTCGAACAGACCTCCCTCGGGCGTTCCGGCGGCGGACGCCCCTGCCTCGGCAAGCAGAAGCCAGCTGGTCATGGGGATGGCGGGCGGTGAAGGGGTGGCGGGGGTGAACCCACCGCTCGGTCAGACCACGGGATCGGGATCTGCCGGGGTTGGATACAAGATGGGACTAGGCAGATGGGCACAACCCCCGGGAACCTGGCCGGGCGGCCTGGCTACCGGGCGGTTGATTCGGATCAGCCGGCGAAGGGGTTGGCGAACAGCAGCACCAGGGCAACCACCAGGCCGTAGATCGTCAGGGCCTCCATGAAGGCCAATGAGATCAGCAAGGTGCCGCGGATTTTGCCTTCGGCTTCGGGCTGACGGGCAATGCCTTCGACAGCGCCGCGAGCCGCGTTGCCCTGACCGATGCCGGGGCCGATGGCGCCGATACCGACTGCCAGACCAGCAGCCACGACGGAGGCGGCGGAAGTAAGCGAATCCATGGTGGGAAGGGGATGAGGGGCGCTGGGGCAGCGCGGAAGGAACCGGGGTGGGAAACCTGCGCCTGGGACATCCCGAGGGATGGGCCCGGCTCAAGCCGGACCTGCGCGCAGAAAGTTTGCCAGACGGGCTGCGCCCGTCGGACGCTGGGATCAGTGGTGCTCTTCGTGCACCGCCTCGCCGATGTAGTTGGCGGCCAGGGTGGCGAAGATCAAAGCCTGGATCGCACTGGTGAACAGACCCAAGAACATCGCCGGTAGCGGCACGATCAGAGGCACAAGGAAAGCCAACACGGCCACCACCAACTCATCGGCAAGGATGTTGCCGAAAAGACGGAAAGAGAGTGACAGAGGCTTGGTGAAATCCTCGATTATCTTGAAGGGCAACATGATCGGTGTAGGGTCTACGTAGTACTCAAAGTACCGAAAACCCTTGCGGCTCAAGCCTGCGTAGAAGTAAGAGAGCGACACCAGCAAAGCCAGGGCGATGGTGGTGTTGATATCGGCCGTTGGAGCACCGAGCTCGCCGCTAGGTAAGTGAATCAGTTTCCAGGGAATTAGGGCGCCGCCCCAATTGCTCACAAAGATGAACAAGAACAGCGTACCGATGAATGGCAACCAATCTCGATAAGCCTTTTCGCCAATCTGCTCGCGCGAAAGGTCCCGGATGTAATCCCAGATAAACTCAAGTAGGTTTTGAATACCGCCTGGATTGCGCTCCAGCTTGCGGGTGCCGATCACCACCAGGGCCAGCAGGGCACCAATCACGATCCAGGAGCTGAGAAACACCTGGCCGTGGATCTTGAGGTTGCCCAGCTGCCAATAGAGGTGCTTGCCTACCTCGAGTTCGGCGAGGGGCAATCTGAGATGCAGCGCTGAGGCGATCGGGGGGGCCATCGGGGATGCGATCGGAATGGGTGTCCTGGCGGACGGGGACGCCGACGGGCGGCAGTTAGGAAAGCAGTTACGGACCAGGAAGCTCGAAGCAGGAGCTCGAAGCTCAGCCGTCGACCAAAACCTGCAGGATTAGGGCCGGCTTGTAGAGCAGGAACCCCAGCAGGGCTGGAAGGAGGTGCAGGGAAGGGATGCGGGCTGCGGCCAGCACCAGTACCACCGGCACGAGGAGCTGGACTTTGCCGACCGACTGACGGTCAACCCCAAGGCGGGCCATACTGCGGGCCAGTAGCCGCAGGTAAAGCATCGCCGCTACGCCACCCACCATCAAACTGAGGGCGGTGGCTGTGTCGAATAACCAGGCCGTGATCGGCACCGCTAAGGCGGTAGCGCAGGCCGTGGCCACGATCAGGCGGCGCTGCAAACGCCGGTAGTCTTCCATGCCGTGATCGGCTTCAGCCGCTGGGGCGGAGACCGCAGTTGGGCTGGATTCGGCGCTGCAAGCGGCCGCTGGGGTAGGGGGTTCGGGGAGGAGGTCATGCTCCGCCATCACCGGGGTCGGCACCAAAGCGGTGTCGGCATCCAGAGGGGTGGTCGGGGCAGCCTGCAACCGTTGAACATCCATTGGGGCGAGCGGAATGTATCACGCAGCCGGGCCCGCACCCTCCAGCCTCAGCAGCACCTGATCGCGGATCAGACGGCGGGCCCGAGCGGCGCGCTCGTTGCTCACCATGGCCAAGGGCAGATCGGCAAGGCTGGTGCCAGCTGGCGCCGCTTCGATCGCCTCCAGCAATTCTTGGTCGCCGGGTTCAAGATCCAGAGGTTGTAGATCCGGCCCCAACAAACTGGTGCCGGGCCAGCCCCAGAGGCAGCGGTTGCGTTCGCCGCTACTGGCCAGCAAGGCGCCATCGTCGAGCCCGTGCAGCGGATCGCCGTCGGCCAGCGGAGTAGGCGTCAGAAAGAACTCGAAATGGCTAATCGCTGGATCGAGGCTTTCGACCAAGGCCCACTGCTCCGCCTGGGGCAGCGCCCTGGCCCGCTCCAACAGCTCACCTTTGAGCAGCCGGGCAGGATCCCAAACCTCCGGGTTGGAGAAGCCGGCGAAGCAGAGTCCGCCGCTGGCCACGAAGCGGAATAGCCGCTCGAGGTTGTAGCTGGTTTCCTGGGGATGCAGGTACATATCGGCAAAATTGGCGTCGGCAGCAGTGTCGAGGGTCCAACGTTCCTCGTGGTGGCGCCTCAGCCTGTTGTCGGCTGGTAGCTCGCCCAACAACTGCCGGCCCAGCTTCAGACCCTCGCAGCCGCTGCCGGCGCCGAGCAGGGCAAGGGCCCGCTGGGTGCGATGGATTTCCCAGCGTCCGCCATCGGCGTAGAGAAAAAGATGCAGCAGCCCAGCCGGGGCCAGGTGCTTCGCCAGGGCCCGCAGGCCTTCCGCCGGCTGGGCCAGGTGGTGCAGCACCCCCACCGAATTGATGTAATCGAATTCCCCTTCCCCTTCCAGGTCCAGCAGGCTGCGGCAGGCGAGGCGCAGCTCCCGTACCCGGCTGGCGGCCCCGGATCGCTGGGTGCGTTGCTCGGCCACCGCCAAGGTGCCGGGGCTGATGTCGATCGCCAGCAGCCGGGAGCCGGGATTGAGATGGCAGAGGTAGTCGCTGCTCACCCCCGTGCCGCAACCGGCATCAAGGATCCGCCAGGGGCGTTCACCGGCCCGGTCGCGGCGCGGCAGGCTGCCGAAGACGAAGGCGCGGGCGCTATCCACGCACCAACGCCAGTTGTAACCCGGAGGGGGACCGTCCTGGAGTGGATCGCCGGGGTAAGGAAAGCGGTCGTAAAAGGCCCCCACCACCGGCGTCGCCGCATCGGTGGCGCCGGCCTTGAAGTCGCCACTGACGCCGGCAGTGATGCCGGGCTGCCCTGGCTGGGGAAGCTCAGTGGATGGGGAAGCATCGCTCGACATCGCGGTGGGCTGCAGACGGTTGCGCCGAGCATTTCACGGCCCGGGCTCGCCAGCCAACGCTTTGGCCGGGGTGCTGCAAACATTTGTTCATCGCCGCCCAAACCCCGCTGGGGGCAGCCGTAAGGTTCAAGAGCCCGGCTCGCTCCCGTTCATGACCGTGACCGCCAGCAGCGGCAGCACCAGGGTCAGCCCCCAGCTTTTCGACACCCTGCCGCTTTCCAGCGTCCGACGGGCGGAGCAGCAGGATCGATTTCCTGATGGGGGAGAACTTGCCTCCCTGATCACCTTTTTCCAGAGCGGCCAAATCCGCGTCGAAGCGTCGCGCCGCCTATCGGCCAACGCCGATGCCATCGTGGCCCGCGCTGCCAACCGGATCTTCTCCGGCGGCACCCCCCTGTCCTATCTCGATGCACCCCTGGCCAGCCAAGGGGGTGATGTCCCCTTGGCGGCCGACCAGGTGGCCTTCCAGAAATCGGTTCAGACCTTTACCGGTGCTGAGGCCAGCCGCAAAAACCTCGTAACCCGCCTGCTGCAAGGGGCCGGTGGCGATGCTGACGTGCGGGTGATCCTCCCGACCGGCTTCGCTCCGATCAGCGTGGGCCTCTACGGCACCGAGCGGATGAAGAAGTCGATCCGCGACCTGGCCTGGTTCCTGCGATATGTGGGCTATGCGGTGGTGGCGGGCGATCCGAGCATCCTGGCCGTCAACACCCGCGGGCTGCGTGACATTCTGGAACAAGCTTGTTCCCTGGCGGCCACGAACGTGGCTCTCCAGGAGATGCGGGCCGCCGCCGCTGGTTTGTTCCCTGGCGAGCCGGAGGCCCGCCAATTGGTGATCGATTGCTTCAACGTGCTGCTCAAGGAGCTGGAGCTGCCCACCCCTTCGGCTCGCCAACGGCTCGGCAGTCCGGTGAGCCAGGGCCTGCAACTCCCTGCGAACTACGCCCTCGCGGCGGAGGGTTCGCAACGCTTCAACATGAAGCCCGCCATGACCGGCGGCCAGAAGGCCGAAGTTGTGCGTGCCGCCTACCGCCAGGTGTTCGAGCGGGACATCATGAAGGGCTACTCCCAGGTGGTTTGTCCGGTCGAGGCCACCCAGGTGCGTCAAGGCCAGATCTCGATGCGGGAGTTCATCCGCGCCCTCGGCCGTAGCAAGGTCTATCAGCGCCAGTTCTATGGCCGCTTCTCCAACAGCCGGGTGGTGGAACTTGCCTTCCGCCATTTCCTGGGCCGGGGTGTGAGTTCGATTGAGGAATTCCGCACCTACTTCGCCATCGTCAGCAGTAAGGGCCTCAATGGTCTTGTGGATGCCTTGGTGAACGGGATGGAATACGCCCGGGTGTTCGGCGAGGAAACCGTTCCGTACCTGAGGGACCTCGGTGAAGAAGCCCAGGAAAGCGCCGGTTGGGGGTCCAACCGCAAGCTTTATCGCTTCAGTGCCCCCTTTGAAGGCGCGCCCCAGTACATCACCCTTTACGCCACCTACCGCCAGCCGCTTCCCGACCAGCACCCCTATGGCGGCGGCAATGATCCCCTCGGCCTCAACTACGGCGCCATTTTCCCCTCCGGTACCGCTTCGGTGGCAACGAGGGCCGTGCCTTTCGGCTACGACACCCGACGGATTCTGATCGGCAACGGCATGAACCAGCCGGGTCCGATGAACAGTGTCCAGTTCCGCAAGGCCCTGCCCCGTCGGGTCGGGCCCAAGGTGCTGCGGCTGCAGCAGATTGCCACGGGTGGCAACTCCGTTCCGGGCCGGGGCGGTCAGCCCAGCATCCGCGGTACTGAATCCAGTACCCAGGCCGTGATCCGCGGTGTTTACAATCAGATTCTCGGCAACACTGGCTATGCCGGTGAGCGCAATACCGTTGAGGAGATCAAACTCGAAAACGGCAACATCTCCCTACGCGAGTTTGTGCGCCAAGTCGCCCGCTCCAACGCTTTCCGTCGCCGCTATTGGAGTGGCCTCTACATCTGCAAAGCCATCGAGGTGATCCACCGCCGCCTGCTGGGCCGTCCCACCTTCGGCCGCTGGGAGATCGACAACTACTTTGGTATAACGGCCCGCAGTGGATTTTATGGTCTTATCGACGCGATTGTCAACAGTAAGGAATACAACGAAACCTTCGGCGAAGACACCGTTCCCTACGAGCGGTTCATTACTCCCTCCGACCTGAACACCCGCCGGGTGCCGGCCCTTCGGCGTCCCTTCCAGGCCGGGGCCTACGTCGACCTCACCCCGAGCAAGCGTCCTGATGTGGCACCAGCCCAGCGGCTGCGTCCGATCAGCGGCGACACCGTGGCGCGCAATCTGCCTGTGCCTGCCTTGATTCGCGGTGGCTGGAGCGCCCAAATCAGTGGCGGCGAGGTGTTCAGCCGTGCAACTTCAGCTCCAGCCGGCCCTGCCAGCCTGCGGCAGGCTCCGGCTCCAGCCCGCAGCTGGAGTGCGGCAGCCAAGGGCATCGGTGGCAGTGCCCCAACAGCTTGGCGGCGCGAAGGCGGCGGCGGCATCGGCGCCGTCAGCGTTCCCAAGGGTGCAGCGGCCGCTCCGGGCCTTTGGCGCGCAGCGGTTGTGAGCAACCCGGCCACCGGGATCGCCCCGTCTCCTGGCGCGGCGATGGAAAAAGCGCTTCGGCCCGGCTCACCCCAGGGCTTCCGCCGCCGCCCAAGCCTCAGCCCAGCCCTGAAGCTGGCCAAGGCTCCCAGCCGCGCTGAAGTCGAGCAGGTGATTGAGGCCACCTATCGCCAGCTGCTCAATCGCGTTCCCCTGGTGGCGGAGCGACTCGGCGATGCCGAATCCCAGTTGCGCGACGGCCAGCTTTCAGTGGCTGAGTTTGTCGCCCAGGTTGCTGCCAGCGACCTGTTCCAAGCCAGGCTCGACCGCATGGCTCCACTGCGGGGTGCCGCCGCTGCCTACTTGGCCCTACTCGGACGCGCAGCCCAGCCCTCAGAGGCGAGCCGTTACCTGGCTACCCGGGTCCGCGCTGGTCAACGGGCGGCGTTGAACCAGGTGCTGGATAACCCCGAGTATGCGAGCAGCTTTGGGCAGCACACGGTGCCGTACATTCGAGGCCTACAGACCGCGAATGGCATCCCATTGGCCACTGTGAATCGCACGGCCTCGCTCTACGCCGGAAATGGAGGCTTGAACCCAGCACCGAAAGGGGCGGTATGATCTGTCAGAATCCTATTAGGCTGACAGTCCTAGCCTGCAGGATAGGTGATCGCTTGCTGGCTTGTGCTGCTGAGACTGGTGGATTCGGTGCGTTTTCTTTAGATCGTAATGGTCAAAACCGTCACGATCAGAACCAGCCCGCCCAAGCCAGCCTGGATTATCGGATCTGCAACTGGCCTAAAGATCTAGCGAATCATTCCTTGCATTTATCCGTTTAAGGCAGCTTGTTATGGTCAGATCCTTGCAATCAGTTATATGCAACCTGTTTGTTCGCGGCAGTTTGTTGTAATCAGTTTGCTTGCAGCCACTTGTCGCAAGCAGTGTTCCGCAAGCGGTTTGGGGTTAGCAGGTTGTCCAGGGGCCAAGCCGAAGTACAACCCCGACGCCCACCCCGGTCTAGCCTGCCCTTACTGCATGCTTCTACCAGCGGTCGTTAAGCACCTGCCCAAGGGCCTGGCGGCACCCAGCAGCATCACCAGTAGCCAGCGAAAGCAGCAGCATCCGACTGAGACACAACTTCGATC
This sequence comes from uncultured cyanobacterium, assembly GCA_903858015.1. Lineage (GTDB taxonomy): Bacteria > Cyanobacteriota > Cyanobacteriia > PCC-6307 > Cyanobiaceae > Cyanobium. The sequence continues at coordinate 47,498 of CAIOGZ010000018.1, forward strand.
GGGCTCAATTCTGAGATTGAACGTCAACAAATTGGGCGGCATCACGGCGTGTGGTGTCGCCATTTCTTGTGTCACGATGATTCACAATTCCCGCCGGGGCCGGCGCTCAGATCCATTGCGGGGCAAGGGGTTTCCATTCGGCTTTGCCGTGAAGAACTGTTACCGCGCTGCGTAGTTGTCGAGCCCTCTGCCACAGAATGATGCAGCGGTCGGCAATGCCGGCCTCACCCCTTACCCACCGGATACCGGTCTCCTTCAACGGCGACCGCTTGTTTCGAGGCAGAACTGCATGAGCATCGTCTCCAACTCGATCATCAACGCGGACGCCGAAGCCCGCTACCTCAGCCCTGGCGAACTCGACCAGATCAAGTCCTTCGTAGGCGGCGGCCAACGCCGTCTGCGGGTGGCTCAGGTCCTGGCCGAGAGCCGCGAGCGCATCGTGAAGCAGGCCGGCGGCGCCCTCTTTCAAAAGCGTCCCGACCTCATCTCTCCCGGCGGCAACGCCTATGGCGAGGAGATGACGGCGAGCTGCCTGCGCGACATGGACTACTACCTCCGCCTCGTGACTTACGGGGTTGTGGCTGGCGATGTTACCCCCATCGAAGAGATCGGGATCATCGGCGCCCGCGAGATGTACCGCGCCCTCGGCACTCCCCTGGAGGCCCTTGCGGAATCCGTGCGTGAAATGAAGGCTGTGGCCACCAGCATCCTCACCGGCGCCGACGCCGAGGAAGCTGGCTTCTACTTCGACTACGTGGTCGGCGCCCTCTCCTGAGGCCCACCCCACCCTTCATCGCTCCCCCCTCAGGATCCATGCAAGACGCCATTACCAACGTCATCAATCAGTCCGACGTCCAGGGCCTTTATCTCGACGGCTCCTCCATGGGGCGTCTCGAGAAGTACTTCGCCAGCGGAGAGCTGCGCGTTCGTGCGGCTGCCACGATTAGCGCTAATGCTTCGGCGATCATCAAGGAAGCCGTGGCCAAGTCGTTGCTTTACTCGGACATCACCCGTCCAGGCGGCAACATGTACACCACCCGTCGCTACGCCGCCTGCATTCGCGACCTCGACTACTACCTCCGCTATGCCACCTACGCCATGCTGGCCGGTGACACATCCATTCTGGATGAGCGGGTGCTGAATGGCCTCAAGGAGACCTACAACTCCCTAGGTGTGCCCATCGGTGCAACGGTTCAATCGATTCAGGCCATGAAGGAAGCCACCGCTTCCCTCGTCGGCCCTGACGCCGGTCGTGAAATGGGTGTCTACCTCGACTACATCAGCTCCGGCCTCGGCAACTGATCCGACCATTCACTGGCTTCGAGGATTCACTCCATGCGTCTGTTCAAGGTCACGGCCTGCATACCCTGCCCCGAAAAGGTGCGCAGTCAAAGGGAGATTCAAAATACCTACTTCACCAAGTGGGTGCCCTATGACAGCTGGTTCGCTGAACAACAGCGGATCATGAAACAAGGGGGCAAAATCCTGAAGGTTGAGTTGGTCACGGGCCGTCGTCAGCAGAACGTGGGCAACTGAATCCCTTTCCCAAAACTCCATCGCCCGGCCTTTTAGGTCGGGCTTTTTTGATGGCCGGTCGCCGTTTGGGAGCCCAAGCGGGTGCTCGTTGGCTCGCATTTGGCTGCGAACCCTCGACAAACCCGCAACCGCCACGGCTGAATGGGTCAACGCGTTTGGGGTTGAGCCCTTGGCGAGAACCACCCCCCGTCGCGCCTCGGCCAGCGATCCGGTCACCGCCAGCTCTCGGGCTCCAGCCCTGCCCCTCCCCTGGGAGATCTGGCCAGCCGAAACCCGCCTGCTACTCGGTCTAACGGCCCTCTGGAGTCTGGTGGGACTGTTGGTGCTCACCTCTGCGAGCTGGTGGGTGGCGGACCGGGAGATGGGCGATGCCGCCTACTACGTCAAGCGTCAGGCCATCTGGCTGTTAGCCAGTTGGGGGCTGTTCTGGTTGGCGATTCGCACCAGCCTGCGGCGTTGGCTGCACAGCGGTGCCCTCGGCCTGCTTGTCGGTCTGCTGCTCGTGGCCGCCACCTTGGTGATCGGCAGTACCGTCAATGGCGCCAGCCGCTGGCTGGTGATCGGTCCGCTCCAGATCCAGCCCACCGAATTGGTCAAGCCCTTCGTGGTGCTGCAGGGGGCGGTGCTTTTTTCCCACTGGAAGCGGATCGGCCTCGATCAGAAGCTGTTATGGCTTGCCATCTTCGGCCTGCTGATCCTGCTGATTCTGAAGCAACCCAACCTCAGCACCGCTGGCTTAACCGGACTCCTGCTCTGGTTGATGGCCCTGGCCGCTGGCCTTCCCCTCTCCCTGCTGAGCAGCGCCGCCGCTGCAGGCGGCCTGCTTGGCATGGCCAGCATTCTGCTCAATACCTACCAGCGCCTGCGGGTGAGCTCGTTCCTTGATCCTTGGAAGGATGCCCAGGGCAATGGTTATCAGTTGGTGCAGAGCCTGCTGGCGATCGGCTCCGGTGGCTTGTTGGGTCAGGGGTTCGGCCTCTCGACCCAGAAACTTCAATACCTGCCGATCCAGACCACCGACTTTATTTTTGCGGTCTACGCCGAGGAATTCGGCTTTGTGGGCTGCCTGATGTTCTTGCTCTTTCTGGTGGCCTTTGCCTTCGTGGGCCTGCGCATCGCCCTTGTCTGCCGCAGTAACCAGCACCGGCTGGTGGCGATCGGCTGCACCACCTTGCTGGTCGGTCAGTCCATCCTGAACATCGCCGTGGCCAGCGGCGCCATGCCTACCACCGGTCTGCCCTTGCCCATGGTCAGTTACGGCGGTAACTCGCTGCTGATGAGTTTGTTCGTGGCCGGTCTGCTGGTGCGTTGCGGACTCGAATCCACAGGGTTGGAACCCGTCCGGGGCCAGCCGCGGCGCCGTTCGAACGCACCGATAGGCTGAGCACTCCCCAACCCTGGTCATGGTGAGCCTCGGCCCGCTGCTTGCTGATTGGAGCCGCAGCAGTGACCAGCTGTTGCAGCTCTCCCTCAACCACCCTGGACCCCTCACTCTCGGTCTGGTTTTCACCGGTGGGTTGCTCACCAGTTTCGGGCCCTGCTCACTGTCGCTGTTGCCCGTGACCCTGGCCTACCTGGCCGGGTTCGGCGCCTCGCCGCCCGGTATCCCGCCTAGCCCACCCGCCCCTGCCGAGCGCCCTCCCCTGCCCTGGCAGCGCAGCCTTAGCTTCGCCGCCGGCATCGTGTTGTCCCTGGTGCTGCTTGGCCTGGCCACTGGACTGCTCGGCCATCTCTACGGCAGCCTGCCGAGCCAGATTCCCCTGTTGGTGGCGGTGGTGGCGGTGGTGATGGGACTGAATCTGCTCGGTTTGCTGCGCCTGCCGCTTCCCGCCGGCCCCGATCCCGACCGTTGGCGACGCCTGGTGCCCGCCCCCTTCGCTCCCCTGGCAGCGGGTTTGGCGTTTGGTCTGGCCGCTACCCCCTGCACCACGCCCGTTTTGGCCGTGCTGCTCACCTGGATGGCCCAGAGTGGACGACCGCTCACCGGCATGCTGTTGCTGACGGCCTTCGGTGCCGGCCAGGTGGTGCCGCTGCTTTTGGCGGGAACTGCGGCGGCCAGTCTGCCGACCCTGTTGAGCCTGCGTCGCATCGGCCAATGGATTCCGCCGATTAGTGGTGTGGTGCTGCTCACCACCGGTGGCCTCACCCTCCTATCCCAGTTCCTGTGACCCCAACTCCGCTTCAGCCGCTGCGCCAGGCCCAGCGCCTCGTGGCATGGATCGCCGACCTGCGGGTGGCGATCGGCCTGCTCTTGGTGATCGCGCTGGCCAGCGGCATTGGCACCGCCATCCCCCAGCAGGAATCGGAGGCTTTTTACCACCAGCGCTATGACCCGGCCCCCTGGCTCGGTTTAGTCGGTGCGGATCGGCTGCTGGGCCTACAGCTCGACCATGTCTATTCCAGTAGTTGGTTTCTGGCCCTGCTCGCCTGGCTGGGGTTGGCGCTGCTGCTCTGCAGCTGGCGCCGCCAGTGGCCTGCCCTGCAGGCTTCCCTGCGCTGGATTGATTACCGCGAACCGCGTCAACTGAGCAAGCTCAGCTTGGCCGAAACCCTGGTGAGTCCTGATGCGACGGCCGATCTGGTGTTATTGGAGGACAGCCTGCGGCAACGGGGCTGGCAGGTTCGACGCCAGCAGAACCGGTTGGCCGGCCGTCGCGGCGTGGTTGGCCGGGTTGGCCCGCTGCTGGTGCATGCCGGCCTCGTGCTGCTGATGGTGGGCTCCGCCTGGGGCGCCCTGGGCGGCCAGCGGCAGGAGCAGTTTCTTGCCCCTGGCCACGACCTTGAGCTGCTCGATAGCCGCGGCCAAACGCGCCTCACTGTGGCCCTCGATCGGTTCAGCATCCAGCGGGATCCGGCCGGCCGGCCTGAGCAGTTCACCTCAGACCTGAGGATCGTGCCCCCGGCAGCAGCCGACGGTTCGCCGCCGCCAGCCGCCGAACCCGCCCAGATCAGCGTGAACCATCCGCTGCGTACCCGGGGAATCACTCTCTACCAGGCCGACTGGGCCCTGGCAGCGATCGAGCTCCAGCTCGGCTCCAGTCCGGTGCTGCAGTTGCCGCTCCAGGCCTTTCCCCAGTTGGGCGAGCAGGTGTGGGGGCTGATTCTGCCCACCCGCCCCGATGGCAGCCAGCCGGTGCTGCTCAGCCTTTCCAGTGAGAACGGCCCCGTTCAGGTGTTCGGTCCCGATGGCAATGCCCTGGCCCAGCTGGTTCCCGGCGGCGAGGCGGTGGAGGTGCGAGGCATTCCGATGCGGGTGGCCGGGGTTTTGCCGGCCAGTGGCATCCTGCTCAAGCGCGACCCCGGTGTTCCCCTCGTCTATACCGGTTTTGGCGTCGCCCTGCTCGGAGGAGGCCTCAGCTTGGTCGCCACCCGCCAGATCTGGGCGGTGGCCGAAGCGGGCCGCCTGCACGTAGCCGGACTCTGCAACCGCAGCCTGCCAGCCTTTGCGGCTGAGCTGCCTGCCCTGCTGGCCGATCTGCAGAGTCGGCGGGCTTCCCCAGCCCAGGGCAACCCAGCTTCCAAGCCAGTCGCTGACGGCATCGGAGCCTAGATCGCCTTCTGGATGGGGCGCTTCAGCAGGGGCAGCGGCTGCCATGGCTGACCCGCACCACCGTATGCACATTGCCGCGGCGGTTGAAATCGGCCACCAGCTCCATCCAGGTTGGATCGCAGGCCTGGACAAGATCGTCAACGATGCGGTTGGCCACTTCCTCATGGGAGATGGCCCGATCTCGGTAGCTGTTGACATAGAGCTTGAGTGCCTTGAGTTCGAGCACCCGCGGGCCGGGCTGGTAGAGGAGGCGCAACACCGCAAAATCGGGATAGCCCGAGAACGGGCAGGTGCAGGTGAATTCGGGCAGCTCGATCGCCACCTCATAGGAGCGCCCCGGTCGGGGGTTGTCGAAGCAGATCAACTGCGCCTCGGCAATCGCCCGCTCCCCGTAGCGTGGGCTGATGGTGGCGGCAGGATCAAGATCCGCCGCCAGGGGCGCGGCTGGGCCAGGGGCGGCCAGGCTCGATGGCGAAGGGCTGAATTCAGCGGGGGACATCGGCTGCTGGGGGACCTCGGGAACCGGGAGGGAGCATCCCGGTAACAATCGTAACGACGGCAGCCGCAGGTCTCGGCCCTAATGGGATGGCCTACTCTTGGTCCCTGTCCATCTGCGCACCGGATCGCAGAGGTCAGGCCTACATCCGCTCCACCCATGAAAAAAATCGAGGCCATCATTCGCCCCTTCAAACTTGAAGAGGTCAAGATCGCCCTAGTTACCGCGGGCATCGTTGGGATGACGGTAAGCGAAGTGCGGGGATTTGGCCGCCAGAAAGGCCAGGTCGAGCGCTACCGCGGCTCCGAGTTCACCGTTGAGTTCCTGCAGAAGCTCAAACTTGAAATCGTTGTCGATGATGATCGGGTCGACACCGTGGTCACCGCGATCCAGGAAGCCGCTCGCACCGGTGAAATCGGCGACGGCAAGATCTTTATCAGCACGATCGATTCGGTGCTGCGCATCCGTACCGGAGACCGCGACAGCGCTGCCATCTAAGCCCAGTTGGTGCCAGCGAAGCGAGGCGTGTCAGCGCATAGCGTTTGGCAACGATCGCTTCGCAGCTCGGTTCCTGCTTGTTTGTCACACTTATTCTACCCAATTCCTTTGGCTCTGTTTGGTTTGGCTGCTTCTTTCTTATTCGGCTGATCCTGTTTTCATCTAGTTTGAGCCCGATTGGTTGCGCCCATTTTTCGCTGGGCTGGGCCTGGGTCGCAGCGGTTTAAGTGCTAAATTCTAGGTCTTGATTAGATAGTTGAGTTCAATGGTCGGCCGCGAGGGTTTTCTCCACCACGACGGCAATCTGGGCTGGATCGTTAAAACGGTGCGGCCCTGGGATTTGTTCGCCCTCCCGCAACCACAACAGGTATTCGTGGTTCCCTGCTGGTCCGGTGATCGGCGAGCCGAGCAGTCCGTCGGGCTGCCAATTCAGCGCCGCTGCAGCCGCAATCACGGCCCTGATCGCATCGGCATGGGCGGCTGGATCCCGCACCACGCCGCCCTTGCCCACCCGGCCCCGGCCCACCTCAAACTGGGGCTTGACCAGCAGCAGAGCCTCACTGGGCCGCTGCAACAGCCGCCGCAGCGCCGGCAGCACCAGGGTGAGGGAAATGAACGAGAGGTCGGCTACCGCTAGATCGGGCCAGGGATCCTCCGGTCCATAGAGATCGGGGGGCTCGAGGTGACGCAGGTTTGTGCGCTCTCGCAGCACCAGCCGGCTATCGGTGCGGAGCGACCAGGCCGTCTGGCCATAGCCCACATCGATGCCGTAGACCCGTTCAGCACCATGCTGCAGCAGGCAATCGCTGAAGCCGCCGGTCGAGATGCCGCCATCCAGGCAGGTGCGGCCCTTCACCTCAATGGGTAGGGCGCTGAGCGCCGCCACCAGCTTCTCTCCCCCCCGCGACACAAACCGGGGCGGTTGTTCCACCGCCAGGGGCAGGCCCGTTGCCACCGCGACACCGGGTTTATCGAGCACGCTGCTGCCGCTGCGAACCCGCCCCGATCGGATCAATTGTTGGGCCTGCTGACGGCTGCAGGCCAGGCCCTGTTCGACGAGTTCCAGATCGAGCCGCTGCCGGCGGGCCATCCGATGGCTCCCTGACGCCATCGTTATCGAACCACAGCATCGAGGCTCCGGGCCGGATTTGACGCCACTCCCGAGCGGATGGCCTGCCGGCCGCTGGAGCGCCGCCGGGCCCCAGGGGCCGCAGCCCAAGGCTGGCCCGATAAGTTGGTTGGCTGACCTGCTGATGCCCAAGCCTTGATCGAGCGTTATACCCTGCCCGAAATGGGCCGCATCTGGAGTGAAGAGGCCAAGTTCCAGAGCTGGCTGGACGTGGAGATTGCCGCCACCGCCGCCAACGTGGAGCTGGGCCAGGTGCCGGCGGAGGCGTTAACCGAGATCCGCGCCAAAGCCTGTTTTGAGGTGGCGCGCATCCTCGAGATCGAAGCGGAGGTGCGTCACGACGTGATCGCCTTCCTCACCAACGTCAATGAGCACGTCGGTGATGCGGGGCGCTACATCCATGTGGGCATGACCAGCTCCGATGTGCTGGACACCGGTCTGGCCCTGCAGCTCAAGGCCTCGGTAGCCTTGCTGCGCACCGAGCTCGATGGCCTGGCCACCGCCCTGCGGCAGTTGGCCCGCGCCCACAAGGACACGGTGATGATCGGCCGTTCCCATGCGATCCATGGCGAACCGATCACCTTCGGCTTCAAGGTGGCTGGCTGGCTGGCTGAAACGGAACGCAACCGGGAGCGCCTCGAGCGCTTGGAACGGCTGGTGGCCGTGGGCCAGATCAGTGGCGCCATGGGCACCTACGCCAACACCGATCCCAAGGTGGAGGCCATCACCTGCCGCCTGCTGGGCCTCGAACCAGATACGGCCAGCACCCAGGTGATCTCCCGCGATCGCCACGCCGACTACGTGCAGACCCTGGCCCTGGTGGGCGCCTCGCTGGAACGCTTCGCCACCGAGATCCGCAACCTGCAGCGCACCGACGTGCTGGAAGTGGAGGAGAACTTCGCCAAGGGACAGAAGGGCAGTTCGGCCATGCCCCATAAACGCAATCCGATCCGCAGCGAGCGGATCTCGGGCCTGGCCCGGGTGTTGCGCAGCTACACCGTGGCGGCCCTGGAAAACATGGCCCTTTGGCATGAGCGCGACATCAGCCATAGCTCGGTGGAGCGCATGATGCTGCCGGATTGCTCGGTCACCCTGCATTTCATGCTGCGCGAAATGACCGAGGTGGTGAACGGGCTGGGGGTCTACCCGCAGAACATGGCCCGCAACCTGCATGTTTACGGCGGCGTGGTGTTTAGCCAGCGGGTGTTGCTGGCCCTGGTGGCCGCCGGCCTCAGTCGCGAAGACGCCTACCGGATCGTGCAGCGCCATGCCCATGCCGCCTGGAACAGCGAAGCGGGAGACTTCCGCGCCAACTTGGAGGCCGATGTTGAGGTCAGCGCCCGGCTCTCGGCTGAGCAACTGGCCGAGTGTTTCGCCACCGACCTGCACAGAGCCAACCTGGAGGTGATCTGGCAGCGCCTCGGGATCTGAATGCCCTGCTGCTCGGCCAAATCGCTACCGAGATCCCAGACACAACGGCGCCGGCGGCGAGGCCCGGATCGGGGTAAGCAGCGGCCTGGCGAAAGGCTGCAACGGCTACGGCAATCAGCTTTTCGGTTGCTTTTGCAGCACTTTGGCCGGCTTGGCGGCGAGCAGCTGCTGTTGGCGCAGGAAGGCCACCAGGTCGTCGAGCACGATCGAGGCGCCGTAGGCCGAGAGGTGGTCGGCATCGCTGTAAAGCAGCCAGCCATCCCGCTGGCGCAGGCAACGGCCCGCAGCGGGGGGGCAGAGCGCATTCAATGGGTTGTAAACGCTCAGGTTGGGGGCGGCGGCCAGCCGGGCCGCGATCGCGGTTTGCAGGTAGGTGTTGAGGCGATCGAAGCTGGCGCGGGGCAGACCGGCGCTGCAATCCCTAGGCAGCTGGGGGCGAAACCACTGGGGCTGACACAACGCAATCGGTTCACTACCTCCAAATTCCGGGGTGGGCAGCATCAGCACAAACTGGGTGCGGGGGTGGCTGTTGACAAGCTGGGCCACCGCATCGATCCAGTTGGCTAGGGCCTGCTTCCGGGGCACCGGCTCCTCGTTGGCGGGGTCGAAGTGGCGGGTGCGGGCATGGCTGGCATCCGCCAGAAAACCCGGGTCGAAGTAAAGGGCCCAGCGCAACGACACCACCACCACCCCCTGCTGGCCTTCGGGGGGGGCGGGGTTGTTGATCAGGGCATTCCAGCGTTGCTCTTGCACCAAGGCAAAGCGGAAGGCATCCTCGCGAACCATGCCAGTGGAGGGGTTGGTGTAAAAGATCGGCGGATAGGGCATGCCCACCGTGGCCGCCTCGCCGTAGGCCAGACCTTGCCGGCGGCAGAGATGGGAGCCGGCCCCCTGGTAGTGGTGGGCGTGGCTGTCGCCCACTAGCAGCAGGCGGGCATGGCCGGGCCCAGAACAATCGCCGGCGGGGCCGTTGCGGTCCAGGTCGTAGAAGCCAACCTGGCGATCGCCGCGAAAGAGGCGCTCGCTGCCGTAGCGGGTCAGGGCCTGGAGGCCGATCACGCCAACGGCGGCGAGGGCCAGGCCGCTGGCCAGCACCCGCCAACGCTCGGGCCACCAGGGCGAGCGGCGCAGGGGTTCCTCCACGAAGCGCCAGGACAGCACCGCCAGCAGCAGCATCAAGGCCAGCAGCGGCGCCAGGCTGGCGGCAGAGACGCCCACGGTCCAGCGGGCCAGCGCCAGCACGCTCCAGTGCCAGAGGTAGAGGGAGTAGGAGATCAGCCCGAGGAACACCAGGGGCGGCTGGCTGAGCAGCCCCGCGGCGGCGGTGCCAGGCCGCAGGCTGGCGAGCAGGAGGGCCGTGAGCAGCACCGCTGCGGCCACCGGCACCAGCCCGAAGGGCAGGGGCAGGGCCATGACCAGCACCAATGCCCCCAGCACGAGGAGGGGGGGGAGCGTCCAGGCGCCAGCTTCGACGAAGCCCGCCGCGCTGCCGCCGCCGGGCCGCTGGTGCCTTGATGCTGGGCCGCCGCGGGCCTGGACCCCGTCCGCTGGGGCCGCCATCGGGGCCCCGAGCAGCAGCAGAAACAGCAAGCAGCCCGTCCCCAGCTCCCAGAAGCGAGCCCGCAGCAGGTAGTAGGCAGCGGGCTGGTCAACCCCGAGCTGGTGGACGAACACCCCGAGCGATAGCAGCACCAGCGGTAGCAGCAACCAGCCGAGCCGCTGCTGGCCGCTACGGCCCGTGCGGGCAAAGCCACTGAACCAGATCAGCAGCGGAAAGAGGAGATAAAATTGCTCCTCCACCCCTAGCGACCAGGTTTGGGCGAAGGGGTTGAGTTCGGTGGCGGGGCGGAAGTAATCGAGCGCCAGCTTGTGGAGGATCAAGTTGGAGCTGCCAACTAGGGAGCGCCAGCCCACTCCGAGCATCTGGCCGGGGTCAGGGCAGACCAGGCAGAGCACCACGGCGGTGATCAGCACACAGACCAGCAAGGCCGGCAGCAGCCGGCGGATGCGGCGGGAATAGAAGGTCAGCAGCAGGTCGGCCAGGCTGGCGGCGGGCCGGTTGGCCAGCGATCCGGTGATCACGAACCCCGAGATCACAAAGAAGACATCCACCCCGAGATAACCACCGGGCAGTAGGCGTGAGCTGAGGTGGTTCAGAATTACCGCCAGGATCGCCACAGCGCGCAGACCGTCAATCTCGGGTCGGTAGCGCTGGGGGGCATGCACCAGGGCGGCGTGGGCTTCGGATTGGCTCACAACATCTCCCCCGCAACGGCCTAGGCCGCCGGACGCTAGCAGGGGCTCAAGCGTTAGGCTTACTGGACTAGGTTCGCCTGTCAAGTTGCTTGGCTAAATGGTAGGAGTTACTCCGTATTTCAGGGTTATTGATGCGCCGCTTTGTGCCATCCACCGGCTTGAACGATGCACCAGTGAGAACGATGCACCAGTGTGAACGTTGCACCAGCGTGAATGTTGCATCGGTTTGGGCCAGGGCAGGGGTGAGCCCTCGTACAAGGGGGGCTTGGATTAAGGGGGGCTTGGATTGGCTTGGCTGTCCCGGCGGCCGGATGGGCACGGTGGCGGCGATCAGCCTGCCGCTGCTTCCCCCGCTGCCAGGGTCTGGGGGGGTGGCTGGCCAGGCTCGGGTTCGATAGGGCGATCGCCAGCCTCGGGGCCTGGCGGGGCGACCAGGGGCAAAGCCGGCCGTTCGGTGGCCGGATCTAGGGGCGCTGCGGCCAGCAGATCGTCGATTTCACAGACCGGGAAGCGGTTGATCGCCTTCAGGGCCCGGCGGGAGTTGCTGCGCAGTTGTTCGCTGATCGCTTCGCAGTAGGGGATCTGGGCCAGCAGATCGACGGTGCGGCGCAGCACCCGCACCACATCGCCCTCATCGAGGGAGGTGGCGGCGATCATCTCGCCCCAGTTGGCTCCCTTGGCCCAGGCATGCACCAGGCCGGTGAGTTCCGGTTCCCACCAGACCGGTACCACCACGGCGCCGTGTTCCTGTTGGCGCTGCAGTTCTCGGCGCAGGCCGCGCAGATCATGGAGGGCTTCTTCGGCGGCCGGCGGCGGCGGCCAAGCACACCAGAGATCGGGCCGGTTCACCTCGGTGGAGATGGCCTCCAGCACCGCCGCCAGCTCGGCCGGATCGAGTTCATCGAGGTGGCCGCTCATCAGCGCCAGCCCCAGCCAGAGCTCGTTGTCGCCCCGCAGGGCGGCCACGGTGCGGCCCACCTCGGTGGGTTCGAGGCCGTTGTCGCCGGCCAGACCGCCGAAGAAGCGCAGGATCTCGATCAGGGAGAGGAACGTCTGCCAGTGGCGGTTGGCGCGGTGGTGCAGCAGCCGTTGGCGCTCCTCGAGCTCCGCCTCCAGCTCCTCCATGCGGCGGCGGTGCTTGCTGAGTTGCTTGCGATCTCCCCAGCGGTGGGCCGGGTGGGCCTCCAGCTCCTCCTCCAGCTGGCGCACCAGCTCGTCCTGTTGACGCACCTCGCCGGCCAGGTCGTAGCGGGGGGTGTGCATGTCGTGGCGGCGGGCCATCGAGGCCACCGCCAGGGCGAGGCCACCGCTTTGTTGGTTGCCGTGGCGCAGTTCGCCCAGATGGCGCAGCTCCGGGGCCTCCAGCTGGGCCACCTGCAGGCAGCTGAGCTCGGCGTGGAGGCTGACCACCGCCGAGCAGGCCAGCAGAATCCAGACGTTCTCATCGGTGAGGCAGAGCAGCAGTGGGAATTGCCCCGGCCCCTGCACCTTCTCCACCACCACCGCCGGCGTCACCCGGCCCTTCAGTTGCGGCGCCTTGACACTCACCAGGGTGCCTTCGCTGGCGAACTGCAGCGCCAGGGTGAGTTCGTGGGCGAGGGTTTCCTCGGCCTGCTGCTGCAGGATTCGCAGCAGCCGCCGCTCTTCCCGCAGCCGGCCGCGCTGCTTTTCGTAGTCCTCGAAGTCGTCCCAGGGCACATCGCCGCCGCTGGTTTCCAGCGAGGCCAGCTGGGCCGAGAGGGTGGCGATCTGGGCTTCGTCGTCGGCTAGGTCCAAAGTGGCCAGGTAGCGGCCGAAGCTGCGCTCCACCAGCTCCTTGGCCTTGGCCAGGTCGTAGCGCTGCAGCAGGTTGAGCACCATGCCGTAGCTGGGGGTGAACTGGCTCACCAGGGGATCGGCCGGGCTGGTCGCCAAGGCGCCGGCCTCGCGCACCCCCTCGAAGCGGCTTTGCACGGTGACCACATAGCCCTGGGAATCGAGGCCGCGGCGGCCGGCCCGGCCGGCCATCTGCAGGAACTCACTGCCCATCAGGGGCCGGTGGCCCCGCTCGGTGCGCTTCGAGAGGGCGGAGATCACGGTGGTGCGGGCCGGCATGTTGATGCCGGCGGCCAGGGTTTCGGTGGCGAACACCACCTTGATCAGGCCCTGCTGGAACAGCTCTTCGATCAGCTCCTTCCAGGCCGGCAGCACGCCGGCGTGGTGGGCGGCGATGCCGCGCAGCAGCGGATCGGCATGGCCCTCCCGCACCGCCTCCGGGGTGGCCGCCACGAAGGCATCGAGCCGTACACGGATGCGCGCCTGCTCGTCGGGATTGACCAGGCACACCTTGCCCAGATCGCGCACCGACTTATCGCAGCCGCGGCGGCTGAAGATGAAATAGATGGCCGGCAGCATCTGGCGCTCCGCCATCTGGGCCACCACAAAGGCGATCGGCGGTGCCTCCGGCTGGGGCGGCCTCGCCTCCTTGGGGCCCTTACGGCGGCTGGATTTTGGAGGGCGCCAGACCTTGCAATTGGGATGCAGCGCCGTGCCTTCGTCGTTGAGCAGGGGGTGGAGGCCCTTGGCGCTGCAGAAGCTGAAGGCCAGCGGCACCGGCCGGAAGTCGCTGAACACCAGCCGGGTGGGGCCATGCACGCGCTCGATCCAGTCGGTGAGCTGGCCGGCATTGGCCACCGTGGCCGAGAGGGCCACCAGCTGCACCGAAGGCGGGCAGTGGATGATCGATTCCTCCCAGACGGTGCCGCGCTGGGAATCATTCATGTAGTGGCACTCATCGAGCACCACCGCCTCCACCTCATGCAGGGGGTCGTCGGATTCGCGATCGATCTCCGCGTACAGCATGTTGCGGAAGATCTCGGTGGTCATCACCACGATCCGGGCCTCGCGGTTGAGGCTGAGGTCACCGGTGAGCAGGCCCACCTGGTCGGCGCCGAACTGCTCGCGGAAATCGCGCAGCTTCTGGTTGGAGAGGGCCTTGAGCGGGGTGGTGTAAAAAACCTTGCGGCCGTGGGCCAGGGCTCGATAGATGGCGTATTCGCCCACCAGGGTCTTGCCGGAGCCGGTGGGGGCGCTCACCACCACCGAATGGCCGATGTTCAGCGCATCGATCGCCTCCAGCTGGAAGGGATCGAGCGGGAAGGGGAAGAGCTCGCCCAGGGGCGGCACGGAGCCGGTGGTGGGGCGCTCGGGCATGGCCTGATCCTATGGGCTGGGTGCCCGGCTGCCAGTTTTTCACCCGCATGCGCCCTGCCTGGCCGCTGGCCAGACCCTTCGCCAGGACCTGGGGGTGCTCACCGCCTGGAGGGCGACCCTGCCGATCTCGCTCGGCTGGCTGGACCCCTGCCATTCGAACGGATGTTGCGTCATTTTTAGCCTCGCCCACCGATGTTCATCCATGGCGGATTCCAGGGTTGATGGGTTGGCTGATGGGCGGGTTGATGTGGTGGTGGTGGGCGCCGGCCTCTCCGGCCTGGTCTGCGCCCGGCAGCTGAGGCGCCAGGGGCTGGCGGTGCAGGTGCTGGAGGCGCGCGAGAGCGCGGGTGGACGGATGCGGGGCCACACCAGCGGCCTGGGCCTGCGGCTGGATCTGGGCGGCCAGTGGGTGGGCGCCACCCACCAGCGCCTGCTGGCTCTGCTGGAGGAGTTCGGCCTGCGCCGCTTCCCCACCCATTACGACGGCGAGGGGGTGTTCCATTGGAATGGCGCGGCGCGGCGGGCCGGCGTGGAGCACGACTTCGGCTCGAGCCTGCTGTTCTTCCGCCCCGGGGAGCTGGGCCTGCCGGCCGATCAGGTGGCCGCCACGCTGGAGCTGCAGCGGCGCTTTCAGGAGCTGGTGGCCCGGGTGCCGCCCCGGGCGCCCTGGACCGCCCCGGATGCCGAGGAGCTGGATCGGCTGAGCATCGCGGGCTGGCTGGAGCGGCAGGGGGCGGGGGAACTGGCCCGCTACCCCTTCGGCTGGCTGACGCGCATCGGTGGCTCCGGGGGCTTCGAGCCCCATGAGAGCTCCCTGCTTCACCTGGCCTGGACCCAGGCCGTGGCCCCCCAGCAGGAGACCCCCGAGGCCTGGCTGGTGGAGGGGGGGGCCGCCCAGCTGGCGGAGCGGCTGGCCGCCGAGCTGGGGGAGGCGCTGCGGCTGAGGGCGCCGGTGCGGGCGATCGAGCAGGGCGACGGCGGGGTCCGCGTGAGCCATGGCGCCAGCGGGGTGGTGCGGGCGGCGGCGGTGGTGGTGGCCATCCCCCCGCCCATGCGGTTGGGCATCCAGTTCGATCCGTGTCTGCCGCCGGCGTGGCTGGGGCTGCTGCAGCGCTCGCCGATGGGCTCGATGGTGAAGGTGCTGGCGCTTTATCCGCGACCGTTCTGGCGCGAGCGGGGGCTCAATGGCCTGGGCATCGGCAACCTGCCCACCCTGGAGCTCACCGTTGACAGCTCCCCCCCTGGCGGGCCTGGGATTCTCGCGGGCTTCATCGCCGGGGAGCGAGCCGTGCGCTGGCAGCGCCTGGGCGAGGCGGAGCGCCGCAGTGCCGTTCTGCAGGACCTGGTGTGCTGGTGGGGAGCCGAAGCGGCCGAGCCCGCCGATCTGGTGCTTCACAACTGGAATGCCGAGGGCTGGAGCGGCGGTGCCTTCACCTCCTTCCTGACCCCCGGCGCCTGGACCACCTACGGCGCCATCGCCCAGGAGCCCCATGGCCGGGTGGTGTGGGCCGGCACCGAGGCCGCCAGCCGCTGGCCCGGCTACTTCGAGGGGGCGATCGAGGCGGGCCTGGCTGCCGCCGATCGCGTGCGGGGGCTGCTCGGGGATGCCGGCGCCGGGGAGAGCCTCGCGGGCCTGTAGGGCTGGGGGGCTGCGGGAGTCCGGCGGCGCGCAGGCTTTTGCTCAGGCCCTGCGGGCCCGCTCCAGAAGCTCCTCGTTGCCGGTTGGGGCACGGCGCCGGTGCTGCGATTCAGTGCCGTGATTCAGCGCCGCGATTGAGGGCCGCGATTCATTCGACACGCGGATGGAAGCGGCTGCTGAAGGCGAGCAGATCGAAGCCGCTGAATAGAAAGCTGATGCCCACGAGGATCCCGATCACGGAGAGCAACCCGGCCGGACTCATCGAGAGGATCATCACACCCAGCACCAGGGTGACGATGCCGTTCATCAGTCCCCATCCCCAGCCTTGGGTGGAGCGATGGCTGAGCGAGAGGATGGCCATCACCCCCCCTTCGGCCAGGAAGACGATGCCGATCGCCGTGGCCAGGGCTTTCACCTGCAGGGCCGCCGGCACGATGCCCGCCTTGAACTGGACGAGCATCCAGATCCCCGTGACCAGGAACAGGGTGGATACCACCAGCCGCCAGAAACAGTGCCAGCGTCCGAGGCGCTTCGCCCGTGAAAGGTTGTCGATCCAGCCCACCACGCCGCCCACCAGGAAGGCGATCGCCACCATCACCGTGACCGAAGCGGAGGCCACCACGGGAAAGCCGAGAGCCAGGAGGCCCAGAACGATCATCACGATCCCTTCGGCCTGGGTCAGGCCCCGCAGGCGGCCCTCCTCCTCAGCCCTGCGCTCCCGGGGAACGGCGGCTGGTTCATCGTCGGCTGTGTTGAAGGTCGCGCCGGAGGGCATGGAGATGGGGTGACGGTTCGAGCTCAACCGTAAGCAGGGCGATGCCCTGAAGGGCCCGCCGGTCATGCACTGTGATCAGGCGCCGAGATCCGTTTGCGCTTGGACACAGCGATCGGATTCAGTGCCCTGCGGATCTGAAGGTGATCACCGAGATGCTGCCGGAATGCAGCTTGAAGAAGGGGAGGATCGACATACCCGCCAGCAGCAGGAAGATCGCAGCCACCACACTCCGGGAGACGGCCGGGTGATGCGCTGGTGGGGCATCCTTTGAACGCTGGCCTTCA
The DNA here is from genome assembly GCA_903858015.1 of uncultured cyanobacterium. Lineage (GTDB taxonomy): Bacteria > Cyanobacteriota > Cyanobacteriia > PCC-6307 > Cyanobiaceae > Cyanobium. The sequence goes on from CAIOGZ010000018.1 coordinate 64,284, forward strand.
GCTGGCCGCATGGTGTGCACAACGAAGAGAATAGCTTTGCGGTGGCGGCTCAGATGTATGGCGATGTTAGACAATTCAAGGGTACCTCGAAAAATGATCTTTACGGCCCGACGAGACCGATGCTGGCCAGGCCTTGCAAAGGGTTTGATGGACCTCCTCTGTGAGGATCGCGATTTTTCGAGGTGCCCTCAAGAAGAATATAAAATCATGAAGTTAACGATAAATTGTCAGTAGCCCGATCTAAGAACTTCAACTTGCGAGTGCCATGCGGCATTGCTTCGGCTGCTGTGGTGGCCACGGGGACATGTCAATATTAATTAATCAGGCTACTTAGCCCTGAATTTCGAAATGCAGGACGGAGGCAAATCAAGCGGCAAGCGATACAATTTGGAGCTGTGTATTGCTGGAACGCCAGCATCTGGGGAAAGGCTATCGGCTAATTAAAGAGTGATGCATGCAGTTAATAGTCATTGTTGGGAAAATACGTTCTCTCTCTCCAGCTATTACGCGGGTCCTGCATCTGTCGATTGAGGTCGAAAGTGCCTTTGCGTATGATGGCATCTAATTCTTGGCTTGTGGCTGGCCTTGGCGTATTTGGATTTACATCACCCCTGCAGTGATCAGGAATGGCGCTAGACGTGTTAGCTCGAGGGTTTATAAGTACACCAATCAGGGTGCCCAAGGTTGCGCCCATGCATTCAGGCGAGGAAGATTGTGCCATAGCTTTCATTTCTAACCATGATATCATTAGCACCGCAACTGTTAGAGCGTATTTCACGGTTGTAGGGCATATGCCTAACCCATGATATTGGCTGAAAGAGTGAGGAGCCATTTAGTTGCCAAATCTTTACAAAGTCTTCTTGGGCGGAAGGGGCTTTTCAGGACCGAAAATCGAGGCGTTAACTCACCAGAGCGTCTAACGCTTGCCATCACCTGGCCGCCGTGAACCGCAGTGGCGATTAAGAATCATCTGGAGGCGGCTCAGGTGAATGGCATTGTTAGGCATTCTCACGCGCCCTTTGATCGACCTTACGGAAAACCCATGCCCACGTAGCAGGGTTTATCTTTCCCTGTCCCCAATGTCTACTGGTCTTTGGGAAGATGACCTCGACAATATCCCTCACCTTTTGAACGAGCTCTTCGCTGTGAGCGAGGCCCAAGAAAGGCTTTTCACCATATATAAGTTCATACTCCCGGATTCCGCGTTCTTGCCAGTAGCTACCATTAAAGGGAACAGCGTGTGCCCGGAGCCAGTCCTACATAAAATCTGGGTCTGCAACATTAGGGGCTTCCGTATGGCACTTAGCGCATAGAAGCACTAGGTGCTGGGTCTCTCATCCCCTCCAAGAGAGCGCGGAATAATGTGGCAACGCTGAAGTTTGCGCATATGCGCACAGCGCCAACATAGAGGTTCTGCCTCTGCCCAGTCGACAGACAAATCAGTCTCATTTTGATGGCCAACCCAGTAGTCGACAATTTCACGGTGAGTCGTATCCATGATGCTAGTGCCTAAGGCCAAGCTTACCTGTGGGCGGTAGATGGTGAATCTTTTTGGGGAACATTAGGTGGAGCGTGTAGTCAGGCCACACTTTACTAACTCGTGAGCTCGGCGTGCGTCAGCTCTCTTTCGGTAACTACGAAATTGAGGGACAGAAGTGAACTCACTGGATTGGAGATCTCATCCGCGAAAACCAAGACTGGAAGATCGATGGTTCCACTTTGGGTCATCCCCATGAACAATTGCTCCGACGTTAGTTTAGTATCTTTCGCTTGAATCTTCCCGAAGTATGCACAGATCGTCCAGCCTGCGCTTGTCTTGTGAACTTCGATATCTGGCCCCATCTGATTCATGGAAACTGACCTATTTGACCTAAGATAGTCAATTGGCAACCACTCCCTTCTCGGCTGTTTTGGTCGATCTGAGCCCAACTGGAATTCAAGTGAGTGCTCGGGATCCGCGACGTGGGTCGACAACTTTACGCCGGAGGCAATGGCGGTTCCTTCATTGCAAACAGCAAATCGAATTGGGCGAAGCTTCGCGGAAAAGCGCCAATACTCGGCACGATCTCGAAAGTAGTCCGTGTTTGTGTGTCCTACAGAGTAGATTGTCCTTCCGGAGTGATCCGTAGACGCAGGCGGTGAGTAGTCGGGAAGGTTCTTTATCTCTAGAGAGTTCAGGTGCACGGCTTCGAAAGTCTCAATCTCGGTCAAATTGGACCAGTCAGAGCTCGTCGCAAGCCGCGGAACAAGTATCGGCGCTAGCTTCAGTCCATCGCTTACTGCTTGCCCCATACGCGCTATCTCGTCTGGGAGAGCTTCAACCGTTGAGGAGCCTCGTCGAAGGTACACGATATTCCGACGAAGTTTGCCGTAATCTCTCTTGAGAAAGGTCGGACGATCCTGTACTGGTATGTTAATTACACCGATTTGTTCTCCTCGGAACGATGTAGGGTTGTACGAAAAGTCCACTGGACGATTGGTCTTTGAATTCACAAACTCCTGTAGGCTCGCGTCGTCGATGTGTTTCGTGATCCCGACTACTTCCGACTCCGCCTCCTTGACCTCCTTGACGCCAATGAGAATGTAGGCGTCGGATCTACGCCAAGCGTTTGAGAATGCCAATATGTCTTTCAGTAACTCCGATTTTACGCGGTCATCAGCACCTTCAAATGAGTATTGCTCGCTCTTAAAATCGAGTTCAGCACTTTCGGCCTCGAAGAGAAGGGCAGAGATTAGTGGATCAAGGTTCATTTCGTGCGGCCTAACTATGATTTGGGAGGTTCCGAGAACCACGCCGAGAACACCCCTCCTTTTCCGCAAACCACGCTGCAGCATGGGGCTGGAGACTCGAAAACCATTGCAGTGCAGGGCTCCTTGACAACGTTCAGCCAAGTGTAGGGGTGGTTTGCGGGTCCGATAACCACATGTTCGCTACGATACACAGGCCGGATCGGATGACCAGATCAGCCACAAGTATGATTGTAGGCCAAGGTGCGAAGTCTGACTAATCTGAGCCTTCGAACGCTGGCGCTCAGCCGCTGCTGGAAGCCGCAGCGACGCAGGAGCGGAGGCTGTAAGCAGTCGGCTGCAGCGCTTTGTTCAGCTTGGCCTTGGTCCCACGAGACTCTCGGTTGAGGAAAAGTTGATTCTCACTCTTGATAGAGTGTACAAACCGGACCCCCTACTAGAGCCACCCCAAAAGGCGAAGTGCAAGGAAAAGCGCGCCCCCGGCAGCTAGCAGTCTCAGAATGATTCCGAATATTGATGGTCGAGCCAAGCGCGCTTGACTCCGTGCTTGCATTGGTGCTGGCGTTAGTCTGCCACTAGCCAAAGCAGTCGTAATACATCTTTGGAGTACACGTGCTTCTGGGTGACTTGGATACCGGGTGAGGAACTCCTCAACCTTATATAGAACCTCTTCTAGCTCCCATTCCGACCGTGCAGCAATCATCTGCTGGCGGATAACTGACAGTTCCTCGGACCGCCGTTCTGTGAGGAGGGCACGGCGTAGTTGATCGTTATTATTGGAAGCTGAGCGTGCTATTGCACGAACCACTTGTTCTGCAACACGTTCTAAAACCTGCTCTGTTGAAACTGCCATCTTTCCTGCAAGTGTTGGAGAATACGCTAATACATCTTCTTTAGATAGGTTGTGCCATATCGGTAATATAACTTTCTGGTTATCGTCCTCTCTTGCTACAAGGCCATCGAGTTCACGATTAGTCCATACCTTTCTAAGAAAATCAGGACTCAAGATCACAAGTCCGAATCTAGACGCAGATAGACCATAATCTATACTACGTCTCAAACTATCGCCTACCGTCAGTCAAACTCGTCAAGCCATACGCGAAAGCCTCTACTCTCAAGATAGGCTGCTAAAGGCGCGGCAACTTGGACCTTGTCTTCGCTCGCATGGCTTATAAACACGTCGTAGTCCATGTGGTGCCGCTCCGAGAACTGAGAATATTACAAGAGCTGAAGTGACAGAGAAATTGCTAAAAAAACTGTTTGGGAACCGTGTTTACGCTGTGGGTTACCATTTCCCTCTCTTCATGAGAGCCGAACTCTTTATTGGGAGGTTCCGAGAACCATGCCGTGAACACCCCTCCTTTTCCCCAAACCACACTGCAGCATGGGGCTGGATACTCGAAAACCATTGCAGTGCAAGGCTCCTTGACGACATTCAGCCAAGTATAGGGGTGGTTTGCGGGTCCGATAACCACATGTTCCTTGCGATACACATTCCGGATCGGATGACCAGATCAGCCACAAGCATGATTGTAGGCCAAGGTGCGCAGTCTGACTAATCTGATCCTTCGAACGCTCATCATCACCCGCCCGCAATTACTCATCACGAAGATCTTCACTTGTCGACGGGTCGGGTGAATGATGTTGTTAGCCCTTAGTCACACCGAATCAATTTCATACAACGACTGGCCCACAGATAGTTGGACTTTGGGAGCGGGAGCCAAAAAACCTGCCACCCCTTTGCATCCCCCAAGATAGCCTAGCTGCAACCAACCACATCTGTTGCTCTTTATGGTTGAGATTAAGCGAGTCTCTTGAGTGGCAATGGAGAACTATCTTCCAGTTCAAGGGACGTAGTATATCTTCGATAGTAAGTCTTGAATGGCAGGCAACTTGAGACCGCTCTTAAGCCTCAGCATGAACCGAAGAAACTCATCATTCTGCGGATTGGGAAAATAATGCGAAGGCTGCATGTCGAAATTCCATGCCTCATGATCTACTAGTTTGAATGCGACATAGATTCTCTGGGCGGCGTGGTTCGGAGCGTGACCCCATCCCGTGGAAAAAAACATGGCCGATTGCGCGGCCGGCCGGGTGCATAAAAGGCGTGCCGGAGCCAATTTCTCATCTTCGAACAGTTCATGATGGTTAAAGCCACCCAGGCCATATATTATTGGGGCCGCTGAAGAGCTCGCGCGCGTGGCTGTGGTTATTCCCTCGGTACTTGTCTTGAATGTGTGTAGAGCAAAAAACAGGGCTACGTCGATGTCATGAGTGACGTCCAAGCCTACGCTAGGAAGGCCGTAATGTTGTGCTGTCGCGAAGCCCCACATTCTATATCGATATGAATTTGTGAAATTCAGTAGCTCCCGCTGCATTCCGGGTTCTCTCGCCAGCTCGTCAACATATAGGTCGAGCAATGCAGACCATGCGCCGAAGCTGTCCGGAAAATACAGATCAGCCCTCGCTGCTGAAGGCAGTAACGAGGGCTCATCGACGTCCTCCGAACCATACAGTCGGAGCAGTTCATCCTTCGTGCGTCCCTTTTTCTCCGTCGTGTAATGGCTGGTCTGCCCGCGCCATACGCCACTGAAGTTTGGGTCGCCTGATTTCATCCTTCTCGCGATGGCCCGAACTTCCTCAATAGATCTGACCTGAATGACAGGCACTCTGCGGAATGGCACACGTAAATATTCTCCATTCGCAAGTTCATCTAGGGGGCCAATTGGCAGACTTTCTGTTTTCCCGTAGACGGCAGCGCCGTGACTTGGCGTCCAGCTCCAACAATTTCCGTAGAGTTGATCGATATATCCAGGCGTTCCTACGCTCTTGTCGACCTGTCCGATGTCACAGGCAGGGGAGACCCGATCTGCAATCGGATTGACGTTATCCAAGTGGGCGAAGAGATGATCAACGGAGTGCATCAAGCATCCTCTGGCTGGCCTGAAAAGCTTTTCCTAGCACGACCGGGTCTACGGGTGGGAGCGTTTGAATATTGACGGCCCGATAAGCAAAGTCGATGTTGGGCTGTCCTGGCGAAGCAAATTGTGTTCCAACCTCCAAGCCAAGCGCATAGAAACACGCCGCCTCAATAATGCTGGGTAGGCAACCGTCAGCATAGGGCCTATGGAAGATTCTGGGGCGTCCTCCGGTCTGCTGTTCAGCTTCGAAAACACTGTTGTGCAATGACTTGGAAAATTCGTATTTATCCAAATAGAGGCTCATTAGGCATCTCAAGGGCGATTGCAGAAGCTGAATCACAGCAGGATGATCCTGGATGAAGAATGCTGACTTGTTTTGCATTTTGGGAATAATGCCAACATGAACGGTGGGCCTAAAATGTAAAGACTGCAAGGTAGTCCCAGTCGCCTCCGTGACCTGTGGGTCTAAGGCGCGACAAACGGCAATCTTTTGGTAAGGAACCACATATCCATTCATCAGGTGTCCAAGCAGGATTGCGAAGATCTGTCCGAACGCAGGCTCTGGATGTTCAAGAGGCATAAGCAGCAAGCTCTCTGGTCGGTCGCCTGGCACGGTTCGTTCTTCAAGAATGCGCGCCGCGATCAGTATGTCGGCTACGGATGTCCAAGCGGAGAGCTCACCCAATATCTCAGCGCTCCTTGCTTCTGGAAAAAGTTCATCGGACATCGAAACTCCCTTGTTTTAACCGGTATGTTTGTTTCGGCTAACGGACCAGATCAGAAGTGGGTAGCAACTTGGGGAGTTGAAACTTCTCCTGAATCCCGCCTTCTGGATTTGGATGTTAGCTGGAATTGTCTTCAGGCGAGGAAGACGTCTGTTCCAGCTCAAGAAGAAGACGCATGAGCGTGCCAGTGAGGTAAATCATAAACTCAACTTCCATGCCAGAGTAATTCTCATCATGCTTAACTGCATTGTTCTGGTACTGAGAGAAACACTTGGCTAAGTGTACATAAAGCGATCTAATTTGTGCGTGAACTCCCTTGTCCTTAAGCCATGCGCCTAGAATATCCTTTTGATTCTCCAATGACTTATCATTGCTCAATAGGGACTTCAGCAGCTGCTCCAGGGAAAACCTCAAGTCGTCAAGAATATTCCGATAATGTGTTCTGTCTCCACGCAAGAATTTTGACAATGCTTGGCTAAAAGGCTTATCGGCTTTCGGGTAGCGTTCGATGCCCTCCAGAACGAAGTCGATAATCATTGAATCAAGGAATGGGTCCCCGTTAGGGCGGACCACAGCTTGCTTTCCTCTAGTGGACACTCTAAATGCCGTCCCTTTCGACATTCTTCCAGCATCGTTTATCTTTTGTGCAACCTTTGTTGACAACGCCGACGACTCCACTGCGCTAGATCTTTCTAAAGCCCAAAAAAGTATTTGAGTTACTGTTGCCAACTCTCGCGTCTCAGTCGTGGCCTCAAGCTCCCTATAAACGGCACTGTCTCCAAACCCAGGATTCGTACGTTTGATCATGCTGAAGGTTGTTGCAAGGGTGCTTCCAGCTCCTAAGCCAAGGGCTTCTGGCTGCACGAAAAGTTGGCTCTTTCGTACTTTAGGGCTCTCTGCTCGCTCTGCTTGGATCATGGCTTTAAAGTCATTATCAACTTCCTCATGAGCAAGCAAGAAGCCTTCTAATTCTTCGTTCAAAGCCGTTAGAAGCCTGTTCTTAAACTTCGCAAACTGCTCTGGCTCGCTTAGACGAATATTCCATCTAGCATAATGATTTCTGAGTCTGGAGTGTAGGTTAAACTTGTTCATCGGAGGCTGGCTGCCATCTCTTGGGAACGTCCATCTTGGATCCAGCTAACTCTTAATTGGCAGGTTCCGAGAACCACGCCCCAAGAGCACTCCCCTTTCCGAGAACCACGCTGGGGCATCGGGCTGGCTAACCGCAAAACCATAGCGCTGCAGTGCTCCTTGGCGAAGGCCACCGAAGCATAGGCGTGGTTTGCGGGTCCGATAACCACATGTTCGTAGCAATACACAATCCAGATCGGATGACCAAATGAGCCTTCAGCGCGCTTGTAGGCCAAGCTACGCAGCCTGACTAATCCGAACCATTCGAACCATGATTCGGCGTACTTCTGAAGCTCACGCTAGATGGCACTGTGCTGAAATCACTACACAGCATTTCCACTACACTCCTTATTTTTCAACATCGCCAGTCCTGTTCTCCTAGGCAGTCTCAGCTTCAGCCTGATGGATTGAGGAGCCAAAACTCAACACCATGCCCATGCTCGCTATTACTTCATAACGAACAAGGATAGATCGTGGCTGCGCACGATCTATCCTTGTTCGTTAGCCGTCACTTTTCGCGGCCGGGCCAACTTTTTGAAGACAAACACTTGCCACTCGATCTTTCGCGAGTATCCGGGAAGAACTGACTTCTCCAGCGTCTTTCCTACTGATTGTGGGATTGCGCCCTGCGCACGCGATTGAAGTTGGCTAAAGACGCTCTTCGTTAGCGACTTGAGTCGCTTGCCATATGAATCAGCCCACGAGTAGCTCATAACCGGATCACCGATGTCCACGGCTACGCACTTCGCAATCAATTTATAGTTATCGTAGCTCGTTTCTGTGATCAAGCGGCTTACCTCGGCGTAAACCTCTTCATACTTCGTGTCGGTTCCCCTTGCTCCAACGACAAGCATGATTCCTTTGTGCCGCAGATAACGGGCGCAGTCCTGCAACTCTTTTGAGAAGGATTGAACTTGATCCTTTGTGGTCAGGAAATTGCTAAAGACAACCAGATCGTAGCGGTGCTTCTTCGTCACAGGTCTGGTGATAAGGTCTCCATCGCCGTCGTGTTGAGTCTCATAGTGTGTTGAAGTAAATTTCAACTCCTTGAAGTCATGGAATGAGCCATGATGAAACGGTACCCACCAGGGCCTACCGCTTCGGCTGGCGACATTGGCGTACTCAGTGAAGTGATGGAGCCAATTTCTGAAGGACTTACTCTTTTCGACATAGTCGATGGCGAAGCCCTGGTTACCCCAGCCCTCGTCTAGTTTTTCCCCAGTTCCGAGCACGTGCACAAAGAAGTCCGATGCTGCGAACATGGACGGTCCAGGGCCAGTACCAACGTCAAGAATGTCGATCTTCCTTGACCGTATGTACGCGTTCAGGGGTCGTGACGCCCCTGCGCAGGACTGCATGCCTGATGGCCCATCGCTGAGCGATCAAGTAGCGGTGCTCTGTCTTGCCGAACTCAGGGCTCCGGCAGCAGTGATGGCATTATCCCGCCACGGTGATGGGCAATCCAGGCCTGCTCCAGGAACTGCCAGACATCGCGGCCCTGTTGTCTGAGGCTGGTGGTGACGGTGAGCAGGCGGCTACGGCAGATCGCACCCTTTGTGGACTGGACCCCATGGCTGATCTTGCGTTGAATCACCGATTGGCGCAGGGCACGCTCAGCGGCGTTGTTCGTGGGCTCAATCCCCTCGATCTCCAGAAAGGTCCAAAGGCCATCGGCCAGCTGCAGGATTTGCTGGCAGGTGCGGACCGTCTTGGCCCACGGTGTTCGCTCGCCCCGCTGGTAGCCGAGCTCTACAACCCGCTGCAGCGTGACCTCGAATGCCTGGCGAATCGGCCGGCTGCGGTGTTGCAAGGCGGGCCAGTCGATCGTGCCGTCCTTGTAGCGGTGCCAGAGCCCAAACAGCTGTTGCTGCAGGTCCAGCAGTTCCGCGCCGAATTCAGCGCTGGCGCCCGGGCGTTCGGCGATGGCGGCCAGATCGCGGATCAGGTGCGCCCAACACAGTTGGCGCTGCTCCAGAGGGAGATGGTTGTAGGCCGAGAAGCGATCGCTCACTACGATCCCGCCAAAGGCGCTCCCGAGCAGCTCGATCGCGGCAGCTGCGGAGCGGCTCAGACCCTGGATGAACACCGTCACCACGGCGGTGACCATGACCCACTGCCAGCCCCGCTTGCCCGTGGGATTGTTGCCGTCGGCGTTGCCGGTGGGGGCGCCGGTTTCATCCACGTAGGCCACCGGCTGCTGACGGGCAAAGACCAGGGCCTCCTGCATGGGCTGCTCCAGCGTGGCGCTGATCCGCTCGCGGATCGCGGCGATCGCTCCACGACTCATCTCGATCCCCAGCAGTTGATCCAGCAGCGCCTGGGTCTTGCTGAAACTCAACGGGAAGGCACTGCCCAGCAGACCCACCAGAGCACTGAGCCTTGGACCATAGTGACTGGCCTCCACATCAGCCGGCAGCGTTGCGCAGGTGCTGGTGGAACAGCAGGGGCACACCAGTCGGTGCAGCCGGTGCTCGATCACCACTGGCGTGATCGGCGGGATCTCAATCACCTGATGGCGCAACGGATCGGGATCCTCGCCATCAAGCAAGGTGCCGCAGCGGCGGCAGGCGTCCGGGTGGTGGTCCAACACCTCATCCACCCGCTCGATCGGCAGCAGCTCCGGCCCCGATCCGCGATGGCCTGGCTGACCGCCGCGCTTGCTGCCACTGCCCTTGCGCCGTGCCGGCGGCTTAAACCCGGGCCCATCGCTGGAGGGCGGTTTGGAGGAGTTGCGCGAGCTGCGGCCGATCTGCTCCCGCAGGCTGGCCAGTTCGGTAGCCAAGACGGCGAGCTGGCCGCGGAGCTGCTCGATCTCCTGCTGCTGGGCCTGCAGCTCAGCCTGCTGGTCCAGGATGAAGGCTCGGACGGCAGTTGGAGTCGCCTGCCAGTCCGCTTCTGAAATCCCAGCCGGAGTTGCGCTCATCACAGGCGGTCTCTGCCTGAGATGCAATCGGGAATCAAGCAGCCGTCAAGGGTTCAGCAGGGCTGAAGTTCGTAGTGTGCCGTCCCGGCCCCTGAACAAATACGACCGTATGGGCATAAGACCTAATGCATTCAGTCTTTGAAAAATCAGCTGAAAGCGATGGAATCTATCCAGAAAGTGCAGGAGAGCGTAAGCCTCTACGGCACCATCCTCTTCATAGGTTATGATGTCGCAACTACCTAGAACGTTCTGTAGTTGAGACGCGATGGACTCAGCGCAGTGATCGTCGGCTTCAATTCGTCGCACCAGAAAGTCATCAAGGAGATCTCGAAGTTCGAGGAAGCGCGGTCCTGAATGGCTTTTGCGAGGGCCTGTCATGTGATTGGGTATCTGAGAGCGGGGGAATAGTTGAGGAGCGTGTGTGACGCCTAACGCTGTATGGGCGGACCGCATAACATCCCACCAGGTCATTCCCCTTTCAGCCTATCATGCTTTAACCGGTTTGTACTGATGCCTCAAATCGATTGCACTGCAAGGCTTGTCAAGGATGGGGTCGTTCCGGCCAAGCATGATGGACGGTCCGCATAACATCCCAAGCTTAGCCACGGTTTCCCTGCTGTCCTGGTCCTTAGCGCTTGCTAGGAAAAGAGAAGATCTGCAGGGCTTTTAACATCAACCACTCCACGATTGAGTACATGGGTGTAGATCATCTTGGTTTTTGCGTCGCTATGTCCAAGTGGCTGCACGCATCGCTTTCTGTATCTGGCTGGCATCGATGTGGTGGTATCTGAAAGATCCTTCTGGTGCAGTTCGTACACGCTCGATAAGTGTGACTTTAACGACGCCTTGAGGCTCTCCGGTAACATGGTGATTCGATCTTTATCCCCCTTTCTATCCCGAACCACAATGGAGTTTTTCTCCAACTCCACATCCTTAATCCGTAGGCAAAGCGCCTCCATGAGCCTCAATCCACTACCGTAAAGTATTTGAGCTACCAAGGCAGGGGTGCCCTGCAGATTACTGAATAGGAGCAGCAATGCGCCAAGGGCCTGATCTTGGCTGGATGCGCTAGGCTTTTCATTCACTGCGAGGTGGGTAAGGAAGGCATTGATCTGGTCTGATGGTGCGTTTTGCATAACGCCTCACCATTATTTCCTCGCGATAGCGCTCCAGCAGTCCTGGTGCACGGATGTTGGGATCATTCATCGCGTCAGGGCTGTTCTAAGAGCAGGGTTCTCTTCCCCCGCCAACCAAGGTATGGGCCAACGCGAAGGCGCTGGTGAGGTTGAAAGCGACGATTGAAAGCGACGAAATGCATCGCTCGGGGCATGCAGACTTCCTGGCTTGGCATCAGGCCAGCTTGATGCTTCGAACGGTGAGATTATGGGAACAGCCACTGCCAGCACCACGCCACGGGCGCATTGGGATACTTCCCTCCGCGAGCATCGGGTTGTTGCAACCGGCCATGGCCCTTAGCCAGATCCCGTTGCTGGATCTGCCGCACTGGCTCAGGCGGTGCAAGGGTCGAAATCGCCGCAGCCAGGCTCCTAGGGCCTGCGGTGCGGGGGGCCGCCAGGCGCGGCCAACCAGGACACCCATCAACATTCGCCGGGCGGATTCGCCGTGGTTGGCCATCAGTTGTGCCATGGTTTGGATCGTGTTGGGCGCCTGGGATCGGCACCTGGCGCTGTTGTTGGGTTCTGTCCACTGGCCTTGAGACACCGATGCCGCCAGCGGCTCCCCCTCTCTACCCCCCTCTTGCAGGCCGCCGGGCCTTCGAAGCTCCGAGAGCCCTCGGTCTGGCCTCCGGCTTGCTCGTCGCCTTGGCCCTCCAGCCCCCCAGCGCCCAGACCAACCCCCTCAGCGCCAAGGAACTGAAGGCCCCTCCCGCCAGCCAGGCGTTGGAGGCCTTCACAGCCACCAGCACCGTGCGCGTGAACGTGAACGCTGTCATCGGGGGCCTCCGCTATGACGGCAGCGCCGTCGATGGGGGCGCCAACACGGCTGCGGGCTTTCCCCTGCTCAATGCCCTGACCATTAGCCACGACGCCCGGCTCACGATCGACACGAGCTTCACGGGGCAAGACCTGTTTCGGGTGCTGCTGCGCAGTGGCAACTTTGGTTCCTCTGGATTTTTCTCCAATCCCCCCACGCCGCTCAGCCGGCTGGATTTCGCCTTTGCAGAGCCCCTTTGCCGCGTCGAGGACGCCAGCTGCAGCCGCAACCTGGTGAGCGTGAACCGGGCCTACTTTCAAATTCCCCTGGGTCCGGAGATTCGCCTCACCGCGGGCAGCCGCCTGGTGCAGCTCGACCTGCTGCCTGTCTGGCCCAGCCTCGCCAACGACTCCCCCATCCTCGACTTGTTTCAGCGCGCGGGTGCGGCGGGCGCCTACAGCCGGCGGCTGGGCAGTGGCTTTGGAGCCTGGTGGCAGCCCGAAGGTCGCCTGCGGGGCCTCTCCATCGCCTATGCCGCCGTGGCTCCCCAGGCAGACAACGGTTCCCCCGGGGAGGGGGGGCTGTTCACGGCCGCCGGCGGCCAGACGAACACGGTGCAGGTGGCCTACACCCGGCCCACTTGGAACTTCACCGCCGCCTACACCCGCAATGGCCAGCATGCCCTGCTGCGGGGTACCCCTCTGGCCAGCCAGCTCGCCGCCGACTGCCGCGATGGCGCCATCCACTCCTGGTCGCTGGCGGGCTATTGGCAGCCTGCCGATGCGGGCTGGATTCCCTCGATCAGCGCCGGCTGGGGGTTGGATCGCTTTGCCTTCAGCACCACCCCGGTGGCGGGGCTCTCCGGGGTGCGCACCACCTCCTGGAGTGTGGGCCTCAACTGGAGCGATGTGCTCAGCTCCGGGAACAGCGTCACGCTGGCGGTGGGCGCGCCGGCCCATGTGATCGGCCTGGAGGGGGTGGCGGGCGTGGACGACTCCGGCCTGGCCCTGGAGGCCTCCAGCCTGATCCCCATCAGCGACACCTTCAGCCTCACGCCGGCTGTGTTTTGGTTGAGTCGGCCCCGCGGCGCGATGGGGGCCACCGCCAGCCTCACCGAGGCCCTGGGCCCTGGGCGCGGACCGGCCGCCACCCTGGGGGTTTGGGGTGGGCTGGTGCGCGCCAGCTTGCGGTTTTGAGGGCGGTTATGTGCCGGGATTGACTGGAGAGATAAAGTAGACTCTTTATGTTGGTTCATCGCTCTTAGTCCTTTTGCAAACGAGCGAACTGAGCCTTGAGCCCATCGGTATTCAGCCCACATGAACGCCCAATCCCAACAGGAAATATTCGAAATGAATGCGCCGAAATGAACCTTGTAAACGGGCAGATTGAGGTTCGCTCGTTCCTTGCGGTCACCCTGGGGATCCTGGTGCTGTTTGTTGGTAAGGCTCTCAACAAACGCTTCGCTTTCTTGAGGGAATTCACCATTCCAGAGCCCGTCAGTGGCGGCTTGCTGGTGGCCTCGGTGATCGCCCTGCTCCATCTCGCCTTTGGCCTGGAGATCAGCTTTGGCATGCGGGCCCGCGATCTGCTGCTGGTGTATTTCTTCACCACCGTGGGCATGAATGCCAGCTTCGCTGACCTCAGGCGCGGTGGCCGCTCCCTGGTGGTGCTGCTTGCTCTCACCATCGTGTTGATGCTGGCCCAAAACCTGTTGGGCCTCACCCTGGCGCGCTTGGCCGGCCTGCCGGCCGCCACGGGCCTGCTGATGGGCACGGTGTCGCTGATTGGCGGCCACGGCACCACGATTGCGTGGGCGCCCAAGTTTGCAGGCGACTACGGCGTGGCCAACGCCATGGAGATCGGCATTGCCGCCGCCACCTTCGGTTTGATCATCGCCAGTGCCAGCGGCGGCCCCATCGCCCGCTACCTGATCCAGCGCCATCGGCTGGTGGCCCCCGGCGCCTCAGCCGCGACGGAGCGAGGCGACCTCTGCAGCGGTCCAGCCAACGGCGCTGCTCTCGCTTCAGCGCCGGCGGTTCCAGCCGCTGCGGCCCCCTCGCCTGCGCCTGGGGGAAAGCCTTCCCGGGCCCCAAGCGGCGGGGCGTTGATCGATTCCCACGATTTCCTCGGGGCGGTGCTGGCGATCAACATCTGCATCATCCTCGGCTCGCTCCTGCAGGAGCTGCTCCGGGAGCGGGGGCTGTTTCTGCCGCTGTTTGTGCCCTGCCTGATCGTGGGCATCCTGCTCAGCAACCTGCTGCCCAAGCCAGGGCCCAAGTTCCCGTTTCGCTGGCCCTCCCGCACCCCCGCCCTCGACCTGATCGCCGAGATTTCCCTGGGGGCCTTCCTGGCGATGTCGTTGATGACCATCCAGTTCTGGACGCTGGTGGATCTGGCGGGACCGCTGCTGCTGATCCTGATCGCCCAGTTCCTGCTGGCCCTGCTGATCAACCTCTTCCTGGTGTTCCCCCTGCTGGGCGGCACCTACGACGCCGCGGTGATCGCCGCTGGCTTCAGCGGCTTCAGCCTCGGCTCCACCCCCACCGCCATGGCCAACATGACCGCCGTGACCCAGAAGTTCGGCCCCTCCCCCAAGGCCTTCATCGTGCTGCCCCTGGTGTCGGCGTTTTTCATTGACCTGCTCAATGCGGTGCTGATCCCCTTTTTCCTGCCCAGGCTTTGAGCCTGGGCCCTCAGGCGGGGCTGGCGGGCCTGGAAGCCAACAGGTGAAGGCCCAGGCGCTCGGAGAGAAAACTCGCCGTGAGCTGGCCCCGCACGCTGTTGCCCGCCCCATCCAGCGGCGGCGAGTAGGTGGCCAGCCCGCCCTTGCCTGGCGCCACGGTGATCATGCCGCCCGACACCCCGCTCTTACCCGGCAGGCCGATGTCGTAAATCCAATCGCCGGAGGTTTCATAGAGCCCCGCCGTCACCATCACCGCCAGCACGACCTGGCAGATCGGCGGCTCCACCACCTGCTCGCCGCTGAGGGGATGGCGCCCCCCATTGGCCAAGGTGGCGGCCATCAGGGCCAAATCGTGGCTGGTGACGCTGAGGGCGCACTGGCGGGTGTAGAGGTCGGTGGTGGCCTCCGGATCAAACCAGATGCCCTCCTGCTCCTCCAGCAGGGTGGCGATGCCCAGATTGCGCCGGTTGGTGGCCACCTCCGAGGCATACACCTCCCCATCCAGCGCTAGCGGGCGGCCCGCGAAGCGGGAGAAGCCCTCCTGGATGAAGGCCCATTTGGCCTCGGCCGTGTCGCCCGGCGCCAGGCTCGTGGCGGCAATCGCGCCCGCATTCACCATCGGGTTGGAGAGGCCGTCCTCCGCCCTCTCCACCGCCTGCACGGAATTGAACGGCAGCCCCGTGCTGTTCACCCCCAGCTTCTGGCGAGCCTCCCTTTCCCCAATGGCCTGGCAGATCAGGGCAAAGAGAAAGGGCTTGGAGATGCTCTGGATGCTGAAGGGTTGGTGGGCCTCCCCCGCCTCAAACAGCTGGCCCTGGGTGGAGGCCACGGCGATGCCGAAATCAGCCGGGTTGGCCGAGGCCAGGGCGGGGATGTAGCGCGCCACCTTGCCCTCGCGCCTTGGGCCATAGCGCTGGTGGGCTTCGGCCACCAATTGGCGCACCACGGCCTCGTTGGGCAGATGGCCTGTCGAGATCCAGGACTCCACGTTTAGTCCCCGTTCTCCTTTTCCCAGGGGAGGCTGGGCAGGCGGTGGAGGGCCTCCCGCTGGGCCTCAATCCACACCTCGATCATCGTGTTGAGGCTGGGATCATCCGCTTCGACTTTGATCTGGTGGG
Source organism: uncultured cyanobacterium (assembly GCA_903858015.1). GTDB lineage: Bacteria > Cyanobacteriota > Cyanobacteriia > PCC-6307 > Cyanobiaceae > Cyanobium. The sequence continues at coordinate 80,468 of CAIOGZ010000018.1, forward strand.
CGATGCTCAGGCTGCCCGCCGGGATCACCATCAGCTCGAAGGGGGGGCCCACCGAGAGATTCGAGCGTTGGGTGAGCACCTGCGACATCAGGCAGAGCTTGGCGGCATCGTCGAGCGAGAGGTTGGCGCGGCCGATGTTGTCGAGCGGGGGCTTGCCGTATTTGCTCTCGCCGATCTGCAGGTAGGGCGTTTCCGGCGTCGCCATGATCGCGTTGCCCTGGGGATAGATCAGATAGAGCCCGTGGGGTTCGTTGCCGATCTGCCCGGCCAGGAGAAATGTCGCCCCGCCGCTGGTCCCCGCCTGCCGCAACGACGCTTCGTTTTCCTTCTGCACCGCCCCGCTCACCCGCCCCACATAGGCCGCCGCTTCAAACAGATAGTTGCAGTGGCGTAGATCCTTGCCGGCACCAGCCTCGAGATCCGCGGGGCGGTCGAGATCGCGGCGGATCCAGCTGATCACCGCGTGGGTGGTGGCCAGGCTGCCCGCCGCCAGGAGCACAAACAGCCGATCGGGAGCGGGCTGAAAGCTGTACATCTTGCTGTAGGTGGAGATGTAGTCCACCCCCGCATTGGTGCGGGAATCGGAGGCCAGCACCAGCCCCTTCTCCAGCCAGTACCCGATGCAGTAGGTCATCCCTGTTTCAACCAGCGGCTTCGCTTGCCTTGAAGCTAGCGCTTCACCCCCTGGGCCGGCCCTGGCCCCCCGCCCCCCGCTGCGGCGGCCCCGCTGATGCTCGGGATCGGGGTTGCTCAGCTGCAACTGGCGCACCGCTGCAGAGGAATAGGGTGGGCAGGCCCAGGGGCGCCACGGGCGGTGGGGGACAGCTTGGGCTTACCGCCAAGTAGCGCTTGACTGCAGACGATCCGAATCCAGGGGTAGCCGTTCACGGCGGGGGAAACGCTGCAGTACTTGGGCGTGAATTCGTTGCACGCTAGGGACGACCAGCTATTCATGCCGCTCGCCACCATGGCCAATCGAATCGTGGGGATGAAGGCCCTGGCAGACGGGAGCGCCGGCAGCGGGCCCGGCTGCTGCTGGAGGATGGGGGGCTGACGAACCCAGCGGCGCCCTGGATTCCCGCACCGGCGAGGACGGGATGGAGTTGAATGATGCGGCGGTTGGCGGCCGCAGCCAAGTTGCCGCCCGGGGTAGGCCAACGCAGCTAGCTGAGCAGCGGATCCATTTGGGCGTGAACAGCAAGGCTGTCACCATTGATTTGATGGACTTGATAATGCTGTTGAGTGAGATATTTTTGGAGTAGCTCTAATCTGTCCGCCTGAATGTTGTGATTTTCAAAATAGATTAGCTTTGGTTTTGTGCGCTGGATATCGGCGGCATAGATCACCGCATCATCGTAGCCTTCCGCGTCGATCTGTAGAATGTCAATTGGCGTGGGCCAGGTTATTTCTGTCAATAGGCTGCCGAGTTGTTTGGATGGCACCGTGAGGGTTTCAATCGCTTCATCTGGATTAAGGTTTTCTCGCTGCAGGGCGACTTCAAGATGTTCCCTGTGGGCCGAGGTGATTCCGGTAGCGGCCCTATAGGGTGGCCACCCTTTTGCATAGGCCGGCTGAAAATGGCTAAACCATTCCTGTTTAACCGCGTAAAGGATGAGCTCTCCTTCTTCGCCAATTGCACAGTTAGCGATTTGGTGGCTGGGGTGCTGTGAATAGTTTGCTTCGAGGTGTGGGAGCAGAAATTTATTGGGTTCAATCAGGAGTATTTGTGTTTGCGTACGGTTTTCGAGGGCAAAATTATAGATTGGATCATTGAATCTGCCATCGTTGGCCCCGACAACGACGATATTGAGATGCGCTTGGTTTTCAAGTAGTGCCTTCAGGGCAACGAGATAGGGATTTGCTTCCATTTATTTCTGATGTTGGTTAGCCATCTCAAGTTAGCATGCTCAGTTGCGGCCATCGGTGTTGTCATTTTCTGGCGATCAGCCAGGTTACAATCGGCCACAATGGATCGTTATGGGTGGCTATTTTGTGCAGTGGGTGCCAGGTTGCATGCGGAATGCCGGCAAATCTCAAGCCGTCTTGCACGATCGACCAGGCATCGAAATTGCCCCAGCCGCCAACCGCAATGATGTCGCTCCAGTTTTGATGGAGAAGCGCTAGGGCGTCTGGTGTAAACCGCCAGAAGTCTTTAGGGCAAGCATGGATTGGATTAATGAAGCAGGTGGTAAGTACGGAAATACCCCCTGGCCGAAGGATGCGATGGCATTCCTGGATGGCTTTGTAGGGATCGCCTTCCACATGTTCGAGTACTTGATCTGAAAGCACGTAGTCGAAGCTGGAATCCGGGAAGCCAAGCGCTAATAAATTATGTTCTGGGTAGTCTGCTGTGATCAGTTCGCTGGGTTTGATGCCAAGGACTTCTGCGAGTCTGTCTGAGTGGCTGACTGAAAGAGTTCGACCGGGATGAAAAGAGTTTTGCTGACCAACTTTCCCTAAGTGATCATACATGTAATAACGGGTGATATGGGGGCCTCGCGCTAGGCCCGTCATCGATGCCTGCCAGCCCAGTTTGCGTAGATTTCTGTATAGGTTCATCGGGGTTTTGTTTTAGCTTTTTGGATCACTGATTCACCCAGTTTACACGTTGCCGTAACGCAGGCGGGCGCCCTTGGCCATTGGACGCTGAACAAGCGCGCCCGTGCCTGAACTGGGGTGCGCTAGCGCAGCGCTGCTGGGAGTGGCGCCAAAGCACGGCCCCAATCGGCGCCGCGGGGTTGCGAACCATTCATGCCATTGCTGATCAGCCGCTGGTGAATCAGCCGTTAGCTGCGGGGCAAGGGAAAGGCGGTGTAGTAGTCGTCGCGCAGCTCGTCGTGATAACCCCAACCAATCTTGGCCGATGAGTTCATGATTGTTTCAAGTCTCTCCTTGAATGCATCACGGCGCTGATCGGGCAGGCTGCAAATCCTTTCGATGGCGCGGCGAAACATCAGGTTGAGGGCGGCGTAAAATGCCGCATTGATGTCGCCGTATTCCAGCGTGAAGGCGTTGCCTTGCTCTACAAAAAAGGTCATCAGCTCTGCTTCTCCCAAGGTATCACCTACGGCCTTGCTGTAGTCGATGATGGCTTTTTTGGCTTTTGAAATCTGAATAGGCTTGTTCTTGTGAACATCCGGGTAGATGCAATCATTGATGATTCTCTTGTAGTACTGCAGTGGATCCGCGCCGAGCTCAAGCCGAGCATGCACAAAGGCCTGATTCTCCTTGGAAAGCCGATAGAGATCTGCCACCAGGTTGAGCAACTCGCACTCGTCCAGCTTCTTAATTTTTGCTTTGGCGGCTGACCAAGTGGGCTCAGGCATCTTCTCTCGCTTCATGGGTCATGGTTGTGATCGGTGTGTTTTGCCCAAGGCTCAAGACCAGAAGCGGGCCAGGGGAATGACGTCGTCGCAGACTAGCTCCGCTCCTGCCTTCCGCTTTTTGAATCTGGATGTTGGACTATGCCTTGACTTCATGCTTACACATTCTGGAGCAACCCTGAATGCCATGCCAAAAAGGCTGCGACGTTGACAACTACGGTGATCCAGAAAACCCCCACGAATTTTGGCTTCGAACACTTGTGGCGTAGTAGCTGTTGAGCAAGTAGGGCGCCAGGCCAGCCGCCAGCCACGCTCAGTAGATGCAATGTCTTCTCCGGTGTGCGCCAATCTCCATGGATAGCAGCCGACTTATCGTTTGCGTAGACAAGGAATGCTAAGAGGCTAAGCCCGATGTACACCGCAAGAACGATAGGCTTGACCTGCCAACGACTTGCGACACAGAGCCAGAGCGAGGCGAAGGCTGGGATCGCCAGTAGCTGCGGCAGAGACCATGAAGCAGGAGTCTCCGCTCGAGGAGTCTTTGGGGCTCGGTTACGTACTTGGTGCTGGACTTTGTGAGCGCGCTTCTTGCCGTTCGGGCCTAGTTCAACCTCGAAGGTTAACACTTGCCCGATCGTCGGGCGGTCGGTGCCAGCTGGGAAGGCCTTGATATGAACGAAGATATCTTTGCCACCCAGCGCTGGTTCGATGAACCCGAAGCCTCGCTCGTCATTCCATGATTTGAGGTTGCCGCTTTGTCGCATCGGTGTGTTCTGCGTCCGTCTAATCAGCGTTTGACCTTATCCGTAGAAGACTCCTTGCCAGCCGTTCTGGCCGCCTTAAAAGGTGGGGCAGCAGGCTGCGAACAAGGGTTCGTTTCGGTTGACTCGCAAGTCGTACAAGTCGAAATGCTTCCGGGTTTGATGGGCTGACCGCCAAAATCGAGCAGTTCGTGGTGGCCTACAGCAAGACCAAGGCCCCGTTCCACTGGACTGCTACAGCAGACTCCATCCTGGATGGAGAAGCTCCAGCGACCTTGTTCGCAACTCTCCGGGGCGACACACTAGTTCAAAAGGGGTCATAGGGATCTCGGCCTTCCTCCCAGAGTGGGATCACGCGGATTGGCGCACCGGGAAAATCTGAGATCAGAATGAGCGGTATTTCCCCCCCCCCTACGGGATCGCATCCAGGTTGTGCAACCGCCAAATGCAACCGGCGTCCGGCCTTGCCAGCCACAATTGGGCGGACGCCGCGATTGCGCCAAGCTAGGACCAGCGGTAAGCAAAACGGCAGCGGTGGCAAAGAAAAGAGCTTTCAAGAGAGCCTTAGCGGCAACTTCAACTAACTAGTTAGGCCGTAACTCTGCCGGATGGGTGTCCGACGTCGCACATTCACGGATAGGGCCACCAATCTCGCCGCACTGGTGCTGCTCAAGGCGGCGGCTCAGCTCCTGGAGGAAGCTGACCAGGTGCGGCCGCAGGACCTGGAGTGGATTCATCAAGCCGTAACTATTCATCAAGCCGTAACTACCCTGGCAGCCTGAGGTTCCCTAGGGCTTTGCCGCAGCGGATCCGTCTCTAAAGATTGGCTGCGTTAAATAAAAAAAAGGTCGGCGTGCCCGGCCCCGCCCAGGGGACCACAGTTCAACACTTACATGTCCTTTATTCCATAGGTGCATGCGGATCCTTTATCCCCAAGGCGTAGGCAACATACTCCGCGCCTCCTCCATATGGTCCAGCTCCCTTAATAGGGCAACTTTGAACATCAAGGTCATCCACCCGTAGCCGCACCGCCCCCAACCGCTTCGCGGAAGCCGTTCGCTCCAAGCGAAGTCCTGCGCCGTACAGCACTCCCGCCACCAACGCCTCCACCTCATCCAGCCATCCCATCCAGCCATCCCATCCAGGCACCCCAGTACCGCCCCCTCTCCGCCCCCCTCTCCCTCTTTCATCTACCCAACCCCCCCCGCCATCCCAAACTGACCCCCATCCCTGGCGACGGCACGCCCTGGCTTCCTCCCCCCCCTGCGCCGACGTTGCCGCCGCCGCGGCCTGGCGCCAGCGGCTGCGCGACGCCCTTGCTGGCATCCCCCCGGAGCGCCTGCGCAGCTTGCGCAGCCTGGAGCCCGCCGCCAGCGCCCAGCTGCGCTACGCAACCAAGGGCGGCGTTGGGCCCGCCTGCTCCGCCCCGTTACTGGATCTCAGCAGTAACGACTACCTGGGCCTTAGCCGTCACCCCGCCGTGGTGGGGGCCGCCGCGGCTGAAATGGCTAGCAGCGGCCTCGGTGCCGGCGCCTCGCGGCTGGTGACTGGCACGCGGCCGGTTCATCGACAGCTGGAGGCGGAACTTGCCGCCTGGCTGGGGCGGCAGCGGGCCCTGCTGTTTCCCAGCGGCTTCCAGGCCAACCTCGCCGCCGTGGCGGCCCTCGCCGATCGCCACAGCTTGGTGTTGGCGGATCGCTTGATTCACCAGTCGCTGCTCGCCGGTGTCAGGGCCAGCGGCGCCCGCCTGCAGCGCTTCGCCCACAACGACCCCCTTGATCTGGAACGCCGCCTGCTGGCCGCCCGCCGCAAAGCGCCCAACGCAAGCTTGTTGGTGCTGAGCGAAAGCGTCTACAGCATGGAAGGCAGCAGTGCGCCCCTGGCGGCGATCGCGGCCCTCTGCGCCCGCCATGGGGCGCCGTTGCTGGTGGATGAGGCCCATGCCCTCGGCGTGGTCGGCCCGGCTGGGCGCGGCTTGGCCCATGGGCTGGGGGAGGTGGCGATCGTGAGTGGCACCTTCGGCAAGGCCTTCGGCAGTGGCGGCGCCTTTCTGGCCTGTGATGATTTAGTGGCGGACTGGCTCCTGCAGAGCAGCGGCGCCTTCCGCTACACCACCGCCCTTGCCCCCCCTTTAGCCGCCGGCGCTTTAGCCGCTCTCGGTTTGTTCCAGGACCAAACCGGGGCGGCCTTAGCCCTGTTGGAGCGTTCCGAGCGCTGGCGGCGGGGGCTGGTGGCGGCGGGTTGGCCCCGGCCGCCGGGTGTTGGGCCGATCCTTGCGTTGCTACTTGGCGCCGATGCCGCCGCCCTGGCGGCCCAGCAGCGGCTGGAGGCCGCGGGCCTGCTGGCCCTGGCGATCCGGCCGCCGACGGTGCCGGAGGGCACCGCCCGGTTGCGGCTGGTGCTGCGCCATGGCTTGCCATCCGGCAGCCTGGAGCGGCTGCTGGCGGCCCTCGGCCCCGGCCCCCTGGGTCCCGGCCCCCTGGGCCCCGGCCCGCTCGCACCCTCCGCCCGCTGAACCATGGGGCCCTTGGATCCTGGCTCTGCAGCCCCCCTGCAGCTGATCGCCATGCACGGCTGGGCCGGCACCGCGGCCGGGTGGGATCCCTGGCGCGCTGAAGCCCAGGCGCGGGGCTGGTGCTGGCAGTGCGGCGAGCGCGGCTATGGCACCGCCCCAGCTGCGTTGCCGGCCTGGCAGCCCGCCGGCCAACGGGTGCTGATCAGCCATTCGCTGGGGCTCCACCTGCTGCCGGCTGCGCTGCTGGCCGCCGCCGATCGGGTGGTGCTGCTGGCCAGCTTTGGCCGCTTTGTTCCCCCCGGCCGCGCGGGCCGCCAGCTGCGTTCTGCCCTGGCGGCGATGGCGGCCCAGCTGGCCGAGGGGCCCGATGAAGCGGAAACCGCCGCCCGGGTTCAGCAGCTGCTGCGCTCCTTCCTGGCCCGGGCGATGCGGCCCGCCGCCGCTGGGCCCCTGCCGCCCGGCCCCGCCGATCGCCCCGTGGGCCCGGCGGCCCGGCAGCGGTTGCGCCAGGATTTGGCCCTGCTGGCGGCCACCACCGGTCTGCCGGCCGGCTTCCCCAGCGGTGTGCCGGTGCTGCTGGTGGAAGCGGCCGCCGACCAGATCGTGCTTCCCGAAACCCGCTGCCTGCTTCGCCTGAGCCTGCCCAATGCCGACTGCATCAGCCTGGCCGGCGCCGGCCATACCTTCTTGGGCCTGGCGCCGGATTCGGGCCTGCCCCAGGCGGCCCTGCTGCAGGCGGCCGTGCTGCAGTGGCTGGAGCGCCGCCCGACGCCATGACGCTGCCCCGCCCGAGCGCCCTGCCGAGTGCCCCCCCGTGCAGCCCTGGACTGGTCCCTGCTGAGCCCGGCAGCCCGGAGCTGTTCAGCCCGGAGCCGTTCAGCAGCCAAGTGCGCGATCACTTCAGCCGCCGCGCCGCCAGCTACGACCACCAGGCCCGCCTGCAGCAGGGGGTGGCCTGGCGGCTCGGTCGCCTCTGCCGCGACCTTCCCCTACCCCCCGGCCCCAGCGCCGACCTCGGCGCCGGCAGCGGCCTGCTCAGCCGGGCCCTGCTCGCCCACCGCCCCGACCTCCAGGTCGAGCCGCCCCGCCAGCTCGACCTCTGCCCCGAGCTGCTGGCCCGCAATCCGCTCGCCGCCAGCGCCCGCCCCTGGGACCTCAATGGCGGCCTGCCGCCCGAGCTTGATGGCGCCGCCCTGCTCGGCTCCAGCTTTGCCCTCCATTGGCTCGACGATCCGGCCGCCCAGCTGCGCCACTGGGTGGGCCGGCTGGCGCCCGGCGGCTGGTTGGTGCTGGTGGTGCCCCTGGCCGGCAGCTTTGCGAGTTGGCAGGCCGCCGCCGCCGCCGCCGCCGTGCCCTGCACCGCCCTGCCCCTGCCCGCAGGCCCCACCTTGGTCAACGCCGCCTGCAGCGCCGGCTTGGAGCCCCACCACTGCCGCCAGCTGCGCTTTAGCCAAGCGCCGTGCGATGGGCTCGCTAGCCTGCGCTGGCTGCGGCAGCTCGGGGCCAGCGCCAGCCGCCAGCCGCCCCTGGGCGGCGGCCAGCTGCGGCGGTTGTTGGCCCATTGGCCCGCCTCACCGCTGCAGTGGCAGCTGCTGCTGCTGATCGGGCAGAAGCAACGGCAGGCCAGGGGATCTTGATGGCGCTGCAGCAGGATTTGGGGATCGCGATGGAGGTCGGCTGATGCGGCTGGTGGTCTGCGGCACCGACACGGATGTGGGCAAAACCGTGGTCAGCGCCTTGCTGGTGGAGGGGCTGGGCGCCCGCTACTGGAAACCGGTGCAAAGCGGCCTGGAAGGCGGCGGCGACCGCGGCCGGCTGCAGCGACTGCTCGATCTGCCCGCCGAGCGGCTGCTGCCGGAGGCCTACCGGCTCAATGCAGCGGTGTCGCCCCACTGGGCGGCGGAGCGCGACGGGATCACGATCGAGCCCGGCCGGCTGGCACTGCCGGCCGGCAACGATCCCTTGGTGGTGGAAACCGCCGGCGGGCTGCTGGTGCCTTACCGCCGCGACTGGCTGCAGATCGATCAACTGGTTGCCTGGGGGCTGCCGGTGCTGCTGGTGGCCCGCAGCGGCCTGGGCACCCTCAACCACACCTTGCTCTCCCTGGAGGCCCTGGGGCGCCGCGGCCTGCCGCTGTTGGGGCTGGTGCTCAACGGCCCGCTGCACCCCGATAACCCCCGCACCCTGGAGCAGCTCGGTGGGGTGCCGGTGCTCGCCGAACTGCCGCCGCTCGTCCCCCTCGATCGCCGGGGCCTGCGGCGGCTATGGCAGGGCTGCCCGGGATTTCGTAGCCTGGAACGATGAGCAAGCGGCACCTGCTGGTCAGCGCCCTGGTGGCCGCCCTATGCAGTGGAATCCTGGTGCTGTTCACCGACCTGGAAAAGAGCGTCGGCGGCTGGTTCCGCTGCGGCAAGCTCAGCGGTGTTTCCCATGCGGGCCACTGCCGCTGAGCTTTAACCGCTGAGATCCCTGCCTCCGAGATCCGGGCCTTTCAGATCACAGCCAGCAACGTCGACCATGGCTCCACCGTTGGACGATTCTTTGACTTCGTCTTCTTCGCCTTCGCCTTCTTCGCCTTCGTCTTCGCCTTCTTCGCCTTCGACTTCTTTGGCTTCGCCTTTGTCGTCGTCGTCTGCGTCGTCTGCGTTGTTGCCTGCTTCGTTAACGCCTTCGCCGACCCCTTCAACTTCAATTCCAAATCCTTCTTCAACTCCTTCTTCAACCCCTTCTCCAACTCCTTCTCCAACCCCTTCGCCCTCCAGCGGCTCTGCCGCTGCGCCGGCCTGGCATCCCCACCTCTGGCATCCCTGCACCCAGGTGGCAACGGCCCTTCCCCCCGAACGGATCGTGGCGGCCCAGGGCGCCGAACTGACCACCGCCAGCGGCCAACGCCTGATCGATGCGATCAGCAGCTGGTGGGTCACCCTGCACGGCCACGGCGAAGCTTCGATCGCGGCGGCGATCGCCCGCCAGGCCGCCAGCTTGGAGCAGGTGATCTTCGCCGACTTCAGCCATGCGCCCGCCGAGGCGCTCGCCAGCCGGCTCAGCGCCCGCAGTGGCCTCGATCGGCTGTTTTTCTCCGATAACGGCTCCACCGCCGTTGAAGTGGCCCTCAAGGTGGCCTGGCAGTGGTGGCGCAACCAGGGCAGCGAGCGCCGCCAGCTGGTGGCCTTCGCCGGGGCGTACCACGGCGACACCTTCGGGGCGATGGCGGTGGGGGAGCGCTCCCTGTTCTCCGATCCGTTTGAGTCGTTGCTGTTTGATGTGGCCCGGGCGCCCTGGCCCGCCAGCTACTGGCACGACGAGACGGTGGAGGAGCGCGAACAGCTGGCCTTGGTCGAGCTGGAGCGCCTGTTGGAAACCCCCACCGCCGCCGTGATCCTGGAACCCCTGGTGCAGGGGGCCAGCGGCATGCGCATGGTGCGGGAGGGGTTTCTCCAGCAGGTGGAGCAGCGGGTGCGGCAGGCCGGTGCCCTGCTGATCGCCGATGAGGTGCTCACCGGTTTCGGACGCAGTGGCCGCCTGTTCGCCAGCCGCCGCGCCGCCATCCGCCCCGATTTGATCGCCCTGTCCAAGGGCCTCACCGGCGGTTTCCTGCCGATGGGGGTCACCCTGGCCAGCGAAGCGGTGTTCCAGGGTTTTGTGGGCACCGATCCCAGCCGCACCCTGTTCCATGGCCACAGCTTCACGGCCAACCCCCTGGGCTGCGCTGCTGCGCTGGCCAGCCTCGACCTGTTGGAGCAGTTCCCGGAGCGCTATCGGGGCATGGAGGCCCGCCACCGGCCCCTGCTCGAGCGGCTGGCGGGCCACCGCCGCCTGGTTCAGCCGCGGCTGTTGGGGGGCATCGCCGCCTTCGACCTGGTGGTGGAGCGGCCCGGCTACCTCAACCCGCTCGGCAAGCAGCTGCAGGCCCTGGTGCGGCGCCAGGGGGTGTACCTGCGGCCGCTGGGGCAGGTGGTGTACCTGCTGCCGCCGCTCGGCATCAGCGACAACCAATTGGAGCAGTGCTATCGGGCGATCGAAACAGCCCTCGATCAGCTCTAGGCAGCGCCCCGGCGCCTCCCGGGGCACCCTGGGCAGGATCCGAGCCCTGAAGGGGCCGTGGTTGGGCCGGCTCAAGGCCCGGCCAGAATGGCCGCCTCCACATCGGCGCGGTTGAGGCCGTAGGGAAATCGGCACTGGCTCCCCTGACCCTGACCCTGCCAGGACACCGCCAGGTTTTCGCTCTCCAGCACAATCTCGGCCGTCCAGCCTGCATGCTGCAGATCCCAGACCACCGCATGGGGCCCCCGCTGGCGGGCACCGAGCTGGCGCAGCCATTGCTCCAGGGCCGGCAGGGGGTGGTTGTAGAGCGGCGTTTGCTCAGGCGGCAGGGCGGGCATCGGCGAAGGGGGTGGGAGCTAGCGGCGGCACGGATGGGGTTGGGGCAAACGGAGGCACGGAGGGGTTCGGGACCAACGGAGGTAGGGCTGGGTTCGGGGTCGCGGCTGGGCTGGAGGCCGACCCGGCCGAGCTGGGATCCGGCCACCAGCTGGGGGAGCGGACCAGGGCCGTACCCCGCGCCCAGGCGACCCCCAGGCCCAGCACCAAACTCAGCACCAGGGCGAGGCCCAGCAGTAACAGCGCGAACCACTCGCCCCCCGATAGGGCCCGCCGCACCCCCAGCGGTTTGGGGGCAGCCTGCCGGGGGCCAGCGGCCGGGCCCGGGGGGGGCTTGGCGGGGCTGGCCTGCCCCAATCTGGCCTGCCGCAATTGGGTGTCGTAGCGGCGCCGATCGAGCGGATCGCTGAGCACCCCATAGGCCTCTTGCAGCAGGCGAAAGGCTTGCTGGGCCTGCTCCAGCGGCAGCTTGGTGGTGTCGGGGTGGTAGCGCTTGCTGAGGTTGCGGAAGGCCTGGCGCAGCTCCAGGTCGCTGGCGGTGCTGGCAACCTCCAGTCGCTCGTAGTGGCTGCGACCAACCCCAGCGGCTGAGGGGTCGGCGGGGGTGGGGGGCTCGGGGGTGGCCATGGCCCTGGAAAAGGCGGACAGGGCAGGGTGTGCAGGATCCTAGGGAGAGCACGCCCCATGGCCGCAGCAATGGAAGCCGCCCCGATCCCGCTGGATCCGATCCAGCAGGACCTGATCCAGCAGGACCCGATCCAGCCCCAAGAGTTGTGGACTCGGCTCGGCTGGCAACCGACCCCCCCGCAACGGGACCAATTCGCCCGGCTGCAGGATCTGCTGCGCCACTGGAACGGCCGGCTCAACCTCACCCGGTTGGTGGAGGGCGACGACTATTGGGTAGCCCAGGTGTTTGACAGCCTCTGGCCGCTGCGCCGCCTGCTGGCCGCTGCGTCGCCGCTGGAACCGCTGGCGGCCTTGTCAACCGAACCGCTGCGGGTGATCGATGTGGGCACCGGCGGCGGCTTCCCGGGCCTGGCGGTGGCGATTGCGCTGCCCCACGCCCAGCTCACCTTGGTGGATTCGGTGGGCCGCAAGGTGGAGGCGGTGCGGGCCATGGTCGCCGAGCTGGGCTTGGCCGGCCAGGTGCGGTTGCGCTGCGAGCGGATCGAACGCAGCGGCCAATGCGCCGAGCTGCGCGGTCGCTTCGACTGGGGCCTGGCCCGGGCGGTGGCGCGGGCGCCGGTGGTGGCCGAATATCTGGTGCCGTTGCTGCGCCCCGAAGGGCGGGCGCTGCTCTACCGCGGCCAATGGAGCGACGACGACCAGGCCGAATTGGAGCGGGCGTTGCGGCCGCTGCGGGCTCGGCTCGAACGGGTGGAGCGCCAGGAGCTGCCGGCCGGCCGGGGGCTTCGCCATGCCCTGCTGTTGGGCCCCACCGGCCCCTGCCCCAAGGCCTACCCCCGCGCCGTGGGCGTGCCGGCCCGGCTGCCGCTCGGGGCGCCCTCCTGAAGCGGCGCCCTCCTGAAGCGGCGCTTTGCTGAAGGGGCTGGCGGCGCTCAGGTGCGGTTGAACACCGGCTGCTGTTGGGCATCGGCCTTGTCCAGCTTCGCTTTGAGGCCGGCCAGATCGACAAAGCGATCGGCGGCATTGCGCAGCTCCCGCGCCACCATGCCTTCGGTGCTAAACAGCACGATCCGCAGGCCTTGGGCCCGCAGCACCTCCACCAGCCGCTCCAGGTCGCGGCTGCCGCTGAGCAGCCAGATTTCATCGCTGCGCTCGGCCACGCAGAGCAGGTCGATCGCCACCTCCACATCGAGGTTGGCGCGGGTGAACTGACGCTGGGGTTCGTGCTCGCCACTGCCGCCGCCATGACTGCCGCCTCCATGACCACCCCCGCCACTGGGCAGCTCCCGTAGCGGCTTGGTGCGCACCGTGTAGCCCAGGCCGGTGAGGGCATCGCGGAAGGGGCGCTGGTCGGTGGGATCCTTCAAGCCCGCATACCAGAAGGCACTGCAGAGCTCCACCCCTTCCCCTTCCGCCGCCAGGGCCAGCAGCCGGCGGGGATCAAAGAACCAGCCCACTTTCTGCTGGGCATAAAACATGCTGTGTCCATCCACCGCCAGAACCCTGCGCATTCCTGCTTTCCATGCCCGTTCAAGCCCCTAACCCTAGGATCAAGCCTTGATCTAAAGAAATCGCGGCACAGCCATGGCCCCTGGCGATCTGGCCTTGGTGCTTCACGCCCATCTCCCCTACGTGCGTTCGGGCGAGCCCGGATCCCTGGAGGAAGACTGGTATTTCCAGGCCCTGCAGGAGTGTTATCTCCCCCTGCTGCAGGTGCTGGAGGAGGCCATCGCCGATCCGGCCTGCCAGCCGCGCCTCACCCTGGGCCTGTCGCCCACCCTGCTGGCCCTGCTCAGCGACGCCAGCTTGAACCGGCGCTTTCTGCCCTGGTTGGAGCAGCGGCAGGAGCTGCTGGCGGGGGTCGAGCCCCAGTTCGCCCAGGCCGCGGCGGCCCTGGCGCTGCAGTTCAGCACCGTGGCGGCCCAGTTCGAAGCCTGCGACGGCAACCTGCTGCCCCGCTTCCGCCGGCTGCAGCAGCTCGGGGGGCTGGATTTGATCAGCTGCGCCGCCACCCACGGCTATCTGCCGCTGCTGCGCGATTCACCGGAGGCGGTGCATGCCCAGCTGGTCACGGCGATCCGGGAGCACGAGCGCCTCTTGGGCGAGCGGCCGCTCGGCATCTGGCTGCCGGAATGCGCCTACTACGAAGGCCTTGATCAGCGGCTGGCCCAGTGCGGCCTGCGCTACAGCCTGCTCGATGGCCATGGCCTGCTCCACGCCCTGCCCCGCCCCCGTTATGGGGTCTATGCCCCGATCTGTTCGCCCGGTGGCGTGGCCTTCTTCGGCCGCGACAACGAATCCACCTTGCCGGTCTGGAGTGCTAGCCACGGCTATCCCGGCGATGGGGTCTATCGCGAGTTCCACCGCGACCTCGGCTGGGATATGGCGGAGGCGGAGCTGCAGCAGGTGGGCATCCGCAGCCGCCGGCCCCTCGGCCTGAAGCTGCATCGGGTCACCGCCCAGGGCTGCCCGCTGGAGGCCAAGCAGCCCTACGAGCCGCAGCAGGCGGGGCGGCGGGTGGCGGAGCACGCCGCTGCCTACCTGGCGGGTCGCGCCGCCATGCTCACAAACCTGGCCAGCGCCATCGATCGCCCCCCCCTGCTGGTGGCCCCGTTTGACGCCGAGCTGTTCGGCCACTGGTGGTTCGAAGGGCCCCAGTTCCTGGCGGAGCTGTTCCGGCAGGGGCCGGCGGCGGGGGTGCGCTTCACCCACCTGCGGGAGGTGTTGGGCCGGGGCGAGGTGCTGCAGGTGTGCCGTCCTTCCCCTTCGAGCTGGGGCCAGGGGGGCTATCACAACTACTGGCTCAACGAAACCAACTCCTGGGTGGTGGCCGAATGGCAACGGGCCTCCGCCGCCATGGTGCGGCGCGTCAACCAGGGCGTGGCCAGCACCGAGCAACGCCGCTGGCTCACCCAAGCCGGTAGGGAGCTGCTACTGGCCCAGAGTTCGGATTGGAGTTTCATCTTGCGGGCCGGCACCACCACCGAACTGGCCCGGCAGCGGATTGAGCGCCACCTCGATCGCTTCTGGCGGCTGCTCGATGCCCTGGATCAGGGAACCAGCCTGCCGCCCCATTGGTTGGACGCCTTGGAGCGGGAGGATGGCCTCTTCCCGGAGCTGAATGCGGCCGACTGGGCGAGTCGCCTCTGACGCCGCCCCGGCCTTGGCAACGGCGTCGTTAGTGTGTTGAGCGCGACACAATCAAGAGCCAGCGCCGATGAGTCCATCCCTGGTCACCCAGTCGTCGCTGTTCGGGATGGGCATCGCCTTCAGCCCCCTGCACATCGGCGTGGTGACCCTGCTGTTGCTCGGCAAAGATCCGCTGCGCCGCTCCTTCGCCTACGTGCTCGGTTGGAGCCTGGCCAACTTGCTGGCCGTGCTGCTGCTGCTGCTGCTGGGTGGTTCCCTGGCGCTCACCCCCCACCATGGCCACCGGGATCAGGTGTTGATTGATCTGATCGGTGCCGGCGGCTTGCTGGCCCTGGGCCTCTACCAGCTCACGCCCCAGGCCTTGATCGGCGAGGAGGGGATGGCGCTGCGGCTGATGAACAAGTTGCCCGAGATGGCCACCTGGCTGCTGGTGCTGGTGGGGGCCGCCGGCGCCCTGCTAACGCCGGAAAACCTGGTGTTCTATCTCAAGGAAGCCGGCCTGCTGTTGATCAACCATCCGGGCCTCAAGGCCGATGTGGAGGTCAGCGGCTTGTTTGTGCTGGCGGCGAGTTCGCTGCTACTGCTGCCGCCGTTGGCCTGGATCGTGAGCTCCGGCTCGATCCGGGGCCCGATTGCCGCCCTGGAGGAATGGCTGCAGCACAAGGCCGAGTGGCTGGTGGGGGTGTTGGCCCTGGTGTTTGCGGCCTACCTCCTGTACGAGGGGCTGCATGGGCTGGAGCAGATGGCCTCAGGGCTGGTTTAGCGCAGGTACTGGCGGATCGCTGGTCGGCACCAATACACCAAGCTGGCCGCGATCGCGCCCCAGAGCAGCGGCGCGGCCAGGGCCAGGGCCAGTCGGTCTTGTTGCACCAGGATCAGGCGCACGATGGCGTACGGCAGCGTGACGGCCAGGCTGAGCGAGAGGGCCACGATCGCCAGCACCTGGCCCCAGGGACGCCAACGCAGCAAGGCGATGCAGGCCACAATCGCCAGCGCCGCGGTGGGCAGCACTGCCGCGGCGACAACGGCGATATTGGTGGTGCGCCAGGTGGGGCTCCAGAGGATGGCCAGCACCGCTGCGGGGATCGCCAGCGCATTCAGCACCAGGCCCAGCCAGGCGAGCGGGCGGTAGCCCCTGGGGGGATCGAGCTGGGCGCTGGCGGCCAGGTTGGCGTCGATGGCCTTGGCGGCGGCTGTCGGCAGGCTGGTCATGGCATCAGGGCCCGAAGGGCATTGGGCCGTCGCGGTCGGAGCGAAACACCGGCGTCAGGTGGGGCATGGTGTCGACCGCCAGTTGCACCATCCGCTCAAAGCGCTCGCGGGTGAGGGGAGCCCCCCGGCCCATCGCTTCGCGGCTCATCAGCACCACCTCGAGCACCCGTCCATCCAATTTGGACTGCACGTCGGCGAACAGCTGCAGGCGCAGGTTCTCGGCACCACTCAACATCGCGCTGAGGTGGGCTGGCGTGCGGTGGTCGATCTCCGCTTCCAGTTCGGTGAGCATCGGGTCCAGTCCTGCGATCAGGGCGGTGGTGTCGAGGGGGGTCCGGGGTTTGAGCACCAGCAGATAGCGGGCCATGGAAGCGGGCGTACTCAAACCATCCTCCCCCCTCGCTCCGCCCCAGCCTCGATGCTGAGCACTCCTGCTGAAAAACAGGCATTTCTGCTTAAGCGGCGCGCCAGTGGGCCTGCCCATCCACAGCGCGCCAGGGGGGGAGGCCGATTCGGCCAGGGCCTGCCAGCCCAGGCGATCAGGAGCTGGCTGGATGGTGAAGCTGCCTTCGGGGCGATGCCCGATCCCCCTGTTTCGGTCTTCAGCCCAGCAGGGGATTGATTACCTCTAGGCCTGTGATCCTGCGCCCGTCAACACCGGCGTGCCTCCCCATAACGGCCGAGCAAATCACGCACCAGGGCGTTCACCGAGGTGTTCTGCTGCAGCGTCAGCCCCCGGGCCCGCTGTAGCGGGGCGTCATCACGGATCCCGTGGAGCACGGGGTGCCATTCACCAGCGGGTCTGGCAGCGGAAGGCGGCGAGTTGCCTGTCGGCGGTGATCAGCACCAGCTGTTCTAGTTCCGCTTGGGCGGCCAGCATCCGATCAAAGGGGTCGCGGTGGGCCTGGGGGTAGGCGCCGGCCCGCAGGCCATGGGCCGCCGTGATCGGCAGATTGCGGAAGCCATCGGCCTGCAGCAGCCCCTTGAGATCGTCGCTGGCGCCGGCCAACTGGGGCAGGTGGCCGCCGGTGCCGTTCACTCGGCTTTTGCCATGGAGTCCGCCAGGGGGGCGAGCGAACCGGCCTCCCAGTCCGCTAGCTCCTCTGGGCTGATGGGCTCGCGTAGCAGATCCGGATGGCTCAGGGGGCCCAGGTGGCGCAGGCGGCCCGCAAGCCGCCGGGGCGCCTCCGACTCCAGTGGCGCCAGGCGGGCCCAGGGTTTGCCGGCCTTGGCCAGCACAATCGTTTCGCCGCCATGGGCGGCATCGATCAGGCGTGACAAATGGCTTTTGGCCTGGTGGACATTGACGATCCGCAGCTGGCCTGGCCGTGGCTCGGCAGGATTGGCTTCCATCCGCTCGACAAGCAATCCCCCTTAGTTCAGTCCAAGACTATTTCTTGTGGGCAGGGAGGCCGGGGCCCGTTTTGCCAGCTGATCCGCCCCTGGCCTCGATGGGCCTTCGTTTGAGCCACAAGCCTCGATTAAGCCCATCTCCGGCGCTGCTGGCCCAGGCCGCCCAGGAGTGCTTGGGCTTAGGCCTGGGCAGGCAGGCTGAGCAGGCGGTCGATCAGGTCGGTGATGCTGGCGGGTTGGGCCGGGGTGTCGCGGTTGGTGCGCAGCTGGCGCCCCACCACCGTGGCCCCCAGGTGGGCCAGCTGGATCCGCAGCGCCCCCAGCATCTCCAGCCCTGGCCCGCCTGAATGGCTGGCCAGGGCGATCGGGCGGCCGTTGAACAGGCTGCGGAAGTCTTCACCTTGCACCGAGAGCCAGGCAACGGCGCTGCTGAACACCGGTGGAATCGAGCCGTTGTATTCCGGCGCGCAGATCAGCCAGCGGGGGGCCCGCTTCAGCTCCAGGTTGAGGGCGTGGGCGGCCGCCGGAATCCCCTGCTCGGCGTGGTGCCGGGGGTTGTAGAGGGGCAGGGGCAGCAGGGTGAGATCGAGCAGCTCGGCGTTCAGCGGCACCGACCGCTGGCCGGCCAGCTCGATGATCTGTTCGGCCAGGGCGCGGTTGGCGCCGCTGCTGGCGGTGATCACCAGCAGGTCGGGGGGGTGGGGGACAACGGTTTTAGGCAGGAAGGTCTTTTGTAGCGGCCCTAGGGGCTGGGGTTGGGGTGGTTGGCGCTCAGTTGGTTCGATCCACGGCTGTGCCCTAAGGCTGTGATCCACGTCAGTGATTGGCGTCGCGAAGGGACGGCAGGGTGCGACCGGCCGGGGGGCGGTGGCGAACTTCCGCTGGCGGCGCTTTTAGGCTCCACCCCAGGACCACCGCGGCACCCCAGGGCGCCTCGGGCTTCCCCACCTCCAGCCGCCCTGTTGCCAGCTTGATGTCGATCGCTTCCAGCCCCAGCAGCGCCGGCCGAGCTGGCAGCCCCAGCAGCGCCCCCAGCCCCAGCAGCGCCGGTAGCCCCACTAGTCCCAGCCCCAGCAGCCCTAATTCCCAGGGCGGCAGCCCCTGCCCGCCCGCCAGCCCGTTTCCAGCCCTGCGGCGGGCCGCCCTCACCACCCTGCAGGTGAACCTCGGCTACCGCTGCAACCAGGCCTGCAGCCACTGCCATGTGAATGCCGGCCCCAGCCGCACCGAAAGCCTTGATGCGGCCAATGTGGCCCTGATTCCGGCCGTGCTGCAGGCCCGGGGCCTCGCCTGCCTCGACCTCACCGGCGGCGCCCCGGAGCTGCATCCGCAGTTTCGGCAGCTGGTGCGGCAGGCCCGCGCCCTGGGGGTGGAGGTGATCGACCGCTGCAACCTCACCATCCTGCAGGAGCCTGGCCAGGAAGACTTGGCCAGCTTTTTGGCTGAGCAGGGGGTGAGGGTGGTGGCCTCCTTGCCCTGTTATTTGCCTGAAAACGTCGACCGCCAACGGGGCAGCGGGGTGTTTGAGCGCAGCATCGACGCCCTGCGCCAGCTCAATCGCCTCGGCTATGGCCAAGCCGGATCGGCGTTGGAGCTCGATCTGGTGTTCAACCCCCAGGGGCCGGTGCTGCCGCCGCCCCAGCAGCAGCTGGAGCTTGATTACCGGCGGGTGCTGGCCGAGCAGCATGGCGTGGTGTTCAACCGCCTGCTGGCGTTGGCGAACATGCCGATCCAGCGCTTTGCCGAGGCGCTGCGCCTCCGCGGTGAGCTGGAGACCTACACCGACCTGCTGCGCCGCCAGCATCGGCCCACCAACCTGCCCGCGGTGATGTGCCGCAGCCTGGTGAGCGTTGACTGGCGCGGTTTTCTCTACGACTGCGACTTCAACCAACAACTGGGCCTGCCCCTGGCGGAGCCCCGCCAGCTGCGGGATCTGCTCCGTTGGGATCCAGCCGGCGAGGCCATCCAGGTGGGAGACCACTGTTTCGGCTGTACGGCGGGCGGTGGCTCCAGTTGTGGTGGCGCCTTGAACTCTTGATCAGCTGGCAGACCTGCCGGCGGGCTTGATCGGCCGGGGGATGGGTGATGGGAAGGGCCCGGAACGAGGATCCGGGCCCTGTCGCCATGCGGTGGCCATCCGCGAGGGATGTCGGCGTTTGGTGATGGGGATCAGGTGGATCGGTTGTGGGGGGCGGAGCTGCGGAAGGCGGCACCTGGGGCCATGGCATCCAAGGAAGCGGTTTCCGTAAACCCGGGGGCACCTGGAACGGTGCATCGGGTGATCCGCTGGGGGAGCTGGAAACCGACGATCGGAACGAGACTGTTGGAGCAGGGGCCTGCGGTCAGCGCACTCCTGGCACCTGACCGGGCGGGGTGTCTTCCATCGCTGGAG
The DNA here is from genome assembly GCA_903858015.1 of uncultured cyanobacterium. Classification (GTDB taxonomy): domain Bacteria; phylum Cyanobacteriota; class Cyanobacteriia; order PCC-6307; family Cyanobiaceae; genus Cyanobium. Next base: position 100,181 of record CAIOGZ010000018.1, read on the forward strand.
CCTCCTGGTTGAGTACCTCCACTGTTGCCCGCCCAGGGGCTGTTGGCGATAGGCATTCCTGCCTCAGATTTGTGGAGATGCTGACCTGCCGCAGCCACGCCCCTACCTGCTCCGCCAGCAGCGCCCCGCCGGCCGCTGGCGCCCGGACGAGCTTCTAAGGTCTCGCCAGCTGGTCGGGTGATGGCGGTTTGAAGCGCAAGGCTTGTGCCCCCCTCAGCTTCCGCTTCGATCAGCGCCCAACCTTCTTTCTCCGCTGTCATCTCCGCTGCCATGTCCCCAGCCATGCCCGCTGCCATGTCCGCCGTCGCTCCTGCCGATCCCCTGGCCCATCTCAGCGCTGAGCAAGAACTCGAACGGCTCGACGCCTGGTGGCGGGCGGCCAATTACCTGGCGGTGGGGATGATCTACCTGCGGGCCAATCCGCTGCTGGCCGAGCCCTTGTGCCATGGGCATGTCAAGGCACGGCTGCTGGGGCACTGGGGGTCGAGTCCGGGGCAGAGCTTCATCTGGGCCCATGCCAATCGCCTGATCCGCCGCCACCAGCTGGAGATGATCTACCTCTCCGGGCCCGGCCATGGGGCGCCGGGGGTGCTCGGCCCCACCTATCTCGATGGCTCCTATAGCGAGGTGTATCCCGATAAAAGCGAGGATGCCGAGGGGTTGGAGCGCTTTTTCAAGCAGTTTTCGTTTCCGGGCCAGATCGGTTCCCACTGCACCCCGGAAACGCCCGGCTCGATCCACGAGGGCGGCGAACTCGGCTATGTGCTCTCCCACGCCTGCGGCGCGGTATTCGATAACCCCAACCTGATTGCCCTGGCCTGCGTGGGCGATGGCGAGGCGGAAACGGGGCCGCTGGCCACCTCCTGGCACATCAACAAATTCATCAACCCGATCAGCGACGGCGCCGTGCTGCCGGTGCTGCACCTCAATGGCTACAAAATTGCCAACCCCACCCTGCTGGCCCGCATCCCGAAGGCGGAGCTCGAAAGCCTGTTGGTGGGCTACGGCTGGCAGCCCTTGTTTGTAGAGGGCCACGAACCGATGGCGATGCACCGCGCCATGGCCGCGGCGATGGATCGGGCCTTGGAGCTGATTCGTTCGATCCAGGCCGACTGCCGGGCCAGCGGCGAGGCGGTGCGGCCGGCTTGGCCGATGCTGGTGCTGCGCTCCCCCAAGGGCTGGACCGGCCCGGCCGAACTGCATGGCCACAAGCTCGAAGGCTTCTGGCGCTCCCACCAGGTGCCGTTGCCGGCCCCAAACAGCGACCCCGAACAGCTGGCGCTGCTGGAGCAATGGCTGCGCAGCTACCGTCCCGAGCAGTTGTTCGATGCCAATGGCAGCCTGATCGCGGAGCTGCGGGCCCTGGCGCCGCCGGGCCGGTTGCGGATGGGCTCCAGCCCCCACGCCAACGGCGGCCTGCTGCGGCGCCGGTTGCGCCTGCCGGCGATCGAGCCCTATGCGGTGGCGGTGGAGCGGCCGGGGCAGGGGGTGGCGGAGAACACTGCGCCGCTGGGGGATTTGCTGCGGGATCTGATCGGGCGCAATTCGAATTCGCTGCGGGTGTTCGGACCCGACGAAACCGCTTCCAACCGGCTGCAGGCGATCTATGAGGGCGAGCTCGGCCAAAAGGTGTGGATGGAGGAGCTGCTGCCCGAAGACAGCGACGGCGGCTTCCTGGCCCGCAACGGCCGGGTGGTGGAGATGTTGAGTGAGCACACGCTGGTGGGAATGATGGAGGGCTATCTGCTCACCGGCCGCTATGGCTTCTTCCACACCTATGAGGCTTTCGCCCATGTGATTGCCTCGATGTTCAACCAGCACGCCAAATGGCTGGAGAGCTGCCTGCACCATGCCCCCTGGCGCGCCCCGATCGGCGCCTGGAACTGCCTGATTTCCTCCACCGTGTGGCGCCAGGATCACAACGGCTTCACCCACCAGGACCCCGGCTTCATCGATCTAGCGGGCAACAAAAGTGGTGCGGTGGTGCGGGTGTATTTGCCGGCCGATGCCAACAGCCTGCTGGCGGTGGCCGAAACGGCGTTGCTGGAAACGAATGTGTGCAATATCATTGTCTCCGATAAGCAGAAGCACCTTCAATATCTAAGCCTGGAGCAGGCGCGCCAGCATGTGGCCAAGGGGATCAGCCTTTGGAGCTGGGCCAGCAACGACGACCAGGGCCTCGAACCGGATGAACCCGATGTGGTGATGGCCTGCTGCGGCGATGTGCCCACCAAGGAAACCCTGGCGGCGGTGGAGATCCTGCGCCGCGAGATTCCTAGCCTGCGGCTGCGGCTGCTGAATGTGGTGAAGTTGTTCGCGCTCACCAATCCGGAGGAGCATCCCCACGGCTTGAGTGATCGTGATTTTGATGGTTTGTTCACCACCAATCGGCCGGTGATCTTTAACTTCCATGGCTACCCCTGGTTGATCCATCGCCTTACGTATCGCCGCACCAACCATCCCAATTTCCATGTGCGTGGCTACAAGGAAAAAGGCAACATCAATACGCCCCTGGAGCTGGCGATGAACAATCAAATCGATCGGTTTAATTTGGTGATCGATGTGATCGATCGGGTGCCGCGGCTGGGGTCGAGGGCCGCCCATGTGAAGGAGCGGATGAAGGAGGAAATTTTGCGCCACCGCCACTATGCCCATGAGCATGGAATCGATGCGCCGGAGATCACCGAATGGCGCTGGACCCCCGGCGGGACCTGAGCGTGGCCGGGGCTGTGGCGCCGGTGGATCCGCCGATCTTGGTGCTCAATGCCGGCAGCACGGGGCTAAAGGCCTCCTTGCATGGCGGGCTTGGCGCTGAGGGGGCTGAAGGCGGTTGTCTGTGGCGCGGTCAGCGCCGTTGGGCGGAGCTCGGGAAGTCGGATCTAGGGGAATCGGGGCTGGGGCAGGCAGCTTTTGGGGAGTCGGCGCTGGGGGGGGCGTTGGCCGCTTGGCTCGATCAGGCCCTGGCCCCCTGGTGCGGTGCCGCGCAGCCCGGCAACCCTGGCGGCGGCCTGGCCCTGGTGGGCCATCGGGTGGTGCATGGCGGCGAGCGGTTCACGGCGCCAACGCTTTTGGATGGCCCGGTGCTGGCGGCCCTCGCAGACCTCACCCCCCTGGCGCCGCTGCATAACGGGCCGGCGCTGCGGCTGATCCACTGGGCCCAGCGGCGCTGGCCCGCCCTGCCCCAGTGGGCCTGCTTCGACACCGCCTTCCACGCCACCCTCCCCCCCGAAGCCCGCACCTACGCGATCCCAGCCGCCTGGCGTCAGCAGGGTTTGCGGCGCTACGGCTTCCACGGCCTCAACCACCAGCATCTGGCCGAGGTGGTGGCAGAGCGCTTCGGCGTCGTAGGGCCTGGGGGTCAGCTGCGGCTGATCAGTTGCCACCTGGGCGGCGGCTGCTCCCTCTGCGCGATCCGCGGCGGCCGCAGCATCGCCACCACGATGGGGTTTACGCCGCTGGAGGGACTGGTGATGGCCAGCCGCAGCGGTTCGGTGGATCCGGGCCTGCTGCTGCACCAGCTGCGGCAGGGGCTGGGCGTGGCCGAGCTGGAGCGGGCCCTGCAGCACGAAGGCGGCCTGCTGGGCCTCTCGGAGCTGAGCGGCAGCATGGAGCAACTGCGCAGCGCAGCCCTGCCACCCCCCCAGGGGGCGGGCCATGCCGGCGCGGCCCTGGCGATCGCGGTGTTTCGCAGGCGGCTGCTGGAGGGCATCGGCGCCATGGCGGCCTGCCTGGGGGGCGTGGATGTGATCGCCCTCAGCGGTGGCATCGGCGAACACGACGGGGCGCTGCGGCGGGAGCTGGCGGCTTCCCTGGCCTGGTTGGGGCGGTTTGAGCTGCTGGTGGTGCCAGCCGATGAGGAGGGGGTGATCGCCAGGGGTTGTCGGCGCGCGGCCGGCGGCAGCCTTTAAGCGAGCGGCGGCGCGGCCCGTCGCCATGGCCCGTCGCCATGGTGGCTAGAACCTGTCCCCATTGATGGGGATCGCCGCCGCCATGGGCCGCGCCAGCTTGCATCGTTCGCTGGGCTGGGGGACGGCACGGCAGCTCAGCCCGGGGTTGCTGGGCCTGGGGGCCATGAGCCTTTGGCTCTTGAGCCCCTGGCTCTTGAGTTCGGGATTGTTCAGTTCGCCCGCTGCCGCCGAAGCGCAGCTCAGCCTGGAGCGCAGCCGCGCCAGCTTCCCGAATGGGGATCCGATTTGGCAGTTGAGGTTGATCGATGGCCCGAAGCTGGTGCGCAGCTGGCAGGCCGCTTCCGGCGCTGCCAACCGGCAGCGGCTCGATCGCCGCTGGACGCAGGGCAATGGCGCTCCGCTGCCGCCGGGTTCCTACCGGCTGGGAAAGCCGGAGCCGTGGGGCCACGACCTTTGGATCGAGCTGCAGCCGCAGTTTGCCACCAGCCGTTCGGGCCTGGGCCTGCACCATTGCATGCCGGGGGTGGGCTGCATTTGCCTACCCAACCGGCAGGATCTCAAGGAGGCGTCGGCAACCATCCAGCGGCTCGGAATCAGGAGGTTGCAGGTGCTAAATTGAAAGGATTGTTTGGTGGGTAGACCCGCTTCAGCTGAGGGTATTCACCGCCCGCGTAATCACGATCACCAGCAGCACCAGCATCAGTGAGGAGTGCAATAACTGCACCAGTTTCAGCCGCGATCCCACCGGCGAATGGTTTTCGGGGGCGCCGAGGGTGTTGCTGGTCATCACGGTGAAATAGAGATAATCGAGCCAGCCTGGTAGCCAGCAGGCATTGGCTTGGCTCGCCTCATGGGGAAAGATGATCTCGCAGAGATGCTCAGGGTGGTGCAAATGCCGCACCTGGCTTGGATAATCGATGAACCAATACCAGAACAGAAAGATCAGATTCAGGGAGCAGTAAAGCCCGATCGCGATCAAGAGTAGATAAAATGAGCCAATCTTGAAGGAATAGATCCCTACTGTGATCGTGATTAGATTCAGCAATAGATCTAAGGTGGATAAGATGCCAAAGGCAAGCAGGGTTTTGCGGATCTGTCGATGGCCCAGCAGGAAGGTGCGCAGCAGGTTGACGGTGAAGAGGACAAGGATTGCACCGAGCACAAATTCGGAAAGGCTAAAAATCCAATGGCCGATCGGTAGTTGCTGCTTGGCCAGGGTGCGAAAATGGCTAAAGCTATTGATGCTGATCGCTAGATTGATCAGCGGTGCCGCCGCCAGGGCTACCAGGTAGAAAGCGTTCTGGGCGGGCCGCGGCAGGTGATGCAGCGGTATCGGCTCGGTTATCGGGCTGTGATCGGCCACGTGAGTTTGGGTAGGGAACTGTAACTCTGCCGGCTAGGTTAGATGGGTTCCGCTACGCACCTACTCGGGGGCTGAGCTTGGGTTCTTTCCATGGCCTGGCTTTGCTCTGGTTGCGCTTTCTGTGCCGCTGCTCACGACCAGATCAACCGGTGCCTGAAGCCCGATAGAGCGGCATCGCACCAAGATAAGCTATCAAAATAGCGAAGCGATGGCCCATGTTGGCGTTCACATTAAACCGATAGCCAAGGTGCCGAGAAATACACAACAAGCAGGTTGGCTAATGGGTCAAATCTTTTAAAATAATTCCACAAGGTAGGCATTGAGTTGTGCGCATGTGCTATTTGCTCAATTCGCTCAAGAAATCAATGGGCATCAGGTCCACCCCCTTTTTGACAAGCATGAATCAATTAAGTCGAGTGTTTTCGTGTTGAAAATATCCGCTTCAAGTAGTTCAAAATTGTCATACAATGAATCAAAGCATTGCGACATGTATGGAAGCATTTCTCGAGACGGGGTTATGCACATAATTTTCTTTTTTTTCGCAATCGCGTAGCCAAGTTCGATTAGCGCACTCGTGGGAGTTTTTTTGGGGTAAATGAAAATGATGACCTTTGCTGAATCAAGTTCAGCGAGGTCGCTTTTGGTTCCATGCGTTGGATCATTATAAATTCCACTTGTCGGCATATGTTCAAGAGCGCAATAAACCTTAAGCTTATTATTTGACGAGCGCAGTCGCTGCAACAGGCAAAACACAGCATCTTTAAATTTTTCCAAATCTTCACCATCTGGGAATGATGAAATTGGTATGGAAAGAAAAATAGAATCTGATTTTAGCATCATTTTCCCCTAGGCATGGAAGGATTTGCCTTCGCTCTTTATTCTGGCCAGCAATTTATCAATAGATTGGTATTGAACAATTCTTAGTTTTTCAATTGATTCATCTGCTTTCCTAAGCATAAACGGCAGCTCAGTTCGTCGACGTGTGAAGATAGTTGTTTTCTTTGATAAAGCTATAGCGTAACCCATCTCTAGCAAGACACTTGAGGCTGTTTTTTCAGGGTATAAAAAGACATAATGCTCGCTCTCCTTAAGAATTTGGAAGTCCTCGTGTATTGCCCGCCTAGCATCGTCAAACTGTCCACGAGATTTGATTCGCTCACATGGGCAATAGACTTCCGATGCACCGGTGTTTGCTAAGATTGAATCCCGAATCTTGAGTACATTTTCACGCATACGCGTATACTCGTCTTTGTTTTGGAGTGATGCCATTGGGGCACCAATGAAAATTTTACCTTTTTTGACAGATGTCACTTGTTCCGGATAAATCACAAAACCAGTATTGTCGTAATTTTCACGCACCGTGACAAGTGCAGTATCCAAGTCTGTTGTTAATTTTTTGAAGAATGTTGGCATCAGCTCGGGAAGGTGCCTTTCGGATGGCGTTCTGAACCCCCCTTGTTGCTTTAAGTCTAATATTAGTTTTTCTACCTCGTCGCAATTTTGAACGGATATGCTCTGAAGGTGTTGAAATGGACCATTCACTCTGGTTCGATCAATGTCTATCAACAGGGGTATTGCTAGTTTATCTTTTGTTATTGATATGGCGCCCCCTTCGAAGTTGATCCAAGGTGCGGTTATGTTCATAGGGGTCAAGCAAATAATTGCGCATTTACAATCTGTTAGTTGTTGTTTTATTGTTGAATGCCAATCAGCTCCAGCAGGTATGTCATGTTCAGACATGAATGGCTCGATGTCCTCGTCAACAAATACAGTTTCTTTAAGCCATGATTTAACAATTTTCGCGGCTCGCTTGCTTTCATGCCCGGACCAGCTTATGAAAATTTTCATCCGCCTATCCGCAGGTTATTTGTTTGCATAAGTTTTCTCAGAATAGATTTGCAGAGTGTTCAGCGGGGTCCTGGATAGTCATTTGCAGGTTCAGTGAGCCACTAGGAGGGACGTTGGAGTAGTTGCCTAAAATTCAGATGATGCATGGCTTTTCACGTTCAACTTCCATTCTCTAACACTGGTTCACGGGTCGGCTATCCACCCGTTTGCATTTCTACGCAATCTCCGCTGGACTGCGCTCCCCAAGCAGGCCACGGTTGAGCATAGGGGTGTGGATTATGGTAGTTCTCACATCGTCATCGCCCAGTAAACCCTGAATCGTGCGGATGTATTGGCCGCTTTCCAGCAGCTGGGTGGCTGTTCGGCGGCACCGTGGTGCTGCTGGGCCCACCGGGAGTGGGCAAGATCCACCACAGAAGCTTCATTGTATGAGTACAATGATTCTCGATATGCGCCTTGGTCCCGGCTGAGTCGACAAGACTCAAGAGCCGCTCAGCTGGGTCGGCGAATGCTTCACGCGCAAGCAGGTTGGCGAGCACGCCGCGCAACGCGCGTACCCGTGGTGTCATCTCCACGCCGGCGGCTTGCGCTTCGAGCAAGGAGAAGAATCCGTTTGACCCTGCAGTAGCGACGCTGTTGAATGACTCCTGGATAACCTCCCTTAAAGTGGCAATGCCGATCGAAGGTCGCTCAGGCCGAAGCGATTGGATCGGCCCGAAGGGATTGGCTTGGCCCGAAGGGATTGGTGATCTGCAAGGTTTCATCCTCTTGTACCAAGATTTTCCGGGGAATTCTTGGCGCTCTATCGCCTTGAACAACCGCGCAGCCAACTGCCCTGGAGGCTGTTGCGGTGAGCCTGGGGCAGCCTCCAGAGCACTCAGCACCGAAGGCCGGCCTGGTTGGGAAACGCAACTTGCCGGGTTCTGCCTCTAGCAAAGTGCGGTGCCTGGACGCCGAGGTGCGGGCGTACAGCCTCTTAGCCCCTCGGCAGCGCCCTCAGCGGCCCACCGGTTCGAGCGGCTGAATATCATTGAGCTGCCAGGATTTGGCAAAGTAAGCCTGCGTGGGGCCGTAAAAGCGGAAGTAGGCAAACCAGCCTTTGCCGGGAATCGTTTGGATCCAATTGCTGGCCCCAACTGGCTTGCGCGGTGCAAAGACCACATCCACCGAGCCATCGGCATTGCTGACCAGATCGGGTTTGCGGGAGCTGAGGTCGGCGGCACCCTGGGGGGTGATCACCGGACCGCGGCTGAGGTTGTCGTAGAGGGTGATCGACCAGAACTGCTTCACCGGTGGGTTGGCCGGCACCCGCATCCGGTAGGTGCGGCCACCATCAAGCCACTGGCCTTTGCCATCTTTGGAGGCCTCCAGATAGACCTGGCCGAATCCCAACAACCGGCCTTGCATCCCCACCGACATGGCGATCGCCTCGTAGAACCAGGAGCTGCGCTCCTCAAATTGCACCCGGCGTTTGTCGGGGGATTCCTGATCCAGATCAAATAACACTGCATACTCCCAGTGCTTGCCCGGATAGACGGTGGCACCGGGGGTGCGCTTGTCGTAGGCGATCGTGCGGGCCATCAGGTCGCCCAGCTGGGCCGCCTCGCCGAGGATCCGCGCCTGGCGAGCATCGGGATTGAAGGCCTGGCCCGGCGCAATACCGAGCGGCGACAGCATCCCAAACAGCATGCGGTCGCGGGGGGCGACGGGCTCATTGGCATAGAGCTCACTGAGCAGGCGCCAGTAGTTGAGGTTGGCGGGCTGGGCCGATTGCCAGGGCCGTCCAGCCACTTCGCTGTAGGTGGTGGCCGTTGGATTGGCCCGCTGGTTCCAGCCGTAGAGGCGGTGCTGACGCACGGTGGCCTCGGCCACGGCCTTGTCCGGTGCCAAGCCGCGGGTGCCGAACCACACCTGGTTGCTGGGGGAGCGGAAGATGCGGTAGCCAGGTGTCACCACTTCGGGCCCGCCGGGGGGCAGGATCAGGTACTTACCGCCCGCGCCCTTGTCGGGCCCGGTCTGGCCCAGGTCGGTGATCGGCTGCTGCCAGATGTCGAGCACGCCGCCGGCGGTGAGCCCGGCCGGCACCTCTACCACCAGCGGCCCTTGGGCGGCCAGGTCCCAGAAGCTGAAGGCGTACAGGGTGGTGATGTTGGGGGTGAGCATCCCCGCCTTGTCCTGCAGGGTGCGATACAGCAGCACGTCACCGTTGCGCACGGCCATCGTCTTGGCCTGGGCGTCGTAGAGGGCCTTGAAGCCCACCGCCGGCAGGGCCCAGAGGTAGGCCTGGCTAGCCCGCTGCAGGTCGAGCTCGTCGTAGAGCTTTTGGGCGGTGGCCTTGGTGGGGTAGCCGTTCTCCAGGTCCAGGGCGCCCAGGCGGGTGGTCACGCTGCTGCTGCCGGCGGCGGCGGAGCTTGCGGCGCCAACGGCCGCCCCAGGGGCAGCAGCAGCCCGCGGCGGAGCTGCCATGCCGCCCAGCGGGGCCAGCAGGGCAAGCCCCACCGCCAGGCCCAGCCGAGGGCGGCAGACGTTGATCAACTGCTGATTGAACACCTTGGTAAACACCGCTGGGTTGAGCATCCTTGCCGCTACTGGTGATGGAGTTAGCTCAAATCTAAGCAGGTGCTTGTACCTTGCCAACGGCCCTGGCACACTTTGGAGCAGCAGTCAGAATTGCAGAATGAAGCCAGAATCTCAGCAACGGCCAGGATCTCAGCGCTGGTGAGAATTTCAGACTTGGTGACAATCTGAGACCTGGTGACAATCTGAGACCTGGTGACAATCTGAGACTTGGTGAGAATCTGAGCGCCGGTCTCAAGATTGAGCAGCAGCCAAAAGAGGCTGCAGCCAAAGGAGCAGAAAGGCCGAAGCAAGCCCTGCAGCCCTGATCTCTCCAACCGAAATCAAGCCCCAACCCCCCGCGGGGCTGGGGCCCCCTAGCCTTAGGCGGTGCGCCCCCCGCTCGTCTACCACCCGGCCTACTCGGCACCGCTGCCCAGCAGCCACCGTTTTCCGATGGCCAAGTTCCGCCTGCTGGCGGAGCACCTGCAACGGCTCGATCTGCTGCGGCCAGCCCAGTTGCACCAGCCCCTGCCGGTGCCGCGCCGCTGGTTGGAGCTGGTGCACGGGCGCCCCTACCACCAGGCCTTTGCCCGCGGCCAGCTGACAGCCGCGGCAGAGCGCCGCATCGGCCTACCGGCCACCACACCCCTGGTGCAGCGCAGTTGGCTGGCGGTGGGCGGCACCGTGCTCACGGCGCGGCTGGCGCTGCAGCACGGCCTGGCCTGTCACCTGGCCGGCGGCACCCACCACGCCTTCCCCGATTACGGCAGTGGCTTTTGCATCTTCAACGACCTGGCGATCGCCGCCCGGGTGCTGCTGGCCGAGGGAGCCGTACGCCAATTGCTGGTGGTGGATCTGGATGTGCACCAAGGCGACGGCACTGCGGCGATCTTCGCGGGCGATTCGAGGGTGTTCACCTTCTCGGCCCACGCCGCCTCCAACTTCCCCCTGCGCAAACAAAACAGCGACCTCGATCTTCCCCTCGCCGATGGGCTGGAGGACGAGGCCTATCTGGCCGCGATCGGCGCCCTGTTGCCCGACCTGCTGGAGCAGGTGCGCCCCGATCTGGTGCTCTATAACGCCGGTGTCGACCCGCACCGCAGCGATCGCTTGGGCCGCCTCTGCCTCAGCGACCTCGGCCTGCTGCAACGCGATCGGTTGGTGCTCGAAGCCTGCCTGCGGCGCCGCATCCCCGTAGCGAGCGTGATCGGCGGTGGCTACGACGCCCTGCCCAACCTGGTGGAGCGCCATGCCCTGGTGGTTCGGGCCGCCAGTGAAATGGCGCTGCTGCATGGGCTTTGAACAAGAACGATCCGCCTAGCGGCCCAGCTCGGCCCGGATCGCCGCCGCGATCCGCAGGGCATTGGCCACGATCGTGAGCCCCGGGCCCACCGACGGACAGCCGGGCAGGATCGAGCCATCGGCGATCCAGAGGTTGGCCAGCTCGTGGCTGCGGCCCTCCAGATTCACCACCGAGCGGGCCGGATCGCTACCGAGGCGGCAGGTGCCGCAGGCGAAGCCCATCACGCTCTGGGGCGCCTCGCCGCGGGGGTAGATCGGCGCCCGTTGCACCACGGTGGTGGCCGGATCGCGCTCCACCTGCTGCATCACTGCCAGCCAGCGGTACACCAGCCGGTCGTGGGCCTCGCGGTTGTTGGGCAGGTCGTTGACCACCACCCGCTCGCCCCGCAGGCTCACCCGGTTCTCCGGATCGGGCCGCACGGCGCTGGCCACCCACCAGCTCACCGAGCGGTCGGCCAGCCACTCCAGGGCGGGATCGGGCAGCAACCGGCTGACCAGCGACAGCACCGGCGGTGATTCGGCAAAGAGCGGGTCCTGCAGCACGCCACCGCCGCCGCGCACCACGCCGAGGGCGTAGTCAACGTTGCGATCGCCGTCGTGGAAATCGCTGAGGCCCAGGCCCGGCCCGTAGCGGCCCGAATGGACGATGGCGGAGCGCTGCAGCATGGCGGTGAGCTGGGGACGCATCAGGTTGCGGCCGACTTGGCCTGAGCCGTTGGCCATCCCGCGCGGGTGCCGCTCCGAGGCGGAGCGCAGCAGGATCACGGCGCTGGCGATCGCACCGGCCGCGAGCACCACCTGGTGGGCGCGGAACAACCAGCGCTGGCCCCCAATGCGGGCCTCGACGCCGCGCACCTCCCGGCCGCTGGCGGAGCCATGCAGCGCCAGCACCTCGGCGCCGGTGCGCAGCTCAAACCTCGGGTAGCGGCGGGCCCGCCCCAGGCCGAAGCCCTCGGCATCGCCGCTGGGGTCGTCGGCCGATTCGCCCACGCTCAGGGGCAGGCGGTAGGGGTGGAGTCCGTGGCGGCGCAGGTCGTCGCGCAGCAACTCCTGGAAAGGCTCCAGGGGGCAGGGCGCCAGGGCATAGGGGGCCGAGCGGGGCGGTTCGGTGGCATCGCAGCCGGCCTCGCCATGGACGCGATAGAGGGCTTCGGCGCGCTCGTACCAGGGTTCGAGGTCGGCGTAGCGCAGCTCCCAGTCGGGGCCGGGGCCCTCCTGCATCGGCAGGTGGCAGAACTCCCGCTCGCGCATCCGCTCCAGCACCGCGCCCCAGATCTTGGTGTTGCCCCCCGGCGCCATCACCATCTGGGGGGCGAAGGGGTCGCCATCGGTGCCGATCCACTCCTCGCCCGGGTGGTAGCGGCGGCGGCGGAACAGATCGATGTCGGCCACGTTCTGATCGGCCAGCGGCAGGGGGGTGCCCCGCTCCAGCAAAAGCACCGCCAGGCCCGCCTCGGCCAGTTCGCCGGCCAGGGTGCCGCCGCCGGCACCGCTGCCCACCACGAGCACATCAAACTGGCGCTCCTCGATCAGCAGGCCGCCTCCCGTCGCCCCTGCCCCGCTGATCGGCCCGCTGATCGGCCCGCCCATCGGCCCACTCATCGGCCCTGCCCCAGGTAGAGGAGCGCGAACAGCACGATCCAGATCACATCGACGAAGTGCCAGAACAGGCCCACCGCCGTCACCCCCGCTTCGCCGCCGTCGTAGTTGCCGGGGCGGAAGGAGCGCCAGAGCATCAGAGCCATCAACAGCACGCCGGTGATCACGTGCAGGCCGTGGAAGCCGGTGAGCAGGTAGAAGCAGGCGCCAAAGACGCCATCCCCCAGGCCGAAGGGCAGCCCCAGCCACTCCCGCGCCTGCCCCAGCACGAACCAGCTGCCCATCGCCATGGTGAGCAGCCACCAGAGCCGGAAACGCAGCAGCTGGCGGCGGTGCAGCGCCCGCTCCGCCAGCCAGGCCACGCCGCTGGAGCTCACCAACACAATCGTGTTGATCAGGGGCTCGCGCACCTCCAGCCCCTCCACGCCCGGCGGCAGCCAGAGCGGCGCCGAGCCCTTGAGCACGATGTAGGCGGCAAACAGCCCAGCGAAGATCAGGCTCTCGGAGGCCAGGAAGATCACAAAACCAGTGAGGTTGTGGCCGCCGTGGGCGTGCTCCGCAGACCCAGGGCCAGGCCCGTGCTCCGGGCCAGGGCTGCCGGCCGGGCCGCTGGCTGGGGGCCGACTGGAGGGTTCGAGGGCGCCGGGGGCACCGAACAGGGACTCCGCCATCGCCTCAGGCCTCCTTCAAGCGCGCTTCATAACGCGCCTGGTCGGCCACCAGCGGATGGCCCAGGCCGTAGCCGTAGGGGCCGCTGACCACCGTGGGCACGTCGTGCTCGAAGTTCTCGGCGGGTGGCGGCGAGGGCAGCAGCCACTCCAGGCCGATCGCCTGCCAGGGGTTGGCCGGGGCCGGCGCCCCCCGCACCCAGGAGCTCACCAGGTTGAGCAGGAAGGGGATCATGGCTACCCCGAGCAGGAAGGCACCGAGGCTGGCGAGCACATTGGCCAGGGCGAACTCGGGGTCGTAGGAGGCCACCCGGCGCGGCATCCCCATCAGGCCGGCCCAGTGCATCGGCAGGAAGTTGAGCTGGGCGCCCACAAACGTGAGAACAAAATGCACCTTGCCGAGGCCCTCGTAGAGCATGCGGCCGGTGAACTTCGCGAACCAGTGGTAGATCGCTGCGTACACACCGAAGGTGATCGTGGAGAAGATCACCGTGTGGAAATGGCCGACCACGAAATAGGTGTTGCCCACATGCACATCCACCGGCACGGTGGCGAGCATGATGCCGGTGATGCCGGCGAAGATGAAGTTGAACACCCCCCCCATCGCGAACAGCATCGCCGTGGTGAGCCAGAGCTTGCCGCGCCAGAGGGTGGCCAGCCAGGCGAACACCTTGATGCCGGTGGGCACGGCGATCAGCATGGTGGTGACCATAAAGACATGGCGCATCCATTGGGGCGTGCCACTGGTGAACATGTGATGCACCCAGACGATCAGGCTGAGCAGCACGATGCCAAACGAGGCGATCGCCACCACGTGGTAGCCGAACAGCGGTTTGCGGGCATAGACCGGAAAGATCTCCGAGAAGAAGCCAAACACCGGCAGCACCATCACATAGACAGCCGGATGGGAATAAAACCAAAAAAAGTGCTGATAGAGCATCGGATCGCCGCCGCCCTCGGGCTGGAAAAAACTGGTGCCGAAGCTCAAATCAAACAGCAGCATCACCGCCCCGGCGGTGAGCACCGGCAGGCCCGCCAGCTGGATCGTTTGGGCAGCCAGGGCCGTCCAGCAGAAGATCGGCATTCGAAACCAACCCATGCCCGGGGCCCGCATCCGGATGATCGTGGTGCAAAAGTTCACCGCCCCCAGGATCGAGCTCACCCCCGAGATCGCCACCGCCAGGATCCAGAGGAACTGGCCATTGATCAGCAGCCCCAGCGGGTTCTGGGTGCTGAGCGGCGGATAGGCCCACCAGCCGGAGCTGGCCGGTCCGCCCGGCACCAGGAAGCTGGCCATCAGCACCACGCCGAACACGGGGAACATCCAGAAGGCGAGGGCGTTGAGCCGCGGAAAGGCCATGTCGGGGGCGCCGATCATGGGGGGAATCAGCAGGTTGTTGAAGCCATTGAGAATGGGAAAGAGAAACAGAAACAGCATCACCGTGCCATGCATGGTGTAGAGGCCGTTGTACACACTCGGATCGACCAGATCCGCCGGCGGTGTGATCAGTTCGCCCCGCATAATCATCGCCAGCAGGCCGCCCACCAGCAGGAACAACAGGGCCAGGGCGATGTACTGGATGCCGATCACCTTGGCGTCGGTGTTGAAGCTGAAGAAACGCCGCCAGTTGTCCGGCGCCCCCGGCACCGGATGGGGAGCGCGCAGGGCGCGGGGATCAAACGGGATTGGGGTGGTGGCCATCGGCGTGGTGCTCAGCGGGGTGGGGTTCAGCCCTCGTGGGCAGCGTTGGGATCGAGGGGCACGTTGACCAGCGGCGGCGGCGCCGGCGGCACCGTGGCCCAGCCGCGGTTGCCCCGCTGCTGACGCTGGCGCCAGAGCTCGGTGGCGGCGTTGGGGCTCGGGGCCAGGGGGCTGAGGCGGGCGGCCAGGCGCCAGCGCTCGAAGGCCTCGGCGCTCTCGACCACCACATCGGTTTGGTTGGAGGCGAAGTAGGCGCCGCTGAACAGGGAATCGCGCAGGCGGAAGCGGCCCTCGCGGCTGGGGGTGAGGCGGTAGTCGATCACGCTGCCGGGCACCACGTCCTGGCGCAGGCGGAAGGCGGGGATCGACATGGCGTGCAGCACGTCGAGCGACAGCAGGCGGAAGCGCACGGGGCGATTCAGGGGCAGGTGCAGCTCGGCGCTGCGCACCCCATCGGGATAGACGAACTCCCACGACCACTGGCGGGCGATCACCACGATCGGGCCCAGTTCAGCGGCGGGGTCGGTAGCGGGGGCGGTAGCAAGGACGGTGGCGGCAGGGGCAGCCACCCCCTCAACCCCCACCAGCCGCAGGGCTTCGGCGGCGCCCGCCACCCGCACCTTGCCCCCCAGGCTGGCCAGCTGGCCGTCCACCCTGATCGCCTGGGCGGCGATCAGCAGCACCACCACCAGGGGGATCACGGTCCAGGTGATCTCCAGCTTCAGGTTGCCCTCGATCGGCTCGCCGTCGTCGCGGTCGTATTTGTCGGCCCGGTCGAACAGCAGGGTCCAGGCGATCACCGCCGTGCAGCCCAGCAGCAGGAAGCAGCCGATGCCCACCTCCAGGGCGAACAGGTCGTCGACCAGGGGGGCGGCGGTGGAGGCCTGGGGCGGCAACCAGCGCGGCACCTGGGCCATCAGCCAGCGGCTGGCCAGCAGGGCCAGGCCCACCCCCAACGTGACCAGGAGCACCGCGCCCCGATCGATGCCGGGGCCGCCCCGGCCGGGTGAGCCGGAACCGGAAGCACTCATGGCAACACCTGGCGCGGATCGAGGCCGCCGGCGAGCAGCTGGTCGGCGCTGACATGCACGCCGAATTCGGCCGCCAGCTCGGCGCCAAGGGTGCCGTGCAGACCCAGCAGCGCGAACAGCAGCAGCCCCACCAGCAGGTAGGACCACTGCACCTGGCGGCCGTAGTCGCGGCGCCAGGCGAAGCGCTGGAAACCGCGCCACACGGCCATCGCCACGATCGCCAGCAGCAGCAGCACACCGCCCACCCCATGCCAGAGCAGGGTGGTGGTGGCATCGAGGCCGATGGCGCTGCGCACGCCGGGCACCGGATCGGCCAGCAGCATCTCGTAGAAGCCGGCCGCCACCGTGAGGAAGCTGATTGCCGCACAAATCAGCAGGTTGTACCAGCCCACGTCATGGAAGCCGCCGCGGGTGACGGGCAGGGCCAGGAAGCGGAACAGGCGCTTTTCCACCGGGTAGAGGGCCCCGACCAGATCGAAGGCGATGGCGATCACGAACAGGCCGATCGTGAGGTGCACCAGGTTGGGGTGGATCGGCAGCGCGTAGGGGAGATCGTTGGCGCCCAGGCCTAAGGGCCGCAGCGGCTGCACCACGGTCGGTTGCACCACGGTCGGCTGGAGCGTGGCCAGCCAGGGGAGGTTGTGCACGTTTAGCGGTGGAGGCAACGGCACGGGATGCGGCGGTGATCCGCCAGCGATTAAGGCCAGGGTGGCCGATCTGGCGCTGGGCGGGTCTGGCTTGTGATGGATTACTACAGACAGGTGGGTGTTCCCACATTCAGAGCCCTCACGCCGGCCGGATTGGGCCCCACCCCCGCCGCAGCCCAAGGACCGTGCCAATGCCGGCGGTGACAACGTCCGCAGGCTTGCCTGTAGCCGCATGGCTTGGATTACCACTTTCTTGCGTCTAATCGTCTTGGCTTTGAGATTGCTGCCAGCGCGGCTCGCTTCGCCCTTGAGGTGCTCGATCGCTGTCGGCGACTGGGCGCTGGCTTGGCTGCCGACTCGACCTACTGGTAAGGCTTCTCCAGCCTTTAGTGTCTATGGTGGGCTGGCTGTTGTGTTCGAGCGACCGTTGCACAATCTTTCCAACCGGATCACCAAAACCAACGCACGCCCCCCCGGACCGATCGGCAGCGCCAGACGCCTGGTCAAGGCCGCCTCGCTGGCCGCCCTGCTCTGGGCCGCGCTGCCGCCAACGGCAGCCCGGGCCGGGGTTGCTTCGCTCAGCAACCTGTTCGTCTTCGGCGACAGCCTCTCCGACAGCGGCAACAGCGGCCTGCTGACCGGAGGCCTGTTTACACCAGCTCCCTACGCGGGAAACCGCGCTAGCAACGGCCCCGTGGCTGTGGAATATCTCTGGAAGCTGTTCAACCCTGGCAACAACAATTTCAAACCCTCGCTCAGCGGTGGCACCGGGGCCACGAACTACTCCATCCTTGGCGCCACCACGGGAAAGAAGAACAACCTTGAGGTTGGCACCGTGCCAGGGCCTCCGCTCAATGGCTACTTCACCGACAAGGGCAACGCTTGGCAACTGGACAAATTCACAACTGCGAATCCAAGCTTTGACGCAGAAAGCTCGCTGTTTGTGCTCTGGTTGTTCCCGAACGATCTATTCTACTGCCGCAATACCTACAATGCCAGTGACAACACTTGTAACAGTGCTGGCACCAGCGCAGGCGTGGATCCCATAACCACTAATCTCAACGGTGTACCCGGTATAGCGGTAAGCAACCTGATCGCCTCGATCAACACGCTGGCTGGCTCCGGGGCCCGCAACTTCCTTGTGGTCAACTCCCCGAATCTTGGCACGACACCGGCCTTCCGCGGCACGGCCAATCAGACGCTGATGACCCTGTTAAGCGATGGCTTCAACACAGCCCTCGAAAGCCAGCTCAACGTCCTCGCCAGCACCAAGCCGCAGCTCGATATCGGGCTGTTCCAGCTCGACGATGCGCTCAACAGCCTGATCGCCAACCCGGGTGGCTCCGGCTTCACCAACGTCACCGATGCCTGTGTCACCAGCACGGCGGTCTGCAGCGATCCTTCCAGCTATCTCTTCTGGGACACCTTGCATCCCACCACCCGCACCCACGAAATCCTCGCCCAGCAGCTTTACGGCCTCGCCCGCGACCCCGCGCCGGCTCCGATTCCGTTAGTGGGGGGCCTCGCGGCCCTGGGCTGGAGCCGCCGGCTGCG
This sequence comes from uncultured cyanobacterium, assembly GCA_903858015.1. Classification (GTDB taxonomy): domain Bacteria; phylum Cyanobacteriota; class Cyanobacteriia; order PCC-6307; family Cyanobiaceae; genus Cyanobium. The sequence goes on from CAIOGZ010000018.1 coordinate 118,362, forward strand.
CCAGCGGCTGCGCCAGGGCAGCCAGGGGCCAAAGCCGCAGCAGTAACGCGCTCACAACCTTCCCTCCCGGGTTGCCGCCACCACCTGAACCGTGTGGAGGCCGTAGGTCCAGATCAACTCGTTGCCCAAGAGGGTCTGGACCACGATCAACAGGCTCAGGCCAGCGCCGGCCACCAGGAAGGCGGGCGGCAGCCGCTGCGAATCGCGGCTGCGGATCACGTAGCGCCAGCCCGACAGCAGCGACAGCACCCCAGCCAGGGACCAGCCCAAGGTGCTGTGCAGGTTGAGCAGGTCGCGGGAGGCGCCATAGGGATTGGCCAGGCCCGCTTCCACCTCGCCAAACAGGATGGCGACAAAAATGGCCACGGTGGCCACCAGCAGGTTCCAGAAGCCCACCTCAAACAGGGCTGGTCGCTTGCCCCAATAGCCGATCAAATCAAACAGAAACGCCACCAGGCCCATGGCGATCACAAAGTGCACCACGATCGGATGGATCGTGTCCATCCAGGGCAGGTTGTGCTCGTTCAGCGGCGGCAGCAACGGCACGGTGGTGGGGCGGCGAACCGCTCGGCGATTGCTCCAGGTTGGCGGCGGCGGGCCTGGAGGCGAGGGGTTGTGAGGGATTGCTACGGGTTGGTGGGTAGGTCCACACCGGCGGGGCCTGATCGACGACACAGTGATGGTCAGCCCCCTTGGCCACAGCCGCCGTGTCTGTTCCAGCTTCGCCGAAACTGCGCTGGATCACAGCCGGTCTGTTGCTGCTGGCCGCAGCCCTGGCCATCGCCCTGCCCTTCGTCTCCTCGACCCTGCTCACGATCGCCTTGGGCGGGATGGCGATCGCCGCCGGCAGCTCCCAGCTGCTGCGGCTCACCGCGGTCGAGGGCCGGCGCGGCAAGCTGTTTCGCGGCCTCTCCGCCCTGCTGTATTTGCTAGGTGGCATCAGCCTGCTGGCCTTCCCGATCCAGAGCACCCTCAGCCTCACCTTGTTTTTGGGCTTCCTGCTAGCGATCGAAGGCTTGATGGAACTGGCCGCCGCCGCCGCAAATGGTGGGCCGGCCCGCTGGACGGTGCTGCTCGATGGGATCGTGACGGCGGTGCTCGGTGGGCTGCTGATCGCTGAATGGCCCCTGAGTGGGACCTGGGCAATTGGCACGATGGTGGGGATTGGCTTGGGTTTTTCGGCGCTGAATCTATTGACCGCGCCGGTTGGCGGGGCAGAGGTTTGAGATTGGATTGCGGCGGTTGAAGGGAAAAAATGAAGGGGGATAAATAGTGTATTTTAAGGCCAGTAAACAGGCGCCAACCTTGCCACGCTTATAGTAAAGTAATGCTAAAGACCGATGATCACGCTACGTCGGTATTCGAAACTCGTTAATCATCGCTTGCAACATAGTCTTGACAGCGACGCCGGCGGGTTGAACGACGGCCCAAGAAGCGCCAAATCTGATGCATCTGGTAGAGGGCGTTGCCATCGCGAACTGGGATGGTGAGCTGGGATGGTGGTCTGGGGGGCTGCTTCCCGGCGCTCAGTTTTGGGCCGGGCCGCTGAGCCAGCCGCACCGCTCCGGGCGGGTGTTCCAGCTGCGGCAAGAGCAGTGGTGGAGAGGGTGTTGATGGACATCCCGAGGCTTGGCAGTGGCGGTGGGCCTGGGCACCAACGAAGCTGATGGCTCCGTCATAGCCAACTCCATCACGGACCTCCAGGCAGGGGGGTAGCTCTTGTCAGGCAATTGTCTTGGAGCTCTGAACTGGGCAGTCATCCAGAGCTGCCCTAGCCAGAGTGGCAGCAGAGTTTCGTGACGCTATGGCTTTGCTCCCTGCCGATCAGCTTGGTGTGCATATCGATGCCGCTGGCATTCGCTTCGGCATCCTGCTGCCAGGCGTGTCACCCGGTAGCGGCTGTGAGGTGGAGGTGCTGGTGATCCATGCCGCCGATCAATTCCTCCAGGCGATTGCCGCCAGCTCCTTTGCCCTCAACCCAACCTCCCTGCCGCCCTGGGGCGATGCCTGGACCCTCTCCTTGCCCCTGACGGATCCTCTCTTCGCCAGGTCCGGCCAGTACGTCTATCGCTACAAGGTGACCCGCACCCTCCCGGATGGGTCGAAGCTGTATCGGGATTTCCTCTCCGATCCCTTCGCCCGCGAGTACGGCGTGGGCAAGCTCTCCTCCTTCAGCCTGGGTTACGTGCCCCACGGCTGGTCGGCGGCGGAGGCCAGCTGGCGGACGCCCAACCAGGCCGATCTGGTGCTCTACGAGCTGAATCTGGCCGAATTCGCCCCTGATCTGGAGCGGGCTGGCGAGCGCCTCCCCTACCTGGCCGACCTGGGCATCAACGGCCTCAGCCTGATGCCCGTGACCAACGTGCAGGAGACGGTGGACTGGGGTTACCTGCCCATGGGCTACTGGGGGGTGGATGAACGCCTCGGCCAGCGCAACAGCTTCCAGGCCTTTGTGGACAAGGCGCATCAGCAGGGCATCGCCGTGTTGGTGGATGCCATCTATGGCCACACCAGCAGCGATTTTCTCTATGAAGAGCTATACCGCAACCTACAGCTGCCCAATCCGTTCATGGGCAGCTATGCCCAGGATCTGTTCGGGGTGAGCACAGATTGGAGCAAAGATCTGGTGCAGGCCTTCTTTTTAAGCGTGAATCTGCACTGGCTGCAGGTGTTTCACGTCGATGGCTTCCGCTTTGACTGCGTGCCCAACTATTGGGCAGGTGCCAATGCCGGCTATGGCTGGCTGGCCTATGCCACCTATCAGGAGGTGAAAAGCCGCGTGGCAGCCAACGACATCACCTTTGAGCGCTTTCGCCGCCCTGATGGGGGTCTCAATCTGATCCAGTGCGCCGAGCAGTTGGAGAAGGTGGAGGAGGTGCTGAGAACCACCTACAGCAGCTCCACCTGGCAGAACCGCACCCTGGGAGCGGCACGCCAGGCGGCGGTGGGTGCAGCCGGAGCCCTCACCGATCTGGGTTTTGCCCTCGCGGCTGATGGCTTGCCCGTGGAAGTCACCTACAACGGCAGCGATGTGATCGCCAAGGCGCCGCTGCAATACATCGAAACCCACGATCACGCCCGCTTCATCTGCCAGTACGGCCTTAGCGATGGCGATGGTAGTGAGTTGCTGCGGGAGGGCGATCGGCGCCAGTGGTTCAAGCTGCAGCCCTACCTAATCGGCACCCTGCTGGCCCGGGGAGTGCCGCTGCTGTGGCAGGGCCAGGAGCTGACGGAGAACTACTGGCTGCCGGACCAGGGCCGCGGACGGGTGGCGCTGCTGCGGCCGATGCGTTGGCAATACTTCTACGACGACATCGGCCGCGCCACCTTGAAGCTGGTGCGGCGACTGCTGCGGGTACGGCGCAGTCGAGCTGAGCTGCGGGCCGGGGAGGTGTATTTCTTCAACGATCCCCAGCGCTATCAAAACCGGGGCCTGTTGTTGTTCGCCCGCTGGCAGGGCAGCTCCTACACCCTGGTGGCGTTGAACATGACTGGCCAGCAGCAATGGGCCCCATTCTGGTTTCCCATCGCCGGCAACTATGCCGAGCAGCTGCATGGTGGCCAAGAGCCCCAGCTCAACCTCAACGGCGTGGCGGCCCTGCAGGAAACCTGGCTGGCGATCCCACCCAATTACGGGCGGGTGTGGAGCAGCGTCTAGGAGCGATAGCTGCCCAGCCCTAAGCCCTACTTCTTCAACCGCATCAAGCCAATCGGAAGCACCAGCGAAGCAAGCAAGTAGAGCAGCACCGTGCCGATCACGGTGGCCTGCTGTTCGGGAAAGGCGCCCGAGGCCAGCAGCAGGGCGATGGCGGGATGGCGCGACACCGTGGCCGAGGCGAGCGCTCCCCGGTTGCCCGGATCAGGGCCGCCGAGCAGCTGACCAAACAAAAGACCAAACACGATCACAACCAGGGTGACGAGCAGGGTGCCCTGGCCGAACACCGCCAGGATCTTGGGGCCGTGGACGGCGAGCAGCACCACCGCGCCGAGCAGCAGCACCACGCTGCCCAGCCGGTCGGCAACGGCACCGAGGCGGGGGGCGGAACCTGGGTAGAAGTGGGCGAGAGCGATGCCGAGGGCCAGGGGCACCACCACGGTGGCCAGAAGCACCTGCACCATCGCCATGGGGTCGAAGCTGGTGGCCACCCCGAACAGCCGTTCGGCGATCGCGATCATCAGCGGCACCACCAGCAGGGCGACGGCGGTGGAGAGCAGCTGCAGGCTGATCACGTAGTCGGCCCGGCCGCCGAGCGCCGTTCCCTTCTTGGCCCAAGGCGGCAGCACGGGCGCGACCGCAAACCCCAACAACACCGCGCCTACCCCCTGCCGCAGTGGCAGCAGCCCCACCAGCAGCAGCACGAAGGCGGGCATTAACACGTACATCGCCAGCAGGGAGCGCAGGGCCAGGGGTGGCTTGCGCAGCAGCATCAGCGGCTCCTCCAGCTTGACCCGGGTGCCAATGCCGACGACAAGCAGCACGACACCCAGGAGCAGCACCAGCTTGAGCATAGTCTCAGGATTCACAGTATCTCGACTCCGTTAACTGGGGAATAGGGCTGTGCTGATAGTAGATGCCGCGACAAGCAACCGCAACAGCTGACAAGGAAGCCGTTGCGGTTGATGGGATTAGGGTAAATGGGCGAGACAGATTTGGAATTGATCGCATTTTTTCAACTGTAAACATGAGCCAAGAGTAACACCGGTCGGCCCTGTCTGATCAGCTCTAGTTGTATTAGGCATCCCAGTAAGGTCCCGGTATCGCCCCAGCTAAAGCTTGGAGCGATGATCCGCTGTGGGGTGGCTCAGCCGCTAAGGAGCGCTAACGGGGAGTGGCTGGAGCCACAGCCGCCAGGGTGAGCCGGAATTAAGTGTTGCTGGCCATGCCGCTACTCAGCTTTTCCATCACCCGTTCCAGCGAGAAGCTGGCAGCCTTCTGCCGCGGTGGGTAGGCCTGGAAGCTGGTGAGGAATTCGGCCACGTAGCTCTGGGCCGGCACAAGTAGGAAGGCATGGTCGAGCATCCAGTCCCAATAGGTGTTGGAGGTGATATCGGCGCGTTCGTAGGGATCGGTGAGCAGGTTGAAGATCTTCGGCACCCGCAGCTCGGTGAACGGTTCCGCCCAGACCTGCAGCGTGCCCTGGACGCGTTGCTCCTTGAAGACAAACTTCCAGTTGTCGTAGCGAAGGCCCACCAGGTCGCCGTCGTCGGAGAAGTAGAAGAACTCCCGCCGGGGGCTGTCGTTGGTTTTGCCGGTCCAGTAGTCGAGCTGGTTGTAGCCATCCAGGTGGATGTGGAAGGTTTTGTTGCCCACCTGGTGGCCGCTCAACAGCTTTTCCTTGATCGCGGGTTCGCCGGCAGCGGCCAGCAGCGTCGGCAGCCAATCGAGGTGGCTGACCAAGCCGCTGAGGTTGATGCCGGCTGGGATCTGGCCCGGCCAACGCACCAGGGCCGGGACCCGAAAGCCGCCTTCCCAATTGGTGTTCTTCTCGCTGCGGAAGGGGGTGGTGCCGGCATCGGGCCAGCTGTTCAGGTGGGGGCCGTTGTCGGTGCTGTACATCACGATCGTGTCGTCGCTGATGCCCAGCTCATCAACCAGATCGAGCAGTTCGCCGATACACTCGTCGTGATAAATCATCACATCGTGGTATTCCGACTGCCAACGGCCGCTGCGGCCCAGATCCTGGGGCCGGGCGTAGGTGCGGAAGTGCATGTGGGTGGTGTTGAACCACACGAAAAACGGCTCGCCGGAGGCGACCGCATCGCGAATGAAGCGCTTGGCCTCGACTAAAAACTCATCATCGGCCGTTTCCATCCGTTTGCGGGTGAGGGGGCCGGTGTTTTCGATGCGCTGGCTGCCATCAGCATTGGCCCAGCTATGCAGCACACCGCGGGGTGCAAAGCGCTTACGGAAATTGGGAAACTCGGGGTCGTCTGGCTTGGGGTAATCGCGCTGTTCGGGTTCTTCTTCGGCGTTGAGATGGTACAAGTTGCCAAAGAATTCATCGAAGCCATGCATCGTTGGCAGGTGCTCGTCGCGGTCGCCGAAGTGGTTTTTGCCGAATTGGCCGGTGCGATAGCCCAGGGGCTTGAGCAACTCGGCAATCGTGGGATCTTCATCGCGGTACCCCTGCTCCGACCCGGGTAGCCCCACCTTGGAGAGGCCGGTTCGGAAAACACTCTGACCAGAGATGAAGGCAGAGCGGCCGGCGGTGCAGCTTTGCTCGGCGTAATAATGGATGAACTTCGCCCCTTCCTTCGCTACCCGGTCGATGTTGGGGGTTGCGTAGCCCATCAGGCCATGGCTGTAGCAGCTGAGGTTGCTCTGGCCGATGTCATCGCCCCAGAGAATCAGCATGTTGGGTTGGCCGTTAGGCATGGCTGAGGGTTCAAGCAGATTGGATCATGATCGATTCTACCAGAGTTGATGGGATCTAAGGTAACAATGGCTCGAACCTGCGCCATGGTGAGCCAAGCTGACTTACGCTGAACCAGGTCAAGAGCTGATGATCCGATAAGAATTGCCGACCTTTTAAAGGCCGATCTGACGTCGCCCCCAGACCATGCCGGCGGCGTAGCTGAGCATGGGCAGCAGCAGCCAGGGGCTGGTGATCGCTGAAAACAAGCCGATCAAGCCCAGCGCCCAAGGGGTGAGCAGCAACAAGGCCAGGGGCAGCTGGCTCGAGGGCTTGCGACGGATCAGGCCACCCGAGCGCTGGGCCAGCCGCGGCACACCCCGGCCGAGCCCGTAGCCCAACAGGGCGGTGAGCAGGCTGAGCAGCAGGCTTTCCACGGTCAGCTTGGGCACGCATCGGCACCATCTTGACGCCTAGATAGACCGCCGCCGTGAAGGGCATGGTCAACAGCGCCAACCAAGCTGCGGCAGAGTGGGCGATTGATACAGCGGACCCGAGTCAGCCATGGGCCAGATCTACAATGGCTTCCGATTTAGAGCGCCTAATTGCTTAGAAAGAGTGCGTGAAAACCTATGGGGAGGCACCATGTCAGCAGGCAACACACTAGAAAATGCTATACCAAAAGACAACGTGCTAGAAGGTAAGGTGTCATGATATCGACCATAGGCTATTCAGCCGCAGAGATCACTCAGGCCTATGCATTCGCCGTAGTGATGTTCGTGGGCTTGCCCATCAGCTTGTTTTTGGTTATCTTTTTACCCGCTTTGATGCGAACAACGGCTGACACAATCGGTTCGGCAGCCGTAACCGTTGCCACGCGCGGCGCCGGCCCGAGCCCCGCGTCGAGCTCCGCATCGAATCCAGCGCCGGCTCCGCCGCGAACAGCAAGGTCGCGGCGGAGCCGGCGAAGCCGCACCATGGTTAAGCGGGCCTGAGTCGCTGACCGGCCTCCCCCCCGCTGCTGCGGGGGGCTTGACACTCCTATGGACTGTCAACCCCCCAGCTCACCGACGGGATCGGCTGGTGGCTGCCCGGTGCTGGAGGTGCCAGGCAGGTCAGCAAGGATGGAGCCGATGCCGCCTTGACTATTGCGTGGAGCCCATCACCACATCGAACCAGCTGCTCCTCTTGGAGGCCATCGATCGGGTACGAAAGGACGTGGATGCTCCACGCTTGCCGCTCGAGGAATTGACCGAGACCACGTTCACCCTGGTGGCCGAGCACTTGTCGCTGGTGCAGATCATCGATGCCGCAGAAGGCCTAATCCAGCTGGCATCCCATCCCACCAGGCCAAAAACAGCGCCGCCAATGCCAGTTGCTGAATTGGAGGCCCTGCTGGAGAAGGTCATCGCTCTCAGGGACTGGCAGGAGCTGGAGGAGCAGGACGATCGCAGCGACATCCAGAAGCTGATCGACAACGCCACCGATGCCGATACCGTTCTGGTGCGCGATCCCATCGGCACCCCTGAGCTGCAGGAGATCGGGATCCTGGAGCTTCTGCAGCGCTATCCCTGTCGCGGCAGCGAGGCCCGCTGGAGCCCCGACGACGCGATCGCCTTCCTGGAAACAAAGACCCGCTGGCTGGATGCGGCGCTGGAGAGCTGGGATGCTGATGGCGAGGACGTCGATGCGGATTGCGATCTGATCGAGGCCAAGGCCGTCGTTCTGGTTGTGCCAGAGCAACCAGGCCAGTCGCTGCGGACCGAGCTAGTCGACGTGCTGATCCCGGTTGACAGCTGAACCGCCGACCGCCTCTGGTTCCGCCGGGAGCCTGGGCGACTGCACTAAGCCAACTGCTGATCAGCCCGCTGCCGTGCGAACGGCGGGACCACCACGCAGGGTGCCGAACAGCCCACGGGCCACGAATCGCTTCAGGTAGCGGATGATCTCCTCCACGGCGAACACCGGGTGGCTTCCGAATCCAGCAGCCCAGCGCATCAGCTCCTGGTAGCCGCTGCGTTTGGCATCCAGCTTGAGGCTCCCCAGCTCGCCGCCATTGGCGCCCAGGTCCACCGCCATGGGGGTGTGCTTGTGGGTGTGCTTGTGGGTGTCGATGCCGATCACTACATCGGGGCCAGTGCTGATCTCGGGGGTAGGTGCTGTCGCTGCATGCATCGCTGCTGGCTTTGGGAGGGGGGTGCAACCAGCCAGCCAGCCAGACGGACAGGCCCCTGACGGGACGATGAAGTCGGACCCCTATGAGGTCACGGGACTCCCCGGCTGGTTGCCCCAGCACACGGACCGACAGGTGAAGCGAAAGACACCGCTCCAGAACGGGGCGCTTCAGGCGATAGCTGGGTCAGGCCCGCGTTGGTGGGGTCCCGGAATCATCAGTGGCAATAGCGGTTACTAGGATCGGTTCTCGGCAGCCGCAGGCGGCCCACGGGAGCGACCCAAACCATGGCGACGAGTCAGTGGGACAACTTTCTGCGCAACCTCGGCGAGTGGCAAGGCAGCTTCTGCAACTTGAATGCCGATGGATTGCAACTAGAAACAACCCCATCGATCCTTACCCTGGAGCAGGACGATACCGAGCGGCTAGTGCGATTTCGGCTGCGGCGCTACGGCGCTGGCGGCTACAGCGATGAACCAATCCGAGACTACAGCCAGGAGTACCGCAGCCTCGGCCGGCAGGTGATGTTTTTTGAAACAGGCTCATTCAGCAAGGGGTCGCTGCAGCTGGCGCCGGGTACCGCCTTCGGCGCTGAATTTGGCTTTGTGGAGGCTGATCGCCGCCACCGGTTGGTGCAGTTGTTTAGCCCAGCCGGAGCCTTTGAAAGCCTGGTGCTGATCCGCGAATCTCGGGCCGGTAGCCAGGCGCCTGAACGGCCGCCCCTGGCCTGGGGAGATTTAGTTGGCCACTGGAGCGGCCAGGCGGCCACGCTGACGGCCGCCTGGCCGGAACCGGAGCTTGCCATTTGTGAGATCCAGATCGAGCAAGCTGAGGCCGCCCAGATTCAGATCCGCACCCAACTCGGGGAGCTGGGCGAGGCGGGCGGGGGTGCCAACAGCAAGCTGTTGTTGCTGCCGGACAGCGGCTATAGCTTGGTGCCACCCCAGCTGAGCCACCGGCAAGCCTTTGTGGTGGAAGCTGGCTGGCTGGCCGCACCGGATCGGCTCGAACGGCTGATCCGCCGCTATGACGCCAGCGGTGCCTGGCTTTCCGCCACCCAAATCATCGCCACGCGCAGCCAAGCGCGCTAACCAGCCGCCGAGCCGATACCCCGCATTCATCGGCCAAGCTAGACACCACTAACGTTTTCGCCCCGATGCCCGCGCAGCTGATCCCCAGGTCCCTGCTGGCCTGCCTGACGGCGCTCTGCCTGCTGCTGGGCTCCGCCCTGCCGGCCGGGGCCGCCTACAGCCTGCCGCCCCTGCCCTATGGCGCCGCCGCCCTGGAGCCGGCGATCGATGCCACCACGATGACGCTCCACCATGACCGCCACCATGGCGGCTACGTGGCCAACCTCAATGGCCTGATTGAGGCCAACCCCGGCCTGGACAAGCTCAGCCTTGAGGCCTTGCAGGCCCAGATCTCCAGCTTCCCGTTGGCGGTACGCAACAACGGCGGCGGCCACTGGAACCACAGCCAGTTTTGGGCGGTGATGGCGCCCGTGGGCGAAGGCGGTGCCCCCGGCGCTGACCTGCGGGCGGCGATCAACCGCAGCTTCGGCTCGATCGAGGCGATGCAAACCCAGTTCAACCAGGCTGCCGCCGGCCGCTTCGGCTCGGGCTGGGCCTGGCTGATCCGCAAGCAGGATGGCAGCCTGGCGATCACCAGCACCGCCAACCAGGACAACCCCTTGATGGATCTCGCCGGCATCGAGCGCGGCACCCCCTTAATAGGCCTCGACGTATGGGAGCACGCCTACTATCTCAACTATCAAAACCGCCGGGCTGATTACATCAAGGCCTGGTGGTCGCTGCTGAACTGGAACGAGGTCAACCGCCGCTACGCTGCTGCAGCCTGAAGCTGCTGCAGCCTGAGCCTGTGGCAGCCTGAAGCTCTGGCACAATCCCCCCATGACCGGCAATCTCCAGGCGATCGGCTTTTTGTTCAGCTGGGTACTGGGCTGGGGCATCGGTGGTTCCTTGATCGATGCCGGTCTGATCAAGGCCGGCCTCTATTCCCTGGAGGGCGGCCAACTTGGCACCGCTGCCACCTTTGCGCTCTGGAGCCTGGTCTGGGGCGCCGCAGGTGTAGGGCTTTACAAGCGCTTGACGCAACCCAACAGCTCCAAGCCCTAAGGGCATCGGAATTAATCCCGTAGCACAATTGCAATGAAGTAGCAAGATTTGAGATACTTGCGCGCCGCAGCTAAATCATCATGTTGATCACCATGCTCTGGCGCTGCTTGCGGCTGATCTCGGCCGGCCAGATCAGCAATTCCTGTTGTGGGCGCAGCCGGCTCGACGGAAGGCCGCTGCCATCGACAGGATCGGGGCTGCCCACCCGTTCCCTCCCGTGCACTTGAGCCTCGGCTGCCAGCTCGAACTCCGCTGTGAGCTGCCCACGCCTGTGCTGGCGTTGGTCCATCCCCATGGCAGCCGCGTGCCGGATCTGCTCGCCCCGGAACAGGTGCAGCTGCAGCCCGATCGCGGCTACGAGGTTCTGACCGACCAATCGGGGAACCGCTGGTGCCGCTTCTTGGCGGCAGCTGGCAGCACCAGCTTGCGCTATGCCGCCACGATCGAGGGCCCGGATAGCCCCGACCTGGTGCGGCCAGCGGTGCGTCAAGGGCCCATCGAAGCCCTGCCGATCGACACCTACCGCTTTCTCAACGCCAGCACCTACTGCGATACGCCGGTTTTGATGGATCTGGCCTGGACCACCTTCGCGGGGCTGCCCAGCGGCTGGCCCCTGGTGCAGGCAATCTGCGACTGGGTGCATGGCCGCATCCGCTTTGATTACGAAGCAGTTCGGCCCCACAAGTGCGCCAGTGAAGCCCTCGCCGAGGGCGCAGGCGTCTGCCGTGATTACGCCCACCTGGCCATCACCCTCTGCCGCTGCCTGAACATCCCAGCCCGTTACTGCACCGGCTACCTGGGCAACACCGGCCTTCCGAGCGCTACCGCCCTGGTCGACTTCTCCGCTTGGTTTGAGGTGTTCCTGGCCGATCGTTGGTACGTCTTCGATGCGAGGCATAACTTCCCCCGCTACGGCCGGGTGCTGATTGCCCGCGGTCGCGATGCCGCCGATGTGCCCTTCTTGCGTTCCTTTGGCCCGCATCAGCTCACCGGGTTTGAAGTGATCACCGAGTTGATCTGAAATGGGCTGAGTTGCGCTGAGCAGAAATGCTCTCACCAGAAATGCTCTCACCAGAAATGCGCTGAACAGAATTGAGCTGAACGAACTTGAGCTGAGCGAACTTGAGCTGAGCAGACCTGAGCGAGCTCAGGGTTGGCCACGGCTGAGCTCGGGTAGCAAAGCCTAGAGTCGCCAGGCTCCATCTTCGTGTTTCCGGATGTCGCTCCAGCCGATTCATTACCTCGCCGTTCTGCTGCTGCTGGCTGCCGGCAGCGCTGGCGCCCAGGCCAACGACATGTTCCCGAACCGGCAGGGGGCCTTGTTGCGTGCCAAGCAGCTCCAGTGCAGCGGCGCCTTCGCGATGGGCGAGCAATGGATGCCCTGCAAGGATTTCGCCTCCTATGAAAAAGCCGTAGCCAAGCAGAAGTGAGTCTTAGCCTGCAAAAGCACCACCCCTCGCCTACCGAATCGATGCATCGCCCCCCCACCGCTGCGACGGCTGCCGGCCTGCGACTGCTTCTGGTGGCGGTACTCGCCCTGGGCAGCTGGCTGCCTTCGAGGGCCAACGCCCACATGCAGGGGATGTACAAAACCAAAGCCGCAGCCGAGAAGCGTGCCCAGGAACTGAAGTGCGCCGGTGCGTTCCCGATGGGCGGCCTCTGGATGCCCTGCGCCAATGAGCGGGCGCTGCATAAGGCGATCCAAACCAACTGATTGCACGGCTGATTCCAAAGCCGATTCCCTTACTGATACCAACCCAACTGCTCTGATCAGCATGCGCCAGCGCTATCTGTCCCGCCGCATCCATCGCGCCCTGGTGCCGCTGGGGGCCATCCCGCTGCTGATCACGGCCCTATCCGGCTCACTCTATGGCTTGTTATTGGCCAACAATGTGGATGTCGGTTGGCTGCTGAGGATCCATACCGGCAACTTCGGAATCCTCAATCTGCAGCCCTATTACTCCGCAATCATCGGCCTACTCACCTTGATCATCGCCATCTCCGGCATCAGCCTGCTGCGCGGCAATCGCCCCAACGGCGCCAGCTCCGCCAAGGCCATGGCCGAAGCCAGCCGCCCATGAACGCCCCAACGTCCAGCCCCCCCTGTTGCGGCCGCGAAGACCCCGGCGCCGTAGCCCAGGGCATGGAGCGGGAGCAAGCCCAGGAGCTCAGCCGGCTGCGGCGCCAGCTGCTGGTGGCGGCGGTGCTCACCACCCTGGTGATCCTTTCAAGCCTCGCCCCGATGCTCGGCGGCCCGCAGCTGCCCTTGCTGCCGAGCTGGTTCAGCAGCCCCTGGACCCAGCTGCTGCTCTCCACCCCGGTGCTGTTCTGGTGCGGACGTGACTTTTTCAGGGCTGCCATCGCTGCATTCCGGCAGCATTCCGCTGACATGAACACCTTGGTGGCGGCCGGCACCGGCATCGCCTGGCTCAGCTCGCTGTTCACCACCCTGTTTCCCGAGGTGCTGCGGGCCGAAGGCCTGCCGGCCGATGTCTACTTCGAAACCGCCGCCGTGATCCTCACCCTGGTGCTGCTCGGTCGCCTGCTGGAGGCCCGGGCCCGCGGCCAAACCGCCGAGGCGATTCGGCGCCTGATCCAACTCCAGCCGCCCACGGCCCGGGTGTTGCGCCATGGTCAGCCGATTGAGATTCCGGTGTCGCTGGTGGTGGTGGGGGATGAGGTGCAGGTGCGGCCCGGCGAAAAGATCCCCCTGGATGGCGAGGTGCTCCATGGCAGCTCCTGGGTGGAGGAATCGATGCTGTCGGGGGAGCCAACGCCCGTGGCCAAAGCCCGCGGCGACACCGTGATCGGCGCCTCGATCAACCGCAGCGGCAGTTTCAGCTTCCGGGTCAACCGCATCGGCGCCGATACGGTGCTGGCCCAAATCGTGGCCTTGGTGCGCCAGGCCCAGAGCTCCCGCACCCAGGTGCAGCGCCTGGCCGATCAGGTGGTGGGCTGGTTTGTACCGGTGGTGATTGCCGTGGCGATTGCCGCCTTCGTGGGCTGGTTTTGGATCAGCGGCAATGCCGTGCTGGCCCTGCTGTTTCTGGTCAGCGTGCTGGTGATTGCCTGCCCCTGCGCCCTTGGCCTGGCTACCCCCACCTCGATCATGGTGGCGTCCGGTAAGGGGGCCGAGAACGGCCTGATCTTTCGCAGCGCCGAAGCCCTGGAAACCGCCGGCAAGCTGCGCACCGTGGTGATCGACAAGACCGGCACCCTCACCCGCGGCCAGCCCCAGGTGAGCGATTTTGAGCGGCTACCGGGGGCGGCGCTGCCGGCCCCAACCCTGCTGGCCCTGGCGGCCGCCCTGGAATCCCGCTCGGAGCATCCCCTGGCCGAAGCGATTGTGAGCTATTGCCGCCAGGCCCTGGGCCAGGGCTTGGCCCAAGCCTTGCCCCAGGCAGAAGCGCCCGAGCTGGAACGGTTCGAGGCCGTGGCTGGCCGGGGCGTGCAGGCGGTGGTCGGGGGCCAGGAGGTGCGGATCGGCACGCCTCGCTGGCTGCCGGAGCTCGGCATCGCCACGGCCAGCCTGGCGCCGCTGCTGGAGCGGCTCGAGGCCGCCGCCTGCAGCGTGGCGGTGCTGGTGGTGAATGGGCGCCTGGAGGCCTGCTTCGGCGTCGCCGACCCGCTTAAACCGAGTTCGGCGGCGGCGGTGGCTGCCCTGCAACGGCTAGGGCTGGAGCTGGTGATGCTCAGTGGCGATGCCCGCCGCACGGCGGAGGTGGTGGCAGCCCAAGTTGGCATTCAGCGGGTGATCGCCGAGGTGCGGCCGGCCGATAAGGCCGCCGTGGTGCGCCGGCTCCAGGGGCAGGGGGAAGGTCCGGTGGCGATGGTGGGCGATGGCATCAACGACGCGCCCGCCCTGGCCCAGGCGGATGTGGGGATCGCCATGGGCAGCGGCACCGATGTGGCGATCGCCGCCAGCGACATCACCCTGATCTCCGGCAACCTGGCGGGCGTGCCGGCGGCGATCGAGCTCAGCCGGGCCACGATGGCCAATATCCGCCAAAATCTTGTCTTTGCTTTTGCCTACAACTTGGCCGGCATTCCGATTGCCGCCGGGCTGCTGTTTCCGTTCACGGGCTGGTTGCTGAGCCCGATGCTGGCCGGCGCCGCCATGGCCTTCAGCTCCGTATCGGTGCTGAGCAATGCCCTGAGACTACGCCGATTCCGGCCCGCCCCCCTACCCATGGCAGCCGCCTGATGCTTTCCGACGCAGCCCAAACCTCCCTTTGGCGCACAATCGACCAACCGATAGCCTTGAAGGGGCTGGTTGTTGGAATTGGCTTGCTCTTGATCGCTGCGGAGCTGTGGTGGTTTCTGGGCCGCCATGGCGCCGGTGTGGCGGCCCGGGGTAGCGACACGGGCCTGCAGGAGATCACGATCAGCGTCGATGGCGGCTACAAGCCAGCGCGCATCCAGGTGAAGGCAGGCAGGGCGATGCGGCTCTGCTTCCATCGCCTCGATCCCAGCGGCTGCCTGGCGCAGGTGATCTTCCCCGATTTCCAAACAAGCCTTGATCTGCGCCTCCATGCCACCACCTGTGTGGAGTTACCGGCGACGGCAGCAGGCGTTTATCCCTTCCATTGCGGCATGAATATGGTGAGGGGCGTGCTGGAGGTGGTAGAATAATATTCAAAGCGCAAATAGGCCATCGCATTAGCGCCCCGGTGCGGTGGTGCACCATCGCATCGATGTAGCGCAGGTCTAGCTGGAGCCGGTTGAACCCAGATCGTGGGCGTGGGCGGCGTGGGGCTGGCCGGCGCCGCCCGGGCCGCCAGCGGAACCGACGCGGAGTTCAGCCAGGTGGTTTCTCGGCGATCACCGCAAAGAAGGGATCGCCCTGGCCGCCGAGCCAACCGAGGGGACCTTCGGCCCGCGTCGGTTCCGCCAGCTGCTCGGGGGCAGGCCAGCCCTGGGCCAGCAGCACCTTGGCCACCAGCGCGAGGCGATCCTGATCGCTGCTTTCGGCCCAGATCCGCGCTGCCTTTTGGGCAAACATGCGGTTGGAGAAGGCCACGATCAGTTGGCCGCCGGGCCGCACCACCCGCAGCAATTCGGCAGCCACCGCCTCCGGTTGCTGCAGGTACTGCCAGCCGGCCACCACCAAGGCCGCATCAATGCTGTCGCTTTGCAGCGGTAAGCGCTGGTCGAGGTTGAGGTTTTGCTGCCAATGGCGATCCAGCCTCGGGTTGGCCTCCAACTCGCGGGTGTTGAGCCCGTGGCCGATCACACTGCTATAGCGAGTCGATTCAGGCAGATGGCTCACCCAGCTGCTCATCAGATCAAGCACCACAGCCCCCGCTGGGATCCGCTCGGCGTAGAGGGCCCGCAGGCGGGCGCGGAAGGCCGCATCCAGATGCTGCACAAAGCGGGGTTCGGCGTAGAAGAGGGCGTCGTCCGATCCGTCTGATTTCCAGCGCTGCTGCGCACTGAGCACCTGTACGGCCATGGCGGCGGTTGAACAAAGCAGTAACTCACTGTGCCCCGTCGGGGGCCTGGTCGCGGATTCGAGCCGCAGCAGGCGGGGGCAGACCGCAGAACTGATGCGTAGGCGGGCCCCGAGTGTTTTGGCACAGACGCAACAGGGGAACGGCAAGCAGTTCTGGATCGATCCGGATGCTGCGCGGAGTTGGTGGCCTAGCAATTGGGTGGTCGCGGCGCCCTCGCCCTGGGCAGAATAGGCCTGCGCTGTAGTTTCTCGGCCCAGGCTATGGGGCACTTGCATGGGCGTTGTTTTTGTTATGGCTACGCCTGGGCCAGCTGACTCGCCACGGACCTGTTTGGCTACAGTCTTGGGGATGCCGGTTTCCAAGTCTCAGTTGCTAAGATCAAAAAATTTGCTGTCTGCACCATGGTCCAGAAGTACGCAAAAATTGGCTTTTGGCTGGCTTGTGCCTTCAGCGGCGCCGCGCTGATCGCCACAGGCTTGCCAGCTGCTTATGCCCAGGCTGCTGTGGGCGATCAGCCAACCTCGTCGGACAGCAAGGTAAGCGAAATCCTCAGGGAGAATCCCTTGGTACCACTAGCAGCTCAGAACTATGGCCTCTGCGCTGGCGCCGTGACCTTCAACTTTAATGGCATCACCTATGCACGTTGCCGCTTGATGCATGGCAATAGCTTGGCTATCAAGCACACCTATTCTGGCAAGAATGCTCAGACTGTCAATCAAATTGGCAATGCACAAGGCAATGGGGCGTTTATGGTCAGCACCTACAGCCCCCCGAAGCCTTCCCAGTACGCCCTCTATTCCTGCCCAGGTCCGGGCTCATTTGCCCAGTGCAATGGTGGGATCTGTTTCACAAATACAACAGGCAAGGCCTTTCCTGGGTTGGGAAAGTTGTCCAGCAATGAGATCATCTGTTCCTGTCCGATCACAACCACCAGGGACTACCACGTCACCGGGCCAGCCCAATGCCCGACCGCGCGCTCCCAGTACGACGCGATCTGCGGCACGTTCAGCCAGGCATCGGGGACCGCAAACGGCGCCAGCCTCTACATCGGCTCTGGTGGACCTCCTGAAGTGACCCTGGCGATGAATGCCTATTACGACAGAGTCTTCAAAACCTCCAGCGGCTCCAAGACCTGTCAACGCCCAGGAACGACCCGTTGAGTGGCAACCGAGCTTGCCTCTGCCGGATCTGTGGGTGGATGCGCTGCTGAAGCTCCTGCGGGGGGGGCATCGTCTGGAAGGCCGATCGGGCCGGGTTGGCCCCAGCCCTCGGGGTGTGGCCGCAGCAAGGGACTGGTTAGGGGTAAGCAGAATGGAGCGCCGGGATGCCAGGAGGCGATCGATGAATCGGGGATTCAGTATCAAAGGCAACAAAAAACAGGCTAAATGGGCTAATTTTGGCCACCCACCTTCATCTGGGGGTCGTTACATTTCTGGGCCAGTCCCCACCTGGTCCCCCAGGAATTGACCCATGGCTGCTCCCCCAATGGCTTCGCCCCCCATGGCTGCGTCCCCAACCCGTCCGTTCAGGCAACGGCCCAAGCGGCTGGGGCAGGCCTCCCTGCTCGAAGCACCCTCGCTGCTATTGCGCCGCATCCGCGGCCTTTCCTCCAGGGAGGGTCTCACCTGGCTGGCCTGTGTGCCGCTGGCGCTGTTTGGTCTGGGGGTGTTTAATCTCTCCGCCCACGCCGCCGAGCTGCCCGAGCTCACACCTACCTTCCTGGTCAACAACCTCTGGCTGGCCATTGCCGCCTTCCTGGTGATCTTCATGAACGCCGGCTTCGCCATGGTCGAAGCCGGGCTCTGCCGCCAGAAGAACGCTGTCAACATCTTGAGCAAGAACCTGATCGTTTTCGCGCTGGCCGTGACGGCCTACTGGGTGATTGGCTATTCGCTGATGTATGGCGATTCGATCGCCGCTGGCTGGCTCCATTTCAAGGGACTGTTCTTCGATCCCACCGTCACCCCCGAGATGGTCAAAGAAGGCAAGCTGGTTCCCAGCGTTGATTTTCTCTTCCAGGCTGCCTTCGCCGGCACCGCCGCCACGATCGTGTCGGGGCTGGTGGCCGAGCGGATCAAGTTCAAGGAATTTGTTTTGTTTTCTTTAATCCTCGTCGGCATCATCTATCCGATTGCGGGCAGCTGGAAATGGAATGCCTCCGGCTGGCTCAATCAGCTCGGCTTCATCGACTTCGCCGGATCCACCTTGGTGCACACGGTTGGCGCCTGTGCCGGGCTCGTGGGGGCGATCATCCTCGGCCCCCGCATCGGCAAGTACGTCGATGCCAAGCCCCAGGCCATCCCCGGCCACAGCGTCGCCCTGGCCACCCTGGGCTGCCTGATCCTCTGGCTGGGCTGGTACGGCTTCAACCCCGGCTCGGTGCTGGCCATGAATGAAACCGTGCCTTACATCGCCGTGACCACCACCCTGGGGGCGGCGGGCGGTGGCATCGCCGGCACCCTGGTCTCCCAGCTCCGCACCGGCAAACCCGACCTGACCTTCACCATCAACGGCATCCTGGCCGGTTTGGTGGGAATCACCGCCGGTTGCGATGCCATCTCGATGCCGGCGGCCTGGGTGATTGGCTTCATCGGTGGTGCCCTGGTGGTTTATGCGGTGAGCTTTGTCGATGCCCTCGGCATCGATGACCCCGTGGGCGCCTTCTCGGTGCATGGTTTCGGCGGCATCTGGGGCACCCTGGCCGTCGGCCTCTTCCACATGGACAAGGGCCTGCTCACCGGCCATGGTTTCGGCCAACTCGGCCTGCAAATCCTCGGTGTGGTGTGCTACGTGGTCTTCACCTTGGTGGTGTCGTGGATCCTCTGGAGCGTGCTCGCTGCCCTCGGTGGTGGCCTGCGGGTGGGAGAAGATGAGGAGTTGGGTGGCCTCGACCTCAGCGAGCACGGCATGGAGGCCTATCCGGAGTTCGTTTCCACCACAAACGTCTGAGCCTGATCGCTCGACTGCTGGGCGGAGGTAACAGAAGCGAGCGCACTGCACCCCCTGGCCCGCGACGAAATCCTGGGCCAGGCTGTGGTGTTGTCAGCACTCCACACCGCAGCCCCCTGCGTTTTCCCGATCCAGCAAGGGCCCGATCTGTCTAAATCAACCCACCCACTTGCCTGGCCTTTGGTAGCCGTTCGCTGGCCTAGGATCAAGTGATGCAGATCGCCCCTTTGATCCGATGGCCGATAGCGAGCAAGGGGAGTTGAGCCTGCTGGCGCCAGGCACTGAATCGCCAAAGCTGGCGACTGGCGCCGCCCAGGCGCCAGTGGAATGCAAGGGCATCCGCTCCACCCAGGATTTCCCCGCTGATCCGAGCGCCCTGAGCCGCGAGCAGATCGAGCACCACTACCAGGCGATGCGCAACAGCCACGCCTCGTTGACGCGCTCCCGGGGCCAGCTGCAGCGCCGTTCCAGGGAGCTCACCCTGGCGCGGGACCAGTTTTTACAAACCCTGCGCAGCTACGAGGGCCGCTTGATGGAGCTGGGGCAGGAGCGGGCGGACGCCCTGCGCATCGCCCAGGACATGCACCGGGAGCTGGAGGCCTTCGAGGAGAAGCAGCAGGCCCTTGATGGAGTGCTCAAGGAACTTGATGCCGCCAAGGAGGAGGCGGGCTACTGGAGCATCTTCAACATCACCCGGCTGGTCGAGCGCATGCGCAGCCTGCTGCGCGGGAGTAGCGAGGCCTGATGGGGGATCTGAGCGATCGCTTTGGTGCGCTGATGGCGCGCATGGCCAAGGGGGATGCGGAGCTGTTCCGCACCGTGGGCGAACAGAACGCCGCGATCCGTGGGCTGGTGGAGGAGCTGGCAGCGGAGCCGCCTGCCGAAGCCTTGGCGGCGGCGGCCCTGCAGGCAGCACCCCAATCCCTGCTGCCCCCGGAGCAGTGCCATCCCAAGGCCCTCAAGGCCCGTTTTGCTACGGCCGCAGCCGCCCACGCCCATCTGGAATCAATCCTGGGGCCTGCTCCCACCAAAAAGAAAACCTGGGAGTACCTGGGCAGCGTGTTTGCAAGCGGCACCTGGCCCGCACCGGCCCGAGCACTAGGGGGGTCGGCAGCTGGCCGCAGCAGCAGCGCGGGCGCTAGCGGCCCAGAGGCCCTAGCCCAGTTGGAGACGCGGCTACTGCAACGGATCGACCAGCTGGAGGATCGCCTGATCGCGGTTCTAGCCCAGGTGCTCCAGGACAAAACCTGAGCCCCAGCAGGGCGTCCCCTGGGCGCTTCCAGCCCGCCGGCCTTTTGCTGAGGGCTGTTGCGGCATGGCCTGGCGAGCGATGGCGCCCGGCGTGGTGCCGTTGATGGCGTCAGCGGCGGCGGCTGGGGGAATGGAGCCGGGGCCTAGCCGGAGCTTTGGTTGTCGAGGCGGCAGCGGCGCGGAAGCTAAGCCTTACGGGGTAATGCCAGCAGCGAAAAGCTGCAAGCGCTGGCCCTCGGTTTGGGCCTCGGCCAGCAACTGGTTCCAGTCATCCGGAGGGTGGCCGTTCTCTAGCATCTTTCGGAACACCCGATAGGCATCGTCGCTGCTGCCGTAGGCGCGTTTGCTGTGGTCGTCATTAACCCAGGCGAGCACAATCAGTTTGCTGGCCGTGTGGTAGCGGAAGAAGAGCCGGTACTGCTGGAAGAACTTGGCCCGAAACCAGTGCTTGTGATCATCGCCCAAGCTGCCGCCTTGGCGATACTCAGAACGGGCTGGATCCTGCGGGATGATGTTGAAGGCTAACTTGACGATGGCGGCCAGTCGTTTGCTGGCGTTTTTGTTCATGTAGCCACTCGGGTCCTTCTGTTTGAAGGCCTCAACCTGTTGCGCCAACGCCTCAATCTGGGCGAGGAAGAGCGGATGCGCGAAAACCGTCCAGCCGTAAACGATCAGCGGTGGGGCCATCGCTACAGCCTTGGCTGGCGTCTTGGATGGCAGCTTGGCCGCGCTCATTCATCATCTGCCGAGAGGGCCGCATCGAGATCAAGCTCGATGCCAGCGACCAGCGATTGGAGCCGTTCGAGCCGGGCCGCATCCACGGCCTGCAGGCGCTCGGGATGGCTGGCCATGTCGCGAGCCAGAAAGCCCAGGAACTGGCCGAGCACCGGGTCTTCAGCTTCTGGAGCATCGGGGCTTGTAGAGCGCGACAGCACTACTTCGCCGCTGGGGCGAAAGCTGTAGCGGATCTTGTCGCGCTTGCCGAGCCGAAGGGCGCGACGCACGCTTTCCGGCACGGTGGTCTGGTAGCGGTCGGTCAATGTGGATATGGCGTCGGGGCTGGCAAGCATGGGGCGCTGCGGCCAAAGGGTGGATGGCTGCATGGTAATGCATTTGCCTTGTCAGGGCAATGCAACTGCATTGCCTGGCATGGCCGAGCGGCAGCCGATGGGGCAGCTCCCAGGTGGGGCAGGAAGGCACGGTGCATCAGCGACGTCCACTTCTGCCAGCCGAGCTGGTCGTTGCTGGGTGGGCGAGCTGAAGCGCAGCCTTGGGGTGATCTCGGCCGCCGCCGGCCACCTTTAGCCGCTGGGGTGGAAGTGGTGGGCATGGCGTAGTTGATGGCTCGATGGGTGGGCGAGGGAATCGGCAAAAAATCGAGGCGCCTGCGGCGCCATCGGCGCTGGACGACATTCGGGATCCGCTGGCATCGCCTCGCCGCCAGCTAGTTGAAAACCAATACCAAAACCTAACAGCCAAGTGTAAAGAACTAAAGAGTTAAAGTGTAAAGATTTAGCCCTGGGGGAGGCAACAGACGCGGAAACCAATGGTGAGGACGCGGAGGTCCGGGGGGTTGATGTAGCGGTAAGCCGAGCGGCAGTTCCCGGGGAAGTTGCCCCACGAGCCGCCGCGCAGCAGCCTACTTTTACGATCATTCTCTTTGGCTCCTTCTTCAATCCAGGCACGCCCATCCTCTGGTGCACCTTCATAGTTGCCATGCCAATGATCCGCACACCATTCCCACACATTACCGTGCATGTCATGCAATCCCCAAGGGTTGGAAGGGAAGGTGCTCACATCGGTTGTTTGATGCCGAAACTCGCCCTTCTTGCTATCGCCATACACTTTTGTGCCATCATAATTGGCAAGCTTGGTGCTGATCGTAGAACCACAATGGAAGGGTGTGGTAGTGCCCGCCCGGCAGGCATATTCCCACTGGGCCTCGCTGGGCAGGGTGTAGTTGCGGCCGGTGCGCTGGCTGAGGCGATGGCAAAACTCCATTGCATCGTCCCAGCTCACCCCTTCCACCGGCCTGTGGTCGCCTTTGAAATGGGAGGGATTGGGATCAAGTTTCCGGTTCCAGGCGCGCTCGGCTCGGTTAGGACGCCACTGGGCCACCAGGCGCCACTGGGCCTGGGTGATCGGAGTTTGGGCCAAGAAAAAGCCCTGGAGCTGCACCAAATGCTGGGGGCCCTCGTTACCGCTGCGTTGCGGTTCCTCCGCTGGCGAGCCCATCAAAAAACGCCCCGGCGGAATCCAGAGCATGGTGAGGCTGGTGGAATTGTCTGCTCCGAGGGCTTCGCGGAAGCCCTGGGTGCGGCGGCGATGGGTGAGCAGAAACCGATATGTAGGGGCTGAAGCGCCTCCAGCGGCTTGGCGGGTGGCGGAGGCGCTCATGGCTGCACGCCAGGGGAGGATCGAAAAGATCGTAAGAGCGCAGCGGAAACGGTGGGCTGTCGTGGCCGCGGAGATCGCGGCACGGCCCACCGGGCGCTGTGCGGATCAGTCGGCGCCGAGGCGTTGGCTGATCACGGGAGCGGGTCTGGACCCCTCCTGTGCTCCCAGAGGATTCCCATCCCCTGGCTCTGACGTTGAAGGGTGCTGGGGGAGGCAACAGACGCGGAAACAGACATACCGCAGGTAGGCGCCGATGCCGGGCAGGTAGGCGAGGCGGTGGTCGAGGGCATCGAGGTGCAGGTTGGCGAGGAATTGGGTGGTGAGGTTGCCGATTGGCAGGCCGCGGGGCCGCTCAAGGGGCGTCAGCAAGGTGTCGCCGGCAAAACCCTCCAGGGCCGGGCCGGGGCTGGCGCCGTTGGCGAGGATGCGATCGAGCAGCCAGAGGGTGCCGGGGCAGGCGATGCGCTCGGCCAGCTGTTGGCGCAGGATGGTGAGATCGATGCTGGGGAAATAAAAGCGGATGTCGCCGCTGAACACCCAACGATGGCGGCCGGATTCGGCCACGAAGCGGCGCAGGGCCTTGTGGCTGCCGAAGCCGAGCCGGTTGGCGTAGCTGGTGGCGATGAAACGCTTCTGCAGGGGCGGCACGATGGCAGCGCAGAGGGCGTGGTGCACAACCCGGTCCCGGTAGGGGGCGGCGGAGATCAGGCGGCGTTTGGGTTCACGGATTTCGAATTGGCGGTAGGGCCCGGGTTTGTAGGAAAACGTTTGCAGTTCGTGCTGCAGTTGAAAGAGATTGGCCTCCAACTGGGCATTGAAGGCGAGCACGGCGGGCCGATAGCGCTTGCCCTTTTGGGCGCGCAGGGCGGCGGCATGGAGTGCGGCGAAGCTGGTGAAGCGGGGGTAGAGCTCCGTGAGCGGCACCTCAGGCATGGTGAAGTTCAGCGGGGCGCTGCTGAAGTTGGTGGCTGAGCCAACCGCTGTGTTGTTTGGCGATGGCGGTGATCAACCGGCTGGCGTGTTCGTAGCGCTGCAGCTCGATCAACTGGAACGAATGCAGCAGGCGGATCTGCAGCTGGATCACCACGATGTGGGCCTTGAGGGGTTCGAGGATGGGCAGCTTGGCGCGGGCATAGCGGGCCTGCACGAGTTGTTCGAGCAGGTGATAGAGATGGCCGATCAAGCGATCACCGAGGCCGAATCTGTGCTGGCGGGGCAGGCGCTGCAATAGGGGCACAAACCAGCGGATCAGATCAAGGCAGGCTTCGATGATCGGCAGCTCGCCGCTGCTGGTGGCTAGGTTGGGATCTGAGGGAATGGACATGGGGCATGTACAAAAAAAATCGCGAGGCGCCTACGGCGCCACAGGGAACATAATGGAGCTTCCCAGAAAGGCTGGGGCTTCTTCATAGAATCTAAGCCAATATCCACAGCCGACAATTAAAAACCAACAGACAAACAGCCAAGTGTAAAGAATTAAAGGGTTTAAGGGTAAAGAATTAAGTCCTGGGGGAGGCAACAGACGCGGAAACCGAAGGTGTTGACGCGGTAGACCGGGGGGAAGCCGTTGCGGGAAGCCGAGCGGCAGACCCTGGGGTTGCTGTACCACGAGCCGCCGCGCAGCAGCCTTCTATCCAGGTCATTCTTATTTCCTTTAGCTTCTTCATCAATCCAGGCACGTCCATCCTCTGGTGCCCCTTCGTAATTGTCATGCCAATGATCAGCACACCATTCCCATACATTGCCGTGCATGTCATGCAATCCCCAGGTATTGGCGGGGAAGCTAAACACATCTGTGGTTTGCTGGCGATAGTCTCCCTTCTGGCCATCCCCATACACGTCGTTGCCATTATAGTTTGCCAACTTCGTACTGATCGTGGCGCCACAATGAAACGGCGTGGTGGTGCCCGCCCGGCAAGCATATTCCCACTGGGCTTCGCTGGGCAGGGTGTAGTTTTTGCAGGTGCGTAGCCGCAGCCTTTGGCAAAAAACCATCGCATCGTGCCAGCTCACATTCACCACCGGGCGCTGCTCACCTGCAAAGCGCTCAGCATCATCAAGCTTGGCCACCGGATCGGCATCCAGCGCCTCGGGCCAAAGCTCCCCATCCTCATATTCCCGCCGCTGCCATTGCGCCACCGCCCGCCACTGGGCCTGGGTGATCGGGGTTTGCGAGAGGAAGAACTCCTTGAGCTGCACTTCATGCTGGGGGCCTTCGTCGTCGTACCGGCCTGGTTCATCGGCTGGGGAGCCCATCAGGAAGCGGCCGGGGGGGAGGTGGAGCATGGGGAGAGCAATGCCCTGGGGCCTGCGTGCCCCGTTGGCAGGAATCGGCGGCTCGCTGCCCCATGAAACCGACAGCATCTCCTGATAACCCAGGCGCGACGCCTCGTGATATTCGGGTTCCGGATTGCCCGGCTCGAGGCTAGCTGTGGTGAACACGAACAACTGGGCCGGCAGTTCTTTGATTTCAGCGGTGCTAATGGGCAACTCCAGAACCCCGGGATTCCGCTGCAATTGAGCGCACTCAAAGTCGATCGGTTCGAAGTTGAACTGATTGGCGGGGAAAGGATCGGCGGGCTCCAGGCCAGACCCCTGCCGCAGCTTGACGACAAAGTCGCGGTAGACCTTGCCTGGCAAGCGTTCCAGCCGATCGGCGGTCACGGTGGCGAAATGGCGTAATCCTTGCTCCAAATCCTTGAACTGCTCTGGCAGAGGTATGTTGGGGTCGGTGAGGATGGCCTCAAACGAGTGTCCAGTGCCGAGCTGATTCCAACGCCGCTCCAACACATCGCTAACGGCACGGATCACATCCAGCGTGTCGGCAGGGCTGAGGCGCTCGCCCAGGAGCTCGGCCACGCCGGGATCCAGCTCGAACTGCAGCGTGTGCGCCAACGTGTCCGAGTTCTGAGCGGCGCGGCAACGCAGCAGGCCACTCACCAGCACTTCCGCCATCGGCAGCGGTGTAGTGACATCTTTCACCTTCGCCTCTAGCAACAGCCGCAGGATTGGCAAGGTGAGCACCGGAGCCGCCGCCACCACCATCAGCAAGCGCTGCGCCTGGGCGGAGGCATCAGCCTGGAACTCCTGCCAGCGGCCCAGCGCCAGCTCCCGCACAGCGGCAGGGGATGGATCCGCTGTGGCCTGGGAAGGGATCAGGAAGTGGGCCAGCAGCTGGTCGCGGCGCTCGCTGGCCTGAGGGATCAGGATGCCGGAGGTTGCCATGGTGTGATCGCCCATCACCATCGCCGCCCAAATCGCCAGCTCCTGACCCTCCAGCGTGATCACCGGCAGGGGCAAACCCGATGAATCATCCAAGGTCTGCCAGCGGCTGGGGGGCTCGACGCGATACCTCTGATTAGGGCAACCGGGCAGGGTGTTGCGAACCGAAACCGGCGGTGCAATGCCCAGGGCGGTGCGGTCCCACCAGCCGATCGGCAACATGTTGAGCAGCACCACGGGCGCCTGCTCGCCCCAAAGCTCCAGCAGGGAAAACATGCGGCCATCCCACCAGTGGGCTCCCGCCGCATCGGAGATCAACAGCACCAGGGTTGGCTGCTCACTCCAACCCTCGCCGCCAGGTCGCTTTTGAGAGGGATCAAGGCAGCGCAGGTCCACCGAGCGGAAGGCTTGGCTGCTGGCCAGGATGGCGCGCAACTCCTCCGCCAATGGACGCCAAACCTGCATCGAAATGCCTCCATCCAGCAACACCAGCAACCGGAAGCAGGGCTCCAGCGTTGGCTTCAGTACGGGTGCCAACAGGCGCGTTTCGGCATAGGCTTCCACCGTGGCGTTTTCATCCAGCCACTGACGGTGTGGGCTGGGCACTTGGCCCATCAAGGGCTGAAACAAGCGCAGCACCGCTAAGCGGTCCTGGAGCAATGGCGATTGCTCCAGCTGCAGCGGCAGCAGCCCCGGCAGGTCACTGCTGCTGGGCAGCAACTCCGACGGCAGCAATCGGGCCTCAGCGGCACCACGGGCTTTGACTTGTGCTGGCGGAAAGAAGGGAATCAGCGGATCTTCTTCCGGAGTCAGAGCACTGAGGGGACCTTGTCTGAGGCTAGGAAGAACAGGTTTACTTTGGTCGCTGAATTCTGGCTTCCCATATTTGGACTTTACATAGCTGGGGGCCCAAATCGATGATCTGACTGGTTGATCAGAAGCAGGCGTTAATGGTGATCGAGACAACCAAAGAATATCGGCGACTTCCCTGGGCGAAAGGGAATGGGGGGCTTCACCATTGAGGCCTTCGATCAGCGTCGCCAGGAACTCTGCTGTTGCCAAGACCCTCAGCTGCCTTCCGGGCTGCCATCGCGGCCACGCAAACCCTTGTAGAGCACCGCGCGCAGCGTTTCGACCTGTTCTTTTGTCGGCCCTGCTGAGTTGGATTGTGTCAGGAGATGGAGAACATTGAGCAGTTGATCCGTGGCCCGATCTTCCTGCTTGGTTGTCTCCAGAAAAGTAACAATCTCGTCAAGCACGTTTTTCTTATCTGCCAACTTGCCGCGATTCTGCTGCTCGAAGTGTTTGCGCACGAGCGACTGGAAGGCGGCCTGATCGGTTGGCGCGGGCATGTCAACGCGGATGCAACGGCGGTGAAAGGCAGCCGGGAAATCCCGTTCGCGATTGCTGGTCATCACCACAATCGGAAATTCATGGCAGCGCACCCTGCCGGCGGGGATCTGCGCCGTAGCACCCGGATCGTGGGTGCGGACAGGGTGGGAATTCTTGTTGGCGCGCCGCTTAGCTTCTCGAATCAGCTGGGGGATCTCGTATTCTCCTTCTTCGAACAGATTGAGCAGCTCGTTGGGCAGCTGCAGATCAGATTTGTCAAGCTCATCGATCAACAACACCCTGGGCCGCTGGAAAGGAAGAAAGGCGGTGCCCACTGGCCCCAAGCTAATATAATCAGCAACGGGAAAATCATCGGGTGATCGCTTGCCCTTGTCTGCGTCCGACGTGGCGGCGAACTGGGAATCATGCAGCCGGCCCAGGGCATCGTAAAGATACAACCCATCCTCAATCAGGCGGCTACGAGGTGTGATCGGCCAATGCAACACCGGCCCTAGCCGCAACTCCCAGGCGATCGCATGGGCCAGGCTGGTTTTACCGGACCCCGGCGTGCCGGTGATGAGCAACGGCCGGCGCAAATGGATGGCCGCATTCACCGCCAGCCGCACCCGTTCTGCCGGCTCGGTGAGCTGATTTGACTCATCCCTCGGTAGCTGGAGCACTTCGCCGCGTCGGCGGGTTCTCTCCTGCTGCTCTGGCAACTTTTCGACCTGTTGCCAATACTCCTCATCCGCAGAGTTGCTCGTATCAGGCTCATGCTCCTGGCGTTGCCAGGCACGCCAAGGCGGAGCTTCCGGCCATCGCGTGGCTGGATCTATTTGGGAACCGGAGTTGGAGAACAGATCCCAGTTGATCGGCGCGCTGGTCATAACGGGGAGGGAGAGATGGCACGGGTGGCCCCGCGGGCCTGGGGGGTGATCGGAGGGATGCGTTGCCAGTGATCCAGCATCAGCACGAGATGCTTCGCGGCCCCATCTTTGAAGAGCATCTTGCGCTGCCGGACTACTTCATCGTAGCGAACACAACTAGAGCAGATGGGATCACCATGTTGATGGCCTGAAAGCATCTCGTAGCGCTGCAGATGGGCCATCCCCTTGACAGCGCTGACCTTGGCACCATGGCGATACCAAATCGCAATCGGCACCATGGATTCAACCAACCCGTCAAACCAGCTATGACGTTTGGTTTGATCCAGCGGGAATGGCTTCAGCCGCTTGATTCCGGCATCCTGATCCTCTTCAACCAGCGAGGCGAGAAGGTGAAGGGGATCAGCGGCAAGTTTCCCGGCGCACCATTTGCCATGTCCATCGGTAAGCTTCTGGATCTTGTTTTGCAAGCGCGGACGGTTTGAATTGCAAGAACCCAGCAGGCGATCCCCCGGACGCAGGATAAAAGGAATGGATTGCAACAAGGTAATGGCTAAGTTGCCGCGTTGTTCCACCACCAGCTCTGACCAGGGTGCATCCAGTAACTCCGTGGGTGCGAAGATCTCGAGCACCGGCAGTTTTGTGTTGTGCCTGGCCCAGCTCAGCAGCGCTGTCAGGATGGTGGCGATGGCTATTTCTTTCTCAAGCGGTTCATCGAAGACCACCATATTGCGGTAGAGATCAAGATCCTCCAGGATATTGAGCTTCCGATAGGTGTTTGTATCCTCGACCGCAACATATGCCTTCCAGGTGTAGTGGCGGGTGTTTTCTGCCCGAGAACGGGGCCTTTCCAGCACCAAGGCAATGTAAGAAATCGTATGCAATGACGTCTGAGCTGGGTAAGCGAGAGTTTTTAATTGCTGCTCCAGAGCCTGAACTAGCGTTGCTGCTGGCCTGTTGCTGTTATCAAAAAAGGCCGTCAATTGGGGCCAGCCCAGGGTCTGCAAAGTGTTCAACTGTGGGAACACCTCCTGCAGCCGAGCAGCCTCCGGGAAGCTTTCGCGCACAGCACGGCGAAAACAGGTTTCAACGCTGTCGGCCGCCATCGCGGCGTGCTGAACAGCCAGCAGGCGAAAAGCTTCTAAGGCAGCTCTGGATTCCCTATCTTCTGGCAGCGCCAGGCTCGAATTGGGCTTCTCCCAAGCGCCTTTGATCTTACGGGCAATGTTCGCTAGAGCTTGATCTCGTTTGTGCCCTACAAGCGCGTTGAGCGGAGGCTTGGGATTGATTGGCGATTGAAATTTGCCAATTTCCGTTTCATCCCAAAGACAATCGGAAATTAAGACTGGCAAAACAGTGACTTGATCTAACCGTGCGGCTTCTAGCAAGCGCGGTAGCTCTTGGTCCCGAATAAAGTCGGAACTGAGAAAGTTGGCACTGACTAGCAGAACAGCCACCTTGGCTCTATTGAGAGAGTTGTCAATCTCGACCGACCATTCCTGGCCTGGGATGATATCTCTGTCGCTCCAAACATCAAGCCCGTTATTTTCAAGAGGCTTAAGCTGCTTTCGCAGCATCGTGAGCCACTTCTCATCCGCATGGCTATAGCTGATAAACACACGATCTCTCATCGGCGACCAGCTCCCGCACACGCACCTTTGCTGGATGTCACTCTGGGCGGCTCGCTGGTGTATACGAGCGGGTGGTGTGAGTAAGTGGTGTTTCCAGGAGGCTGGTTCAGCTGCTCAGGCATGGGTGGGCTAGCGATTCCGGTAGCTGGTTGGCTGATCTTAAGCCCAACTGCTGTGGTATTAGCAGCTGAGCGATGCCCCGCCTCTAAGGGTGGATGCATTGAGGTCCTGCCGGCCCAGCACCTCAGCAGACTCATTCCACCCACCTGATCCAGTGCCAAGGCACGGCCAGGCGAGAGAGCCCAGTAGGGGAGGAAAGCGCACGGCTAGCTCGTAACTGAGGCGAGATCAAGCCCCCTTAGCCCTTGTTCAGGGGCCCCAAACCCCTTTACAGCAAGGACAACACCGGCGGATCTTGAAGCATGGCCTGTCGCCGTACCTGATGACGCCAGCCTAGATGCCCAAAAAATCGAGGCGCCGCCGGCGCCCGTGGCCAAAGCCTCTCTCTTTGCCTTCCAGGACCGGGCACAAGAGAACAACCAAGTGTAAAGATGTAAAGAGTTAAAGTGTAAAGAATTAGTCCTGGGGGAGGCAACAGACGCGGAAACCGACGGGGTCGTTGAGGTAATCCGGGGGGCTGATGTAGCGGTAAGCCGAGCGGCAGTTCCTGGGGTGGCAGTTCCACGAGCCGCCGCGCAGCAGCCTTCTGTTCATGTCATTCTTGTTTTGATTGGCTTCATCATCGATCCAAGCACGCCCATCCTCTGGCGCTCCTTCGTAGTTGTCATGCCATTGATCCGCACACCATTCCCAAACATTGCCGTGCATGTCATGCAATCCCCAGGCATTGGCGGGGAAGCTAAACACATCGGTGGTTTGCTGCCGATAGTCTCCCTTCTCGCCATCCCCATACACCTGGCGACCATGATAATTGGCCAACTTCGTGCTGATTGTGTCACCATAATGAAATGGTGTAGTAGTACCAGCCCGGCAAGCATATTCCCACTGGGCTTCGCTAGGCAGGGTGTAGTTCTTGTCGGTGCGCAAGGCCAGCCTCCCGCAGAACGCTTTTGCTTGCATCCAGCTCACATTCACCACCGGACGCTGCTCACCCAGAAAGCGCTCAGCATAATCAAGCTTCGCCACTGGATCGGCATCCAGCGCCTCTTCGGGCCAGCGTTTCGCATCCTCATGCTCCAACCGCACCCATGCCGCCACCGCCCGCCACTGGGCCTGGGTGATCGGGGTTTGGCCCAGCAGAAATTCTCCCAGCCTGACCCGATGCACGGGCCGTTCTCGATATGAACTGCCTGCCTCCGTCTCCGGCGCACCCATCTCAAAGCTGCCGGCCGGGATGCGCAGCATGGTGAGCGCCACCCCCTGGGCCAGCGGTTCGCGGTGGGCCCAGTGGCGGCTGCGCCAGCGCAGGATCCGCCAGGCTTCGGCAGGTTGCTGGCTCTGCGTCGCGCGGGGGCTGGCCATGGCAGGCGAAACAGGGCCGTTGGGGCTCAGGTTATGGCCTTGCGGCCCGAGGCATCAGTAACGGATCAGGGCTGCAGGGTTTGATTGCCGGTAGTAAGAAAATCTCCTGCAGCTTCCCTTCTCGATTGGGGCGCTTCAGAGCCGCAGCTGGCCGGGATCATCCTTAGCCAGCTCACCACTGCCGCCGCCACTGCCCAGCAGGGCCGATTCCAATTCCATCCGCTGCTCCATCTGGCGCAAGAAGTAGCCGGTCATCATCGCTGAAGCGAGCAGGCCGGCGAGGTTGTCGCGGCTGGTTTGAATCTTCACTTCGAATTGTTCGCCAGGCAGCATGCCCAGCAGGCCGTGCACGTTGTGGCGAATGATGTCTTGGATGTCGCCGCTGGCCGACTTCGCCACCCGCTGCAGAAGATCCGGAGACTGCTCCTGGAGGTACTGGATCAGGGAATTGGCGCTGATCGCCTCGTTGTCGCTGGTCAGGAACTCCGGATTGAACATTAGAACTCCCTGCGGCAGGCCATGGGCCCTAAGGCTTGTGCTGCACCTTACCGCAAACGTTCAAGCCCGCCCAGGCGGCGCCGAGGCGGAGAACCGAATCGGGCCAAACCGCTGCAGCGGCCAATACCGCCACAGGGCCGTGCCGATCACCTCCTGGCGCGGCAGCGGGCCCCACAAATGGGAATCGAGGCTCGCATTGCGGTTGTCCCCCAGCACGATCAACTGCCCCGGCGGCACCGTGAACGGAGCCAGGACGTAGTCCATCGGCTGGGCAGCCCAATCGGGCTCCACGGCCACCCCGTTGCGGCGCAGCTGGCCTTGGCGCACCTCCACCTCGTCGCCGGGGCCGGCCACCACCCGCTTGATCAGGGCGGCATCGGGGTCGTAGCCGGCCGCCACCAGGGCCGCCGGCGGGTGGAACACCACCACCGTGCCCGGCGGCAGGGGCCTGCCGAGGCGGGGCCGCAGCTTCTCCACCAGGATCCGATCCTGCAACTGCAACGTGGGCAACATCGAACCGGATGGAATCCAGCGCGGCTCCACCACCAGCCAGCGCAACAACAGGGCCACCAGCAGCCACAACAGCAACGAAACCAGCTGCCGCTTCAGGCTTGGGGGGGCTTCCGGCGCAGGAATCGCTGCCGCCTGCGCTTCAACAGGGGGATCGGGGGGATCGGAGCTGGAGGCCAGCGGCTGGGGCACTTGAGGATGATCGCTGCATCCATCCTCGCTCCGGACCCTCGCTCCGAACCGCCGCGCTGCGGACCGCCGTGGTGGTTGTGCCCCCGGACCCCTGCTCCCCGCTTGATCCAGCCGTGCCTGCCGCCCCAGCCACCCCAGCCGCCACGGCCAGCGCCAACCTCAAGGCGGCCCTGGGGCTGTTGCTGGCCCTGCGCCGGGCCGGTTTGCGCCAGGCGGTGATTTGTCCGGGCAGCCGCTCGGCGCCCCTGGCGGTGGCGGCCGCCCTGCTGGAGCCCACCGGCCTGGTGCTTCACACCGCCTTGGATGAACGCTCCGCCAGCTTCTTTGCCCTCGGCCTGGGCCTGGCGGCGGGCAGCCCGGCCGCCGTGATCACCACCTCCGGCTCGGCCGTGGCCCAGCTGTTGCCCGCCTGCGTCGAAGCCGACCACGGCGCCATCGCGCTGCTCTTGCTCAGCGCCGATCGGCCGCAGCGGCTCAAGGGCTGTGGCGCCAACCAGAGCGTGAACCAGGAAACCTTCCTGCGCGACAGCTGCCGCTGGTTTGGCCAGGGCGATCCTGCCGGCCTGGCCGCCATGGACAACGCTGCGATCACCGCTCTGGCGCTACAGGGTTACGCCGCCAGCCTGGGGGTTCGGGGCGGCCTGCCAGCGGGGGCGGTGCACCTCAACCTGCCGTTTGAAGAGCCGCTCCATGCCGATGGGGCCAGCCTGGCTGCGATCGCCAAGGAGCTCGGCGCGTTGGTGGCGGAAAGGGGGGCAGGGACGGAAGGGGCGGCAGGGGTGGCTGTGGAGGAAGCCGCAGCGCTCCAGGGACGGGCAGTGAATCCGAGCCAGCTTGATCCGGGCCAGCTCGACAGCGTGCCCCGCCTCGACCCCGATCGCCCCGGCCTGGTGGTGGCCGGCCCCTGGCGGGGCAGCCCCGCAGCCTGGCCGCAGCACCTCGATGCCCTGGTGCGCTGGCAGCGCCGCAGCGGCTGGCCCGTGCTGGCCGATGCCCTCTCCGGGCTGCGGGGCCAGGCCAACCTGGCCTGCGTGGCGGCCTACGACCTGCTGCTCGACACCGCCTCGCCCGCCCTGGCCTGCCCCCAGGTGTTGCGGCTCGGCAGCCTGCCCAGCAGCCGCCGGCTCGAGCGCTGGCTGGCCGGCCTCGGCGCCAGCCAATTGCTGGTGAGCGAGGGGGAGCCGCGCCGGCTCGATCCGCTCGGCGTGGTGGCGGCCCAGTACCCCCTGGGGCTGGCCAGCTGGCTGGCGGCCCAACCGGAGCTGGCCCTCGGCGCCCCGGCCGCGGCCAGCCTGG
Organism: uncultured cyanobacterium; assembly: GCA_903858015.1. Lineage (GTDB taxonomy): Bacteria > Cyanobacteriota > Cyanobacteriia > PCC-6307 > Cyanobiaceae > Cyanobium. The sequence continues at coordinate 152,120 of CAIOGZ010000018.1, forward strand.
CCCTCGCTGGCACCTGGCGCGCTGCCGAAGCCCAGCTGCAACACCAGCTCAACCAACAGCTCAACCAGCAGCTCAACCAACAGCTCAACCAAGAGCTCAATCAAGAGCTCGGTCAAGAGCTCAACCAACAGCCAAACCAGCAGCTCAGCGCCGCCGCCCGAAGCTGGAGTGAGCCCGCCCTGGCCCGCCAGCTCAGCCGGCTGCTGCCCGCCGGCCTGCCGCTGATGCTGGCCAACAGCTCCCCGGTGCGCGACTGGGCCTGCTTCGCCGATCCCGCCGCTCCGCCGCGGCCGATCCATGGCTTCCGCGGCGCCTCCGGCATCGATGGCACCCTCTCGGAGGCCTGCGGCCTGGCCGAAGCGCTCGGCGCCCTGGTGCTGCTCAGCGGCGACCTGGCCCTGCTGCACGATGCCAACGGCTGGCTCTGGCGCCCCCAGCTGCGGGGCCGCCTAACCGTGGTGCTGGTCGACAACCAGGGCGGCGGCATCTTTGAACAGCTGCCGATCCGGGCCGAGCCGGCCGAGCTGCTCGATTTCGAGCGCTTGTTCGCCATGCCCCAAGCCGTCGATCCGATCGCCCTGGCCGGCCTGCATGGCGTGCCGGCGCGGCGGGTGGAGCGGCCAGCCGACCTGCCAGACCTGCTGAGTTGGGCCCTGCAGCAGCCCTTCAGCCTGTTGGTGGTCAACACCGACCGCCGCCGCGATGCCCAGCTACGCCAGCGGCTGCGCACAATGGCGCCACTGGAGCCGACGCCGTGAGCAGCGCACCCACCCCCGCCAGCCCCGAGGCCCCGCTGCGCTGGGAATCGATCGGCAGCTACAGCGATATCAAGCTGCTGCGCAGCGAGGAGGGCATCGCCCGGATCAGCATCGCCAGACCCGAAAAACGCAATGCCTTCCGGCCCCGCACCGTGCAAGAGCTCTGCGATGCCTTCAGCCGCGTGCGCGACGACCCAAGCCTCGGCGTGGTGCTGTTCACCGGCGACGGCCCCGCCCCTGATGGGGTCTGGGCCTTCTGCGCCGGCGGCGACCAGAGCGTGCGGGGCGATGGCGGCTATCTCGACGAAACCGGCCTGCCCCGCCTCAACGTGCTCGATCTGCAACGGCTGATCCGCAGCCTGCCCAAGGTGGTGATCGCCCTGGTGGCGGGCTACGCCATCGGTGGCGGCCAGGTGCTGCACCTGCTCTGCGACCTCAGCCTGGCGGCCGAGAACGCCGTGTTCGGCCAGACCGGCCCGCGGGTGGGCAGCTTTGATGCCGGCTTCGGGGCGGGCTATCTGGCCCGGCTGGTGGGCCAACGCAAGGCCCGTGAGATTTGGTTTCTCTGCCGTCGTTACAGCGCCCAGGAGGCCCTGGCGATGGGGCTGGTCAATGCCGTGCTGCCGCTGGAGCAGCTGGAGGCGGAGGGGGTGGCCTGGGCCCGCGAGGTGCTGCGCCACAGCCCCACCGCAATCCGCTGCCTCAAGGCCGGCTTCAATGCCGAAACCGATGGTCTGGCCGGGCTGCAGGAGCTGGCGGGGCAAGCCACCCACCTCTTTTATCGCACCGCCGAGGGTCAGGAGGGGCGCAATGCGTTCCTGGAAAAACGCGATCCGGATTTCTCCGAGACGCCCTGGCTGCCCTGAGCCCCCAGCCCTGGGCTGGGGTAGCGGGGCCTGGGGATTGGCCGGCGGGGAGGTCTGCTGATTGGCCGGCAGGGCCTTGGCTTGGCCGGCGGGACGCTGAGCTGGGTAGGGTTCGAGCTGTTCAGTGCGCCGGCCAGCAGTACGGGATCGCTCAACAGTCCTTCGCTGCGCAGAAGTCCCCTGATGCCCCCGATCGGAGTCGCCCGCCCCCGCTGCCGCGCTGGCCTCGCCGCTGGCCTCGCCTTAGCCGGGCTTGGGGTGGCGCTGCCGGCGTTGGTGGCCGTGATCGCGGCAGCGCCCGCTGCGGCAGGGCCGGCGGCGCCGGCAGGCACAACGGCCCCCCAAATACCCAGCAGCGCGGCCCCGCCACCGCCCGTTGGCGCGGCTGCCTTGCTGGGCCTCGAACCCCTCGCCATCGGCGCTGATCCCGCCGCTGCGGCAGCGCCGGTTTCCCCCCTGACGCCGGCGGTGTTGGGCGGCCCAGCGGCCCCGTTGCCCCAGCCGGCCCAGCCAGCACCAGCGCCCGCTTCGGCCCCGCTAGCCACCGCTCCGGCTGCGCCAACCACCGCTCCGGCTCCGCCAACCACCGCAACGGCCCAGCCGGCGCCCCTGGCAACGCCACCCGTGGCGACGCCACCTGTGGCAACGCCACCCGTGGCGACGCCACCTGTGGCAACGCCGCCAGCGGCCAATAACAATCGGGCCCTGGTGCTGGATCGCCGCAAGCGCCTACTCACCCTGCTCGAAAACGGCCAGCCGCTGCGGCGGTTTCCGGTGGCCGTCGGCATGCCGGGCTGGGAAACACCGGTGGGCAGCTTCAAGGTGCTCAACAAAACCGAAAACCCGATCTGGGAACACCCCGAGCGGGGCACCCATACGCCTGCGGGCCCCACCAACCCGTTGGGCAGCCGCTGGATCGGCTTCCACCAAGACTGCCAAGGGCGCCGCGGCTGGGATGGCGAGCAGATGCTCGATGTCAAGGGCTGTGTGGTGGCCGGCTTCCATGGCACCCCCCACCGCTGGACCGTGGGCCAGGCCCTCTCCCACGGCTGCGTGCGGCTCTACGACGAAGATGTACGCCAATTGTTTGAATTGGTTTCGGTGGGCACGCCGGTCACGGTGCTGCCCTGACCCAGTCGCCGCTCCGCCACCAGCTGCTGCCGGGCGGCAGGCTGGCTCGGCAACCAGTGCGACTGGGCCGGCAGCCTGGGGCAGGGGCTGGGAGGGTCCGTAAAGTGGCGCCCTCTCAAGCCCAGGAAGGATGCGCGTACTGTTCGCCGCCGCCGAATGCGCCCCGATGGTGAAGGTGGGGGGCATGGGGGATGTGGTCGGCTCGTTACCACCCGCCCTGGCGGCCCTGGGCCATGACGTGCGCATCATCATGCCGGGCTACGGCAAGTTGTGGAGCCGGCTGAAGATTGCCAGCGAGCCGATCTGGCGGGGCCACACGATGGGCACCGATTTCGCCATCTTTGAAACCCGCCATCCCAGCAATGGGCTGCCCATCTATCTGGTGGGCCATCCGGTCTTCGATCCGGAGCGCATCTATGGCGGCGAAGATGAGGATTGGCGCTTTACCTTCTTCGCCAGCGCCAGCGCCGAATTCGCCTGGAATGGTGGCTGGAAGCCCCAGGTGCTGCACTGCCACGACTGGCACACCGGCATGATTCCTGTCTGGATGCACCAAGATCCAGAAATCAGCACGGTGTTCACGATTCACAATCTCAAGTACCAGGGGCCCTGGCGCTGGAAGCTTGACCGCATGACCTGGTGCCCTTGGTACATGCAGGGAGACAACACGATGGCGGCGGCCTTGCTCTATGCCGATCGGGTCAATGCCGTATCGCCCACCTATGCCCACGAAATCCGCACGGCCGAATACGGCGAGAATATGGATGGGCTGCTGAACTTGATCAGCGGCAAGCTGCGCGGCATTCTCAACGGCATCGACATGGCCGATTGGGATCCGGCCAGCGACCCAGCCCTGGCCGCCAACTTCAGCTCCCGCAACCTGGCCCAGCGGCCCGCCAACAAGGCGCTGCTGCAGGAGCGGATGGGCCTCACCCCCAATCCCGACACCTACGTGATGGGCATGGTCAGCCGCCTGGTGGATCAAAAGGGTGTGGACCTGCTGCTGCAGGTGGCCGATCGGGTGCTGGCCTACACCGACAGCCAATTCGTGGTGCTGGGCACCGGCGAGCGGGGCTTCGAATCGGGTCTGTGGCAGCTGGCATCCCGCCATCCCGGCCGCTTCGCCGTCTTCCTCACCTACGACGACGCCCTGTCGCGGTTGATCTATGCCGGCAGCGACGCCTTCTTGATGCCCAGCCGCTTCGAGCCCTGCGGCATCAGCCAGTTGCTAGCCATGCGCTACGGCTCGATTCCGGTGGTGCGCAAGGTGGGGGGCCTGGTCGATACGGTGCCCCCCCATGACCCCAGCCACCACAGCGGCACCGGCTTCTGCTTTGATCGCTTCGAGCCGGTGGATTTTTACACCGCCATCGTGCGCTCCTGGGAGGCCTATCGCCATACCGACAGCTGGCGGCAACTGCAGGTTCGCGCCATGGAGCAGGACTTCAGCTGGCAGCGCTCGGCCCACGACTACGACCAGATGTATCGCGACGTCTGTGGCGTCAAGGAACCCACCCCCGCCGCCGCCGAGGTGGAGCGCATCTCCCAGGGCCAGGATGCCGATCCCAGCCTGCGCCAAGCCGCCAACGCCCTGGAGCCGGGGAGCTCGTTGCGCCGCCGCAGCGACGATTGAGATGGCCAGCGGCCTGATTCAGCCCAGTTCAGGGCCATGGGCTGGGCCCTGGGCTGGGCCCTTCGCTGGGGCCTGATCGAGTGCCAAAACCAGAGGCTGGGCGAGCGCCATCGCGCCCAGGCCTGCCGGCCCCCTACACCAACCCGTGGCAACTGTTGGGGCGCGATTTGGCGGCGGTGATGGCGGCCACAGGCCTGAAACTGCGCGAACTCTGGCGGCTCAATGGCGAGGGTGAGCTGCCCCGGCCGCGCTTCTGGCCAGGCCCCCTGGCCGCGGCCTTCTGGCCGCTATTGCTGGCCCTGGTCCTGGTGCTTGGGTTCGGGGGCGTTTTGCCTCGCCTGCTGGCCAACCATGCCCCGGCCAACTCTGATCCAGGACAGGTGGCCGGGGCTGGGGCAGAAGGGCTGACCGCTGCCGGCAAAACGCAACGAACTGCCGTTGCCCCCCAGGCGCCTGGAGCGGAAGGACCCGCTGCAGCAGAAAAGCCCAGTCGAGGGGAGAAAGCCACTGCAGCGGAGCAGCCCAGTGGAGTTGAACAGCCCAGTGGGGTGCGAAAGGCCAAGGGCATGCAGCAGCCAGATGGAGGGGAGAGCCCAGATGGAGTCGAAAACCAAGATCGGGGGCAGCGGCCCACGGCAGCGCCGGCAACCCCGCTAGCGCCGGAGCAAGCCGGGACCTCTGCCGCCGAATCTGGCCTCGAATCTGCCGCCGAATCTGCCGCCGCAGTAGAAGCAGCCGCCGCGCAGCGGCTGCTGGCCGATCTGGTCGGCCCGCAGCCCCCCAACTGGGTGTTGGCGTTGGAGGAGCGGCCTGCCCAGGGCTTGCTGCGGCTGCGGTTAGGGGCGGCCTTCAGCGCCCTGCCGCAGAGCGAGCGCCGCAACCTCGCCGAGGGCTGGCTGGAGCGCGGCCGCGCCCTGGGCTACGAGAACCTCGAACTGCTCGATGCCAGCAGCCGGCTGCTCGCCAGGCAGGCCCGGGTGGGGTCGGGCATGATCCTGCTCGAGTCCGGCCAACCCTCCGATGACCCTGCCCGTGGCGCAACTGACGGCGCTCTGGGGTGAACCCCTGGGCGATCCCGCCCAGCGGCCCGCCCAGCTGGCAGCCGTAAGCACCGACAGCCGAACCAACCTGGCCGGCGCCCTGTTTGTGCCCCTGGTGGGGGAGCGCTTCGATGGCCACCGCTTCCTGGCGGCGGCCCTGGCCGGCGCTGCCGCCGGCGCCGTGGCGCAACGCAACCGGCTGGAGCCCGGGGCGATCGCAAGCCTCGCCAGCGCCGGCCCACCGCTCTGGCTGGTGGACGACAGCCTCCAGGCCTATCAACAACTAGGCCGGCTCTGGCGCCGCCAGCTCGGCCTTGCGGTGGTGGCCGTCACCGGCTCGGCCGGCAAGACCACCTGCCGCGAATTGATCCGCGCCGCCCTGGCCCCGCTCGGCTCGGTGCTGGCGAGCAGCGGCAATGAAAACAACGATGTGGGCGTGCCGCTCACCCTGCTCAAGGCCCGCAGCTCCCACGGCGCGGTGGTGGTGGAAATGGGCATGCGCGGGCTGGGCGAGATCGAACGGCTGAGCCGTTGCGCCGAACCCGACATCGCCGTGATCACCAACATCGGCACCGCCCACATCGGCCGGCTCGGCAGCCGCGAGGCGATCGCCACCGCCAAGTGCGAGATCACCGCCGCCCTGCGGCCCGATGGTCTGGTGGTGATCCCCGCCGGCGATCCACTGCTGGAGACGGCGCTGGCCGCCGTATGGACCGGGCGGGTGCGGCGGGTGGCCCTCGCCGATGAATTGCCCGGCTTCGCCGCCCATCTGCCGCCAGCCGATCGCATCGGCAGCCTGGATCCAGCCGGCCAGCAGCTACAGCTGGACTGGGCGCCTGGCCTGGCGATTCCGCTGCCCCTGGCCGGTCGCCACAACGCCCGCAACCTGCTGCTGGCCCTGGCGGTGGCCGAGCAGCTCGGGGTCGGCGCCGAGCGGGCCCTGGAGCTGCAGGTGGCGGTGCCGGGCGGCCGCAACCGGCGGCTGCGCTGCGCTGGCGTCGAGCTGCTGGATGAAACCTATAACGCCTCTCCCGAAGCGGTGCTGGCAGCCCTCGATCTGCTGGCCGCCGAGCCCCTGGGCAGCGGCGGCCGCCGCTTTGCCGTGATCGGCACCATGCTCGAGCTGGGGGAGTGCAGCCTCGACCTGCATCGCCAGGTGGCGGCGCGGGCCCTGGCGCTCGGCCTGGATGGGCTGCTGATCGTGGCCGACGGCCCGGAGGGGACCGCGATGCTGGAGGCGGCTGCGGGGCTGCCGCGGCTGCTGCAGGTGGGCGAGCCCGCTGCGGCGCTCGAGCCCCTGCTGGCTTGGCTGCGCCCCGGCGACTCCCTGCTGCTGAAGGCAAGCCGCGGTGTGGCCCTCGAACGGCTGATCCCCCTACTCCAGGAACGGCTCAGCCCGGCGCCGGATGGGGCTCAGCCGACCGGGCGGTAGTTCTGCTTCACCACCTGCCGGGCGCGGCCGAAGGCCAGGGCGCCGGCCGGCACGTTCTGGGTGAGGGTCGATCCGGCCGCCACCGTTACGGCCTCGCCCAGAATGATCGGGGCCACCAGCACGGAATTGGCGCCGGTTTTGCTATTGGCGCCGATCACGGTGCGGTGCTTGTGCACACCATCGAAGTTGGCGGTGATCGTGCCGGCTCCCACATTCACATTGGCGCCTAGATCGGCGTCGCCCAAGTAGCTGAGGTGGTTGGCCTTGACACCGGCGGCGAGCTGGCAGTTCTTCACCTCCACAAAGTTGCCGATCCGGCAGCCCGCCCCCAGGTGGGCGCCAGCCCGCAGCTGGGCAAAGGGCCCCACCACGCAGCCTGCCTCCACCGTGCTGTCCCGCACCACGGCGTGCAGCAGCTCAACGCCGGCGGCCAGGCTGCTGTTCTCGATCAGGCAGCCAGGCCCGATCCGGCAGCCATCGCCAACCGTGGTGCTGCCCCGAAAGTGGCATTGGGGCTCGACCAGCACATCACGGCCAAAGCGGGTGCCCTCGCTGAGGGTGCAACTGGCCGGATCGGTGAAGCTCACCCCCTCGGCCAGCCAATGGCGCCGCAGCCGCTCCTGCAGCACCGCCTCACACTGGGCCAGCTGCAGCCGGTCGTTGATGCCGTTGATCTCATCGGGGTCGGCCACCTCCAGGTGCACCGCCGGGCTGAGCATCGCCACGGTGTCGGTGAGGTAGAGCTCGCCCTGGTTGTTGTCGGTGCTGAGCTGGGGCAACACCGCCGCCAACTTGGGCCAGCTAAAGCAATAGATGCCGGCATTGGTGAGGTTGTTGCGGCGCTGCTCCGCGTTGCAATCGCGGTGCTCCACGATGGCGCTGACGCTGCCATCGGCCGTGGCAAACACCCGGCCGTAGCCGCTGGGGTCGGCCAGGCGGGCGCTGAGCAGGGTGACGGCGGCGCCACTGCTGCGGTGCTTCTCCAGCAGCTGTTCGAGGCTGCTGGGCCGCAACAGGGGCACATCGCCATTGAGCACAAGCAACTCGCCCTCGAAGCCGTCGAGGGGCCCGAGCAGTTGCTGCACCGCATGGCCGGTGCCGTTCTGGGGTTGCTGCAGCACGAATTCCAAACCCGCCACCGCCGCCAGGGAGCGCTCCACCCGCTCGGCCTGGTGACCGACGATCAGCAGCTGGCGCTGCGGAGCCAGATGGCGGCAATTGGCCAGCACCCGCTCCACCAAGGTGGCGCCGGCAAGGGGCTGGAGCACCTTGGGAAGGTCGCTCTTCATGCGGGTGCCCTTCCCGGCAGCCAGAACGGCAATCGCGAGCATCGGGGCGGCAACGGCTGGCGCGGAATCTACCGGGGCTTGGCGGCGCCGACAGCGCTCAACGGCCCAGGGCCCTGGGCCCGGGCTCCAGGCCCCAGCGGCGGCGCCAGGCGCTGCTGCTGCAGGCGGCGCTGCCGGCCTGGGCCCGGGCCCGGGCCGCATGGATGGCCGCCGCCGGGGCGGCGCCATCGGGGTCGCGATAGGGCTCGGCGGCCCGGGTGGCCAGGTGGTCGCGTTCCATCGGTGTTAGGGCCCGCAGCGGTCCGTCCAGGGGCAGGGGCGAAGGGCTGGCGGCGGTGCCAAGGCTCCAGGCTCGGCCGCTGGGATCAGCGAAGCTCGCCAACTGCAGACCCGCCGTCAGCAGGCCCTGGCGCACGGCGGCAGCGGCGCAGTAGGTGAGCAGGCGGCCCTGGGGTTGCAGCAGGGCCGCCAGGCCGGCCAGGAATTCCAGGCTCCATAGCTGCGGACAGCGCCCCGGCGAGAAGGCATCGTGCAAGATCAAATCGCAACGGCCCCCGAGCGCCATCTGAAGCTGCGGCAGCTGCTGGCGGGCATCCCCCAAGCACCAGATCCCCTCCCCGGCGGCGGGATTCGCCCACCGGCCGCCGCTGTGGAGCTCCTGGAGCAGGGTGAGGGTTTGCGGCCGCCAGAGGGCGCGGTAGTCGGGATCGGCCAGGGCCAGGCCCAGGGGCCGTGGATCCTGCTCCAGCCCCCACCACTGCAGCCGCAGCCCGCGGTCGCAGGCGGCCTCCAGCAGGGCGGCGCTGTTGTAGCCCAGCCCCACGCCCAGATCCACCACCCGCACTCTGGTGCCGGCCGCGAAGCGCTCCAACTGGGCTGGTGCCACGAACTTGGCCCGGGCTTCGGCCAGGGCACCCTGGCCGCAGTGGAAGGCCTCAGCAAATTCCTCGCTCCACAAACTGGGGCTGCCATCGGCGGTGCGGCGCCGCTCCAGGCGGCCAGCAGCGGGGCCAGCAGCGGGGCCAGCAGCGGGGCCTTCAGCGATACCGGACCCGGAATCCAGTGGGGCCACGGGCCTCAGCGGCGGAGCTGGGCCAGGTGATCCCAAAAGCCTGGGTAGGACACGGCGGCGGCAGCGCTGCCGCGCAAGTGGGAATCGCTGCGAGCCACCAGGGAGGCCACGGCCAGGCTCATCGCCACCCGGTGGTCGGTTTCGCTAGCGAGCTCGGCGCCGTGCAGGCCGCCGCCCCCCTCGATCGTGAGGCCATCGGCATGCTCCTCGATGCGGGCGCCCATCGCCCCCAGTTGGCGGGCCATCACCGCCAGCCGGTCGGTTTCCTTGACCCGCAACTCCTCGGCACCGCTGATGCGGCTGACGCCCTCGGCGCAACAAGCCGCCACCGCCAGCACCGGAATCTCATCCACCAAGCGGGGGATCAGGTCGCCACCAATCGTGAAGGCCCGCAGCGGGCCATGCTCCACGACCAGATCGCCCACCGGTTCGCCGGCGACAACGCGGGGATTGACCACCGCCAGGCGCGCCCCCATCGCCTCGAGCACCTCCAAGATGCCGGTGCGGCTGGGGTTGAGGCCCACGTTCTCCACCGTGAGCGCCGCGCCGGGGGTGATGGCGCCGGCCACCAGCCAGAACGCCGCCGAGCTGATGTCGCCCGGCACCACAACGGGCTGGCCCCGCAGCCGGGCGCCGGGCCGCACCGTGACCCGGCGGGGATCGGCGGGATCCACGACCAGATCAGCACCGAAGGCGCTCAGCATCCGTTCGCTGTGGTCGCGGGAGTGGGCCGGCTCGATCACCGTGGTCGGTCCTGAAGCCGTGAGGGCGGCCAGCAGCAGGGCGCTTTTGACTTGGGCCGAAGCCACGGGCGTGGTGATCGTGGCGCCTTCAAGGGGATGGCCGAGCACGGCCAGCGGGGCCAGATTGCCGTTGTCGCGGCCGTGGATGCGGGCCCCCATGCTGGCCAGGGGGGTGGTTACCCGCCGCATCGGCCGCCGCCGCAGCGACGCATCGCCGCTGAGCACGAAATGGCGACCGGCGCGGCCCGCCAACAAGCCGAGCATCAGCCGCATCGTGGTGCCGGAGTTGCCACAATCGATCACTGTCTCGGGTTCCTGCAGCCCATCGAGGCCCACGCCCTGCACCAGCACCGGCCGGCCGACCTCGATCGGCGAGACCTCCACCCCCATCGCCCGCAGGCAGGCGGCGGTGCTGAGCGGATCCTCGGCGGGCAGCAGGCCCTCAATCCGCGTTTCACCGCTGGCGATCGCCCCGAACAGCAGGGCGCGATGGGAGATGGATTTGTCCCCCGGCACCCGCACCACCCCGGCCAGGGAGCCGCCGCAAGGCAAGGCCAGGCGGTCGTCCGGGGATGCGATGGCGATCGGGGCGGTCACGCGGTAGGGGCTGGGGGCCAGGCCAATCCTATGGAGCTGCTGGCGATGATTCGCTGGCCGGCGGGCCGGCTGAACGCCGGATCGCCGCCGACAGGCCCCACACCTCCAGCACCAACTGGTGCCAGGACTGGATCAGCTTCATCTCCAGGGCCATCGGCACCGGCATGGCTCGCCGCAGGGCCCGGGCGCTGCCCAGCTCCGCCGCCGCCTGCTCAAGGCGGGCCCGCAGCCTCTGCTGCCGCTCCAGGTCCAACGCCTGGGGCGGGCAGCGCTGCAGCAGCTCGAGGCCGCGCTGAAAGGAGGCGTCGAAATCCTGCAGCAGGGGGTCGAGCACCTGGTCCAGCAGGGCCCCAGGGTCCGGCACGGGTTGCGGTTCGGTCATGGCAAAAACGTAGCTTCAACCGAGCAGCAGGCCGCCCTCGTTGCTCAATTCCGCCCTGGCGCTGCGCAGGTCAAACAGCAGATCTTCCAAAGTCAGCCGCTCCAACTCCTGGAGCAGGGCCCGCCGCAGGCGAGCCCGCAACAGCTCCGTAACCCGATCGCTGGCGCGGCTGGCCATCGGCCCGGCCTCCTCAGCCAGCGGCTCGGGCCAGGCCATCGGGCCGGGATCGGCGCCGCTGGCGCCGGGGTCTGCGCCCGGTAGGTCTCCACTGGCGGCGCGCAACACGCCCAAGAGGGGAATCCGCATCGGCGGCTGGGCCAGGCGATAGCCACCGCGCCTGCCCCTGCGGGCCTCCACCACACCGGCGCGGCGCAGCCGCAGCATCAACTGCTCCAGCATCGGTGCCGGCAGGTCCAGGGAGCTGGCCAGGTGATTCACGGATCGCCAGCTGGACGGTGCCTCCGCCAGGGCCAGCAGGGCCTTGATCGCCTGGGCACCACTTTTGGGAATCACCATGGTGGAGCGCCCAGGGGCGGCCACCGGGCCACCAGCCAACAGGCCACCAGATTCAGGCAGTCCGGCCAGCTTGGGCCGCCAGCCGCTGCAGCAGATTTTCGAAGCTGTAGCCGAACAGGGCCGGATCGGGGTCGTGGTGCCCCAGGTCGGCCAGCCCGAGCTCGGCCCAGCGCCGGTCCACCTCGGCCTCCAGCTCCCCACCCCGGCCCAGCGGTTCGCCCCAGTCATGGCGCTTTTCGGGGCCGATCTTGGTGGTGGCGTCGATCGCCAAGCGGCCGCCGAGGCCAAGCCGCTCGCTGGCGAAATCAAGCGAATCGAAGGGGGTGTCCTCGAGCACGAACAGATCCCGCTGCGGATCCACCTGGGCGCTGATCGCCCAAACCACCTGGCGCGGATCACGGATATTGATGCTGCGATCCACCACCACCACAAATTTGGTGTAGGTGAACTGGGGCAGGGCGCTCCAGAACGCCATGGCCGCCCGCCGAGCCTGGCCGGGGTAGGCCTTATCGATCGCAATTACGGCCAGCTTGTAGCTGAGCGCCTCCATCGGCAGGAAGAAGTCCACGATTTCCGGAATCTGCTGGCGCAGGATCGGCGTGTAGATGCGGTTCAGGGCGATGGCGAGCATCGCCTCCTCCTTGGGGGGGCGGCCGCTGAAGGTGGTCAGAAAAATCGGATCGCGGCGGTGGCTCACGCAGTGGAAGCGCACCAGGGGCGAGGCTTCAACGCCGCCGTAGAAGCCCATATGGTCGCCAAAGGGACCGTCGGCGAGTTCCTCCCCCGGCGTGATCGTGCCCTCCAGCACCAGCTCGCTATGGGAGGGCACCTCCAGATCCAGGGTTTTGCATCGGGCCAAGCGCACGCCCTCACCGCCATAGAGGCCGGCAAACAACCATTCACTCAGCTGCACCGGAATCGGCGTGGCGGCCGCCATCACCAGCAGGGGATGGACCCCGATCGCGACCGCGATCTCCAGTTTTTTGCCCAGGGCCGCCGCCTTGCGCAGGTGGCGGGCGCCGCCCCGCACGCTCAGCCAGTGCACCGTCATCGTGTTGATCGATTGGCGCTGCAGGCGGTAAACCCCCACGTTGGGGGTGCCGGTCTCGGGGTCCTTGGTGATCACCAGGCCGAGGGTGATCACCCCACCGGCATCGCCGGGCCAGGGCCTCAACAGGGGCAAGTTGTTGAGATTCACGGCCCCGTCCTGGAGCACCACCTGCTGGCAAGGGGGGGCCAGGTCGCGCTGGGAACGGGCCCGCAGCAGATCCCAGGCCAGGGAGCCGTAGCGCTTCAGTTCGCCCATCCCCTTGGGGGGTCGGGGCTGCTGCAGGAGGGCCAACTTGTCGCCCAGGGCCTCCAGCTGCTCAGCCCTTTCCATGCCCATGCTCCAGAGCACCCGCTCCACCGTGCCGAGCAGGTTGACCGCCACGGGCATCGAGGAGCCCAACACGTTTTCAAACAGCAGGGCCGGGCCGCCAAGGGCCAGCACCCGGTCGGCGATGGCGGCAAGCTCCAGGTTGGGATCCACCGCGGCGCGAATGCGGCGCAGCTGGCCGCGGCGCTCGAGGAGTTGGAGGAAACCGCGCAGATCGCGGCCCTGCTGAGCCATCACACCGGCCAAGGAAAGGTTGGTAACGGGGATTTACTTTGGCGTATCAGCGGCCGCATCGGGGAGCGAAGCCCCCTGCAAGCCTTGGAGCAACAACAGGACTGGCAAAGAATAACTATTTAAATCCACAATCACATCCACAACCCACAATCACATCCACAACAGCGAAGGGGATCTGATCATTGCTCGCCTAGCCAACTTAGGCCCCTCATCCGGTTATGTCCTCTCTACTTTGCTGGGGGGCCTGGGTGGATTGCCGTTGAAGCGGTTCAGGACAATTGCAAAATAGCCTGCAAAAAATCTTGCCCCCTAGGGCAATCGAGCCAACCTGACCATGCCAAAGCCTGCCCGCAGCAGTGGGAAACCAAATTGTGGCTTTAAGCGAGGGCGCGATGGTCTGGTTTCTCGATTCGTTCAACCGCAGCAGCGACAGGTGAAAAGGAGATCAAAAGGCTGATTGCGGCTGCGCCAATCGCGGTCATAACCGCTTCGCCATGGCGCCAAACTAGGGAACCATAATGGGAAGGGTGGACGAAAAAGTCAGCCACCAATGTAGAAATAAACGCAACCATCGCAAAGGAGATTGATCGCCCATAACGCACAAATAGAGAGCTGAAACTGAAACCAACCCCAATCAAGCCTGCAATCACACCCGTCGTCAGCGCAATCTGCCAATGACCCAGGCTGATCGCGGCGAAATTCCCCCCCGTCAACGCCGTGATGCAGGCGATGGTTGCCTGCGACAGATGGCGCGAGAAACTAGCAAACTTGGCTTTGAACATGGTCGTCGTGGAGTATCAAGTGAGCCCCCTAGGCGCAGCCAACGCAGCCGGCCTGGGCGCAACGCCAAGGCCATCCGCTTCGAGCTGCCCTGCATGGAAAGCATCCTCAAAGCCGACGCGTCCTGCCTGGCACCGACGCCGTACATACATCATAGTGACAGCCCATAAACAGTGGGTCAGTGGACGTGATCGCCTCCGTCCAACGGTCCACGGCAGCCGTAAGCCTGTCCCGCCCGGAAGCTGCCTGAAAAGGACTGCATCAAAGGGCTGCACCAGGGGCTGCCTCAAGGGGCGACTCAATGGGCGACTCAATGGGACAGCCACACCGGGACTGACACACTGGGGTAGTTACGGCGTTGTTCAGCCCGTTCCTGCCCGATGAAGCTTTCCTACTTCCACAGCTCCGAATCCGTGCCCACGCTGCTGGAACCCGCCCAGGGCGGCCCCGATGCGGCGGTGGTGATCGACGTGCTGCGGGCTACGACCACAATCGCCTGGTCCCTGCAGAACGGCGCCGAGGCGGTCGAGGCCTTCGCCGATCTCACCGCCTTGGAGGCCGCCGCCGCCGCCTGGCCCGCCGAGCAGCGGCTGCGGGCCGGCGAGCGCGGTGGCCAGCGGCTGGAGGGCTACGACCTCGGCAACTCCCCCCTGGCCGTGACGCCAGAGCGGGTCGGCGGCAAGCGGATCTTCATGAGCACCACCAACGGCACCCGTTCCCTGGCGGCGGTGCGGTCGGTGCCGCTGCTGCTCACCGCCTGCCTGCCCAACCGCACCGCCGTGGCCCGCCGGCTGATCGAACGCGACAGCCAGGAGGTTTGGATCGTGGGCAGCGGTTGGGAGGGCGCCTATTCCCTGGAGGACAGCCTGGCGGCTGGGGCCGTGGCCGCCGCCGCGATCGAGCTGGCGGTGGCTCCCCACCGCGGCATCGCCTGCGCCAATGACGAGATGCTGGCGGCCCTGGCCCTCTGGCACCAGTGGCGCCACGACAGCGAAACCTGCCTGCGCTCCGCCAGCCATGGCCAACGGTTGATCGGGCTGGGCAACCACGACGCCGACTTCCGCTGCTGCGCCGCCGTGGACAGCCTCACGATCGTGCCGATCCAGGCCGAACCCGGCGTGCTGCGCCCCAGCTGAGGGGCCCCTTACAGTTCGCCCGACGCGATCGGAGTTTCGGTGAGCAGTTTCCTGGCAGCAGCCCTGCAACTCACCAGCAGTTCCGATCCCGATGCCAACCTCGCCGCCGCTGAGGAGCAGATCGAACTAGCCGCCCGTCGCGGGGCCGAATTGGTGGGCCTGCCCGAGAACTTCGCCTTCATGGGCGATGACCAGAAGCGTCTGGAGCTAGCCCCTGCCCTGGCCGAACGCTGCGGCCGCTTCCTGGTCACCATGGCGCGCCGTTATCAGGTGACCCTGCTCGGCGGCGGTTTCCCCGTGCCGGCGGGCGAGAACCTCACCTTCAACCGCTGCGAGCTGGTGGGCACCGAGGGCCAATTGTTGGCCCGCTACGACAAGATCCACCTGTTTGATGTCGACATCCCCGATGGCATCACCTACCGCGAGTCGGCCACGGTGCAGCCGGGCCAGCAACTGCCGCCGATGGTGGAGGTGCCGGGGCTCTGCAAGATCGGCCTCTCGATCTGCTACGACGTGCGCTTTCCCGAGCTCTACCGCCACCTGGCCAGCGCCGGTGCCCAGTTGTTGATGGTGCCGGCCGCCTTCACCGCCTACACCGGCAAGGACCACTGGCAGGTGTTGCTTCAAGCCCGGGCGATCGAAAACACCGCCTACGTGGTGGCTCCCGCCCAAACCGGCATCCACTACGGCCGCCGCCAAACCCATGGCCATGCCCTGGTGATCGATCCCTGGGGCACGGTGCTCTCCGATGCCGGCCAGGAGCCGGGACTGGCGATGGCCCCGGTCGATAGCCGCCACAGCGAAAGGGTGCGGGCCCAGATGCCGAGCCTGCAGCACCGGCACCCAACCTTGTTCTGAGCCCTCTGAGCCGCCCGATGCGGATTCGGCCCGCTTGCCCAGCCGCCCAGCTGCGGGTTTCGCTGCTGGCTGGCGCGGTCGCCGCCCTGGGCGGCCTGGTTGCCCTGCCCGCCTCGGCGGCGAGCAGTCTCTCGGCTTGGCGCCTCAGCCGCGAGGGGGTGTTGGAGCTGCGCACCAGCCCGGGCATCACCGTGCAGGCCTTTTTCGAAGCAGGCAGCGCTGGCCGTGGTCCGCGGATCTGGCTGGATCTGCCGGGGGCGCCCAGTCGGGCCCGGCAGGTCTGGCTGGGCTACAACCTGCGGGAGGTGCGGATTGGCAAGCCGGATGGGTTCACCACCCGCCTGGTCCTCGAGTTCATGCCCGGCACCGTGCTCAATCCTGGCCAACTGAAGCTGGTGGGCACAGCGCCGGACCGCTGGCGGATGGATCTTCCGGCCACGGCCACCCGCCTCGGTGCCGCATTCGGGGAGGGGGAATTCGCCCCAACCCCCGTGCCCCCCCCCTTGGGTTCGCCCCTGGCCCGCTCCCGTCCGGCCTTTGCGGGCTGGTGGCGGCGCCCCCGGCCTGCCCCCAGCGGCGAAGGATTGCCCCTGGTGCCCCGGGGCCGCTACCGGGTGGTGATCGACCCTGGCCATGGCGGCCCCGATCCTGGTGCCGTCGGTATCGAGGGCCTACGCGAAACCGATGTGGTGCTCGATGTGGCGATCGCAGTGGCGCAGCTGCTCCAATCCCGTGGTGTGCAGGTCTTGCTGACCCGCACAACTGAGGTGGATGTGGACCTGCCGCCCCGGGTGGCCCTGGCCAATGACAGCGGCGCGGATCTGTTCGTGAGCCTGCATGCCAATGCCCTGAGCCTCGATCGCCCGGATGTGAATGGCATCGAAACGTTCTTCTACGAAGGCGGGCGGTCTTTAAAACTGGCCCGCCTGGTGCAGGAGAAATTGCTGGCGGTCTCGGCCGGCACTCCCGACCGCGGGGCCCGGCCGGGCCGCTTCTACGTGATTCGCCGCACGGTGATGCCCTCGGTGCTGGCGGAAATGGGTTTCGTCACCGGTGAGCTCGACGCCCCGCGCCTCGCCGATGCAAGCTTTCGCAAGCGCCTAGCGGAAGCCCTGTCAAGCGCGATCCTGTCCTATCTGCAGCAAGCCTCTTGAGTCTTCTTGTTGGTCTGTTCGACAGCGGCCTCGGCGGCCTCACGGTGCTGCGCCAGGTGCAGACCCTCTACCCCCAGGTCGATTGCCTCTACCTAGGTGATACGGCTCGGGTGCCCTACGGCCAGCGCTCCCGCGAGGAGATCCGCAGCATCGCCGCCGAAGTGGTGCATTGGCTGCGGGGCCAGGGGGTAGGGGTCTTGCTGATGGCCTGCAACACCTCCAATGCCCTGGCTTTGGATGTGGCCCAAGCCGCGGCCGGCGTGCCGGTGCTGGGGCTGATCGACAGTGTGGCCGCCGACATCAGCAGCGATCGGGTCGGGATCCTGGCCACGCCAGCCACCGCCAGCAGCGGCGCCTACCGCCGGGCGATCCAGGCCTGCCGTCCCGCCGCCCAGGTGTTGGAGGTGGGCTGTCCGGCCTTTGTACCGCTGATCGAAGCTGGCAAGCTGGAGGCACCGGAGCTGCGGCAGGCCGCCCAGGGCTACCTCGCCCCCCTGATCGCGGCCGGCGTCGACACGATCGTGCTGGGCTGCACCCACTACCCGCTGCTGGTGCCGCTGCTCACCTCCCTGCTGCCCGCCACGGTGAGGCTGGTGGATCCGGCCGTCGCCACGGTGCTGCGCCTTGGTCCCCTGTTGGCCGAGCACGGCGGCGCCGCCGGGCTGGCGGCAGCGGCGCCGCCGCTGCCGCCCAGCGGCGATCGCACCCGCTACTGCGTGACCGGATCAGCCCAGGCCTTTGCCCTGGCCGCCACCCCCTGGTTAGGAGGGACGCCAGCGGTGCAGAGCGTCTGCCTGCAGTCGCAGGCTCGCATCCCATGAGTAGGGCCTTCTAGGATCGGTCCAACGCGGAGGTGCTGTGGCAACCGTTGCAGAGCTACTTCAGCCGGTCGAAGCCGACTTGGATGTTCTGCTGGCGGATTTGCGCGCCTTGATCGGGGCGGGGCATCCAATCCTGCAAGCGGCGGCGGAACATCTGTTTGCCGCTGGCGGCAAGCGCCTCCGTCCCGGCATCGTGTTGCTGATCTCCCGCGCCATCTCAGCCGATGGGGGCTTGAGCACCCGCCATCGCCGGCTGGCGGAGATCACCGAAATGATTCATACCGCTTCGCTCGTGCACGACGACGTTGTCGACGAAGCCGCCACCCGCCGCGGGGTGGCCACGGTGCATAGCCGCTTCAACCACCGTGTTGCCGTCCTGGCTGGCGATTTCCTCTTTGCCCAAGCCAGCTGGCACCTCGCCAACCTCGATGACCTCGACGTGGTGAAACTGCTGTCGCGGGTGATCATGGACCTAGCCGAGGGCGAAGTGCGCCAGGGTCTGTACCGCTACGACACCGGCCAGACCTTCGAAACCTATTTGGGCAAGAGTTACTGCAAAACCGCCTCGCTGATTGCCAACAGCTCCCGCGCCGCAGGCGTTCTCTCCGGCCTCAGCGACGACCGGCTCGACGATCTGCACCGCTTCGGCCGTCAGCTCGGATTGGCCTTCCAGGTGGTGGATGACATCCTCGATTTCACCGGCAACGACCAACAACTCGGCAAACCCGCCGCCAGCGACCTGGCCTCCGGTTACCTCACGGCCCCCGTGCTCTATGCCCTCGAGGAACGGCCAGCCCTCGCCCGGCTGATCGAACGGGAATTCAGCCAGGAGGGTGATCTGGAGCAGGCCCTCGACCTGGTGCGTGGTTGTGAGGCGATTCCCCGCTCCCGCTGCCTCGCCGAGGGCTTCACCCGCGAAGCCCATGCCGCCCTCGACTGGCTAGTGCCCTCCGAACCCCGCAGTGCCCTGCGGGCCCTGCCGGAATTCGTGTTGAGCCGCCTCTATTAGGCCCCCTCTGCTAGGCCCGCTCAGCTAGCCCCCCTCCTCAAGCCAGTTCCCTCTGCTAACTCAGCTCAGCCGGCGTCAAGTTGCACCTGCTGCAGCGAATCCAGCAGCATCGCGCCGGCCGGGAAGGAAGCCGAATTGGTGGCATCGCTGCGCAGCACAAACACGCGGCAGCCTGCTGCCGCCGCTGCCTGGGCCCCTGCTGGCGAATCCTCGAAAGCCCAGCAGCAGCGGGGATCCACCCCGAGCCGTTCAGCCGCGAGCAGAAACACATCGGGGGCGGGTTTACCGGCCCGCAAGCCGGGATCATCGCCGTGGACCCGGGTACCAATCAAGGCCAACCAAGGGTGGGGGGCCAGTTTGAGCTCAACGGCAGAGCGGCTACTGCTGGTGGCCAGGGCCATCGGCACGGCCAGCGCCTGGCAGCGCCGCACCAGGGTTTCGGCCCCTGGCATCGGGGCAGCCAAGGGCAGATAGCGCTCGGCGATCGGCTGGCGCACCGCCAACAGCTCCTCCCTGCTGGAGCAGTGGCGGCCATCGGCGCGGATCCAGGCGAGCACCTGATCGGCGCAGTCGTGGCGGCGGCGGCCGCGCAGCTGCAACAACTGCCGCTCCTGCAGCTGGGTACCAAACGCTTGCGCCGCCTGGCGCCAGGCCTGGGCATGCAGCGGTTCGGTGTCGAGCAGCAGACCGTCGAGGTCGAACAGACAGGCGGCAGGGGGGGGCATTCGCCCAGCATGCCTGGTGATCTGGCCGGGCCCAAGGCCCCGCTGCCGCCGGCCTCAGTCGAGCTCCGGATAGGTTTGTTCCAGGTTGGTCTCCAGGCTGGTGAGCAACAGCACCAGGGCGGCCCGGGCATCAAGCTCGGGGCTATGCACCGCCGAGATCCACTGGTGGCAGAGCGCCTCAATCTGCTGGAGGAGGGTTTTGCCAAGTTGCAGATCAGCTAAGACCCGCTCCATCTCAGCCGCTTCGCTATCCGGAGGCAGGCCCACCACATAGCGGCGGCCATCGTCACCGCTGTAGGTGAGTTGACCAGCCGGATCGAGGCTGGGTGCGGCGTGGGGGGTGATCGGTTGCTCCTCGGCCATCGCGTTGGCAGCTCGGTAACTCAACCCTCATAACCACAACGACGCCCGCTGCCAAGTAGCGATCAGCAGGGCTAATCGAAGCCGCGCTTGGACGGGGGAGCTAGCCCCTAGGCGGTGGCGCTCAGCGGTTGAGTTGTTGCATGCGCCAGGTCACGAAGGTGCCCACGGGGCTCCAGAGCAGGTACGGCACCAGCAGAAGGGCGGCCCGGCCGGACAAACTCGCCACCACCACCGCCAGGGCCACCCCCCACACCCAGCCGGCAAAGCCCACCAGGGTGCCGCTGGACAGCTGGCGGCTGCGGCAGATCACCAGGGTGTAACTCTGCACGAGCAGTAACAGCCCCAGGTAGCCAACCATCGGCAGCCAGCGGCCGCCGGCATGCCAGCACAGCAGGGCAGAGGCGTAAAAACAGATGTAGATGGCAGCCCAAATCAGGGGAATCCAGCGCTCAAAGCTGAGCCAGCGGGGGCGCCGCAAGCGCAGAAACCAGGCGAAATCCTGGCGGGAGGGATTGAGCAGCAGGGCGACCAGGAGCATCACGGCGGCGATCGCCAGCCAGGCGGGCATGGTGGGCTCGGCAACAATGAGTGCTCCCAGCCTGGCGCCTCACCCCCCTCCGCTGGCTGGCTGCCAGCGGCGCCCCTGCTGCCACCAGCTTGCAGCTGGCTGGATTGGCCAGGTTGCAGCTGGCTGGATTGCTTGGTCGGGCGGCGCTCCCGGGGTTTGAATGCCCTTAGCAACAACCCCTTGGCGGCCCGCCGCGCCCGTGCTTCCGATGTCCCAGGCCCCCGACTCTGGCCCCACGATCGAATCGGTGCTGCAAGAGGTTCGCAGCTTCGCTCCGCCGCCGCAGCTGGCGGCCCGGGCCCGGATCGGTTCGATGGCGGCCTACCAGGAGCTGGCGGCCCAGGCCGAGGCCGATCCCGAGGGCTTCTGGGCCGATCATGCCCGCCGCGAACTGCATTGGTTCGAGCCCTTTGACACCGTGCTCGATTGGAGCGATCCGCCCTTTGCCCGCTGGTTTGAAGGCGGCCGCACCAACCTTGCCTACAACTGCCTCGATCGCCACCTGGCGGGTCCCCGCGCCGATAAAACCGCCCTGATCTGGGAGGGTGAGCCGGGCGACAGCCGCAGCTTCAGCTATCGCCAGCTCCATGCCGAAGTGGCCAAGGCGGCCAATGGCCTCAAGGCCCTCGGGATCGGCAAGGGAGACCTGGTGGCCCTCTACATGCCGATGCTGCCGGAGGCCGCGATCGCGATGCTGGCCTGCGCCCGCATCGGTGCACCGCATTCGGTTGTGTTCGGTGGATTTTCAGCCGAAGCCCTGCGGGACCGCCTGATCGATGGCGAAGCCAAGCTGGTGATCACCGCCGATGGAGGCTTCCGCAAGGACAAAGCGGTGGCCCTCAAACCGGCGGTGGATGCGGCCCTGGCCGCGGGCGCCTGCCCCACGGTGGAGCATGTGCTGGTGGTGCAGCGCATCCACCAACCCACCGCCATGGCCCCGGAGCGGGACCTGTGGTGGCATGAGCTCGTCGAGAACCAGAGCGCCGATTGCCCGGCCGAGCCCATGGCCAGCGAAGACCGGCTGTTTGTGCTCTACACCTCCGGTTCCACCGGCAAGCCCAAGGGGGTGGTGCACACCACCGCCGGTTACAACCTCTGGGCCCACCTCACCTTCCAGTGGATCTTCGACATCCGTGACGACGACATCCATTGGTGCACCGCCGATGTGGGCTGGATCACCGGCCATAGCTACATCGTCTACGGACCGCTCTCAAACGGCGCCACCACGGTGATGTACGAGGGGGCGCCCAGGCCCTCCAAGCCCGGCGCCTTCTGGGAGGTGATCGAAAAGCACCGCTGCACGATTTTCTACACCGCCCCCACGGCGATTCGGGCCTTCATGAAGGGCGGCCGCAGCGTGCCAGACCAGTACGACATGGGCTCCCTGCGGATCCTGGGTACGGTGGGCGAACCGATCAATCCCGAGGCTTGGATGTGGTATCGGGAGGTGATCGGCGGCAACCGCTGCCCGGTGGTTGATACCTGGTGGCAAACGGAAACCGGCGGCGTGATGATCAGCCCCCTGCCCGGCGCCACCCCCACCAAGCCGGGATCGGCCACCCTGCCCCTTCCGGGCATCAGCGCCGACATCGTGGACCATGACGGCAATTCCCAGGCCGCCGACCAAGGCGGATACCTGGTGATCCGCCGGCCCTGGCCCGGGATGATGCGCACGGTGCAGGGCGATCCGGAGCGCTTCCGCAAGAGCTACTGGGAGGAGATTCGCCCCGCCGATGGCAGCTGGCTCTACTTCGCCGGCGACGGCGCCCGCCGCGATGCCGATGGCTACTTCTGGGTGATGGGTCGGGTCGACGATGTGATCAATGTGTCGGGGCACCGGCTCGGCACGATGGAAATTGAAAGTGCCCTAGTGAGCCATCCGGCCGTGGCCGAAGCCGCCGTAGTGGGCCGCCCCGATGAGCTCAAAGGCGAAGCGATCGTGGCCTTCGTGAGCCTCGAAGCCGGCCGCAGCGGCGACGACGCCCTGATCAACGAGTTGAGGAACCACGTGGGCCGGGAGATCGGCCCGATCGCCCGGCCCGACCTGATCAAGTTCAGCGATGCCCTGCCCAAGACCCGCAGCGGCAAGATCATGCGCCGCATCCTGCGGGCCCTGGCGGCCGGCCAGGAGGTGAGCGGCGACACCAGCACCCTGGAAGACCGCAGTGTGCTGGATGCGCTACGCGTTTAAGGCCGATGGTTGGCTGAGTAGGCAGGCGAGCCAGCCCGCTCCAAACAGGGGGATGAGGCTGATCAAGATCCAGGCCCAATGCCTGCCGCTATCTCGGATGCGACGCACGGTAAGGGAAAGATGGGGCAGGGTTTGGGCGATCAGATAGAGGTTGGCCAATAGGGCGATGAACGGTACAAAGCTGCCGAGCAGGTTGAGCAGAAATAGAACGATAAAGCTGGCCAGCACAAACCACCAGTAATCGCCTCGTTTGGAGCGGCCGTTGTAATCGAAGCTGCGTTGCCAGGCGGCAACGAAGGCGGTGATCAGGGGTTCCACAGTTGCGGCAGCGAAAGGGTTTGGAGTCGTTTCAAGAGTGCCGCTCGCCAGCTTCGTGTCAATGGCAGGTTGCACAATGCTTGCAGTGGCCAGCTAGCCGGGTAGGGCCGTTGCCTCGATTGGCCAGCTGGCTGGGGCGGCAAGCCAAGTAGATCGGGCTGCTAGCGCTCAAGCCTGGTCCATGGCCCAAGCGGAGATCGTGGCAGCCAAGCGATCAAAACGGCGTTGGCGGGCCGGATCGTCGGCCCAATCGCCCAGCAAATTGCGGCGCAGGCCGGCGCTGGCTGGGGTGAGGTGGTCGCCGGGCAGCTCGATCAGTTCACTGGCGTCGTCTGGCCGCTGACGCAGGGCCTCGAGCAGGCGGGCGCTTTGGTCGAGCTGATCCCGGCGGAAGCGCACCAGCAGGTTGCGGTTCTGGAGGTAGCTGCTGCTCACCAGCTGGAGGGTTTGCTGCGGTGATGGGCTGAACTCACTGCGAAAGCCGAACTGCTGGCCCATCTCCGCCAACAAGGGCACGGAGCGTTCGGCTGAGAAGTTGTTGAAGCTCAGGGCTACCAAGCCCAAGCAACGCCGACCCCCATCCGGGGCGAGTAAGTGGAGCTTGCAGCCGAGGCTATGGCCAAGCCGCAGCAGCCGCTCTCCGGCTGGCAATTCGAAGCCTCCCTGGGATCGGGCGCTGCCTTCGCGCTCGGCGCGGAAGGCCCGCCAGGCCTGGTTGGCCTGCTGCTGGTGATCAAAGCCGGGCACATAGGTCAAGGCCCGCACGCTCCAACCGAGGCCAGCCAGGGCTTCGAGCAGGCGGCGGTAGCTGATCTGGGGGGTGGCGGCCAGGTAGCTGCCACCGATGAATTCAAGCCGCCCGCCGGGGTTGGGGTTGGCCCCCTGCCCGGATCGGGGCGGGTCGAGGCACCAAACGGGGCCACTCTGGCGCCACACCGCTTCAGCCACCTGCCGCTTCCGAACCCGGCGCTGCGCTGGCCGTGGCCGCCTGGAGGCGTTGGAGGGCGGCGATCGCCTCGCGGCGGTGGGCCGCTCCATCCAGCAGGTTGTTGAACAGGTGACGGATCACACCTTGACCGTCGATCAGGTAGGTCACCCGCCCGGGCAGCAGGCCGAGCACGCTGGGCACCCCAAAGGCCTTGCGCAGGGCATTGCCCTGATCCACCAGCAATGGGAAAGGGAGGCGGTGGCGGGCGGCGAAACGGCGGTGACTGGCGGCGTCATCGCCACTGACCCCCCATACCTGGGCGCCGAGGGCCTGGAGATCGGCGTAGCTGTCGCGGAAAGCGCAGACCTCAGCGGTGCAGCCGGGGGTGTCGTCCTTGGGGTAGAAAAACAGCACCAGCGGAGCGCCGGCCAGTTGGTCGCTGCGGTGTTCCACCCCTTCCGCATCCAAAAGGGCGATCTGGGGAGCGGGGTCACCGGCTCCAAGCGCGGGGGCCATGGTTGGGTTGAGGGTCCACGGCAGCCTAGGCAGGGCAGGGCCATGATCCCTGGGGGGCAATCCCGATCGCGGCAGCCGCCCTTGCGGCATCTGGGAAGATGGGAAAAGGAATTTGAAGCCAATGGCGGAACAGGGCGGCCGCTGGGAACAAAACGATCTATTGGCGTTGCTGGCCCTCCCCCGGGTTGCTGCGGCCAGCCTTGAAGCGAGCGAAGCGGCAAGGCCAGCCCTGGTTCACGAGCTGGCAGAAGGGGCTGATCCGGCTGCTGCAGCTGAACGGGCTGCTCCAGCTGATCGGGCTGATCCAGCTGAATCGGCTGACCCAATCGAAACCGTTCCCAGCGCGGTGCCATCGCCTGTCGCCAACGCGGCGGCGGCCGCGGTGGCGATTGCCGCGCGGACGTTGATCGCACCGCCCAGCGGCGGTGAAGGGAGCCCGCTGCTGCCTGGCATCACCCCAACGACAACCGGGGTTGGGCCGGGCAACAGCGAACCTGGGGCCGCCAGCTCCGGGGTTGGGGCCGGCAACGCCGAAGCGGCGTCCGCCAGCACGCCAGCGCCGACGCAGCCCCAGCCGATCGCCCTGCCTAGCCTCAGCCCGCGCCGCGCCACGGCTGACGCACCGGAGCGGATCTTGATTCTTGATACCGAAACCACCGCCCTCAACCCCCTGCAGGGCGAGTGCATCGAAGTGGGGGCGGTGCTGTTTCACGTGCCCAGCCGCTCGGTGCTGCAGCAGCTCTCCTTTCTGTTGCCCTGCAGCGCCAATCCGGCCGAAGCGATCAACGGCATCCCGGCGTCGGTCACCCGCCTGGGCCAGCCCCTGGCAGCGGCGATGGCTTGTTTTGAGGCCCTAGTGGCGGCCGCCGATGCGGTGTTGGCCCACAACGCCGCCTTTGATCGCCAGTGGTTTGGCCAGGGCCCCCTGCCAGCCCTCAACCGCCCCTGGATCTGCTCCATGGAGGACATCCGCTGGCCCGCCGAGCGCCAGCTGCGGCCCAACCCCTCGCTGCGGGACCTAGCGCTGGCCTATGGCGTACCCGTATGGGCCGCCCATCGGGCCCTCACCGACTGCCAGTATCTCGTGCACGTGATGGAGCGCTGCGGCGATCTGGAGGCCCTACTGGTGGCGGCCCTGGAGCCCCGCCAGCTCTACCGGGCCCGCTTGTCCTACGCGGAACGTCACCGGGCTAGGGAAGCCGGTTTCCGCTGGAATGAACCGGTGAGCGGCGCCTGGAGCCGGCGGTTGAGCCAGCGGGAGGCGGAGGCGCTCTCCTTCCCGGTCCTGCCGGTGGAGATGGAAGCGATGGCGTTCAGCTTGCCCCAGATCGCTTGAGCAGGGAGATCGAGACAAAAAGGTTCTGAGCCAAAGCTGCTTAGAAGTAGGCAGAAAAAAAACATCTCGCACCCCTGCTTTTCTATAGCTACAACTGATTTCTCCCTGATTACGATTGATCGGCAGCTTACACCAAAACAGAGCGATTGGTTCCAGTTTTTTTATGAATTGCCCTTTTGCGTGCTTGCCCCCTTGGGCAACATCTGGCCAATAGGCTGTTCATGCCGTCTCCGGGGCGGGCTACTGCTGGTCAGAAGGCTGCGCCAAGAGCAGCTTGCCCAGGCGGATCGGGACGAGCAGGAGCTTTGAAGCACCTAATCTGATGGAATACCAGCTAGTGGCAAGCGTCAAAGGCGCGAACTAATGATTGCCGGCCAAGCCATGCAACACGGGTATGCACTAACTCCAACCCCATACAGCGCAGCCTGATCAGATTGCCCGACTACGTTTAGATCCAATCATGCTACTCCTTCCCCGCAGCCCAGGCTAACCATAAAAAACCGCCCTTTTCGAGGGCGGCCAGGTTGCGATTCAAGCCGGTGAAATCGGAGCGACAGGATTTGAACCTGCGACCCCCACTACCCCAAAGTGGTGCGCTACCAAGCTGCGCTACGCCCCGGCTTAAGGAAGCTATCACAGAGGCAGCCGCCTTCCTGGCCTGCCCTTCTGGCGCTTGCGCAGCCGCCGCAGCAACCGCGCCGTCAGCCGTTCCCGGCCCAGGCCGGCGTAGCCGACAAGCCGCTCGCTGCGGGCCAGCCGCCGCAGCTCCGCCAGATTCATGGTGGCCAGCCGCAACTCCGGCAACCGGCTCCAGGCCCCGGAGGGGAGGGGCAACTCGGAGCCTTGCCGCGCCTCGCGGAAACCAAACAGCGCCCCACCGGCCATCCATTCCGGCACCAGCACAAACAACACCGCCAGCAGCCCGTAGAGCTCCACCAGCCCCCTGGGGAGGGGATGGAGCTGGCGTTGGTCATGCTGGGCGGGGTCGTCGGCCATCAGTCACGGTCAGATCAGGGGTTGGGCTGGCCGGGCGGCGGGGCTCTGGCGCCATTGCAGCGGTTGCTGGGCTGGCGAAGGGTTCAGCCGCACGAACCAAAACACCAGGGCAAAACACAGCATCACCGTGGCCACCAGCGTCAGCAGCACAACGCGGTCGGGCAGGGGGTCGGGAAAGGGGCTCATCCTTCTTGGCTGCGAAGACAGGTGATCCGCTGCGGGAATTGCTCAAGGGTGAGCTCATCACCGCGGAGGCTCAACCGAAAGTTGTCATTGCGGAAGGTCAGATCGTTGCTGTTGTCAGCTTCGCGAAACAAGGTGGAGCTGAAACCACCACCTTGAATCGAGGCCTGGCTGGCGTTGCGCTCCAGCACCAGCGTGCGGCCCCCGGGGCAGAGAAAGCTCTGCTTCAGGTCGTAGTTCTCCCACCAGGGGGAAGCGTTTGCAGCCGCTGCAGCCGCCAAGGCCAACGCTCCGCCGCTAGCCGCCAGGAGGGCGGCGCCGGCTGCCGCCCTGCCGCACCGCCTCGGCTGGCCATGGCTGGCGCCCCAGCTGGAGCGGGCCGGGCTTGTGCGGCGGGGGTGAGCGCAGCGCTGCGGCTGCAGCGAGGGCCTCATGGCACCAGGATGGGACTGTTCTCCCCCCGCAGCACGCAGTGGGAGATCGACCAGTCGTAGGCCCGCCAGAGCTGGGCCGGCAGCAGGTAATGGGATCCAGGAAAAGCCCCAAGCAACACACCGCTCGGCTCGGCGGAGCAATAGGGCCGGCTGCCCGGCTTGGCGAGATACTGCTGGTGATAAGCCTCGGCGTAGAAAAATGAGGGCTGCCTGGCGATTTCGGTGCTGATTGCTCCATAGCCCGCCCCAGCAAGCTGGGCCCCATAGGCCTGGCCACTGGCCTTGGCCAGCTCCAGCAGCGCCGGATCGTCCACAAAGATCGCCGAGCGGTACTGGCTGCCGCGGTCGTTGCCCTGCCGGTTCCCCTGGGTTGGGTCGTGGCATTCCCAGAACAGCTTGAGCAGGTCGCTGAAATCAATCCGATCCTGGCGCCACACCACCCGAACCACTTCGGCATGACCGGTGCGGCCGCTGCACACCTGCTCATAGCTGGGATTGGGCGCCGTACCACCGGCGTAGCCCACGGCCGTGGTGACCACCCCAGGCAGCCGCCAGAACCCCTTCTCCGCCCCCCAGAAACAGCCGCAACCAAACAGGGCTTCAGCTTCGCCTGCTTGAACAGCAGCCCCGATCGGCGTGCCCAGGATCACGTGGGCTTGATCGAGCAGGGATTGGCCCCCTGCAGCGGCGGATCCGATCGGATCCGCGCTGGCAAGGAGGTTGCTAAACAGATTGGAGAACACGGAACCAGAATGGGTGCAGAAGGGAGGCAGAACGGGCGCTAAGGCGCGGGGACCGGCAGCAGCCAGACGAGCCGTGCGGGCCCCCATCCTCACCGAAGCCTAGGGGCAGTTTCAGGCTTCCCGCTCCGGCTCTAGGGCGATGTGGTTCAGCAAGGTGGTGGTGAAGGCAAAGAGCAGGAAGGGAAGCGAGAGCACCAGAATCACCCCAACGCCCACCAGTGCGAAAATCGGCTTCGAGGCTCCCATCAGGGCCAGGCCGGCGGCCAGGCTCACGAAGATCACCGCCATCCAGATCAGGATCTGGGCGTAGATGTCGCCGAAGGTGAGCGTGCAGCGCAGGTTGTAAGCCTTACTGCCGAGACCTGGGGTGGATGCCATGGGGGAGGGGCCAAGGGGGACCGAGAAAGCACGGGCGGCGCTGGGCCGCACGACGCGGTGGATCCAGTGAAGCGAGCTTGGGCCGATCTGCAGGGTTGAGGCAACATCTATTGAGCTATGCAGCGGCGCAATTGTTCAGCAGCTCAGCTGCGGCTCAGCTCTTGAGCTGGGCTCAGGCGGCCTGCAGGCGTTGGGCTTGCTCCCGGTCCCACAGTCGCCGGTAGGGGCCCGGCTCGCTGACCAGGCGGCTGTGGTGACCCTCCTGCACCAGCCGACCATCCTCCAGCACCAGGATGCGGTCGCAGGCCGCCGCCGCCGACAGCTGGTGGCTGATCATCAACACCGTCCGGTTGCGTTGGCGCCGCACCTCCGCCAAAATTCCAGCGGCGGTGGTGTTGTCCACACTGGCCAAGGCGTCATCGAGCACCAGCAGGGGGGCCTCCACCAGCAGGGCCCGCCCTAGGGCGGTGCGTTGGCGCTGGCCGCCGCTCAAGGTGATCCCCCGCTCCCCCACCAGGGTGGCGTAGCCATCAGGGAACCCCTTCACATCCGCTTCCAGCCTGGCCTGGCGACAGGCCTCCTCCACCTTGGCCATCGCCGCCTCCGGCTCGCCGTAGCGAAGGTTGTCGGCCAGGCTGGCGGTGAACAGGTAGCCCTCCTGGGGCACCAGGGCCACCTGGCGGCGCAGCTCCTCCAGGGCCAGCCGCGTGATGTCAACCCCGTCGAAAAACAGCTGGCCGGGATCCACCGTCACCATCCGCCCCAGGGCCCGGGCCAGGGTGGTCTTGCCGCAGCCCACCGGACCCACCACCGCCACCAGTTCGCCAGCCCCGAGCCGGAAGCTCAAGCGATCGAGGCTGGGGCGGCTCGCCTCGGGGTAGCGCACCGTGAGCGCTCGGGCCTCGACCACACCCCGGGCGGGCCGGGCCGGCGGCAATGGATCGGCTGGAGACAGCACCAGAGGCTTGCGATCCAGCAGCGCCTCGATCCGATCGAGGCTCACCTGGCCGGTCTGAAAGGAGTTGAGCGTGAAACCCAGCAGGGCGGTGGGGAACACCAGCCGCTCCACGAAGAGGATCAGGGCGACAAGATCGCCGATGCTGAGGCGGCCGCTCTCCAGCTGGCCGCTGCCGATCGCCAGCAGCAATAGCAAGCTGATCGAGGCGATGCCCTCCAGCAGCGGGAACAACGTGCTGCGGGTGCGGCCCAGGCCCAGGGCGGCATCGCGGTAGACGCGGTTGCGGCCCTCGAAGGCTTGCTGCTCCGCCGCCTCCTGGCCATAGATCTTGATCGCGCCGATGCCGGAGAGATCTTCCTGGATCAGGTCGCTGAGCTGGGCCAGGGCCTCCTGCTGGCGGCGCTGTTGCTTCATCATTCGGCCGCCGAACAGGCGCACCGTGAACAACATCAAGGGATACAAACCCACCGCCGCCAGGGTGAGCAGCGGATCGATCGCCAGCATCGCCGGCAGGGTAAGGGCATAGGCCAGGGCCGTGTTGGTGAGACTGAGCACGGCGAAGCCCAGCAAGCGGCGCACATTTTCCACATCACTGGTGGCCCGGCTGATCACCTCGCCGCTACCGGTGCTCTGCACCCAGCCGGGCTCCTGGCGCAGCAGGTGATCAAAAATGCGCTGCTTCAGATCAGCCTCAACCTCGCGGCCGACGCCAAACACCAACATCCGCGACCACAGCCGCACCAGGGCCATCGCGGTGGCCAGGCCGATGATCAAACCCGCCTTGCCCAGCACCTCGCCGAGGGCAAAGCCGCCGTGCAGCTCGTCGACCGCATTTCGCACCAGCAACGGCAGGCTCACCCCCAGCAGGTTCACCACCACCAAGGCAGCGGCCCCAAGCGCCACCTCCCTGCGGTGCGGGCGCAGGTAGGTGAGGAGCCGTTGCAGCCGGGGCCCGACCATGCAATCCGTCACGAGGTGGCGCCGCCTAACCTAGGCAGCCCCTGTCGCCAGCGATGAACCCGCAGGAGCAAAGCCACCCCCTCCATGCCATCGACCGGCAGGTGATCGATGGCTTGCTGGCGGTGCAAACCCCGGCCGAAGCCCACCTGGTCGATGCGGCCCGGTTGCTGCTCCGCTACGAAGGCTTTCCCGGCGCCACCGACCTGCGCGACGACCTGGAGCGGGTGCTGCGGCTGTGGGGACTGGAGCGCAGCAGCCTGCAGGCCCGTACCCGCGCCATCTGGGCGGGGGGCTACCGCCCGGGGCCCGCGCCGGTTGGCGAGGCGGTGGGATCCGGATTTGACACCGCCGATCAGGCGCCCTGATCTCCTGCGCCTGGGCGGTAGTCAGAGCGATAGTCAGAATCGGGCAGCGCGGGTGATAGTGGAGCTGTCCCCATCACCCGGCCCGGTGTGCCTGCACCCGGGCCTTTTTTCTGGCCGTTGATCCAAAACCGGCTGCCGCAGCTCCTTGGCCCTCCCCGGTCCGTCGCGGCTGCGGCCCCCATGGCCGGTTCCCCGTCACCCGTTCCACCCAGCCCCGATGATCCACCCCCCCCCTGGCCCCGGCTGCTCGATCGGCTGCTGCAGGGCCACGACCTGGAGCCCGAGCAGGCCAGCGCCCTGATGGGCGGCTGGCTGGCCGGGGAGATCGAGCCGGTGCTCACCGGTGCCCTGGTGGCGGCACTGCGGGCCAAGGGGGTCAGCGGCAGGGAACTGGCGGCGCTGGCCGAGGTGCTGCGGCAGGCCTCACCCCAACCCCCCGGTCGGCCCGCCACGCCGCTAGTGGATACCTGCGGCACCGGCGGCTCCGGGCTGGACAGCTTCAACATCTCCACCGCCGTGGCCTTCACCGCCGCCGCCTGCGGCGCCAGCGTGGCCAAGCACGGCAGCCGCAGCGCCAGTGGTCGGGTGGGATCCGCCGACGTGCTGGAGGCCCTTGGCCTCGACCTCGCCGCCCCCGCCGAGCAGGTGCTGGCAGCCCTACCGCTGGCTGGGGTCACCTTTCTGTTCGCCCCCGGCTGGCATCCGGCCCTGGCGGGGCTCGCCCCCCTGCGCCGCAGCCTGGGGGTACGCACGGTGTTCAACCAACTCGGTCCCCTGGTCAATCCCCTCCGCCCCGAGGCCCAGGTGCTGGGGGTGGCCCGGCCCGATCAGCTGCAGCCGATGGCGGAGGCCCTGCGGCTGCTGGGTCAGGAGCGGGCGGTGGTGGTGCATGGCCACGGCGGCCTGGATGAGGCCAGCCTCTGCGGCCCCAATGCGCTGCTGCTGCTGGAGAACGGTGCCTTGCGGGCGGAAAGCCTGGAGGCGACGGCGCTGGGTCTGGAAGCCGCTCCCCTGGAGGCGCTGCTGGGGGGCGACCTCGCCACCAACCGGGCCATCCTCGAAGCGGTGCTGCAGGGGGGGGGCAGCCGGGCCCAGCGGGAGGTGGTTGCCCTCAATACCGCCCTGGTGCTCTGGGCCGCAGGGCTGGCGCCAACCGTGGCCGCAGCGGTGGCCCCGGCGCTGGCAGCCCTGGCCAGCGGTGCCCCCTGGCGGCGGCTGCAGCGCCTGCGGCAAGCCCTGCAGGCCCCCGCTGGACGATGATCGCTGCCGGGCTGCCCAACCTCGCGGCTGACCTAATTTGGAGCTGTGAAAATTTCCGCCTGACATCGTTTCCGGGCCCGCTCACCCTGTTGCCTTCCCGCCCCTTCCCGGCCATGGTCCTTGCCTCTGCCCCGGCCGATCCTGCGGCCCCAGCCCCGGGCCCGGATACCCCGTCCCCGCCAGCGCCTGGCGCCGAGCCAGCCCTGCTGGTGCTGGCCGACGGCACGGTGTTGCGGGGGGTGGCCTTCGGTGCCAGGGGCACGGTGGTTGGCGAGGTGGTGTTCAACACCGGCATGACCGGGTATCAGGAGGTGATGACCGACCCCAGCTACGCCGGCCAACTGGTCACCTTCACCTATCCCGAGCTGGGCAACACCGGCGTCAACAGCGAAGATGAGGAGGCCGATCACCCCCATGTGCGCGGCGTGATTGCCCGCCAGCTGGCTGCCCTGCCCAGCAGCTGGCGCAGCCGGGAGGATCTCCAGGGCTGGCTAACCCGCCATGGGGTGGTGGGGATCCGCGGCGTCGACACCCGGGCCCTGGTGCGCCACCTGCGCGATGGTGGCGCGATCAACGGGGCGATTAGCAGCGATGGCACCGCCGCCGCCGCCCTATTGGAGCAGGTGCGTAGCGCCCCGGCGATGGATGGCCTCAACCTGGCCGCCACCGTCTCCACCCCAAAGCCCTATAGCTGGAATCAGCTTTGCAAGGCCGCGTTCGACACCCGGGTCCAGGCCGCCCCAGGGCGCCCTTACCGGGTGGTGGCGATCGATTTCGGCATCAAACGGGCGATCCTCGAACGGCTGGTGGCCCATGGCTGCAGTGTCACGGTTTTGCCGGCCGATGCCAGCGCCGAGCAGGTGCTGGCCCTGGAGCCTGAGGGGGTGTTCCTCTCCAATGGTCCCGGCGATCCGGCGGCGGTGACAGGCGGAATTGCCCTGGCCCGGGAGCTGCTCAGCCATCCGGAGCTTCCCCTGTTCGGCATCTGCCTGGGCCACCAGATCCTTGGCTTGGCGCTGGGGGGGCGCACCTTCAAGCTGGGCTATGGCCACCGCGGCCTCAACCACCCTTGCGGCTCGCCCGGGTCGGTGGAGATCACCAGCCAGAACCATGGTTTTGCGATCGATGCCGCCTCACTGCCGGCCGAGGTGATCGTGACCCACCACAACCTCAACGACCGCACCGTCGCTGCCCTGGCCCTGCGCCAGCAGCCGGTGCTGGGGGTGCAGTATCACCCGGAAGCCAGCCCCGGTCCCCATGATGCCGACCACCATTTCGGTCGATTCGTGGAGTTGATGGCCCATCGCCGCTGAGCTTGCGCCCACGTTTCGTTGCGCTTGACCCAGATCCAACTCCACTCCCTACACTTCCGGCGAACGGTTCCGCGAGGGCTGGAGCAATTAACGATCTGCAGCGACTGACGGTTTCCCTCCGGGGTGGCTATGAAAGCCAGCCCGGCTGTGTGCTGTTCCACTTCACCGGCCAGCTCGACGCCTATTCCGACAAGCAATTCACTGATTTCGTCGCGGCCCAGATCAGTCCCAACAAGCTGCCGCTGCTGATCGATCTAAGCCGGATCGATTTCATCGATTCCTCCGGCCTGGGAGCCTTGGTGCAGTTGGCGAAGCAGTGCAATGACGCCGGTTTGAAGTTCGTGGTGGTCGGCAATGCCCGCGTCGTGCAAACGGTGAAACTGGTGCGCTTGGAAGGCTTTCTGCATCTGCAGCCCGACCTGGAGACTGCCCTTGGCCAGCTCGACGCCGCCTGAGGCGCCGTCCGCCGCCGCCGATCCCAGCCGCTCCACCGACTGGCTCCGGGCCCTGCCGAGCCTGGATAGCGGCGCCGATCTGGGGCCCGTTCAGCTCGCCTGGCTGGGGGATGCGGTTTGGGAACTGCACCAGCGCCTGGGCCATTGCCGCAGCGCCAGCCGCATGGCCAGCGCCCACCAGGCGGTGGTGGCGGCGGTGCGGGCGGAAGCCCAGGTGATCGCCCTGCGGCGGCTCGAACCTTGGCTGGGGGAAGCGGAGCGTGAATGGGTGCGCCGGGGCCGTAACCGGGCCGGGCGGGGACCGCGCCGGGCGGATCCCGCCACCTATGGGCAGGCCACGGGATTTGAGACGATGTTGGGATGGCTCTTTCTGCGGAACCCACGGCGGCTGGCCGAGCTGCTGGACCACCTCGCGAAGACCGATCCACCCAACCCGTCGCCCCGTACCCATGAGCCAGTCCTCTGATCGCCGTCCCGGCGCCCGTCCCCAGCGCCGTTTCGACGGGCCCAACGAGCGGGGCCCCCGGCGCGGAGCCGGTGGCGCCCCGCCGAACCGCCCCTTCAGCCGACCCGGTGGACGTCCCCCCCGCCCCGGTGTGGCCCGTTTCGAGCCAGGGCGCGAGCGCGATGCTGACCGCTACGGTTCCGACGCTGGTGGTGGCGGCCGTTCCGAGCGGAGCGGCGGTGGCGAACGCCGCTTTCCTGAAGCTCGGGAGGGTCAGCGGTTCGAGCGGCGCGGTGATCGTCCCGCCTATGGGGCCAGGGGTACTGAGGGGCGCGGTGCTGAGGGGCGTGGTGGTGAAGGGCGCGGTGCTGAGGGCCGCGGTCCCCAGGCTCGCCCCAGCGACCGCCGCCCCCGCCGCAGCGATGCCCGGCCGGCCTTCCAGGGTCGAGGTGGCGGGCCTGAGCGGTTTGGGGCCGAGCGCAGCACCCCCCGCTTCGGGTCCGACCGCAGCAGCGCCCCCCGCTTCCGGGATGGCCAACGCCGGGCGCCCTTTGGGGCAGCGCCGCTGCGCTCAGTCCGGCCCGGCCCTGCCAGGTTGGGCCGGGGTGATGGGGGCGGCCCACTCGGTTCCGGTTTGATCGGTTCGGGCCCTGGCGGTTCCAGCCTGGCTGGTTCCGGCCTTGCCGTTTCCGGTACGGAGGCTCAAGAGCGGGGTGAGGTTGGGAATTTTGCGGGAGCCGCCCCCTCCGATCTGATCTGGGGACGCCACACCGCCCAGGCGGTGTTGGAGAGCGGCCGGCCGATTCATCGAGTCTGGTGTACACCAGAAATGCGCTTTAGCCCCCGTTTCCTGCAGTTGCTGCGGGAGGCCAAGGCGTCTGGGGTGCTGGTGGAAGAGGTCACCTGGGCCCGGTTGGGCCAGATCAGCGGCGGGGCGGTGCATCAAGGGATCGTGCTGCAGCCAGCGGCGGCCGACACCCTGGACCTGGCCAGCCTGATCGAGGGTTGCAGCACCCTTGGTGAGGCACCGTTGCTGCTGGCCGTGGATGGCCTCACCGATCCGCAGAATCTGGGGGCGATCGTGCGCAGCGCCGAAGCCCTCGGCGCCCATGGACTGGTCCTGCCCCAGCGCCGCAATGCCGGCCTCACCGGTTCGGTGGCCAAGGTGGCGGCTGGCGCCCTCGAACACCTGCCGATCGCGCGGGTGGTGAACCTGAACCGTTCGCTCGACACCCTCAAGCAGGAGGGCTACCGGGTGATTGGCCTTGCCGGTGAGGGCAATGTGAGTCTGGAGGAGGCCGATTTGCAAGGCCCCCTGGTGATTGTGACCGGATCGGAGGGCGATGGCCTCTCGCTGCTCACCCGCCGTAATTGCGACCAGTTGGTGCGGATTCCCCTACGGGGTGCCACCCCAAGCCTGAATGCATCGGTGGCAACCGCCCTGCTGCTGTACGAAGTCGCGCGGCGCAGCTGGATGAAGGGGCTAACCGGCTCCTCACCGGCGCCGCGGATCGTGCGGCCGGCGCTGCCCAGTCCGGCGGCGCGCGGGCCGCTGGCGCTCGAGGGCGAGCCTGTCGCCGAGCTGGACCCCAGCAGTGGCGAGGATCCCTCCCCTGCGCCAGCCAAGGCCGACGCCAGCACAGCAAGCCTTGACGCCCCGCCGACGATCGAGCCCGGCTCCGTCACCGAAGCGATGGCCGTGTTTGCGCTCAACGACAGCAGCATCGCCGTCCCTGCCCCAGCCGCAAGCACCACCAACACCGCCACCGGCCTCAGCAGCGAGGGCGACCTGGCCAGCGACCCCGATTCCGACCTGGTGGCCAGCGAGAACCCGCTCGCCACCGACCTGGCGCCCGACCCAGACGCCAAGATCAACTCCGACGCCGAGCCCGAGTCCGCCCCCGCCAGAGTGAGCCCCACCCCCGCCCCAACCAACCAGGACCCCGTAGCGGTCGACAGCAGCGAGCCCAAGGACGCCGCCATGGCAGCCGCCTGGCCTGCCTCCAGCGCCGCTTACCCCACCCCGTTCAACTCGGACATCCGCCTTTGAACTCTCCAGCCCGATGCCAGCTGATTTCCAGCCCGATGCCTGCTGATCTGGATCCCCGGATCTCTAGCTTGATAGGGCCGCAGTTCAGAATGGCTGCCACCCTTAACCCCAGCCGATGAATCCCCTTCTCTGGCCCGTGCGTAGCGTTGCCAACGGGATGGGTCTGGCCTGGTGGGCCCGCGTTCAGACCCAAGGACCGGACGCGGTCTACTGGTTTGGCCCCTTTCTGCGGCGCACCACCTTGGAGACCGCCCTGGTGCCGTTCCTGGCCGATCTGCATGCCGAATCGCCGGCCTCGGTGGAGCACCAATTGGTGCGCACCCACCGCCGTGAACCGCTCACCGAAGCTGCCGATCTGGGCTAGTCAGCAGCCCGCCTCGAAGCCATCGGCATCGGTCCCGGATCCGGGCCCAGCTCCGGGGTCAAAGCTGGAGGCTGGCTGATAGCGTCAGCCCAGATGATGCAAGGGTGCATGGGGATCGCCGAGTGGCGGGCGCAGTTGCGTCGGGGCGAGGTGTCTGCCCGGGAACTCACCGAAACCCATCTGGCCCGGATCGCGGCGGTCGAGCCCAGCGTGCATGCCTACCTGGAGGTGACCGCCGAGCGGGCCCGCGCCGATGCTGATCGGATCGACGCGGCCCGGGCAGCTGGTGAGCCCTTACCCCCGTTGGCGGGCGTTCCCCTGGCGATCAAGGACAACCTCTGCACCAAGGGAATCCGCACCACCTGCTCCAGCCGCATGCTGGAAAACTTTGTTCCCCCCTACGAATCGACCGTCACGGAGCGGTTGTGGGCGGCCGGCGCCGTCCTGCTCGGCAAGACCAACCTCGATGAGTTCGCCATGGGCAGCTCCACCGAGACCTCCGCCTTTGGCCCCAGCCGCAATCCCTGGAATCCCGAGCGGGTACCCGGCGGCAGCTCCGGCGGCAGTGCGGCCGCCGTGGCGGCCGGTGAATGCTGGGCGGCGCTCGGATCGGATACCGGCGGTTCGATCCGCCAACCGGCCAGCTTCTGCGGCGTGGTGGGCCTGAAACCCACCTATGGCCGCGTCAGTCGCTGGGGTCTGGTGGCCTTCGCCAGCTCCCTCGACCAGGTGGGCCCCTTCAGCACCAGCGTGGCCGACGCCGCAGAGATCCTCCAGGCCATCGCCGGTGCCGACAGGCGCGATGCCACCTGCCTCAACGCCCCCGTGCCGGATTACAGCGCCGCCCTTGGCCAGCCGGTGCGGGGTCTGCGGGTGGGATTGATCCGCGAATGTTTCGATCAGCCAGGCCTTGATCCCCAGGTGAAAGCCTCCGTGCTGGCGGCTGCCGCCCGCCTGGAATCGCTGGGCTGTGAGCTGGTGGAGGTGAGCTGCCCCCGCTTCGAGGACGGCATCGCGACTTACTACGTGATCGCCCCCTCGGAAGCCTCCGCCAACCTGGCCCGCTACGACGGCGTCAAATACGGCTTTCGAGCCGAGGCGCCCGGATCCGGCGACAGCCTGGCCGCCATGACCGCCCGCAGCCGCGCCCAAGGGTTTGGCGCCGAGGTGCAGCGGCGCATCCTGATCGGCACCTACGCCCTCTCGGCCGGCTACGTCGACGCCTTCTATCGCAAGGCCCAGCAAGTGCGCACCCTGATCCGGCGCGATTTCGATGCCGCCTTTGCCGGGGTGGACGTGCTGCTCACCCCCACCTCCCCCACCACCGCCTTCCGCTTTGGCGCCCACAGCGATGACCCCCTGGCGATGTACCTGGCGGATCTGCTCACCATCCCGGCCAACCTGGCCGGCCTGCCAGCCCTCAGCCTGCCCTGCGGCTTTGACCAAGAGGGGCTGCCGATCGGCCTGCAGCTGATCGGTGACGTGCTCCAGGAGGAACGCTTGCTGCAGGTGGCCCACGCCTACGAACAAGAGGCCAAGGTGCTGGAGCAGCGGCCGCTAGCGGCCCTAGCGGCCTGATCCAGCCGGGGCGGCAAGTTTCGTTGCAGGCACCAGATCTGGTGCCTGTCTCCGGTGTCGCTGCCGGCAAGGCACTGGGGATTGCGTCTTCCCCTTGTAGCCTGGCGCAAAAGCTCAGCCGCTCGCCTTGACCTTCGTTCCGCTTCACAACCACAGCGACTACAGCCTGCTGGATGGCGCCAGCCAGCTACCGCAGATGGTGGAGCGGGCGGTGCAGCTGGGGATGCCCGCCCTGGCCCTCACCGACCACGGCGTGATGTATGGCGCGATTGAGCTGCTGAAGTTGTGCACGAAGGCCGGCATTAAGCCGATCATCGGCAACGAGATGTATGTGATCAACGGCTCACTCGAAGATCCCCAGCCCAAGAAAGAGCGGCGTTACCACCTCGTGGTGCTGGCCAAAAATGCCGTGGGCTATCGCAACCTGGTCAAGCTCACCAGCATCAGTCACCTGCGCGGCATGCGCGGCCGCGGCATTTTTGCCCGGGCCTGCATCGACAAGCAAGTGCTGCAGCAGTACAGCGAGGGTTTGATCGTGGCCACCGCCTGCTTAGGCGGCGAAATCCCCCAGGCAATCCTCAAGGGTCGCCCTGATGTGGCCCGTACGGTAGCGAGCTGGTACCAGGATCTATTCGGGGAGGATTTCTATCTGGAGATCCAAGACCATGGCGGCAGCGAAGACCGGATCGTGAATGTGGAGATCGCCAAAATTGGCGCCGAACTCGGCATCCCCCTGATCGCCACCAACGACGCCCATTACCTCACCAGTGGCGATGTGGAGGCCCACGATGCGCTGCTGTGTGTCCTCACCGGCAAGTTGATCAGCGATGAAAAACGGCTGCGCTATACCGGCACCGAATACATCCGCAGCGAGGCTGAAATGCTCGGCCTGTTTGCCGACCACCTAGAACCTCAGCTGGTGGCCGAAGCGGTGGCCAACACGGCCAGGGTGGCCGAGAAGGTGGAGGATTACGACATTCTGGGCCGCTACCAGATGCCGTGTTTCCCGATTCCTGAGGGGCACACGGCAGTGAGCTATCTCGACGAAGTGGCCCGCGATGGGCTCCGGCAGCGGCTTGGCCTGGCAGCGACCGATCCATTTGATCCAGTTTATGGCGAGCGGCTCGACTTCGAACTGCAGGTGATGGAGCAAATGGGTTTCCCCGCCTATTTCCTGGTGGTTTGGGATTACATCCGCTTCGCCCGTGAGCATGGCATTCCGGTTGGCCCCGGGCGAGGCTCGGCGGCGGGCTCGCTGGTGGCCTGGGCCCTGGGCATCACCGCCATCGATCCGGTGAAGCACGGCCTGCTGTTTGAGCGGTTCCTGAATCCAGAACGCAAATCCATGCCAGATATCGACACCGACTTCTGCATCGAACGGCGGGGCGAAGTCATCGACTACGTGACCAAACAATACGGCGAAGACAAGGTAGCCCAGATCATCACCTTCAACCGCATGACGTCCAAAGCGGTGCTCAAGGATGTGGCGCGGGTTCTTGATATCCCCTATGGCGAAGCGGATCGCCTGGCGAAGTTAATCCCGGTAGTTCGGGGCAAACCGGCGAAACTCAAAGAGATGATCTCTGCCGAATCACCCGCTGCTGAGTTTCGCGAAAAATACGAGAACGACACCAAGGTAAAGCATTGGGTTGATCTGGCGATGCGAATCGAGGGCACCAACAAAACCTTTGGCGTGCATGCGGCAGGCGTGGTGATTGCCGCCGAACCCCTCGATGAATTAGTGCCTTTACAGCGCAACAACGATGGCCAGGTGATCACCCAATACTTCATGGAAGACGTGGAATCCATGGGCCTACTCAAGATGGACTTCCTTGGCCTGAAAAATCTCACCATGATCCAAAAAACGCTGGATCTGGTGGAGCAAAGCAGTGGTGAGCGCCTTGATCCCGATGCCCTGCCCGCCGAAGACGAGAGCACCTTTGCCCTGCTAGCCCGCGGTGATCTCGAGGGCATCTTCCAGCTCGAATCCAGTGGCATGCGCCAGATTGTGCGGGATCTCAAACCCTCCTCACTGGAGGATATTTCATCGATTCTCGCCCTCTATCGGCCCGGCCCCCTGGATGCGGGCCTGATCCCTAAATTCATCAACCGCAAGCACGGCCGCGAACGGATCGATGTGGTCCACGCCAAGCTCGAACCGATCCTGCAGGAAACCTACGGGATCATGGTTTACCAAGAGCAGATCATGAAAATTGCCCAGGATCTAGCTGGCTATTCCCTAGGTGAAGCCGACCTATTGCGACGGGCGATGGGCAAGAAGAAAAAAAGCGAAATGGAGAAGCATCAAAGTTTATTTGTGCAAGGTGCCAGCGCTCGCGGGGTGGATGCCAACGTTGCCGAAGGGCTGTTCGAACAAATGGTGCTATTCGCCGAATATTGCTTCAACAAAAGCCATTCCACCGCCTACGGCGCCGTGACCTACCAAACGGCCTATCTCAAAGCCCACTACCCGGTGGCCTACATGGCAGCGCTATTGACGGTGAATGCTGGCAGCAGTGACAAGGTGCAGCGCTACATCGCCAACTGCAATGCCATGGGCATCGAAGTGATGCCACCCGATCTGAATGCCTCGGGCATCGACTTCACGCCGAAAGGCAAGCGGATTCTGTTCGGACTTTCGGCAATCCGTAACCTCGGCGAGGGGGCGATCCGCCAGCTGATCGAAGTGCGCGATAGTGCCGGCCGCTTCGAGTCGCTGGCCGATCTGTGTGATCGCCTCAGCGGCCACCAGCTCAACCGCCGTGCCATCGAATCCCTGATCCACTGCGGTGCCCTCGACGGGCTCGAGCCCAGGGCCAACCGGGCCCAATTGATGGCCGATCTTGATCTGGTGCTCGATTGGGCCTCGTCCCGGGCCAAGGATCGGGCCAGCGGCCAGGGCAATCTGTTCGATCTCTTCGCCGCCGCGCCGCCTCCCCCCGCCAACGGGGCGGTTGGGGGCGAATCCAGCCGCGTCATCAGCGGCGACCTCTCCACAGCCCCCAAGGCTGGCCCCGTTTCGGATTATCCCTCCAATGAGAAGCTGCGGCTTGAAAAGGAGTTGCTGGGCTTCTACATCTCCGACCATCCTCTGCGCCAGCTGAGCGACAAGGTGAAGCTGCTCGCTCCGATCGGCCTCGGCAGCCTCGAGGAGCAGGCTGACAAGGCCAAGGTGAGTGTGCTGGTGATGGTGGCCGAGCTGCGCCAGGTCAACACCCGCAAGGGAGATCGCATGGCGGTGCTGCAGCTAGAAGACCTGACCGGCAGCTGCGAAGCGGTGGTCTTCCCGAAGAGCTACGCCCGCCTAGCCGACCACCTGATGGTGGATGCGCGGCTGCTGGTTTGGGCGTCGGTGGACCGACGGGACGAGCGGGTGCAACTGATCCTGGACGACTGTCGCAGCATCGACGATCTGAGGTTGCTGCTCGTGGATCTGCCAGGGGACCAGGCCGGTGATATCGGTATCCAGCATCGCCTGAGGGAATGCCTGCAACGGCATCGGCTGGCTCAAGATGAGGCGGGGGTCAGGGTGCCAGTGGTGGCCAGGCTGCAGGAGGCGGACCGCAGCCGCTATGTGCGACTTGGCCCCCAGTTTTGTGTGGCCGATGCCGATTCGGCCCTGCAGACCCTCACGGCGGCAGCCTTCAAAACCACGCTGCTCTCGCCGCTCGAGCAGCCAGGCCCCAAGCCAAGCACCCCAGCCTGAGCAGGGCCCCTGATAGGACCCCTGAACCTGGCACCTGAACAATGCCAGGCTGAGCTACAACCGGGCCCCTGGGGATCGGGCCCCTAGGGGCCGGTTCCCTGGCGCAGCGCCCGCAGGGAAGCCTTAAGCCGGC
This sequence comes from uncultured cyanobacterium, assembly GCA_903858015.1. Classification (GTDB taxonomy): domain Bacteria; phylum Cyanobacteriota; class Cyanobacteriia; order PCC-6307; family Cyanobiaceae; genus Cyanobium. The sequence goes on from CAIOGZ010000018.1 coordinate 194,215, forward strand.
CGATGTTCAGGCCAATCTGCTCGGTGCCCAACAAACTGCCGGGGCCCTCTTCCCAGCTGGCAGAAAGCACGCCATAGCTCAAGCCCAGCACCCCAAGCAGGAAGCAGCTGCCAGAGGCCAGCAGGGTTGCCGAGGGGGGGATGTCAAGGATGTGGCGGCTAACCAGCAAATAACTGGCCACAAACACCGTCATCCCCAGCAGGCTGGGAAGCCCGGTGGCCAGGGCGATGCGGCGGGCCATCCGATTGGCCACCGCCGCCGGGATCGCAAGGCTTGCGGCTGCTTGGTTACGATTGCGTTTAGCTGCGGCTCCAGCTGGTTTGGGCGGCCCAGAGGCAGCTCCCCCGCTGGCCGCCGCAGGCTGTTGTTTTGGTTCGGAGCCCTTGGGGCCGAACCGTGGCGGTTGCCGCTTGGCGCCCATCGCTGCTCAGCCGCGGATGCCGAGCTTCTCGATCAGGGCCGCATAACGCTGCTCGCTCTGGGCGCGGAGATAGCCCAGCAGCCGCTTGCGGCGCCCAATCATCTTGAGCAGCCCCTGGCGCGAGGAGAAATCGTGGATGTTCTTCTGCAGGTGCCCACTGAGCTGCTGAATCCGCTCGCTCAGCATCGCCACCTGCACCTCAACCGAGCCGGTGTCGGTGCCGTGGGTCTGGTGGCCGTTGATCAGTTCCTGCTTCTTGGTGGTGGTAAGCGGCATGGGCGGGTACGTGCCCCGAACGTTGCAAACAGGCACCCTACCGCGCGGTCTATCCCAACCAGGGCTGGAGACGATTTCAGCCTGCCTGCCCCAGCCCAGCCTGCCTGCCCCAAGATGGATGGTTGTGGCGGCTGGACTGATCCACTCAGGCTGCGGAACGGGACAGCCAGCGCAGACACTCGCGGATCCAATCATCGGCTGGAGCCTTGGCGGCAAGGCCCTGGGCCGCCACAGCCCGCAGGGCGCGGTGGATCTCCAGGGATTCATAGCCCAGGGCACTGAGGGTTATCCCCACCTCCTCCCGTTCCTCGCCGTCGGGCAGCACTGCCGTGAGGTCGTCGTCAGCCTCGACTGCCAGAGCCCCGGCCAGCAGCTGGCCATAGCGCTCCTTGAAGCGCTGGCGCAGTTCCACGGCCAGGCGCTCGGCGGTGCGCTTGCCCACCCCCGGCGCCTGGCAGAGGCTGCGGAGATCGGCCTGAACCACCGCGCTCACCAGCTGCTGCGGTTCGAGGGCGCCGAGCAGACCAAGGGCCGCCTGGGGGCCGACGCCGCTCACGTTCAGCAGTTCACGGAACAGGTCCCGCTCCAGCCGGTCTGGAAAGCCAAACAGGGTCCAGCCGTCCTCGCGGATGCTGGGATGCACATGGAGGGCCAGCTCCGCCCCGGCAGGCTGGAGGCGCTGCCAGTGCCGGCCACTTAGCTGGAGCTCGTAGCCGACCCCCTGGCACACCACCAGCACCCCACAGCGGCCAGCCTGGTGCCAGGTTTCGGCCAATCGCCCCTGCAGCCAGCCGATCATGGACATTCGAGCGAACGCCCCCATGCTGCCCCCCCTGCCTAGCTCCGGCCGCCTCGGCGGGCTGCTGCGGGGCGGCCTGCTGCGGGGGGTGCTGCTGCTGCTACTGCTGCTGCCCCTCGCCCTGACCGGTTGTGGCGGCCCCGGCCAGCCCCCCCGCGCCGTCTTGCTGGATGCCCTCGCCCTGCAGATCCAGCTCACCCAAAGCTCGATTGCCCAGGCCCTCGAGCTGGAACCGCCGGGCTTACCCCAGGTGAGCCGGGTGCGGGTAGAGGAGCAGCAGGCGGTCGCCATCGGCCAGGCCAAGGGTCTACGGCTGGCCGGCCGCTTTGACTGGCGCCTTGCCAATGACCCGATCCGCGTTGATAGCCCCTTCGAGCTCTATCTGGAGCAGGGGGAACGGGGCGAGAGCTGGCGGCTGGCACGCCCCAGCGGCAGCGATGCGAGGGGCAGCGATCCAAGGGACGATGTGAGGCGCGACGCGACGGTCCAACGCTGGTCCACCTACCCCCTGCCGCTGGCCGGTCAGCGGGGCAGGGGATAGGGCTCCTGATCAGTCGCTGCGGGGCCCGGCGGTTCCAGGGGCGGGCTCTGGCCCGAGCTTCAGATAGCGAGCTAACGGAACAAGGCTGAAGCCCTGGATCAACAGGTTGAGCACCACCGCACAGAACACGATCACCTCGGTGTTGTTGATCAAGGGCTCCACCAGGGCTGGCTCGACCCCCCGCAGATGGTGAATTGCCTCAAGCATCGAAATACTGAGGGCCAGGGGAACGGCGCCCCTGAGTCCACACCAGGAGAGCAGCAGCGCTTCCTTAAAGCTGAAGGGGGAGCACCACTGGAACACCAGCACGCTGAGGGGCCTGGCCACCAACATCATGGCCAGGGCCACGGCGATCCCCTCGGGCAGCGAAGCCAGCATCTTGGAGGGATCCATGGCAAGCCCGAAAATAAGGAACACGGTGATCTCGGTCATCGTGTTGAAGGGCAACATGGCTTCAAGCAGCCTATTGGGACTGATCCGCAAATTACGATAGACATGATTACTCATGAACATGCCTGTGACATAGGCAGAAATGAAGCCAGACCCCCCCAGCATTTCGGCTGCCCCATAGGAGAGCAAAGCGATCGCCACACCAAGGATCAGTAATTCTTCGTCTTGATTGACAAGCTTCTCAAGGCTGAAGCGTGCTAAATAGCCAAGAATGACGCCGATCATCAGTCCGGAGCTGATCTTCTGTAGAAACAGCTGCAACTGGCCGAGAATTAAGCTTTCGCCACCGCCAGGATGAACCGTAAACAGCCCCACAACCACACCAAAAAGGATAATCGTAGTTGGATCATTCACCGAGGATTCAAATTCCAGCAAGGCGCCTAATCGAGCCGGCATTGGGCTTGGTAGCTTGCTGAGCACTCGGATCGCTTCTTTGGAATCGGTGGAGCCCAAGCAGGTGGCAATCAACATTCCCACGGCCAACGGCATCTGGTTAAAACCCAGCTGGATGCCATCGGCCGTGGGGGAGGAAACAAAACAAACAATCAAGCCAAGCAATAGTGAGGAGACGATCACGCCGCCAACACCGAGCAACAAACCGTACTCCAAAAAACCCCGGATTGAGCGCAACTCCGTGCGCAATCCAGCATAAAATAATAGCATTGAAAGGCTCAAGGTATGGAGCCATTCAATGGCATCATGATTGAATAATTCGGAATCAGTATTGATCGAGAGTCCAAATAACAGTACTCCTAGGGTGGCCGGAGCCCCGATTCGCAGGGAAAACCGGCTGATCGCCAAGGTACAAAGAAACAAACCGCCAATCACCACGGTGACCAGGGGCAGGGGGATGCCTTCGGCGATGGCGCGGGGCACCGGCAGGGCTTCGAAGGCCTGGGCTGCGGCACTAGCAGGCCCGAGCGTGCCCAACCCCAGCAAGGTAGAGAACCCGTTCGAAGTCAATAAAAAACATTGCAGAACCAAACGATTGGGCCCAATTTGTTGCAGCTAGTCTAGGGCCAGCATTTCACCCCCTTCGCCCCTGGCTGCCCTGGGGCAACCTGGCGCGGTGGCTCATCACCAAGATGCTGGCCAAAATCAACGACGCACCGGCTAGGGTCGAAATCCCCAGGCGTTCGCCAAACAGCAGCCAACCCCAGAGGGCCGCAAAGACCACCTGGACATAGCTGATCGTGGTGGCGCGGGCGGCCGGCAGCTTGACCAGGCCATAGGTGAGGCCAATCTGGCCGAGCTGGGTCAACAGCCCCACCGCCACCAGCCAGCCCAGCTCCGCCGCTGAGGGAAGCACCGGCTCGAGCGCCACCAGGGGCAGGCTGAGGGGAATCGAGACCAGGGGAAACCAGAACACGATCACCTGGGGATGTTCGCTGCGGCCCAGTTGGCGCACACTCACGTAGGCCACCGCCGTGAGCAGGGCCCCCGCCACCGCCCAGGCCACGCCGGCGCCGTAGAGGGGGGGGCTGGGGCCTTCCAGCCCTAAGGGGCGCAGCATCACCAACACCCCCAGCCAGCCCAGGCCCAGCGCCAGGCCGATCCGGCCGGCGGGTCGCTCACCAAGCCAGCGCCAAGCCAGCAGGGCCGTCACTGCGGGATAGAGGTACTGCAGCGCCGTGGCGGCGGCCAGGGGCAGCCGCATCACACCTAAAAACACACAAAAGAGCGCGGCCGTGCCCACCAGGCCCCGCAGCGCCAGCAGACCCCGCCGCTGGCCCCAGGGATCGAGACCGGCGCGGCGCACCAGCCAGCCACTCAGGGCCACGCTCACCAGGGCACGGCCCAGCACCACCTCGGCCACCGGCAAGCGGCCGTGGAGCTGCTTGACGGCCACGGTCATCAGGCTGAAACAGAGGGCACTCGCCAGCAGAGCCAACACCGCCTTAGCGGATCCCCCCCATCCCTGGTGGGATGAAGCAGAATGGAACTGCCCTAACCTCCATCCCTGGCGTTGCTGCCCGCCTGGGTGTCCTGGGGTCAGCTCCCCCGACGGCTGCCCCGCTTTCCCCGACGGCTGCCGCCGGGCTCTCTCCTCCCGCATCAACCGCCCCGGCCCCCTTCTGAGCCAGCTTCCCAGGCCCCCCGCCACCAAGCTGGGCCAGCCAAGCTGCCCCCCCCCACCCCCCGCTGCTCCAGTTCCTGCCTTGGTCGCCCCCCGCCTGCACCCCCGCACCATCGAGGCCGTCAAGGAACGGGCCGACATTGTTGATGTGGTGGGCGAGCACCTGGTGCTCAAGAAGAAGGGGCGCGAATTCGTCGCGATCTGCCCCTTCCACGACGACACATCACCGTCGATGACGGTGTCGCCTGCCAAGCAGTTTTACTACTGCTTCTCCTGTGGTGCGGGCGGCAACGCGATCAAGTTCCTGATGGAACTGCAACGCGCCAGTTTCACCGATGTGGTGCTCGAACTAGCTCGCAAATACCAACTACCGGTAGAAACCCTCGATGGTCCCCAGCAGGAGCGCCTGCGCCAGCAACTTTCCCGTCGTGAGCGGTTGCACCGCGTGCTGAGCCTGGCGGCTGGCTGGTTCCAAGCCCAGCTACGCGCCCCTGAAGGGGCGCCGGCCCTGGCCTATTTGCGCCAGGAGCGCGGGCTGAACGAGACCGCGCTCGAAAGCTTCCAGTTGGGCTATGCCCCGGACCGCTGGGATGGTCTGCTGCGTCACCTCCAGCAGGTGGAGGGTCTGGAGCCGGAGCTGCTGGAGGGCGCAGGCCTGGTGCTGCCCCGCAAGGGGGGGGATGGCTACTACGACCGCTTCCGCCAGCGGGTGATGGTGCCGATACGCGATCGCCAGGGCCGGGTGATCGGTTTCGGTGGCCGCAGCCTGGATGGGGCCGAGCCGAAGTATCTCAACTCTCCGGAAACAGAGGTCTTTGAGAAGGGCAAACACCTCTTCGGTCTGGATCGGGCCGCCGATCCGATTCGGCGGGCCGATCAGGCTGTGGTGGTGGAGGGCTATTTCGATGTGATCGCCCTGCACGCCGCCGGCATCACCCATGCCGTGGCGGCCTTGGGCACGGCCCTCAGCCGTCAGCAGATCACCCAGCTCTGCCGCTGCTGCGACAGCAAGCGGCTGGTGCTCAATTTCGATAGCGATGGCGCCGGCGTTCGGGCTGCCCAGCGGGCCATCGGGGAGGTGGAGCAGCTGGCCCTGCAGGGCCAGCTTGAGCTGCGGGTGCTGCATCTGCCGGCCGGCAAGGATCCCGATGACTACCTCAAGCAGCACGGTGCCGGCGATTACCGCGCCCTGCTCGATGCCGCCCCCCTCTGGCTCGATTGGCAAATCGAGCAGGTGCTGGCCGGCCGCGACCTGGCCCGCGCCGACCAGTTCCAACAGGCCGTTACCGCCTTGGTGCAGTTGCTCGGCAAGCTGCCCCAGTCAGCGGTGCGCAGCCACTACCTACAGCGGGTGGCCGAGCGCCTCTCCGGCGGCCAGGCTCGCCTCAGCCTGCAACTGGAAGATGACCTGCGCCAGCAGGTGAAGGGCCAGCGCTGGCATGGCCGCTCCGTCCGCTGGGAGCAACCAGGCGATGCGGGCCTGCGGGAACGGGCCGAGGCCGAACTGCTGCGCCTTTATCTCCATTGCCCAACCTGGCGGGCCGGGATCCGGGCTGAGCTGCGTCGGCTGGAATTGGAGGATTTTGCCCTGCAGCACCACCGCCAACTCTGGGCCGCCATCGGTGAGATCGAGGAGGACAACCTCGGGGGCGGTCGACTGGAGCTTGTGAACCGGGGCCTCGATGCCGGTCTCGACCTGGCGGATCTCGACCTACCGCGCCTGCTGGGCGATCGCCTGGTGGTAGGGGCCGACGACAGCGCTCTGCTGGCTCGCCTCACCCCCCTGCTGGAGCCCACCGCGGTGCAACGGCTCTCCCTGGCCCACCCCGCCCTGCAGCTGCGTGGTGCCACCGCGTCCCTGGAGCGCCAACGCACCCTCAAACGCTGCCGCCACCTGCTGGAAGCCTGGAAAGCCCAGCAACTCGCCACCTTGGAGCAGTGCATTGCCCAGTTGCTGCTGGAAGGCGACGCGGCCCCGCCTGCGGCCCCCCCCCTTGCAGGAGCCGGGGCGGGGCCGCTCGACATGGAACAGCGGATCGAGCAGCTGTTCACCAGCCTCAATGCCGATGCCCTCCGCTTCCAAGAGACCTACTACAGCGAACGCCGCTACCTCGGCGAGCTCGACCTGCGCCGCTGCGCCGGTTACGAGGAGATCCTGGTCACACCGGCTGCCTAACACCCGGCCCGCCCTTGCCTACGACCCGATCCGATCGACATACGTTGAAGAGAGCACAGCTGGTTCCATGGTTCAAGCTCCTTCGCAGCCGCTACAGCAGCCGCAGCCGCTGCCGTTGGCCTTCCCCATCCCCGTGGATGAGGGGCTGCGGCTGAGGGATCTTGAACGCCACGCCGCCATCGGCATGGCTAGCGATGTTCATTTTGAGCGCTTGGTGGATCTCACCGCCTCCCTGTTCGAGGCACCGATGGTGGCCATTTCGCTAGTCGATGCCAACCGCCAATGGTTCCTGGCCTCCCGGGGCTTGGGGGGCCTCTGTGAAACACCCCGCAGTTCGGCCTTCTGTGCCCATGCGATCACCGCATCGGGGGTGATGGTGGTGCCCGATGCCCAGGCCGATCCCCGCTTCTGCGCCAATCCCCTCGTGCTCGGCACCCCCCACATCCGCTTCTACGCCGGTGCCCCGCTGCGCAGCCCCGATGGCCACAACCTCGGCACCCTCTGCCTGTTCGACACCCGAGCGCGTCCCCCCCTGGATGCCCGCCAGCAACAGCAGCTCCAATGGCTGGCCGATCTGGTGATGCGAGAACTGGAACTGCGGCGCCTAGCGCTGGTTTGTCCGGTGACCGGCTTACCGAACCGTCCCACCTTCTTGATGATCGGTGAACGGGAATACCAGCGGGCCCGCAACGAAGCCAAGCCCTTGGCGTTGTTGCTATTTGATGTCGACAACTTCCGCCAGATCAACAGTCGCTGGGGCCATGCGGCTGGCGATCGGCTGTTGCTCGATCTCTGCAAGCTCTGCCACAACTTTCTGAGGGAGCAAGATTTTGCCGGTCGCCTCGGCGATGGCGAATTCGCCCTGCTGCTGGTGGGGCGTGATCCGCAGCAATCCCTTTGCCTGGCGGAGGAGTTGCGGCTCGCCGTGCGCAGGATGCCTGGGGTGCACAGCCATTCCGATTTCAGCCTGCACATCAGTGGCGGGCTCACCGATCTGGGCGATGACGACGGCAGCTTCGAGGATCTGCTGCATCGGGCTGGGCAGGCCCTGCATCTCGCCAAGGCCAATGGCCGCAACCAGATCGCGCGGCTGCTGGGAAGTTCCCAAGCCTGAGTGGCCGCTAGCCCGAACGGCTGCCAGCCTGAATGGCCGCTAGACGGTGGGCCGGGGCCACGGCGGCGCTTGCCCTGGCGGCACCCTGGCTGGTTCAGGCCCTTGCCACGGGAATATCGGCCAGCCGGGTGGTGGCGGCGCGCGAAAGGTAGCGGCGCCGCATCCGCCAGCTGGGGTCGAGGCCGCAGGCGGCCCACTGCACCGTGCCGCTGCCGTAGCGCTGGTTGAGGCCGTCCACGACGGCCATCAGGGCTTCACGGCGCCGCTGCTGCTCAGGCGTCTGGGGCAGCAGCAGGTGGTGCTGCAGCAGGGTGATCGGCGTCAGCTCCTGCAGGATCACACCCGCCTTGCGCAGGGACTTGTGGGGGCGGAACAGCCGCTCAGCCAAGGGCAAGGCGGCGGCCAGCAGCACGGCGGTGTCGTTGCTGGGCAGGGGCAGGCTGACGGTGGCGGCGTTGGCATAGAAAGCCGTGCCATCAAAGGGACTGCTGCGCACGAACACGGTGAGGGCAGCGGCCCGCTGCTGCTGGCGCCGCAGTTTTTCGGCGCCGCGGCAGAGGTAGGTGGCGATCGCCTCCTTGAGGGCCGCAGCGCTGCTGACCGGAGTGCTGAAGCTGCGGCTGACGCAGGTTTCCCGCTTGGCGGGGGCCACGGCAGCCAGGGGTAGGCAGCGGCGGCCCTGCAACTCCTGCTGCAGCCGCAGGCCCACCACGCCGCAGCGGCGGCGCAGCTCAGCAGCCGGCATATCCCGCAGGGCGCGGGCATCGGCGATGCCGCGCAGGCGGCACCAGCGCGACAGCTGGCGGCCGATGCCCCACACATCCTCCACGGCGGTGGCCGCCAGCCAGGGGTCAGGGTCGGCCATGCTGCCGAGGTCAAACACACCGCGGTCGCGCCAGGCCGGATCGCGCTTGGCGATGCGGTTGGCAAGTTTAGCCAGCACCTTGGTGGGGGCGATCCCCACCGCCACCGGTAGCCCCAACTGGCGCCACACCCGTTGGCGCAGCGCTTCGCCCCAGGCGGTGAGGTCGCCGCCAGCGGCCGGCCGGTGCAGCACACCGAAAGCCTCATCGATCGAATAGATCTCCAGCTCCTCCACCCAGGCTTCCAGGCTGGCCATCAGCCGCTGACTCATGTCGGCGTAGAGGCCGTAGTTGGAGCTGCGCACGATCACACCATGGCGCTCCAGCTGCCGCCGCAGCTTGAACACCGGACTGCCCATCGGGATGCCGAGGGCGCGGGCCTCGGCACTGCGACTGACGATGCAGCCGTCGTTGTTGGAGAGCACCACCAGGGGGCGACCGACCACGGCTGGATCGAGCACCGCCTCGCAGGAGGCGTAGAAGTTGTTGGCATCGATCAGCACCAGGGCAGTGCTCATGCTGCCGTGTTCATGCGGTTGCGACCGGGAGGCTGCGGATCACGTGGGTTGCCACACCCCAGAGCAGACCATCCCCCAGCGCCAGGGCCGGATAGGCCGGATGGGCCGCCTCCAGCAGCCAGCGCTGCTGCCGCCAGGCCAGGCGCTTGAGGGTGAAGCCCTCGGCCAGCAGGGCCACCACCACCTGGCCGCTGCGGGGGGAGCGGTTGCGCTCCACGACCAGCAGGTCACCGGGCTGAATGCCAGCACCTTGCATCGAGTCACCACCCACCCGCAGCAACACGGTGCGCTCCGGATCGGGAATCAGCAGCTGCTGCAGGTCGATCTCCAGGCGTGACGGAACCAGGGGCGCTGCGGCAAGCGGCCAGGTAGGTGGCGAGGCAGGTGACGAGGCAGGTGGCGAAGGCACTGGCAAAGGAGGAAGAGGGAGACGGGGAAGGGGAGGGAGAGAAGGGGCGGGGGATAAAAAGAGGGCGATCGGGAGGCAAGAGGAGCTAGAGCCAGCCACAGCCAAACGGGCACAGCCAGCCAGGCCGCCGCGACCCAGCGCGGACCGAAGCACGACTGCATCCTAGTACAGGTGTACTGAACTTCCTGGGGTGGTCATGGTTGCCTGAAATCCCCCTGCCTGGCCGGCGGCCGGCTATCTGTGGGGAAGCTGACCCGCCCCCGTCCTTTCGGGTTTGCCCCTCGCCCCGATGGCCGTGCCGCACCACCACCACAACGAGCATGACCATGACCACGGCGACCCCAGCGACCCCGGCGGCGACGAAAAGCGGGCCAATCCGGCGGTAGCGATCCAGCGCCAGCCCCATCCCCGCCAGCACGAGCATCGCCCGGGCTCTGCGGCGGCCTTCCGCTGGAGCATCGTGCTCAACAGCGCCCTGTCGGGGCTGCAGCTGGTGATCGGCTTTGGTTTCGGCTCCCTGGCCCTGGTGGGAGATGCGGTGCACAACCTCGGTGATGTGGCTGGGCTGCTGCTGGGCTGGGGGGCCGAACGGCTGAGTGGCCGGCCGGCCAACCACCGCTTCACCTACGGCTATGGCCGCTCCACCCAGCTGGCCTCGCTGGTGAATGCGGTGCTGATTCTGATGGCCTCGGCCGTTGTGGTGGTGGAGGGCCTGCAGCGATTGCGCCATCCGGTGGAGGTGTTGAGCACGCCGGTGGCTTGGGCAGCGGCGGCGGGCATCGTGGTGAACCTGCTCTCCGCCAGGCTGTTCGGCTCCGACCACAGCCACGACCTCAACCGCCGGGCAGCGGTGGTCCACCTGCTCACCGATGCGGCCGTGTCGGCGGCCGTGCTGGTCAGTGCCCTGCTGGTGCAGGCCACCGGCTGGGTCCAACTGGATGCGATCACCGCCGTCGGCGTGGGGCTGGCGGTGGCCTGGAGTGGCTGGAATCTGTTGCAGGAGGCCCTGATCGTGGCGATGGATGCGGTACCCGCCGGCATCGCCATGGAGGAGGTGGAGCAGGCCCTCGTCAGCCTGCCCGGGGTGGCGGCGGTGCACCACCTGCACGTCTGGGGCCTCAGCACCTCCCAGAACGCGCTCACGGCCCATGTGGTGCGGGAGCCCGGCAGCATCGACGACATGGACCTGCTGCACCAGGCCAAGATGAGGCTGGCCAAGCTTGGGATTGCCCACAGCACGATTCAGTTGGAACCTCTGAACCGGTGCCCGCCCACGAGCTGAGCCGGAGCAGCAGCCCTTAACCAGGGGTCGAACCAGGCTCAACGCCCTGGATTAAAGCCTCAGCTGCCGGGCCTGCCACCCCGCAGGGTTGGCTTGGGCAGCAGCAGGTCGTTGGCGGGCAGGCGGGGAGCAGGGAGAGGATCGGGGCCGTCGTCGTGCTCCAGATGGAGAAGGTCATCGAAGGCGGCGTAGAGCTCCCGCTCGGGTCCAACCGCCCGGCGGGAGGGGGCGTTGGGGCGTTGCGGCACGGATCGGCGCGGCAAGCTCGGCCGGCCGGCCGCTGCACCACCTGGGGCTTGGACGGCACCCCCCGCAGCGACGCTGGCGGTGGTCGAGGCAGCCGAACGGCCCTCAAGTCCAGATCCGGGGGCAGGCCGGGGTTGCTCCAAGCTGCGCAGCCGCTCCAGCAGGTGGGGCGGCACCGAACCGTCCGGGCTGGCCTCGATCAGGGCGTGGAAAAGCTGATCGGGATTCTGCTCGGTTTCGAGCCGATGGCGGGCTTGGGCCGGGACCCTGACCTCGGCAGCAGGCTGGACAGCAGTGGGGGGACTCGCCGGAGCGGCAAGTTTCTGGGGCAGGCTGCGGCCGAGGGCCTCCAGGCGTTCGCGGCTGCGGGCATCGAAACTCATGGCGGGCGGGGCGCGGTGGGCGAGGGGAAAGGAGTGTGAGAGGAAAGGACTGTGAGAGGAAAGGAGGGCTAGTGGAACAGAGCGGCGAATGGAACGGGACGCGATCGGACGCCCAACGGCAGCACTTGGTGCCTCAGCTACAGCCGAGGGTGGCACGGGTGGAGCGGCCACTGCTGGGGTTGGTGCCGCTGGCCACGGCGCAGAGGCGCTTGAGGGCGTCGCCGCGCAGGGGCACGTTGCTGAAATCGGCGCCGTCGATCTGCACGTTCAGAAAGCGGGTGTTGAAGGCAAAGGCATCGTCAAGCCTGGCGTTGCGCAGATCTGTGCCTTCGAACACCGCCGAATCAAGGGTGGCGTCCCGCAGGTCGGCGCCGTTGAAGTTGGCGTCTTGGAGCTTGGCGCCAAACAGGCTGGCGTTGCGCAGGTCGGCGCCGGCGAAGTTGGCGTCGCGCAGGTTGGTGAGGTTGAAGGTCACACCCTTGAGGTCGGCGCCGTGGAAATCGGCGCCAATCAACACCTGTTTGGCGTAGTCCATCGCGGCCAGGACTGGGGCCACCGGGGCCATGAGCGCCAACACGAGTGCGCCGAGCACGACCAGCAGGCCAAACAAGGGCTTGGGCTGGAACGGTGGCTGGATCGCTGAACTGAACCGAACCAGGGGAGCCAAGCGCTGGTTCTGCGGCGGAACAACCGCTTGGCTAGGGCGTAGCCGCAGGAACTGCGCTGCCATGGCGAGGACTTCAGGTGACAGTCAAATTTAGGTTCAGCAGCCTGGGGGTGGAGGGCCCTTGGCAGCTCCGGCTTCAAGCCAGATGGAGCCGGGGGTAGCTGGTCCGATCACGGGAATGCTGAACCCGTGCCCGCCGCCGCCCCCCCCTTCCCCGATGCCCCCCACGCCGCGCCAACGCCAGGGCCGCTGGGCTGAGCAGCGGGCCCTGCGGCTATTGCAGGGCCAGGGCTGGCAGGTGATCTCCAGGAATTGGCACTGCCGCTGGGGCGAGCTGGATTTGGTGTGCGAGAAGCCGGGCCGCCTGCTGCTCGTGGAAGTGAAGGGACGTCGGCCCGGCAGCCGTGATGGGGCCGGAACCTCGGCCCTGCGGGGTCTGCAGCGGACGCGCCTGCGGCGAGCCTGGGCCTGCTGGCTGGCGGCCCATCCCGAACGCTCCAGCTGGCCGGTGGAGTTTGTGGCGGCCCTGGTGGCCCTACCCCCGGCCGGGGCAGGGGTGCGCTGGATCCGGCTGGAGGGATGAGGGGCATTGGGTAGCCAGGAGCGCGGCCCCTGCCCAATCGGAGCCGCGATAGCAACACCTAGCGGAAGCCGCCAAACACAGCAATGCCTGAGCAAGGAAGTCAACAGCCTGCCCCAAAGTGAAAAGATTTGGCGACTGAGAGCTGGGCATGCTGGCAAGAATCTGAGCGTGGAGCTGCGTATAATTGCCCCTTGAAAAATCCATTATTCCAGACCATTGGTAGAACTTCAATAAATTTGCCGTTTCTGGCACCGCCTAGCGAACTAGCTATCTAGGCAACCAGAGACCAAGATCACCGAGGAGCCGCCAGAACTATCATGGAGGTCGAAGCGTTGTTTCTTGGTGTCGCTGTAAATCACATTCCGCTTCCAAAGGTCGAGCTGGACCTTGTTGTCCCGGGACCTGTCAACAATAGACACAGACCATTGATCACGTTGAATCTCATCCAATTGAAAACGAACCAGTCCAGTATCATTTGTTTCAACCCAGTGGTTGGGCTTCGATCGATCCATTCGCCACTGGCCCAGCCCTTTTCCTCCAAGTCCGAGGTTAATCATTGTGGGATTCCAGCCGTTAGCCCCAGTCTGAGCGACCTCAAGACCCTGTGCTCTAGTCATATTTTCCTGCGGATTATTGTAAAAATTATTATGCTTAGCATGCACTATTTCAGCCCCGTCAGCCGGTATCAATCGGGCATATTGCATGACTGAATCGGCTTTTCCAGGCATCCTGCGAGTGGTAGTGCCACTACAGCAACTATCCGAGAGAATCAACACCCTGACTCCATCTTTAAAGACCGCTAATGCAGCGTAGAGTTCATCGTCAATCAATTGGCCATCATGCAAACACCAGGCCTCGTCCTACTCGTCGGTTTGATCACCGTTGCCATCCGGCATCTGCCCCCGTGACCCGAGTAGGCAAGGAAAAACAAATCTCCTGGATCGAGGTTCGTAGCAGCGTTCCTTGGGTTCCCGAGCACCGAAGCACGGGTGGCTTTGGCGGAGTTCAATGGCTTTGTTGTTATTGCAAATTTTTTGCGATCAACGCCATAGCATTGGCGTCGTTTTCGCATCCACTAAGAAGTCCGGTCCATCCGTCATGGGTCAATGCACTGACGGCATTTAATCCAATCCGAAGCGAGAAGGCTTTAGGCTTGATTCAACAAGCGATTCAACTAGGGGGCGCAATTCAATAAGCCGCAAAATAAGCGGCAATGGATGAACCGTCTAGGGGGCATGCCGTTGCTTGGTCTAAGTTTTAACCGCCATCGTCTTGATGGTTGTCAACTTGCGGATTCTGGGTTGTCAGCTTGCGGACGCTGGCTGGGCAGCTTGCGAAAACTTGCTTGTCAAGTTGTCAGCAAGCCGCTGCTGCCCTGGCGTTGCTGGCATGGAAGTCTTGAGTCGGCTCAGGAGCTGGTCGGTCCAGCCCCCAGCTGCCCCCAGCTGCCGCCAAAGCAATCTGGGAACCACCACCGTGTCCACCCCCTCCCCTGCGATGTCCTTCGCCGGCCACCGAGCCCGCAAACGTTTCGGCCAGCACTGGCTCAGCGATGGGGCGGTGCTGGATCGGATCGTGGCTGCCGCTGCGATCGAACCAGGCGACCACCTGCTGGAGGTGGGGCCCGGCCGCGGAGCCCTCACCGAGCGGCTCCTAGCCAGCCCCGCCGCCTCCCTGCTGGCAATCGAGCTCGACCGCGATCTGGTGGCCGGCCTGCGCCAGCGTTTTGGCGCCGATCCCCGTTTCCAGCTGCTGGAAGGGGATGTGCTGGCGGTTCCCCTAGGGCCGCCAGCAGGGGCACCGCCGCAGAAGGTGGTGGCCAACATCCCTTACAACATCACAGGCCCGCTGCTGGAGCGGCTGGTGGGCCGGCTGGAGCGCCCCCTGGAGCGGCCCTACCACTCCCTTGTCCTGCTGGTGCAGCAGGAGGTGGGCGAACGGATCCGCGCCCGGCCCGGCAGCTCCGCCTACTCAGCCCTCAGCGTGCGGATGCAATTGCTGGCCCACTGCCAGAGCGTCTGCCCCGTGCCGCCCCGCTGCTTTGCGCCGCCACCGAAGGTGAATTCCGAAGTGATCCGCCTTGATCCGCTGCCAGCCGACCAGCGGCCCGCCCCAGAGCTGGCCCGCAGCACCGAGCTGCTGCTCAAGCGCTGCTTCGCCGCCCGCCGCAAGATGCTGCGCAGCAGCCTGGCGGGGTTGCTGCCCCAGGAGGAGCTGATCTCCCTAGTGGCCGCCGCTGGTGTGGAGCTCAGCCAGCGGCCCCAGGAGCTGGCGCCGGAGCGCTGGCTGGCCCTGGCAGCAGGACTGAATCAGAGCAGGGCAGCAAACCCTGAAACTGGGGCGATGGCAGGACCGTTGGCTTGAACCAACCAGGCCGCCTGGCCCCGAACCCCCACCCCATGACGATCACCGCCCTGGCCCCGGCCAAGATCAACCTCCACCTCGAGGTGTTGGGCTTGCGGCCCGATGGCTACCACGAGCTGGCGATGGTGATGCAGAGCCTCGATCTGGTTGACAGCCTCAGCTTCAGCCCCAGCGCCGATGGGCAGATCACCCTGGTCTGCGACCGGCCCGAACTACCTACCGGGGCAGACAACCTGATCGTCAAGGCCGCCTTGATGCTGCGCGCCCGCAGCGGTTTACCGGAGCTGGGGGCCCACATTGCCCTCACCAAGCGGATCCCGATCGGCGCGGGCCTCGCCGGGGGCTCCAGCGATGGGGCCGCTACCCTGGTAGGGCTCAATGCCCTCTGGGGCTGCGGTTTTGGCATGGAAGAACTCCACGCCATGGCCAGCGCCCTCGGCTCCGATATGCCCTTCTGCCTGGAGGGGGGCAGCCGCCTCTGCTTCGGCCGGGGCGAGCGGATCGAGGCCGGCCCCTGGTCGTCTCCGCCCGACCTCGGCGTGCTGCTGGTCAAGCATCCCGAATCCAGCGTGGCCACCCCCTGGGCCTTCGGCCGCTGCCGAGAGCTGCGCAGCGACTTCTACCTGAGCAGCGAATCCGAATTCGAGCAGCGGCGCCAGGCCCTACGCCAAGGCCCCCTGCTGGCGGCCCTGGCCGGCGAGCGGCCCCTGCCCCCCCTGCGCAACGACCTCCAGGCCGTGGTCGAGCCGGAGCTGGAGAGCGTGCGCCAGGGGCTGGCCCTGCTACGCCGTGCCCCCAATCCCTTGGCGGTGGCGATGAGCGGCTCCGGACCAAGCCTGTTCGCCTTGTTTGCCGATCGGGCCAGCACCGAAGCCGCCCAAGCAGCCCTGGCGGCCGAATTCGCGGCGGCCGGATTGGAGAGCTGGTGCTGCCATTGCACCGAATCCGGTGCCAGCCTGGTAGAGCCCACCAGCGCCCCATGAGCGCGGCCAGCCTCGATCCAATCCCCTCCATGGCCAGCACCGAACCCACCGGCACAGCCGCAGCCCCGGCTGCCACCGCCCTGGGCCCAACCTCCCCAGCCCCCCGCAAGGGCCCGCTCAGCTTTCTTTCGGGGGCGATCACCAGTGCCCTGCTCGCTTGGTTTTGCCTCTGGCTCAGCCGGCGGGTGGTGGCCTACTACGCCCTGCATCCGCCCCACTACGAGGCTCGGGTGGCCCAGAGCATCGCCACGGCCCTCAAGACCCTGATGGTGGGCATGAGCTTCCTGGCCACCTTCAGCTTCGCGTTCGTAAGCCTCGGCCTCTTGCTTGTGTTCGTGCGCTCGCTCTTACCGACGCGGGCCCAAACCCCAGTCTAGGGTTGGACCTAACCGATTCACCCGGCCATGACACCCCACGACCTGGGTCTGCTGGTGGCCCTTCTGCTCCCCGGCATGCTGCTCTCAGTGCTGCTATTGAGCACCTTCGCCGCCGGCGGCTGAAGCAGCCCTGGCCTGCTCAGCCGTTGTCACCAGTTGCTGCCCTGCCGCCTGCGGCGCCGTTTCCTCCCCAGGGCTGGGATAGGTTGGCGGCGCACCCGGCAGGCGCCCCGTGGCCGAAACCCTTCTATTCAACGCCCTGCGCGAGGCCATCGATGAAGAAATGGCCCGCGATCCGTTCGTCTGTGTGATGGGCGAAGACGTGGGCGAATATGGCGGCTCCTACAAGGTCACCAAGGATCTGCACGCCAAGTATGGGGAGCTGCGGGTCCTCGACACCCCGATTGCCGAGAACAGCTTCACAGGTATGGCCGTAGGCGCCGCCATGACCGGCCTGCGGCCGATCGTGGAAGGCATGAATATGGGCTTCCTGCTGCTCGCCTTCAACCAGATTTCCAACAACATGGGGATGCTCCGCTACACCAGCGGCGGCAACTACACGATCCCCACCGTTGTGCGGGGTCCAGGTGGGGTGGGCCGCCAACTGGGGGCGGAACACAGCCAGCGGCTGGAGGCCTATTTCCATGCCGTGCCTGGCATCAAGATCGTGGCGGTCAGCACGCCCACCAATGCTAAGGGGCTGATGAAAGCGGCGATCCGCGACAACAATCCCGTCCTTTTCTTTGAGCATGTTCTGCTCTACAATCTCAGCGAAGATATCCCGGAAGGCGATTACATCTGTGCCCTCGACCAGGCCGAGGTTGTGCGCCAGGGTAAGGACATCACGATTCTTACCTATTCGCGCATGCGGCACCACTGCACGAAAGCTGTGCAGCAGCTTGAGGCCGAAGGGATCGATGTCGAGCTGATTGATCTGATCAGCCTCAAGCCCTTCGATCTCGCCACCATCACCGCCTCAATCCGCAAGACCCACCGGGTGCTGGTGGTGGAGGAATGCATGAAGACAGGTGGAATTGGTGCCGAGTTGCTAGCCCTGATCACCGAGCATTGCTTCGACGACCTCGACGCCCGCCCCGTGCGCCTCTCCTCCCAGGACATCCCCACCCCCTACAACGGCAATCTCGAGAACCTGACGATCATTCAACCCCATCAAATTGTGGAAGCCGCCCGCCAACTCAGCGGGGGCGCCCTCTGAATGGCACGTCAACAAGGCTGGTTTGCCCTGATCCTGGCCCTGGCCATCGCGGCCGCCGCCCTACTCGCTACCTATGGCCTCCAGCTGGGTCTCGACCTGCGCGGCGGCAGCCAACTCACCCTCCAGGTGCTGCCCGCCGGTGCGATTAAAAGTATCGACCAAGAGCAGCTGGAGTCGGTGAAGGATGTGCTGGAGCGCCGCATCAATGGCCTCGGTGTAGCCGAATCCACCCTCCAGACCGTGGGCAGCGATCAGCTGGTGCTGCAGCTACCGGGTGAACAGGATCCAAGCCGCGCCGCCAAGGTGCTGGGCAGTACGGCCCTGCTCGAGTTCCGGGCCCAGAAACCCGGCAGCGAGAAGGAGATGCAGGGGCTGCTGCCGCTCAAGCGCCAGCTAGAAGCCGTGCTGGCCGCCCGCCGGCCCGGTCCCAAGCCGGCTGCTACCAACAGCCAATCGCCGCCGCAGCCCCCGAAGCTGCAGGAGCTTTCCGATGCCGAACGGGGCCAGGCGTTCACGGCCCTAGGGCTCAAGATTCCGCCCACCAGCAGTGAGCTCGAACAACTAGAGGCCCTCCAGGTTGAAGTCAACCGTCGGGTTCTGAACCTCTACGGGCCGCCGCTGCTCACCGGCAAAGATCTCACCAGCGCTGGCCGGGTCCAAGACCCCACCGGCAACGCCTGGGAAGTGACCCTGGGCTTCAACCGCGAGGGAGGGGAGAAGTTCGCCGCCCTCACCCAGTCGATCGCGGGCAGCGGTCGGGTGCTGGGCATCGTGCTCGACGGCCGCTCAATCAGTGAAGCCACCGTCGGTCCCCAATTCAAAGCTGCCGGCATCGCCGGTGGTGCGGCCTCCATCACCGGCAACTTCAGCTCCGAGGAGGCCCGTGATCTCGAGGTACAGCTGCGGGGCGGTTCTTTGCCTTTACCGGTCAAGATTGTGGAGGTGCGCAGCATCGGACCATCGCTTGGGGCAGAAAACATCCGTAGCAGCCTGCTGGCTGGTCTGGCGGGCCTGCTGCTGGTCGCCTTGTTCATGATCTTGGTGTATCGATTGCCGGGTCTGGTGGCCGTGATCGCGCTCAGCCTCTATTCCTTGTTCAATCTGGCAATCTATGCGCTGATTCCTGTCACCCTCACCCTGCCGGGCATTGCCGGTTTCATCCTCTCGGTCGGTATGGCGGTGGATGCCAACGTGCTGATCTTTGAACGGGTGAAAGAGGAGCTGCGGAGCGGCAATACCTTGATACGTTCGATCGATACCGGTTTCTCCCTGGCCTTTTCCTCAATCCTCGATGGCCATGTCACCGGTTTGATCAGCTGCCTGGCCCTGTTTTTCCTTGGTACTGGCCTGGTCAAGGGTTTCGCCGTGACCCTGGCGATCGGCCTCGTGCTCAGCCTGTTCACCGCCCTCACCTGCACCCGCACCCTGTTGAGGCTGTTGATGGGTTATCCCGGCCTTCGCCGTCCCACCTACTTTCTACCCGCCCACGAACTGCCCGTCGGCAACGCCTGAGCCCACCCCCCTTCCCCCGTGACCGTCGCCCCTTCCTTGGTACCAGAGCCCCGCTTTCGCATCAATCGCCACCGCTGGCTGGCCTGGATCGGCTCTGGTCTGGCCTGCCTGCTCAGTCTGGTGGGGCTGGGGCTCTGCTGGTTGCATCCCTCAATCCGCTCGCCGCTCAAGCCCGGCCTTGATTTCACCGGCGGCACCCAGATCCAAGTTGTGCGGGCCTGCGGCTCGCCTAGCGCCAGCAGCGGCAGCAACAGCGACAGGGGAGCCAACCTTCCCTGCCCAGCGATCAGTGCCCCCCAGATCCAGCAGGAGCTAGCGCGCCTAGAGCTCAAGGCCGAAGGCTCCGATCAACTGCCGAACCTGGGCAGCACCAATGTGCAGGTGCTCGACAAGGGCCGTTCTGTGGTGCTGCGCCTGCCGGCCCTCAGCCCGGACCAGGGCAGTGCCGTGCTGGAGGATCTCAACCAGCGGATCGGCCCACTCCAGAAGACGGGTAGCTCAATCGACACGATTGGTCCCACCCTCGGATCACGATTGCTGCAGGGCAGCCTCATCTCCCTGCTGGTTAGCTTCGTAGCCATTGCGGCCTACATTTCCTTCCGCTATAGCGGGGTATATGCCTTCCTGGCCCTGGTCTGCCTCGCCCACGATGTGCTGATCACCTGTGGTCTGTTCGCCTGGCTCGGCCTGTTGCGGGGCATTGAGGTGGATTCGTTGTTTGCCGTTTCCCTGATCACCGTAGCTGGCTATTCAGTCACCGATACTGTGGTGGTGTTTGACAGGATCCGGGAGCAGCGCAAGGCCCTTGCCCAGCTGCCCGTGGTCGACCAGGTGGATGTGGCGGTAGACGCCACCTTGACCCGCTCGCTTTACACTTCCCTCACCACCTTGCTACCGCTACTGGCCCTGCTCTTTTTCGGTGGCAGCAGCCTGTTCTGGTTCTCCGTCGCCCTGGCCGTCGGCATTGGCGTGGGCAGCTGGTCGAGCATCGGCATCGCCCCCACCCTCCTACCGCTGTTGGCCCGACGATGACCTCCCAAGTTGATTCCCTGGCAGCGCACCAGCCAGGCTCCCTGCCGATTTCGCAGCGGCCAGGCAGGCTGCGAGGGCAACGGCTGCCCCTGGTGCCGCTGCTGCTGGCACTGCTAGCCCTCTTCGATTTGCGGGTGGAACTGCAGATTCTCCTCGACCACTTCACCTTCACCAGCCTGGCCGCAGCCCTGAGCTCCCACCTGCTGGCCGTGAGCGTGCTGCTGTTCACACCATCGCTGTTGCGCCGTTATCGGGGTTGAGGATCACGACCCCCAAGCTGCCAGCGATCCATGATGTCGTGGACCAGCACCTCTTGGCAGAGCACCTGCAAAACCACCACCAAGGGCAGGGCCAGCAACAGACCAGGCAAACCGAGCAGGGCCCCTAGGCAAAGCTGGGCCATCAGCGCCACGGTGGGTAAGAGGTTGACGGTGCGACTGAGCAGAAAAGGGGTGAGCACAAAGGCTTCAGTATTTTGAAGCACCAGACGTAACAACGCCACCTGCAGCATTTTGGCCGGAGATCCCAGCAGCAGGGCAACGGCCATCGGCAACAGGGTGGCGGCGGTGGGGCCGATGGTGGGCACAAAGGTGAGCAGGGCGCAGACCAGGGCACAGAGCAAGGCCAGCGGCACCTGCAACAGGGCAAGGCCAGCCCAACTGGCCAGAAACACCACCACCGCCGATAGGGTCATACCCGCTAACCAGCCGCCTAGGGCCTCGCGGCATTCGCTCATCAGCACCTGCACCCGCGGGCGGTAGAACGCAGGCGTTGCAGCCAGCAGCAGGCGCTGATGGCTGCGCGGATCGAGGGCCAGCAGCACCGCCAGCAGGGCGATCAGCAACATCTGCACCGTGCTATTCGCCGCCCCGCCAGCAAAGCCGAGCAACTGGCTGCCCAAGGGCTGGAGCCGATCCCAGGTGGCACCGCCAGCTAGTTGCAGCTCCAGCTGATGCAACTGGGGCACCTGGCCAAGCAGGGCCTGCAGGCGGGCGGGAAGCTGGGGAATCAGATGGCTTAGCACCTCGATCTGCTGCAGCACCTCAGGCAGCAATAGGGAGGTGAGCAACCAACCAACCACCGCCAGCACAACCAACTCCAGGATCAGGGCCAGGGGCCGAGACAGGGGCAACCGCCGCCGCAGCAGGCAGATCGGCACATCCAAGGCCACGGCCAGCACCACAGCGCCGAACAGCACTAGCAGCACCCAGCGCAGTTCCCAGGCCAACAAACCAAGCACCACAAGGGCTAACGCCCCGAGCAAAGTGCGGCCGCTCATGACACCCCAGCCTGCTGATCCATAGCCGGCTGTGGGTGCCGGGGCGCCTGGTCCCAGCGATCAAGGATGTCATGCACCACTACCTCCCGCAGGATCACCTGCAGGCAGACCGCTAAAGGCAGGGCCAGCAACAGACCAAGAGGCCCAAACACCACCGTGAACAGCAATTGCGCCGAAAGAGTTAATCCTGGCAATAATCTTAGCTGGTGATGCATCACCGAGGGGGTGATCAAATAGCTCTCAAGATTCTGCACGACCACATAAAGAGCCAGCACAGCCATGGACTTCCAGGGGGAATCCAGCAACGCCACCGACATCGGGAAGAGGGTGCTCAAGGTGGGTCCAACATTCGGAATGATGTTCAGCAGTCCGGCCAACACGGCATTAGCGGCCACCAGCCTTACCCCCAACAACGACAGCCCGATCGCCGCCAGGGTGCCCACGCACAGGGAGCTGATCAGCACGCCTCCCATCCAGGCACTAAGGGCCTCCCCGCATTGCAGCAACACCTCCCTGGCCCGACGTCGGTAGAAGGATGGCGTCAGCCGCAGCAGCGCTTCCCGATAGGCGCTGGGCTGGGCGGCCACCATCAGCGCCACCGCGACCACGAAGAGGGTTTTGAGCAAAGCCGTGCCCAGATTGCCCACCACTGCCACCAGCTTCAGGGTCCAGTCGCCGACGCCGCTGGTCAAGGTTGGGCTGGATTGAACCGAACCCGCGAGCTTCGGCAGCCAGTCCAGCCGCGCATCGGCACTGCCGTAGAGCATGCGGGAGATGCCCTGCAGGCCTTGATGGAGCAGGGTGAGCAGCTCGGCCCAGGCCTGCGGCAGTTTGTGGAGCAGCTCGGCGAACTGATCCACAAAGGGCGGCACAATCGCGGCCGCACCGATCGCCATCACCAGCACCAACGTCAGCAGGCTGAGCAGCAGGGCGAGGGAGCGGCTACAGGCGAGGCGATCCTGCACCCTGCCGATCAGGGTGCAGAGGGCCATGGCCAGCACCACCGCGGCAAACAAAAGAATGAGGGCCCCGCGCAAGCTCCAGAGCAGGAGTAGGGCTCCCACCAGGGCGATCAGGGCCAGCCATTGCCCGAAGTTCACCCGGCGGCTTCCCCATCAGCCAGCTCGTCGCCAGCCAACTCGTCGTCCGCCTGGCCGGAAAAGCCGAGGTCGTGGCTGCCTGCGTAGCGCTGGGCAAAGCGCATGAATCGATCGAAATCTTCACTGTTCTTCCAGGTATAGGTCGCTTCGATGGCACTGGCCCTGCCGTTCACAAACCGTGCCTTCACCTCCCGGCTCACCAGTTCTCCCTCGTCATCCACCAGGAACATGCCGGTGATATCGCCCATCGCTTCAGGGGCGAGGGCATCCGGTTCCTCGAACACAAATAGGGCTTGGCCAGTGCGTCCGTCGCGGGAGCGGGTGAGCCGGATGTCCGGCACGACCGGTTCGTCCACTCCCCGGAAGAACTGTATGGCGGCGGCCATGGCTGGAAATCAAAGTTCGATCCTAGGCAGTGGGCCCACGGCGATCGATCTCGGAGCGGTGGCCCGTGGGTTGGGGACTGGCAGCTCGAACAGGCGTGGCGGCGAAGGAAGTCCCGATGACATAGTGGCCTCAAGCAGAAGCCCCTACGGCCAGCCCCCTTCCGATGCTCTCCGGTTCACCGGTCTCCCGAAGCCTCGCGGCGGATCAGCTGCTGGAGCGCTTTCTCACCGGTTCGCCCCGACAGCGCCGCAGCCTGATTGCGAACCTGCAGGAGCGGGCCCAGGAGTTGCTCCCCCTGCTCGACTCCCAGCTTGATGGGTTTGATGCCACCGGCGAAGACTGGGGCTGTGGCTTCCTGTTACAGCTGTTGGTTGCCAGCGATCCCCAGCGGCGCGATGCCTTGCTGGCCCGCCAACCCTGCGGCTGGCTTGCAACCCCCAGCGGCAGCGGCATCGATTACGCCCCGCTGCAACGGCAGCTGTTGCTGCAGTCCTACGAGGCTGCCGATCGGCTCACCAGCGAGCATTTGCGCCAGTTGGCTGGGCCCGATGCGGTCAGTCGGGGCTACGTGTATTACACCGAGGTGGCGCGGATGCCGGCCCCCGACCTCGAAAGTCTGGATCGTCTCTGGCTGGTTTACTCCCGCGGCCGCTTCGGTTTTTCGGTGCAAGGCCGCCTCTTAGCCGCCTGCGGGGGCCAATATGACCGGCTCTGGCCGCGCTTGGGTTGGAAGCAGAGTGGGATCTGGACGCGCTACCCCAACGCCTTCACCTGGTCACTGGAAGCTCCCGATGGGCACTTGCCGCTGGTCAACCAGCTGCGGGGTGTCCGCCTGATGGATGCGCTCCTACAGCACCCTGCCTTAGCTCGACGCATTTCTGCCGCCAGCGCCCTGGGCACGGGCTAGGGTCAGAAAGGGATTCAACACACCTGCGAATTCACAGCACCCTGGGAACACCCTTGCTGCCCAGGAGCTCAAATCGAAGCTCCCTCCCCGACTTCGGCCCTTGCCCTACAGGAATTTGTACCTACGGGGATGCCGCGCCTGCCCAAGCCACCCTTGCCTGATCCGGTCCGGCCCCAGCACCGACGTCTTGGCCTCCCGGCCAACGCCAGGGTGCTGCGCTGGACCGACTACATCACGCCTTCCACCCTCCACTTAGCCCCGCTGCTGGAGCTCCTGCTTGAGCCGATCGCCCGCGGCCATGCCCTGGGGAAGCTGCAGCTAGGCCTCCAGGAGGTCTTAGTCAACGCCGTACGCCACGGCAACGGCTGTGATCCAGCCAAATGCCTGAGGGTGCGCCGCATCGTCACCCCCCGCTGGGTGGTGTGGCAAGTGCAAGACGAAGGCCAGGGGTTGCCCTTGCAGCAGCGCTTGGCCCGTCTCCCGGATTGCGCCGAGGCCCGTTGCGGCCGCGGCCTGTTCCTGATTCACCATTGTTTCGACGACGTGCGCTGGAGCCCCCGCGGCAACCGGCTGCAGGTGGCTGTGCAGCGCAGCCGCCTCAACGGCCGTGCTCTGGGCAACCCGGATCCTTGAGTTCACCCTGCAGCCAGGCCAAGGCGTTGGCCGTCAGGGCGATGGCCCGCTGCCGCGCTTCATTGGAAGTAGCTCGGGCTGGGGCATCGGCCGCCAGCAGCTGCACCAACGCCCCCGCCAGCTGTTCGGCCGCCCGACGGGGTCGTTGGCCCTTCAGCGCATGCCAATCGCGATCGCCGATGGCCAGGCTGCGCTGCAGGGCTTCCGCCAATGGCAGGCTTTCCTGGGGCCAGCCCGGGCCGCGCTGCCGTAGACGGTCCTCCAGCGCCGGCGGCTGGGCTGGCGGCTCAACGCCCTGATCCGTTCGTTGTTCCACTAGACGATTTGCCCTGGCCTCGACCATCCTGACCTGATGAGTCGCCCATTCCGACGCCCCTCGCCGCGCCGGCCCCAGATCCGGCGCCAACCTCCCCTGCCGCGCGGCCCGCGGCTGCTGCACCACCTTGGTCAACTGCATGGCCTGGCGGCCGGCCAAGGGGGCAGTGGAGCTGCGGCCCGGCGGCGACGCCAGCATCTGGCCATGGCCCAGCGCCTGCTCGATCCCCTGCCTGGGGCTCTCCTTCCCCCCCAGGCGGGCAGTGAGCTGTTTTGGCGCGCCCTGCGCTGGGGTGGGGCAGGCCTGCTGGTAGCTCGCCTGCTGGCCCCCTGAGGCCCTGGCAGAGGCTGGGCAGAACCGCGCCAGGCCTGGGCTGGGTTTGGCTCGAGTGGCCAGGAAGCAGGCCGAATCAGCGCCACAGCCGGAGCAGAGCAGCAACGCCTGCGCTACGGACTGGGCCGATGTTGCCCAGGAAACCCTCAAATCAGTAGCTGCTGCTACAGAATGAATGAAGCCGTTGGCTTCCAGATTCGCCATGACCAGCTCCAATCCCAGCCCGCAGTTCGCCCCCGGTCCGGGGAGGGCCGCCACCAACCTCCAGCGCGACCGCCTGTTCGTGGCCTGGATTCGGGCCCGCCAACAGCAAGCCCACCGCCGGAATGCCCTGTTGCACGGCATCCAGGCCCAGCCCGATCCGAGTGAGGCGGCCGGCATCGCAGGCCCGATTACCGCCTGGGCTGAAGGCCATGCCCGCGACAAGCGTCGCCACGCCAATTCGATCGCCCAGCTGCGTCGAGCCTGAGCGAGCTCACGGGTGCCCAACTGGAGTCAAGGCCTTAGCCCAGTCAGAACTCCAAGTCGGGGCCCCACAAAAAAGCCCCCGCCGATGCGGCGGAGGCGGATCGGGGGGGCAAGGGCCTCCTGGCACCGGATTGCAGGCCTGCTCAGCAGATGTTGATCAAGCGTCGTAATACATGCTGAATTCGTGGGGGTGGGGCCGCTGGCGCAGCTGCTGGACTTCCTCGTATTTGAGGTCAATCCAGTTGTCAATGAAGTCGTCGGTGAACACGCCCCCGGCCAGCAGATAGTCCTTGTCGGCCTTGAGGGCTTCGAGGGCACCGTTGAGCGAGGCTGGCACGGTGGCAATTTTGGCCAGCTCTTCGGCCGAAAGCTCAAACAAATCCACGTCGGTGCCATCGCCTGGATCGATCTGGTTCTTGATGCCATCAAGACCTGCCATCAGCATGGCGGCGAAGGCGATGTAGGGATTCGCCAAGGCATCACCGGAGCGAAATTCCAGCCGCTTGGCCTTGGGGCTGGGGCCGGTGAGTGGAATCCGCACGGCCGCCGAACGGTTGCCCTGGGAGTAGACCAGATTGACGGGGGCTTCGAAACCAGGCACCAAGCGCTTGTAGCTGTTGGTGGTGGGGTTGGTGAAGGCCAGGAAGCTGGGGGCATGCTTGAGCAGGCCGCCGATGTACCAGCGGGCGGTCTGGGAGAGGTTGGCGTAGGTGCCTTCGCCGAAGAACAAGGGTTGGCCTCCCTTCCAAAGGCTCTGGTGCACATGCATGCCGCTGCCATTATCGGCAAACACCGGCTTGGGCATGAAGGTGGCAGTTTTACCATACTTCCTGGCAACATTGCGCACGACATATTTGTAAATCATCACGTTATCGGCAGCACTGATCAACTCAGAAAACTTGATCCCGAGTTCATGCTGGGCCGTAGCTACTTCGTGGTGTTGCTTCTCGATTGGCACCCCGAGCGAACCCATCGTCAAAAGCATCTCGCTGCGGATGTCCTGGAGGGTGTCGTTTGGGGAGACGGGGAAGTAGCCTTCCTTAAGGAGAATTTTATAGCCGAGGTTGCCGCCTTCTTCGGTTCGATCGGTATTCCAGGCTGCTTCAATCGAATCCACCTGGTAGAAGCTGCCGCCATTACCACTCTTGTAGCGCACGTCATCGAAGATGAAGAACTCCGGTTCCGGGCCGAAGTAGGCGGTGTCGGCTAGGCCGGTGGAAGCCAGGTAGTCGAGGGCCTTTTGGGCCAGGGCCCGGGGGCAGCGGCTGTAGGGCTGACCGCTGCGGGGCTCCTGAATCGAACAGATCAGACTGAGGGTCTTGTGGCTGTAAAAGGGGTCATACCAGGCGGTGTTCGGATCCGGCACCATCGCCATGTCGGACTCGTTGATCGCTTTCCAGCCCCGAATAGAGGAGCCGTCGAAGGCGACTCCGTCGGTGAAGGAGCTCTCATCGATGAGGTCGTTGCAGACGGTGAGGTGCTGCCACTTGCCGTGCAGATCAACGAATTTCAGGTCGATCAGTTCAATGCTCTCGTCCTTGATCTGACGAAGGACGTCTTGAGCTGTCTTGGCCATGAAGGTTGCTACAGAGGAAGGGGCGACCGGCTCGCCAGCGGCGGAAAATAGGGACTTCGACCAGGAGCGAGTGTATCGGTTGTAACCAAAATTTCCTTTGTTATCGGCAGGGTTGCTGTCAACCCTGCTCGCAGTGGTCCTGGCAGGGTTGGGGGCAGTCGCTCCAACCTGATCGCCGGGCTCCGCCCGCGCCGGGGGCCACGGTCCGCAGTCGGTTAGCCCTCGGAGCTAGGCCCGTAGCCCCAGGCTCGGATCGGATGCCTCCGCATCCAGAACGGGGCTTGCCGGCGACTCGATTGACCTCGCCGGCTAACTGCTGCGGCTAAAACCGCCAACGGTGCCAAGGGCCGCGTAACCGTTTCTGTCAAATCGCCTGGATCCTGCCCCGGCACAGGAATCTGGCCGTTTGCGAGTGCTAGCTTCCGGCCTAGAGGCACCGATCCGTTTTTTGCCATGCGCGATGCCATCACCGGGCTGATCGGTCGCTACGACCAACTGGGCCGCTACCTCGACCGCTCGGCGATCGACCGGATTGATGTGTACTACTCCCAGGCGGCGCTGCGACTGGCTGCGGTCGAGCTGATCAACGGCAGGGCGGCCTCCATCGTTCGGGAGGCCTCCCAACGGCTGTGGCAGGAAGACCCCGAGTTGATCCTGCCGGGAGGCAACGCCTACACCACCCGTCGTTTGGCCGCCTGCCTGCGCGATCTGGATTACTTCCTGCGCTACGCCAGCTACGCCCTGATCGCCGATGACGTCAAGATCCTCGATGAACGGGTGCTCAACGGCCTCGATGACACCTACAAGAGTCTTGGCGTTCCCACCGGTCCGACCGTGCGGGGCATTGCCCTGCTGGGCGAGGTGGTCGTTGAACAATTGCGCAGCTCCGGCCTTGCCGATGCCAGCAGCCTGGAGGCGGTGGTGCGGCCCCCCTTCGATCACCTCTGCCGCGGGCTGGCCTCCACCAACGTGCGGGCCCGCTAACGATCGTTGTTGGCTCCTGGCCTGGCTAGGGCCGAGCTGAGTCCAGGCCGTCGAATGGGAGGAATCGTTCACGAACCAACGGTTCCGCTCGGCAAAGCTGCAGAAATGGTTGGCTTGCAAAGCTGGTCTGCAAACCCGCTTTGCAAGCTTGTTCTGCAACGTTCTAACAAGGTTCCAGAAACGGTTTTGCCGGGTTTGAAGACCGAAACCTTTCAAGCAACCGACCCCACCCCGGTCAGGGTCCAGCCTGGTGAGCCAGTCGAGCGACCCAGCCTCCAGGCCCACCCGATACGTCGCGACCGGCTGAGCCGGTCGGGCCGTTTCGTAGTCTCGATCCATTGTCGTTTGCATCGTTGTGGTCTTGGCTTCCCTTCCCATCCCGACCTCCGTGAACACCGCGCATCGGCTTGGCTTGGATCCGATCGCCACACCCGAGCGCCTGCTGCTGGGTCCCGGCCCATCCAACGCCCATCCCACGGTGTTGAAAGCCTTGGCCCGTCCGCCGATCGGCCATCTTGACCCCCTCTACATCGAGTTGATGGGCGAGGTGCAAGAACTGCTGCGCTACGTGTGGCAGACCGACAACCGCCTCACCATCCCGATGAGTGGCACCGGCAGCGCCGCCATGGAGGCCACCATCGCCAACACGGTGGAACGGGGGGACAAGGTGCTGGTGGCGGTGATGGGCTACTTCGGCCTGCGGCTGGTGGACATGGCGGGCCGCTATGGCGCCGAGGTGGTGACGATCGAGCGGCCCTGGGGGGAGGCTTTCAGCCTGGCGGAGATCCGGCAGGCCCTGGAGGTCCACAAGCCGGCCATCCTGGCGATGGTGCACGCCGAAACCTCCACCGGCGTCTGCCAGCCGATGGAGGGGATCGGCGACCTCTGCCGCCAGCACGACTGCCTGCTCCTGCTCGACACCGTCACCTCGCTCGGTGCCGTGCCCCTCTTCCTCGACGACTGGAAGGTGGACCTGGCCTATAGCTGCAGCCAGAAAGGGCTCAGCTGCCCCCCAGGCCTGGGCCCCTTCACCATGGGTCCCCGGGCCGAAGCCAAGCTGCTGGCCCGAGCCGACAAAGTGCCGAACTGGTACCTAGACGTTTCCCTGCTCAACCAATACTGGGGCAGCGACCGGGTGTATCACCACACCGCTCCAGTGAACATGAACTTCGGCATGCGGGAGGCCTTGCGCCTGTTGAGCGAGGAGGGCATTGACAATTCCTGGGCGCGGCATCGCCGCAATGCCGAACGGCTCTGGGCAGGTCTGGCCGCCCTAGGGCTTGAGCTGCACGTGCCCGAGGAACTCCGCCTGGCCACCCTCACCACCGTGCGCATCCCCGAGGGTGTGGATGGCAAGGCCTTCAGCCGCCACCTGCTCGAGCGCTTTGGCATTGAGGTGGGTGGCGGACTCGGCGCCCTGGCCGGCAAGGTGTGGCGCATCGGCCTGATGGGGTACAACAGCACCCCCGAAAACGTGGACCGGCTACTGGAGCTGTTCGCAACCGAGCTGCCTGCCTTCCAGCCCACCCCAGCTGCCGCAGCGCGAAACTAACCCGTCTGTGCCGCTGAATCGGGGGCAGCCCAAGCCGGGGCACCCAATCCGGGGCACCAAATCCTGGGCAGGCTGATCGCAGCTGGCCCCTGATCGGGTTTATCGCGGGGGCAGTGCGGCGGCGCGACGCTGGCGAAACCACTGCTCTAGCTGGCCCTTGGCCTGGCTCTGCCGCACACCGCCCAGCACGGCCATCCGGTGGTGGGCGCTTGGATCGCGGGACAGATCAAGGCAGCCCCCCAGGGCGCCGCGTTTGGGATCGGGGGCCCCGAACACCACCTGGCCCATGCGGGCCTGGACCAAGGCACCGGCACACATCGGGCAGGGCTCGAGCGTCACCAGCAGGGTGCAATCAGGGAAGCGCCAGCTCTGGCGCAGGGATGCGGCCTGGGCCAGGGCCACCAGCTCGGCATGACCGAGGGGGTCTTGGTGGCGATGTCGTCTGTTGCTACCCCAGCCGATGGCGCGGCCCTGGCCATCCAGCACGACCGCAGCCACCGGGATTTCGCCTTCAAGCCCCACCTGGGCCGCCCGCCGCAGCAAACAGTCCATCCAGAGCTCCCAGCGCTGCGCCGCAGCAACAATCTCCACGTCCATCCCCAGCGTCGTTGGCATCGCGATCCTTGTAGCGCCAGCCGCAAGGGCGAGCGGAGCCCCCTGGCGACGCCTGGGCCGGTTCCAGCAGCAGGCCGGGCGATGGCCAACGGCGGGCAGAATGGTTGAAATGATTGAGTCGCCGTTGGCCAGTGTGCCCCAAGCCCCGCGGCCCCAGCCGGGCTCTGGCGCAACCAGCCTGCCGTTCCCCCATCCCGATCGGGCCGATCCAACCCTGGAGGCCATGCTCCTGGAGGCCGCCGGGCTGCTGGCCGGTTGGTTCTCCACAGCGGCGGCGGGCCGTCCCCTGCCGGGTCTGAGCGTGCAGCCGCCGGTGGCGCCCGAAGCCAGTGGGCTGACGCCCGCCGAGCTGCTCGCCGACGTGCAACGGCTGATGGAAGGCGCCTACAACCCCAACCACCCCGGAGCGGTGGCCCATCTCGATCCGCCGCCGCTGCTGGCTTCGGTGGTGGGCGATCTGATTGCGGCTGGCCTCAACAACAACCTGCTCGCCGAGGAGCTTTCGCCCAGCCTCAGCCGCCTGGAACGCAGCCTCTGCAGCTGGCTGGCCGAGCAGATTGGCCTGCCCGCCGGCAGTGGCGGTGTGCCCGCTAGCGGTGGCAGCCTCAGCAACCTGATGGCCCTGGTGGTGGCCCGCCACGCCCGGGGCCTCGATGGGGTGGCCGAGGCGGTGGTGCTGTGCAGCGCCGATGCCCATGTCTCCCTGGCCAAGGCCATGCGGGTGATGGGCCTGGCTAGCGGTGCGCTGCACGCGCTGCCGGTGGATGCCGAAGGCCGCCTCGCCAGCGAGCAATTGGCGCGCAAGCTGGACGCGCTGCAGCTCCAGGGCATCCCCGTGATTGCCGTGGTGGCCACCGCCGGCACCACCGTGCGGGGAGCCGCAGACCCCCTGGTCCCGATCGCCGCCCTCTGCCGCCGTTACGGCCTGTGGCTGCATGTGGATGGGGCGATTGGGGCCGTGTTCGCCCTTTCCCCGAGCCACCGGCTCCGGGTGGAGGGGTTAGGCGCTGCCGATTCGGTCACGATGAATCCGCAGAAGCTGCTGGGAATCACCAAAACCTCATCGCTGCTGCTGTTGGCCCGACCCGCCCTGCTCAGCGAAACGTTCGCCACGGGTCTGCCCTACATGGAGCCGAGTTGGGGGGTGGTCCACGGCGGCGAGGCTGGGCTGCAGGGCAGCCGCCCAGCGGAGATCATCAAGCTGTGGCTTGGGCTGCGGCAGCTGGGTCTAGCCGGCATCGAGGCCGTGCTGGACGGCGCCATCCGCCGCCGCCGCCAGCTGCAGGCCCTCCTGGCTGCCGATGGCCGCTTGCTGCTGCGGGGCGGCAGTTTCCACCTACTCGCCTTCCGGCCCGATGGGTTCGATCGTCAGGCCTGTGAACAATGGAGCCAGCGGACCCGCCAGCAGTTGCTGCAGGAGCGCCTGATGCTGTCGCGGCCCGATTACCAGGGCCACCACCATCTCAAGGCGGTGCTGGGCAATCCCCATACCCGTCTTGAACAGCTCGAGGCGATCGCGACCGTGGTGGCCAGCAGCGTCGCGGTGCCCTAGGGCCAGCGGCAGCTGCGGATCGCCCTGTCAGCATGGCGAGCAGCCCCCGTCCCTGGCCGCCGCGGCCCCGCTTCGATGACCACTCCTCCCGGCCCAGGTGCCCCGCCGCCACCCCTGGGCCCTAGCCGCCGTTCCCCCTGGGTGGCCTTGATAACGGCTGGTCTGTCCATCTTGATCGGCGTGCTCTACCTGATCTTGATTAGCGTTCTGGACCGTTCGGGTCCGCTGCTTCCTCCCCCGGCGGAGGCCTACGGCGACCTTGCTGTTGGGGTGGCAGCGGCCAACGGGGCCCCCGGCGCCGCTGGCCTGCCCCCTGGCGTTGCTCGGGTCGATCCTGGCGCCGCTGCAGCTCCAGGGGGTCTGACCAGACCTGGGGGTCTGACCGGACCTGGGGCTCTGGCCTGATCGGCGACCCAGCCCTGGCGCCCTCGGCCGGGCTTGGTTCAGCTTCGCCGGATGGGGAGCGGCCTGGGGGCCTTGGCGGCAGGCGCAGCGCCTGCTGGCGCAGGGGCTCCACGACCCGCCGGTAGGCCACGTCGAGGAAGCTGCGCAGCACCCCTTCGCGGCGGCTGAGGTCGTATTCGCGTTGCAACACCTCCGGCAGGCCACCATCGCCCCAATCCTGGTCCTGCTGAAAAAACACAATCAAGCTGCGGCCGGCCACGCGGGTAAGCCAGGCGGCGCTGACCGCCTGCAGGGCACGGCTCATCAGCAGGGCGGGCAAGTTGAGGGTGAGGGCAGAGCCCACCAAGGCGACGCCGCCCTTGATCAGGCCCAAACCGCCCAGGCTGCGGCCCAGGGTAAGGGCGAGATCCTGGGCGTTAGCGCGGCTGAGGGCGACGCCGTAGATCCGCCCGATCTCCACCACCATCTGGGCATGGACCGCCGCAGTTCCCAGCAGGTCGAGGCCCGGCAGGGGGGTGACGGCCAAGACGCCAGCACCGATCCACATGTAACGGTCCACGACCGCTTCAGCGTCGCGGCGGCGCTGCTGATCGAGAAGCTGGCGGCTGGCATCGCCCAACTGGCGGCATTGCAGCAGCAGATTGTCGGCGACCAACTCCTCGCCATCGGCATGGAGCACGGCCGCCATCCGTCGCAGCAGGGCTTCCACCTCGGGCAGGGGCTGCAGGGGCCGACCGCCGGGCATCGGCACCGATTGGGGGGCGGCACTGGCTGGAATCACATCCTCCCGGGCGAGGCGGTGACCACAGCGCTGGCGCAGCAGCTCCAGCAACCGGGCCTCCTCCCGTTCGCCGCGCAGATCGCATTTATTGAGCACCAGCAGCAGCCGTTTGCCGAGGCTGGCGAGGCTGTCCAACACCGCCAGCTCGGAGGCCCGCAGGTCGCCATCGACCAGCAGCAGCAGCAAATCGGCCCGGGCCGCCTGCTGGCGGGCCAGTTGCTCGCGCCGCTGGCCCTCGCTGCCCGATTCGAGGATGCCGGGGGTGTCCTCCAGAATCACAGCCCGCTGCAGCCCCCGCAAGCGCAGCCGGTATTGGTCGGCCGAGGAGCTGGTGGTGGAGCCCATCGGGGCGCCGACGCTGCCGACCAATTGGTTGAGTAACGCCCGGATCAGGGAGGTCTTGCCCGCCGAGCCGGTACCAAACACCACAATGCGCAGATCGCCGCGTTCGAGCTCGGCCTGCATGCGGGCCCGCTCCTGTTGCAGGGCCTCCCGCCCCACCGCATCCCGCACCCGTTCGAGCGTGCCGTCGATCGCCGCCAGGTTGCGTTCGGCGGCCTCACGACGGCTGGCGGGGGGCTTCAGGTCTGGGCCGGCAGCACCCCGCTGGCCAGGCTTGGAGCCACTCCGCCGCTGGCCCTGCAGCCAGGGCAGGCCCAGCTGGGCCAGGGCCAGCGCCACCGCCGCCAGCACCACGAGCAGCAGTGGCCCGACCAACCAGCCCGGTAACCAGTAGCTGAGTTGCCAAAGCAACTGGTTGACCGCCTGCAGCACCACACCCGCCAGGACCAGGGCCAGCAAGGCCAGGCCAATCCAGAGCCAGAGACGCCGGGGCAGCATCAGGGTGAGGCGGTGGAGGAGCGCACGATCTGCCCCCAGAGCTCAGCGGCCAGGTGGCTGGTGGAGCGGCTGGGGCTGTTGTCGTCGTTGCCGAGCCAGACGCCCATCACCCAATGGCGAGCCGGCACCGCCCCGACGAAGAGGAGATCGCGACCGTCGTTGGTGGTGCCCGTTTTGCCCCAGCTGTCGGCGCCAACCCAGGCGGCGCTGCCGGTGCCGCCATTGACCACCCCCCGCAGCAGCTCCTGCAGGGTTTTGGCGGTGGCAGCCGTCATCGCCCGGCGGCCGGCGCTACCCCCATCCCCGCCAGGGGCAGTTGGGGTCCTGGCGGCGGCTTGGGCTTTGGCTGGAGCTTTAGCTGGGGCTTTAGCTGGGGGCTGACTCTGGCGGCAGCCCTTCTCCGCCAATGCGGCCGAGCAGCCCTCCGCATCGGTCAGATGGCGGATGGTGCTGGGGGGATGCCAGAGGCCCTGATCGGCGACGGCGGCATAGGCGGCGGTGAGTTCGACCAGGGTCACCTCGCTCTGGCCCAGGGCCAGGCCCGGCACCGTGTTGAGGGGGGTGGTGAAGCCCAGGTCGCGGGCCTTGTGCACCACCGCCTCCAGCCCCACCCGGCGGGCCAGCCGCAGGGCGGCGGTGTTGCTGCTGATCGCCAGGGCCTGGCGCAGGCTGATCGAACCGCCGCAGCCGCTGTCGAAGTACTGGCCCTGCCAGCGAAGCGGGGCGCAGCTGACCAGGTCGCCGGGCCGGGCGCCGCGTTCGATCGCCACGGTGTAGGGCACCAGTTTGAAGGTGCTGCCGGGCTGGCGCAGGGCCATCGAGGCCCGGTTGAATTGGCTCTGGCGGTAATCGCGACCCCCGACGATCGCCAGGATGCCGCCGTTGCGGCTGTCGAGCACCACCACCGCGCCCTCCGCAACGCCGAGGCCGCGGCTGGCATCGAGGTGATCGCGCAGCAATCTTTCGATCAACTCCTGCAGGGCCGGATCCAGGTGGGTGCCGACGAGGTAGTTGCCTTCGGCGGCCACATCGGCTCCGACCATGGCATCGAGGTCGCGGCGCACCTGGTCGCTGTAGTAGGGAAGGGCGCGCCGGCTGCTGGCGCGGCAGGCATCGGCCGCCAGCCGGATCGGCCGGCGCCGGGCGGCGCGCCCCGGATCGGCAGCGAGGCGACCGCTATCGACCATCTTGTGCAGCACCGCGTTGCGGGCTTCGAGCGCCGCCTGGGGCGAGCTGCAAGGGTCGTGGCCATAGGGGGAGGAGAGCAGCCCCACCAACAGGGCCGCCTCCTCAACCTCAAGCCGCAGGGCGGGCTTGCCGAACAGGCGTCTGGAGGCATCTTCAAAGCCCCAGTCGACCCCGAGGAAGGCACGGTTGAGGTAGCTGAGCAGCAGCTCCCCTTTGCTGAAGCGGGCCTCGAGCTGGAGGGCGACGAGTAGTTCACGCCATTTGCGGGCCAGGGTTTCCCCCTGGCCCACCTGGGCCGGATAGAGGCTGCGGGCAAGTTGCTGGGTGAGGGTGGAGCCGCCTTCCAAGACGCGTCCACCGATCAGATTGGCAACCAGGGCCCTGCCGGTGCCGATCGGATCGATGCCGGGATGCCACCAGAAGCGGCTGTCCTCACTGGCGAGCAGGGCATCGATCAGCAGCTGGGGGTAACCCTCCAGCCCCCTCTGTTCCCGGTGGGGGCGGTCATCGGCGGGGGCGATCGGCCGATCGCCACGGTCGTAGAGGAGCAGTGGCCCGCGCACGCTGGCGAGGCTGCCGCGGATGGGCAGGGTCACTAGCCCCAGCAGCAACAGCAGCAGCCCGCCGCCGGCCAAGCCGGCCAGGCCGACCACCACCAGGCGCAGCAGCTGCTTCCAGCGCCGCCGGCCTGGGGCGTGGAAGCTGATCAGCGGCAGATCGGCCTGGTCGGGCGGACCGAAGCGCACCCGGTCACCGTCTTGAAGAAGCAGGGTGGACACCTGGCGACCTTGCCACCACAGACCATTGGTGGAGCCGCTGTCGCTGAGTAGCCAGCGGTTCTGGTACCGCTCCAGCAGGGCATGGCGACGGCTGACGGCCTGTTGATCGAGCACCAGTTCGGAGCTGCTGTCGCGGCCGATGCGGTAGAGGCTGCCATGCAGCACAAGGCGGCGATCGGGCTGGCCGTGCTGATGGATGGTGAGGGCGGCGGAGATCGGGTGATCAGCCATGGCGACGGGGCCCGCTGTCGTGGGGGCCGACCCAGGGGGGCTCCCTGTTTGGGGGCTCCCCCCTTGGGGGTTCCCCCCTTGGGGGTTCGCTGGCGGAGCGGGGTAGCAGCGGCAGGAGTTGGTCGAGGGCAAAGCAGAGCACGGCCAGATTGATGGCCACATCGGCCAGGTTGAAGATGGGGAACTGGATCGGTAAGAAGGCGAGGAAATCGGTGACGGCACCGTGGCGCCAGCGGTCGAGGCCGTTGCCCACCGCGCCGCCGAGCAGAAAACCGAGGGCCAGGTTGAGCCAGGCCCCCTGGGGAGGGCGCCAGAGAATCCAGACCAGTACGGCGACGCTGACCAGCAGGCTGACCAGCCCCAGGGCCAGGGGAGCGCCGCTGAACAGGCTGAAGGCGGCGCCGCTGTTGCTCACCCGTTGCAGGGCCAGCAGACCGGGCAGGAAGGGGCGCACCGCCCCGAGCGGCAACTGGCTGAGTACCCAGGCCTTGCTGAGTTGGTCGGCCCAGAACACCGCCAGGGCCAGCAGCAAAGTGGCGGCAGGCCACAGGCGAGGGCGCCTGGGCTGGGGCGTGCCGCCGGGGCGGTAGGGGGCTGGCGGCATGGGGCTTGGAATCGGCAGGGTCACGGGCGCAGGGATCAGGAAGGAACCAGTAGCAGCCTGCGCAGCAACCAGGCCAGCAAGCCAGCGGCGCAACAGAGCAGTAGCTGGGGCAAGAGGGCCAGGCCATATCCCAGCAGCAGGGGGAGCAGGGTGCTGCCCCAGCGGCCCGCCAGGGCACCGAGCAGCAGGTTGAGCAAACCGCAGAGATGCAACACCAGCAGCCCCACCACCGCAGCGCCGGTGAGGGCCAGCGGATCATCCATATCGCGCTGGCGGGCGAGGCGGCCGGTGACCCAAGCGGCGGGAATGAAGCCCGCCAGATAACCGAAGCCGGGATCGAGCAGATAGCCAATCCCGCCCCCCTCCTGGAACACCGGCAGTTGAAACAGCCCAACGCTCAAGTAGGCCACCGCCGCCAGCAGGGCACTGCGGGGACCGGCGACGAGGGCAGTGAGCAACAGGGCAGGCACCTGCAGGGTGATGCCAAGGGGCCTGAGGCTCCAGCCGGCTGCCTCGGGAAAGGGGATGGAGGCGGGGATCAGCCCACCGGCCACGATCAGCAGCAGACCCGCGATCGCTCCGCTCCAGGTGGCAAGGGCCCGCACGCGATCCTCCGTAGCTACAGCCCATCCTGCTGCAGCTAGGTTCTGCTGAGAAGGGGAAAGCCGCCGTGCCGCGCCAGCCGAACGACCAGGGGGGGCCGGAACCAGCTGCCGAGGTGAGGCTGGAGCAGCCGGCGGGTTCAGGCTCTGGGGAGCAGCTGCTGGCGTTTGAGCTGGGCGATCGGGTCAGCCTGGCCCAACCGGTGCGGTACCTGAAAACAGCCGATCCGATGCCGATGCTGCGTCCCCCCGATCTGGTGGACCCCGGCGAGGTGGGGGTGGTGCAGGCGCTGCGCCCGCTGGACCAACTGGCGGTTCGCTTCCGGCGGGGCACCTTCTTGATCACCGCCAGGGAACTGAAGCGCCCAGGGGCGGAGGGCTGAAGGTGCCGGCTGACGGACGACGGGGCCCTTAACTGAGCGGTGAAGCCTGCCAGGCGGCGCTGGCGGCCGCCAGCGCCGGCGGCGGGCCCACCAGGCTGAGCTGGGCCTGGGGTAACCAGCGGCGGGCGGCCCGCTGCAGATCAGCTCCATCGAGGGATTTGGCCCGCTCCAGGCAATGCTCGACATGGTCGGCGCCCAGGCCATGGCTGAGCAGCAGGGCCAAGCGTTCGGCGATCTGGCTGCAGGTCTGGCGGCCCATGGCATCTTGACCGACGTATTTGGCGCGGGCCAGGTCGAGGGCGGCCGGCTCCAGGGGTTGGTCGAGCAAGCGCCGCCACTCCGCCAGCAGACAGGCGGTGGCCTCGGCGGCCCGCTCGGCGGAGGTGGAAAGGTGCATCACGAAGGGGGCCGGTCCACAGCGGGCCGGCAGGCTGACGCCCACGTCGTAGGCAAGCCCGCGCTCCTCCCGCATCACCACAAACAGACGACTCGACATGCCCATGCCGAGGTGGGTCTGGAGCAGGCGCAAGGCGAGGGCATCGGGGTGGCCCAGGGGGATGGTGGGGCAGCCGAGCATCAACACCAGCTGCTCGGTGTCCTGCTCGAGGGCCATCAGCGGCTCACCAGCGGCGGGATCCTGCCAGTCGTTGGCGGGGCTGGCGGTTGCCGGCGCTGGCATGCTGGTGGGCCAGGGCACGCCGGCCAGGTTTTGCTCCAGCAGATCGATGAGGGCGTCGGGAACCCGGCCGGAGAGCACCAACACGGCGCCGTGCTGGCCTAGGCCAGCGACCAGCTCGGCCAGAAGGGCCGGCTCAATGGCTGCCAGCTCGGTTTCCACCCCCAGGGGATCGTGGCCATAGGGACCATGGCCATAGAGCTGGCGAAGCAGCTGGTCGTGGGCCAGCTGGTAGGGATCTTCCTTCTGGCGTTGCAGGGTTTGGAGGTTGAGTTGGCGCTCAATCGCCACCTGGTCGGCCGCCAGGCCAGGCAGGCGCACCATCGCCAGCAGCAGCGGCAGCAGCTCTGGTGCGTCAGCGGCGGCACACTTGAGGCCAATGACGAGGGCATCCTCCAGGGCATCGGCCCGCAGGGCGGCTCCGGCCCCTTCGACGAGATCAGCGAGGGCATCGGCATCGAGGTTGCCGCAACCGCGGCTCATCACCCCGGCCAGGAGCTGGTGGGCGCCCCGCTGGCCGGCGGGATCGGCACCGCTACCGCCGCGGATCACCAGGCGGGCCGCCAGGATGGCCGGGCCGGGCCGGGGGCTGACCAACACCGGCAGACCGCCGCAAAGGGTGAAGCAGCGGTGGTCGGCCCTGGGGGAGGCGCTCATGCGGGCACCGCCTCCAGCAGGCAGGCGCGGGCTGGGTCAAGGCTGGCCAGGGCTTCGCTGCGCAGTTGCTCCGGGTCCCAGGCCTCGATCGCCTCAAGCGGGGCCTCCAGGCTGTGGTGGCGTGACCAGAGCTGGCTGGGGGCGATCAATCCGGCCACGGGGCCGGCAGCCTCCATGGCGAAGCAGTAGCTGTTGGTTACCAACCGCTTCACCCGGGACCATTCGATCGGACCCACCGGCTCGGCCATCACCTCCTGCCACACCGCCTGAATGGCGGCGCGAACCGCCGGCAATTCGGTCGGTTCGCAGACCGCCTCCAACAGGGCGAGGCTGCCGCATTCCATGACGTGGAGATCGAGATCGATGCTTTCTACGATCTGGAGCTGCTCCCGCAGCCGTTCCACCAAGCGGCTGCGGCGCCCTTCGGCCAACAGCGATGTGGCTAAGTCGGCCCCGATCACGCCGCGCAGATCGCGGGCGGGGGGCTGGCCCCAGGCCATCAACAGGCGAGCCGCCTCAAGGCGGGGCAACTCCAGCCGCTGCTCCCCCGGCTTGAGGGCAAGGGGAGGGGGCTGGGGCAGATCGGGGAGGAGTGGTAAGGCAGCGAGGGCGCCGGCGGCGGCCCGCTCCTCCAGCCGGCCATCGTCGAGGGCGCCGGTAAGGGCGAGCACGCAACGGCCACCGCCATAGAGGCGGCGATGGAAGGCGGCCATGGCAGCGGGATCGTGGGCCAGCAGGGCTTCGCGGCGGCCCAGGATCGGCAGGCCGTAGGGATGGCCGGGGCAGGCGATCGCCAAAAGGTGTTGGAGCGCCACCTCCTCGGGCTGGTCTTCGCTCTGGGTTAGCTCCTCGAGCACCACCTGGCGCTCCATCGCGAAGGCCTCGCCATCAAGCCGGGGTTGGAGCACCAGATCGAGCAGCAAATCAAGGGCCTCGGGGGCGGCTTCGGGGGGAATCAGCACGTGGTAGTGCACGTCATCGAAGCCGGTGGCGGCATTGCTGCTGCCGCCGAGGGCCTCCACCCGGCGGTCAAATTCTCCGGCCGCCAGGCTATGGCTGCCCTTGAACACCATGTGTTCGAGGAAGTGGGCGATGCCGCTTTCGTTGGCCGTTTCGAACAGGCTGCCGGCACGGCACCAGAAATCGAGGCACACCAGGGGAGCTCCGGCGAGCGGCAGGCTCACCAGTTCAGCGCCGTTGGGGAGTACCCGTCGGCGGGGCTGCTCCAGATCCGGGAGCAACAGGCCGCTACGACGGGGGGAAGGGGGCATGCGCGGATGGCAGGATCGCCATTCTGCCGGCTGTAGCGCCGCAATGACACCGGTTCCCATGCCCAGCTCCCCAGGCGCCGGCGTTGAGCCGGGCCCAGCCGCCCGATCCGACGGCATCCACCCCCTGGTCGATGCCCTAGCGGAGCGGATTCGAACCTGCCGCGACGCCCTGCCGGATCTGGAACCCCTAGGGATCGATCCAGCCCTCGAGGCGATCAGCGGCAGCCTCGATGGTGAAAACCTATTCATCCGCAACGAGGTGCACCGCTGCCGCGGCTTGCGCAAGCTGCACCTCGAAACGGCGCGATTGGGCGCCGGCCTGCAGATCCTGCACTGCGTGTACTTTCCGGATGCCGCCTACGACCTGCCGGTGTTCGGTGCCGACATCGTGGCCGGCCGGGCTGGGGTGTCGGCGGCGATCGTGGATCTTTCGCCGGTGGCCGGCAGGCTGCCGGAGTCGATCGACCGGGACCTAGCGGCCCTGCCCCGGGCAGATTTTGCTGAGCAGCGGCAACTGCCGCCGTGGGGTTCGATCTTCTCGCCCCACGTGTTGTTTGTGCGGCCCGCCGATGCCGCCGAGGAGCAGCGCTTCATCGAGCATGTGGGCGCGGTGCTGGGCGTGCTGGCCAAGGCGGTAGCGCAGGGCACCGCCCAGGGCCCGGGGCATCCGGCTACGGTTGAACGCTGGCAAGGGCAGCTTCGCTATTGCAAGCAACAGAAACAGAACGACAAGACCCGCCGGGTCCTGGAGAAGGCGTTCAACCCCGCCTGGGCCGACCAGTACATCGAGACCCTGCTCTTCGACGACCCTCCCGAGCTCTGCTCGGCGCCCTGATTGGCCTGGCTGCCGCTGGGCTGGGGGCCATGGCTTGGAACCAGGGTTGGCTTCGGCATGGGCCCAAGCCCGTTGTGCAGCGGCCCCGTCGCCCGGCGCCACCGGCCGCCATCGAAGCGGTAGCGGCCTTGGGGCGGCTGGAACCCGCCGGTGATACCCGCCTGCTGGCGGCTCCCGACAGCAGTCAGGGCGGCACGCCCCGAATCATTTCGCTCCAGGTCGTGGAGGGTGAGCGGGTCGCGGCCGGCCAACTGCTAGCCCGCTTTGACTCGGCCCCCAGCCAACGGGCCCAGCAGGCGCTACTCAAGGCCCGTATCACCAACCTGAAGCGGCGCCTGGGGGTGGAGAGCCGGGAGCTGGCCCGTTATCGCCAGCTCACCAAGGTGGGAGCGATCGCCGCCGATGAGCTCGATCGCCGCGAGCAGGACCACCTGCTGCTGCAGGGCCAGCTGCAGGAGGCCGAAGCCGAGCTAGTGAAGGTGGAGGTTGATCTCAACGACACCGAGCTGCGGGCCCCGATCGCCGGCACCGTGCTGCGGATCAACACCCGGGTGGGCGAGCGGCCTGGCGATAAAGGCATCCTCGAACTGGGGGCCAGCGACCGAATGGAGGCGGTGGTGGAGGTGTACGAGAGCGATATCGGCAGGGTTAAAGTCGGCATGGCGGCGCGCCTCAGCAGCGAGAACGGCGGCTTCCGTGGCACCCTGGCGGGCCGGGTGAGCCGGATCAGCCCCCAGGTGCGCCAGCGGCAGGTGCTCTCCACCGACCCGAGCGGCGATGCTGATGCCCGGATCGTGGAGGTACGGGTGGAGCTGGATCCGGCCGACGCCCGGCGGGTGCGCCAGCTGACCGGCCTGAAGGTGATCGCCCGGTTGGCGCCACCGGCCCGGGGGACGCCATGAACGAGCACGACGCCAGCGGATCGGTGCTGGCCCAAGCGCCGTGATCGGGGCCCTCTCGGCCCTCTGGCCCTCCCGCCGCATCCCGCTGGCCTGGTTGCTGCTCAGCCGCCAGCCCGGCCGGCTGTTGGTGGCCCTGGCGGGGATCAGCTTCGCGGGCATTTTGATGTTTCTGCAGCTGGGCTTCCGCGATGGCCTGTTCGATGCCAGCGTCATCCTGCACAAGCGCTTCGATGCGGATCTGGTGCTGCTCAGCCCGCGCACGATGAGCTCGATTGCGATGGCGGGTTTTCCCCGCCGCCGGCTGGTGCAGGTGATGGCCGATCCCGCCGTGGCCGGCACCACGCCGGTCCACTGGACCATGTTGTTATGGCGCAACCCCCAGACCCGCACGACCCGATCCATCCTGGCCCTGGGCTTTGATCCGGGCGATCCCCTCTTCAGCGATTCCGACCTCGCCAGCAAGGCCAACGTGCTCAGCCAGCACGGGCGGGTGCTGTTCGATGAGCTGTCGCGGCCCGAGTTTGGTCCGGTCGCCAGCTGGTTTCGCCAGGGCCGCACGATTGAAACGGAGGTGGCTGGCAAGCGGGTGCGGGTGGGCGGGCTGGTGGCGCTCGGACCCTCCTTTGGTGCCGATGGCAACCTGCTCACCAGCAGCGAAACCTTCCTGACTCTCGTGCCTAACAACCCTGCCGGCAGTATCGAACTGGGTTTGATCCGGCTGCGGCCCGGCGAGGCCGCCGAGGCGGTGGCGAAGCGGCTGCGGGCCCAGCTGCCCAACGACGTGACGATCTACACCAAGCAGGGATTTGCGGACTTCGAGCAGGATTACTGGCGCAGCAGTACCGCGATCGGTTTCATCTTCAGCCTGGGCACCGCGATGGGCTTCGTGGTGGGCTGCGTGATCGTTTATCAGATCCTCCACTCCGATGTGAGTGATCACCTACCCGAATACGCCACCTTGATGGCCATGGGTTACCCCCTGCCCCAGTTGCTGGGGGTGGTAGCCCGGGAGGGGCTGCTGCTGGCCCTGATGGGCTATCTGCCGTCCTGGCTCGCCGCCCAGGCGCTCTATGGGCTGATCCGCGATGCCACCAAACTGCCGGTGGCGATGGATAACCAGCGAGGCCTGCTGGTGTTCGCCAT
Source organism: uncultured cyanobacterium (assembly GCA_903858015.1). GTDB lineage: Bacteria > Cyanobacteriota > Cyanobacteriia > PCC-6307 > Cyanobiaceae > Cyanobium. Next base: position 237,503 of record CAIOGZ010000018.1, read on the forward strand.
GATTCTGGCGATGTGCCTGGGCTCGGCGCTGATGGCGATGCGCAAGCTGGGCGATGCCGACCCGGCTGAGATCTTCTGAGCCCAACCCCAGCGTGAGTCCCCCACCCCCCCACCAGCCCCTCCCCGACCCCGCAAAGGCGGCAGGGTCTGCGGCCAGCGTTGCGATCACCCAGCTCAGCCACTGGTACGGCCAGGGGGTGAACCAACGCCAGGTGCTCGATCAGGTGAATCTCTCGATTCAGCCCGGCGAGGTGGTGCTGCTCACCGGTCCGTCGGGCTGCGGCAAGACCACCTTGCTCACCCTGGTGGGGGCCCTGCGCCAGGTGATGGAAGGGTCGGTGCGGCTGTTTGGCCAGGAACTGAATGGGGCAACCCGGCGGCAGCGGCAGCTGCGGCGACGGCAGATCGGCATGATCTTCCAGGGCCACAACCTGCTGCGCTGCCTCAGCGCTGAGCAGAACGTGCAGATGGGGGCTGATCTGCTGCCGAATCTTGGCTACCGGGCCCGCCGCGACCTGGCGCGCGAGTGGCTGCGGGCCGTGGGCCTCGAGGATCACCTCAACAAGCTGCCCCACGACCTCTCGGGGGGCCAGAAGCAGCGGGTGGCGATCGCCCGCGCCCTGGCCGCCGAGCCCCGGCTGCTGCTGGCCGATGAACCCACCGCCGCCCTCGACAGCCGCACCGGCCGCGAGGTGGTGGAACTGCTGCGGGGCCTGGCCCGCAACCAGGGCTGCAGCGTGCTGATGGTGACCCACGACCCCCGCATCCTCGATCTGGCCGATCGGCTGGTGCAAATGGAGGATGGACGGCTCATGGAGGATGGACGGCTGCTGCAAGCGGCGCTGGCGGTGGCGTCCAGCGGTTCGGTAGGGTGATTGGATATCCCATCCAGGACAAGCCGCCCGCATGGCCAAGCGCAGGAATCTCAAGAAGGAAAAGCAGGAACGCAACCGCGCCTATGCCCGCAAGTTCAAGAAGCGCAAGCTGCGCAATGAGGGCCGTGGTGAAGGCGCTGGCAATGGCGTAACCGGTACCGCCAACAACGGCGGAGCCGCTGACTAAGCCGCCGGCCCTGGGGCCAGCCGCACCGGGGGGTCCACAGGGATCCCCCTTTTTGCTGGCCGCCGCGCGATCCGACCCGAAGCGAAGCGTCAGGGATCTGCCCTGCTCGCCCGCCTTCCCCCAGCCCAGCTTTTCCCGCCAGCCCAGCCATCCCCAGCCGCTCCCATGTTCCTGAGCGTCGTCATCCCCACCTACAACCGGCTGCCGATCCTGCGCCAGTGCCTGGAGGCGCTGGAGCGCCAGCAGCTGGCGGCCCCGATCGAGCGCTTCGAGGTGGTGCTGGTTGATGACGGCTCCACCGATGCCACCGTGGCCTGGCTGCAGGCCAATGCCGCCCGGTTCCCCCACCTGCGCCTGATCCGCCAAGACCACGGCGGCCCAGCCGAGGGTCGCAACCGCGGCGTGGACCACGCCTGCGGCGACGTGATCGTGTTCATCGACAGCGACCTGGTGGTGCGGAGCGATTTCCTGCTCTGCCACGCCCGGGCCCTGGCCAAGCGGTGGCAGCAAAGCGGCCAGCGGCTCTGCTTCACCTATGGGGCGGTGATCAACACCGCCAATTTCGAGAATCCCAGCAGCGAGCCCCACAAGCTCAATGATGTCTCGTTTGCCTATTTCGCCACCGGCAATGTGGCGATCAGCAAGGAAGTGTTGGAGCACGCCGGCCTATTCGATACCGCCTTCCGCCTCTACGGCTGGGAAGACCTGGAACTGGGCGAGCGGCTGCGGCGGATGGGGGTGGCCCTGGTGCGCTGCCCTGAGGCGGTGGGCTACCACTGGCATCCGGCCCTGAGCCTCGACCAAATCCCGCGGCTGGTGCAGGTGGAGCGGGAACGGGCGAAGATGGGGTTGGTGTTTTACCGCAAACATCCCACCCGCCGGGTGCGGTTCATCATCCAGTACACCTGGCTGCACCGGCTGTTGTGGGAGTTGCTGACCCTCGGCGGCCTGCTCAACGAACACAGCCTGCGGCCCTTACTGGGCTGGCTGATCCGCCGCGGCCAGCCGGGGCTGGCGATGGAGCTGCTGCGGCTGCCGTTGAACCGGCTGGGGGTTCGGGCCCTGTACGCCGAAGCGCGCCAGCAGGGGTTCTAAGCCCAGCCAGGGACCGCAGCAGGGGACGATTTGATAGGTTCTTGGGGTCCCGTCACACCGCACACCTGCACGTTTCGGGTGATCCGGCTGCGGCCCCGCTCCTCGCTAGCCCCTTTGGGCAGCGCGAAGGGCGATCGAAGCCGTCCGGTTCCCTGGCAGGTGGTGGCCAACCCGAAACCCAACCGAATCCCATGGCTGTCGTCACTCTCGCCGAGATGATGGAGGCTGGCGCCCACTTCGGGCACCAGACTCGGCGCTGGAACCCGAAGATGTCGCGCTACATCTATTGCGCACGCAACGGTGTTCACATCATCGACCTTGTGCAGACCGCGGTCTGCATGAACAACGCCTACAAATGGACCCGCAGTGCCGCCCGTAGCGGCAAGCGTTTCCTGTTCGTGGGCACCAAGAAACAGGCCTCCGAGGTGATCGCCCAGGAAGCGACCCGCTGCGGCGCCGCCTATGTGAACCAGCGCTGGCTGGGCGGCATGCTCACCAACTGGACCACGATGCGGGCCCGGATCGACCGCCTCAAGGATCTGGAGCGGATGGAATCCTCCGGCGCGATCGCGATGCGTCCCAAGAAGGAAGCCGCCGTCCTGCGCCGTGAGCTCGATCGCCTCCAGAAATACCTCGGTGGCCTGAAATCGATGCGCCGCCTGCCCGATGTGGTGATCCTGGTGGATCAACGCCGCGAAACCAACGCCGTGCTCGAGGCCCGCAAGCTCGACATCCCGCTGGTGTCGATGCTGGATACCAACTGCGACCCCGACCTCTGCGACGTGCCCATTCCCTGCAACGACGACGCCGTGCGTTCGGTGCAGCTGGTGCTTGGCCGCCTGGCCGATGCGATCAATGAGGGCCGCCATGGCGCCCAAGACCGCGGCGGCGACGACGAGGGCTGAGGCCCCGCCGCCGGCCCTTACTGCCCCTTGGCCTTTGCTGCCGCCTGGACGCCCGGCGCCCTGGCGGTTGGCTAACCAGGCTGGGCGCTTGCCAGTCCACCCCGTTTGATTTCGCTCCTCCCCTTCGCCCCTGCACCCCAAACCCTCCCATGGCTGAGATCACCGCCAAGCTCGTCAAGGAACTGCGCGACAAGACCGGCGCCGGGATGATGGATTGCAAGAAGGCCCTGGCCGAATCGGGCGGGGACATGACCAAGGCGTCTGAATGGCTGCGGCAGAAGGGGATCGCCACCGCCGAGAAGAAGGCGGGCCGCACCGCTGCCGAGGGCTCGATCGGCAGCTACATCCACACCGGTGCCCGCGTCGGGGTGCTGGTGGAGGTGAACTGCGAAACCGATTTCGTGGCTCGCGGCGAGCTGTTCCAGGAGCTCGTGCGCAACGTCGCGATGCAGATCGCGGCCTGTCCAAATGTGGATTACGTCAGCACCGAGGAAATCCCTGCCGATGTGGTGGAGCGGGAGAAGGCGATCGAAATGGGTCGCGATGACCTGGAAGGCAAGAAAGAGGAGATGAAGGCCAAGATTGTCGAAGGCCGGATCGGCAAGCGCCTCAAGGAGCTGGCCCTGCTGGAGCAGCCCTTCATCCGCGATAACACACTCACGGTGAGCGAGATGGTCAAGCAGGTTGCCGGCAAAACGGGCGAAAACATCCAGGTGCGTCGCTTCAGCCGCTTCACCCTGGGCGAAGGCATCACCGTGGAGAAGACCGATTTCGCCGCCGAAGTGGCCGCGATGGGCAAGGCCTGAGGCCATGGCGCCCTGGCCGCAGCCGCTCGGCTCCTCCGCCGGCAGGTCCCCCCTGGAGGCTGATCTGGAGGCAATCCAGCGCCAGCTGGAGGGGAGCAACCCGCAGCTCTATCGCCAGCTGGCGCTGTATTTGCAAGTGCTGCGGGAGGTGCTTCCCCCCAGCCTGGACCAGGCCTGTTTCCACCTGGCCACCCAGGTGCACGGCGGCCGCTATGCCGCCCTGGCGCCGGAGCGGCGGCAGGCGTTTCACCGGCGGCTGAAGCAGCTGGTGGCGAGCTGCACCAGCCTGCTAACGGTGGAGCAGCTCGCCCACCTGGCCGGCCAGATGGCGCGGGAACGGGCCGGGGAACGGCTGCAGCGGCAGCGGCAGCGGCTGCTCGAACGCCTTGGCGCCGAGGACAACGACGAAGACAACGACGAGGACGAAAGCAGCGATCGCGATCGCGACAATGATCGCGACGACGATGACGGGCGCACTGCTGGCCGAGGAGCTCGGCAGTGGACCCTGCCGCAGGGTTCGGTGCGCTTGGATTTCAACCTGCCCCTGGGCAGCGGCTGGCTCGGCTGGGGCCGCGACGTTGCCGCCCCCGACAACGACAACCATGACAACGACCCCGCCGACCCCAGCGAGGAGCGCGACGCCGACCCAGCGGCCAGCCAGCAGGGCCCCGACCCGCTGGCCCCAAACGCCGCTGCAGGGTTCGAAGCTGAGCTCAGCATCGCCCTCGACGCCTCGTTAGAGGAGGCGATCCAGGAAGCCATGGAAGGCTTCCTGGATGATTCCCTAGCCGAAGCCCTGCAGGAGGATGCGATCGCCGACGACTTCGGCGAGCCGGACCCCGCCAAGCCGGCCGGCAGCACGCCACCAGCCGAGCTCTCGAACCTGTTTTCGGCCTTCGCTGCGGCCGCAGGCATGCCCGAGCCGTTCAGCTTGCTGGGGATCTCCGCCGCCGGCCTGGGCGAAAGCCCCAGCCCAAGCAGCGCCCGCCGCGAGAGCTCTAGCGCCGACGAGCAGGACGACCCGAACGGAGCTGGCGATGCGGAGTTGGCGTTGCGGCTGCACCAGCCCCCAGCCGCTGACCAGGCTGGCGCCCTGTTTGAGCCCCCCCCGGGCGGCGGCCTGCTGCCCCGCGATCCGATCGCCCTGCTGGCCTGGCTGGGGGGCTACGAGCGCGCCCTGGCGCGCCGCTTGCGCAACCTTTCCCATGCCGTCAATCTGGAGCTGCTGCGGCTGGGATTGTGCCGCACCCTGCTACCCCTCAACCTGTTGGAGGCGGTCTTGACGGGCCAGATTGAAGGCCAGTCGGCCCCCGCCAACCTGCTGCGGCTGCAGCTGCCGATCAGCCTTGGCGGGCTGGCGGGTCCGCTGCAGGTGCATGGGGTGCTGCTGCGCTGCGCTGACCTCGAACTGGAGCAACCGCAGCTGCGCAGCGTACGCCGCAGGCTGCGGCAGCAGCACCAGGAGTCCAGCAAAGTGGCCCAGCAGTACCACCGCCTCCAACGGCGACTGGAAACCCGCCAGGCCGAACGCCTGTGGTTGGAGGATCTCGATCGCCTGCGACCGGACCCGGAGGGTCCGCCGCGCCGGAGCTGAAGCGGCCGTGGCCGATCGCCAGGTTGCAGCACTGGAGGCCTGGCTGGCACCGCTGCAGCAGGCCTGCCGACTAGAGGCGGAACGGGGCTTCGGCGACCTGATGGGCCGCCACCAAACCTTCTCGGCCTTCGTGGCCCACAGCCTGGCCAGCCCACCGGCCGAGCTGGCCCAGGGCAGCCTGGCCCCCAGCAGCCTGGCCGGGCTGGTCAAGCTGGCCGAGGCGTTCGGGCGCTATGGCGAGGCGGAGCTCGGCCGCCGCCAACTGCTGGTGCAGCAGTTGCGCCAGGGCCTGCACCAACTGCGGGTGGTGACCCGGCCCGTGCTGCCCCTGGCGCCGCCCCGCTTGCGGCTGGCCGAACCAGGCGGCCCAGCGCCAGCCGCCTCCGCGCCCCCAGCCGGCGCCAGCGGGGCGAGGGCGGCGGGCAGCACGCCCCTGCAGCCCAGCACCCCCTTGGCCGCCGTACACGGCATCGGCCCCCGCACCGCCACCCGCCTGGCGGGGCTGGGGTTGCTGTTGGTGGGCGATTTGATCCGCCACTACCCGCGCGACTACCTCGACTACGCCCACCTGGTGCGCATCGCCGCCCTTGAGCCGGGCCGCACCGCCACGGTGGTGGCCACGGTGCGGCGCAGCCATGCCTTCACCAGCCCCCGCAACCCCAACCTCTCGATCCTGGAGCTGCAGCTGCACGACCCAACCGGCCGCATCAAGGTGAGCCGTTACTTTGCCGGCCGCCGCTTCAGCAGCCCGGGCTGGCTGAAGAGCCAGCAGCGGCTGTTTCCGCCCGGCGCCCGGGTGGCGGTCAGCGGCCTGGTGAAGGAGAGCCCCTATGGCCCCTGTTTCACCGATCCGCTGCTGGAGGTGCTGGAGACGGCCTCAACGCCGGTGCGATCGGAGGCGATCGGCCGGCTGGTGCCGGTGTATAGCCTCACCGAAGGGTTAACGGCCGACACCCTGCGCAGGGCGATCCAGGCGGTGCTGCCCCACCTGCCGGGCTGGGCTGATTCGCTGCCGGAGGCGCTGCGGCGGCGGCTGGCGTTGCTGCCCTGGGGCGAGGCGCTACGGGGCATCCACCAACCCGCCGACCAGGCCAGCCTGCAGGCCTGCCGGCGGCGGCTGGTGTTCGATGAATTTCTGCTGCTGCAGTTGGGGCTGGCCCAACGGCGCCAGAAGCTGCGGTTGCGGCCGGCCCTGCCGCTGCAGCCGCTGCCCGGCGGCCAGGGGTTGGTGCAGGGGCTGCGGGCGCTGCTGCCGTTTGCGTTCACCGGCGCCCAGGAGCGGGTGCTGGCCGAGATTCGCCACGATTTGGGCCGGCCCCAACCGATGGCCCGCCTGCTGCAGGGGGATGTGGGCAGCGGCAAAACCGTGGTGGCGCTAGCGGCGATGCTCGACGCGATCGAGGCCGGCTGCCAGGCTGCGTTGATGGCCCCCACCGAGGTGCTGGCGGAGCAGCATTTCGCCAAGTTGGCCGCCTGGTTGCCCCAGCTGCATGTGACCTGTGCACTGCTCACCGGCTCCAGCGGCGCCAAACAACGCCGCGCCTTACTGCAAGACCTCAGCAATGGGCAGCTGCAGATCCTGGTGGGCACCCATGCGCTGCTGGAAGACCCGGTGCAGTTCGAGCGCTTGGGGCTGGTGGTGGTGGATGAACAGCATCGCTTCGGGGTGCGGCAGCGCAACCGCCTGCTGGCCAAGGGGATCCAACCCCACCTGCTGACGATGACCGCCACCCCGATCCCCCGCACCCTGGCCCTATCGATCCATGGTGATCTCGATATCAGCCAGATCGATGAACTGCCGCCCGGCCGCACACCGATCCGCACCCAGCTGCTGCGCGCCAGCGAACGGGACGAGGCCTGGCAGCTGGTGCGGCAGCAGGTGGAACTCGGCCAGCGGGCCTATGTGGTGCTGCCGCTGGTGGAGGAGAGCGAGAAGCTGGATCTGCGCTCGGCGGTGGAGGTGCACGAGCACCTGGCCACGGCGGTGTTTGCCGATCTGAATGTGGGCCTGTTGCATGGGCGGCTATCGAGCGAAGCGAAGCAGGCGGCGATCGGTGCCTTCGCGCGGGGAGAGAGCCAGGTGCTGGTGAGCACCACGGTGGTGGAGGTGGGGGTGGATGTGCCGGAGGCCAGCGTGATGGTGGTGGAGCACGCCGAGCGGTTTGGCTTGGCCCAGCTGCACCAGCTGCGGGGCCGGGTGGGAAGGGGGGCGGCCGCCTCCCATTGCCTGCTGCTGCATGGCGGCAACAATGCCCAGGCGCGGCAGCGGCTGGAGGTGCTGGTGCGCAGCACCGATGGCTTCGAGATCGCCGAGATGGACCTGCGCCTGCGGGGTCCGGGGCAGGTGCTGGGCACCAAGCAATCGGGCCTGCCCGACCTTGCCCTGGCCAGCCTCTGCGACGACGCCGACCTGCTGGAGCTGGCCCGCAGCATCGCCCAGGAGCTGGTCGAAACCGACCCCGAGCTAGCCCGGCAACCGGGCCTGCAGCGGGCGCTGGCGGAGCAGCGGCAGCGGCAGCTGGAGGCGGCGCGCTTGAACTGAGGGCGCGGCGCGGGGGGGCATTCAGCAGCGCAGGGGGCGACCAGCCGATGCTCAGCCCTGCAGCACCCGCCTCAGCCACTGGGTGGTGACCCGATCGCTCCAGCAGCGCGTGGGGCGATCACCCACGGCGTGGAAGCCGTTGTGGCCGCCGCCAGGGGGCATCAGCACCTCGAGGCCGGGCAGCCGCGCCTGGGCCAGGCTGCGGGCGGCGGCCACGGGCACCCAGGGGTCGTCCTGGGCGTGCAGGATCAAGCTGGGCGGCAGGCAGGCTGGTTGGCGCAGCAGCTGGGCCAGGGGGCTGGCTGCGGCGTAGTAGTGCTGCACCGAGCGGTAGCCCCAGCGCGGGGCGGTGATCAGGGCGTCGAAGGCACGAATGCGGCGCGGTCGCTGGGGGCCGCTGAGCGCCAGGCGCTCGGCGGCGCTGGGCCCGAACGGATCGGCGAGGGTTTGGTGGCAGAGGCGCCGCGCCAGCCAATGCTCATAGGGGCGATTGCGCAGCTGCTCGATCTGGGCCATGCAGGTTGTCAAATCGAGGGGGCTGCTGATGCAGACCAGCGCCTCAAGTTGCCCCTGGGCTAGACACAAATTCAGCAACATCGTGCCACCCAGGGATAAACCCACCGCCGCCAGCGGCCGGCCCTGGGCCAGCTGGCGCGCCCGGCGCAGCACCGGCAACAAATCTGGGGTGCATTGGGCGGCATAGGTGCCCTTGGCCAGGCTGCGGCCGGCGCCGGCACCGCGCAGGTTGAGCCGCAGCACGGCAAAACCAGCGGCCCTTAAAGCCAACGCCAGCCGCCGCACCCCCACCGAATCGGCGCCTCCCCCCAGGCCCGGCAGCAGCAGCACCAGGGCCAGGGGTTCCCCTTGGCCAGGGGGATCGAGCCAGCCGAGCAGCTGATCGCCCGCCCCCACATCCACCAGCACCGCCTCGCTGCGCTCGGGGGGGAGCTGGGGCGGCCGCAGCGTGTCCCGCAGGGTTTGGAGGTCGGGCCCCAGCCAGGGGAAGCGCGGACGGAAGGGGTCGACAGAACCCCAGGGGGGAAGGATCATCCGCGTCCCACAGGAAGCGAACCCCATCTTGGCGGAGCGCCGACGGCGCCGCCCAGGCACCTAGGCGAGGGTGGTCGGGCTCAGACCCTTGATTGCCGTGCAACACCAGTACCGGGTGTGATCATTTTCCAACATCGAAACAGTTCGACTGTCCACCGTGGTCATTCGCACTCGCCTGGTCGAACTCTCCAGCCACGAGGCGGTGGCCTATCGGCAGAAACTAAGGGGAGGCCAGGCGGGGTTGGTGATTCTGCGCCATGACAGCGCCCAACCGGGTCTGGCCCTGTTGAACCGCCACAGCGGCCAACCTGATCTAGCGGCCCACACCCCGGCCGATCTGTTTCCAACGGAGGCCTTCCAGGAAGCCCTGGAGCTCACCGCTGGCCTTCCCTAGGCGAGCCGGGCTCCGGTGCGCTTCCCCGCTGCGGTGGCGGGAGCAGCGAACCCCACGGAATTCCCACAAGAAAGGAGTGCTGTCCTACGAGCTACTCAACAAAAACCTGATTCAGGCGGCCCGATCCAACCCCTACGTGGCCGAGATGGTGACCCGCCACGCCAGGCTCGAAGAAATTCGTGACCACGTGCTGAAGGCCAACTTCGAGGCGGTAAGTGGGAACCGGGCCCTGGGCCTGGCGGAGGTGCACCGCATCCTGGAGCTGCTCGATGAAGTCAGCCCCCGCTCGGTGCTGCGGGACTTCGATGCGGACCTGCGCAGGATGCTGGGGGAAGCGGATGCATAACAAAGCGAGGCGGCTGATGTCTAACCGCTGAGCACACTCGCTGAAGACACTGGCTCAACAAGATGGTTCAACAAGATGGTTCAAGAAGAAGCTTGGACGCGTTTGATTGCTTGGATCGCCTGCTCTAGGGGGGTTTCCAGGGCCTGGTTGCGAGCTGTCTTTGAAGTGATCAAGGGTAGATCGAACCAGGGGTTGATGACAAGATCGGCAATATTGAATCCCAAGGGCCTGAGATGGCCACCGCCGAGATACTTACGATCTGATTTCCTAGGCTTTTTGAGAACATCAAAAAACCACTCGATCGTTTGGAGTGCAATTTGATCAGATTTGAACTGGGCGAGCACCAGCAGGTTGAACAGCCCTGATTCCTTAATCAGGTTTTTGGTCACGGTGGAGGTGGGCTGTACACCCCAACCTCTGTTGTCGATCCAGTTGGCTAGCGCTTTGGACGGCACAGCACTGGATGTATCACTGGCCACCGGAGCCAGAAGAACGGAGAGCTGATTCTTAATGTACAAATCATTGTAAATAAGCTTCGGGATCGAGCTATTTGCTTCCAATACTCTTTTCGTGCCAGCCATGCAATTCTCAACCAGCTTCCGCGAAGCTTCTGCAGACTGCATCAATTCCTCCCGCAGCGCCTGCAACTGATCCACCACCTGCTGAACCATTTTGTCACTGTATCGATCAGTCGGCGTCAACACCTTGCGAATAAACTCCGTCAAGGCCACCTTATCTTGAGGCAGCTTGCCTGCGCTTTCAAGCAGAGCAACATACTTGCAGCCAATGCTATGACCCAACCAGATATAATTATCAGCCTTTAGGTAGACCTCGGGGTTATCCCCCTGGGCGACCGCCATCGTCACAAGCTCCGGAATCAAGGCATATTGCTCACGCAACAGAAAAAACGATTCCTTGTAATGATTAAAACTAAAATTAAAGGGTAAAATGATAACAGAATAAGCTTGATCATAGAGATATTGCAGCAGATGCCGGTAGAATAGCATGGGTGCAAAGGTGCCAAAAAAAGCACCGCCTACGAACTGCACCACCCCCTTGGGCTTGGGATGCAGCGCCACCCAGCTATGGCAGACAGGCTTAAAGCGGAGCTTGGCCATTGGTCTATAGGTATTGGAGATTTGCAGCTAAAGCCTACCTGATCTCGCCTAGAAGCCTGTCAACTTGGTGACAGACAACAGTTCGATTGCTGACCCATGGCCTGATCTAGGCCTTGGTGATCGCCAAGGCCCGCAGGGAAAGCTCCGACCAGGGCTAGAGCCGGCTCCAGTGGCCGCTTTTAGGCCGCCACCTTGGCCTTGCCCACCCCCATGCTGCGCAGTTCGGAGAGCAGGCCATTCAGCACTGCCTTGGCGTCGCCAAACACCATGGCGGTTTGGGGCAGTTCAAACAGGGCGTTGGCGATGCCGGCGTAGCCGGCGCCGAGGCTGCGCTTCACCACAAACACCTGCCGAGCCTGATCCACCTCGAGCACGGGCATGCCGTAGAGGGGGCTGGAGGGGTCGGATTTGGCATCGGGGTTGACCACGTCGTTGGCGCCGAGCACGATCACCACATCGGTGCGGGGGAACTCGGGGTTGATCGTGTCCATCTCCACCAACTGCTCGTAGGGCACATCGGCTTCGGCCAGCAGCACATTCATGTGGCCCGGCATGCGACCCGCCACCGGATGGATGGCATAGCTCACTTCCACGCCGTGGTTTTCGAGCAGTTTGGAGAGCTCCCGTAGGGCGTGCTGGGCCTGGGCCACCGCCAGGCCGTAGCCGGGCACGAACACCACCCGCTCGGCCTGCTCCAGGGCCATGGCGCACTCTTCAGGGCTGCAGCTGGTGATGCGGGTGTAGCCCGCCTCGCTGCCGCCGCCGCCCACGGTCGCGCCACTGGCGCCGAGGGCGCCGCCGAACAGCACCGACAGCAGCGAGCGGTTCATCGCCGTGCACATCACCTGGGTGAGGATCAGGCCCGCCGCCCCCACCATGGCGCCGGCCACGATCAGCAGCTGGCTGCCCACCACAAACCCGGCGGCGGCAGCCGCCACGCCGGAATAGGAATTGAGCAGCGAGATCACCACCGGCATGTCGGCGCCGCCGATCGGCAGGGTGACGCCCACGCCCAGCAGGCTGGAGCCGATCACCAACAACCAGAGGGGCAGGCCGGCGGGGTCGCCGGGCAGCAGCACCGCCCCCACCAGCGCCAGCACCGCCAGGGCGATGTTGACGCCATGGCGGAGCGAACTCTGGGTCCAGGCGGGGGTGTTGAGCCAGCCCTGCAGCTTGGCCATCGCCACGATCGAGCCAGTGAAGGTGATCGCCCCCACGAACACGGAGATGGCGATCGACACCAGGGCCACGATGTCGGCGTCGGCGGAATCAAACAGGGCCACGCCAACCGCCACCAGCAATGAAGCCAGGCCGCCGCAGCCGTTGAAGAGGGCCACCACCTCGGGCATGGCCGTCATCGGTACCCGCTGGGCGGTGATCAGCCCGGCCAGGCCGCCGGCGGCGCTGCCGGCGGCGATCCAGAGCCAGGCGACCGGCTCCGGCCGAATCTCGATCAGCAGGCCAAGTACGGCCAAGGCCATCGCCACGGCCGCCAGCTGGTTGGCGCCGCGGGCGGAGCGCACCTTGGAGAGGCCCTTGATGCCGAGGCCGAGCAGCAGCACGGCCACCAGATCGATGCCATCAGTGAGCAACTTGCTATGGCTGAGTAGATTACCGTCGCTGAATAGATTGCCAGCGTTGAGTAAAAAATTAGTCATCAGCTGTCTCCTTTACGGCGGAACATGGCGAGCATGCGATCGGTGACGAGGAAACCGCCGACCACATTGAACAGGGCAAAACCAAGCGAGAGGGCGCCGATCAACAGCAGCGCCTGGTTATCACCGGCTTTTTGGATCAAGGTGAGCGAAGCCAGCACGGTGATGCCGCTGATCGCGTTAGCGCCGGACATCAACGGCGTGTGCAGGGTGGGGGGCACCTTGCCGATCAGTTCGAGCCCCAGCAGGCTGCCGAGCAGCAACACCCACAGGGCCTGGGAAAGACCACTCATCACGAATCTCCAGGGCGGGAAGTAGGGGGATAGACCACATCCTCACGGCGGCAGAGGCCGGCGTGGGTGAGCAGGCAGCCGGCGAGGATCGGGTCGTCGGGATCGAGCCGTAGCCCCTCCTCGGCCAGCAGGTGTTCGACCAGGGCGGCCACATTGCGGGCGTAGAGGGCACTGGCGTGGTTGGGCACGCTGGAGGGGAGGGCATCGGCACCGATCAGCTGCACGCCGCGGCGTTCCACCGTGGTGCCGGCGACGGTGCCGAAGCAGTTGCCGCCCTGGGCCACCGCCAGGTCGACCACCACGGCGCCGGGCCGCATGCCATCGAGCATTGCCTCGCTAATCAGCCGCGGCGCCGGCCGGCCGGGCACCAGGGCGGTGCAGATCACGATGTCGGCGAGGGCGAGCTGCTCGGCCAGCTGCTGGCGCTGGGCGGCCAGGAAGGCCTCGCTGGCGGCCTTGGCATAGCCGCCTTCTTCGGCGGGTTTATCGGCCTGTTGGGGCGGGTCGATGAAGCGGCCGCCCAGGGATTCCACCTGTTCTTTAGCGGCGGCGCGCACATCGGAGACATACACCACACCGCCGAGCCGCTTGGCGGTGGCCAGGGCCTGCAGCCCGGCCACGCCGGCGCCGAGCACCAGCACCCGCGACGGCTGGATCGTGCCGGCGGCTGTCATCAGCATCGGCACGTAGCGATCCAATGCGGCGGCGGCCAGCAGCACGGCTTTGTAGCCGGCGATATTGGCCTGGGAGGAGAGCACGTCCATGCTCTGGGCGCGGCTGATGCGGGGCAACAGCTCCAGGGCGATCGCCGAGGCCTGCCGACCATTCAGCGTTTCAGCCAAGCCGGTGGCGCCGTAGGGCGCCAGCAGCCCCACAAGCAATGCCCCTTGCTGCAGCCGCGCCAGCTGCTCCAGCGGCGGCGGCTGCACGCAGAGCACCCCATCCACCTGCTCCCAAGCCAGGCCATCGGCCGGCGCCAGCTCGGCGCCAACGGCAACAAAATCGGCATCGCCAAAGCCGGCCGCTTCGCCGGCCCCCTGCTGCACCTGCAGGTTCACCCCCTTCGCCAACAGTCGCCGCACCGTTTCGGGCGTGGCGGCCACCCTTCGCTCACCGGAGGCGAGCTCCCGCGGCACCAGCAATCTCAGCAACGCTCCAGCTCCGGCAGTTCAGGCTGCACTAGCACGGCCGAACCGATCAGCGGGAGGGGGGGAAGGGGTAATACCTTCAGATGCGGATCAAGGGGGGGGCCGTGGCGGCCGCGGGAGGGGGCCGCTGGAAGGGATTGGCTTGGAGGCAGGGGGCCTAGGGATAGCAAGGGGAACTTGGGCGGACCCATGGCCTCGAATGCTGCCCAGCCATGGATAGGCCCTGCAAGCGATGGGACGGTGCCAGCATTTTGAGAGCCAGCAATGTATTGAACGGCAGACAGCGAGGCTGCTGCCAGTTCTTTAGTAGCCCCAGTGGCGCTGCGGTAGCGGGCTTGTCCAACTTTGGCTGGATCGTGGCTGCGCACGAATTATCCATGCTCGTTCAAATATCGTGATTACTTGATGCTTACCCAGGAAGTCTGCATGGTCTGAGCGAGGCATTTCGTAGCTGTCAACTTCATCAGCGCCGTCCCGTTGGCGAGCGGCAGGTGTGATGCTTTGGGTAGCCAGGTGGCGCCCATGCCTTGGTTGGCGGAGGGAGGGAACCCTGATCTGAGAACAGCTCTATCGCGATGCAAGATCCCAACATCCGTGCACCACGTCTGCTGGAGCGCTATCGCGAGGACATGCTGGTGAGGCGTTATGCAAAACGCATCATCAGACGAGATCAATGCCTTCCTTACCCACCTCGCAGTGAATTAAAAGTTTAGCGCATCCAGCCAGAATCAGGCCCTTGGCGCATCGCGGCTCCTTATCAGTAATCTTCAGGGCACCCCTGCCTTGGCAACTCAAATACTTTACGGTAGTGGATTGAGGCTCATGGAAGCGCTTTGCCTACGGATTAAGGATGTGGACTTCGAGAAAAACTCCATTGTGGTTCGGGATGGAAAGGGGGATAAAGATCGAATCACCATGTTACCGGCGAGCCTCAAGGCGTCGTTGCAGTCACCCTTAACGAGCGTGTACGCACTGCACCAGAAGTATCGTTCGGGCGCCACCACATCGATGCCAGCCAGATACAGAAAGCGATGGGTGCAGCAGTGCAAGCAGCTGGCATCCACAAGCCCGCACAGTGTCACACATTAAGCCATTATATTTCAACCCACCTACTGGAGCGAGGCTACGATATCCGTGCGATCCAGGAGCTGCTTGGGTATAGCGGTGTGAAAACCACCAGGATC
>CAIOGZ010000019.1 GCA_903858015.1 uncultured cyanobacterium
AATCACGAAAACCATGAGCAAGCAGAGGCACCGCCGGCGCAGCCAAGGCGGAACCACTCCGGAAACGACGCCCCAGACCGGGTCGGGGGTGGCTCACTTTTCGGTGTCGGAAGTGGCGCAGTTTTGGATGTCGGTTGACAGAAAGAGGTGATCTGGTTCAGCGAAACCAGCGCCGACGGTAACGCCACTGTGCCCCACCATCTCTTTTTCGGCCCCGGCGTGAACCGCCCTAGCCGCAGTGAGCATCTCTGGATCCTCACCCAACTGGCCCGCTGGGCCGAGATTCCCTTTCCTCGCAACTATGTGGAGATCCTCGAGCGCATTTGTGCCGTAGGGGTATTCAGCACCGCCGCCCGCGAATTGGGACTCGATGCGGTGAGCTATCAGCGGAGCGCGATTGAGCTGTTCGATGGTAGGCCCTTCAATCCAGACGATCCGATTGCCTATCTCAATGAGGTTCATTTGCATCGGGATTTCAGTGTTGCTGAGATTCCGATCGGTGTGCCCGGCGCCTTGGCGGGCTGAGCCAAACAAAATATGGCCTTCCATTCCCGCCCGATCTCAAGTGGTAACGCCTCAAATCGCAACATCTTCATTCGTGGCGCCACTATTGAGAAAGCCTTACATAATTCCACTCTCACCAATCCAAATCCCACCAATTCCACCACTTCCGCCATGCCCACATCCACCATCACCAATTCCGTAGCCGGCAGCAGCTCCTTTGGGCAGCCTGCTGGCGCAGCCACTCCCCTGCTGCGCTTCGAGCAGCTTGGCAAGGTTTATGCCACACCCCAGGGCCCCTATTCGGTGCTTGAGAACATTAATCTGGAGGTTAACAAGGGGGAATTTGTTTGCGTCATTGGCCACTCCGGCTGTGGTAAGTCAACCCTGCTCAATATGGTTTCTGGCTTTGCTAGCCCTAGCTCAGGCCAGGTGTTGCTCTCGGGCAAGCCGATCACAAAGCCAGGACCCGATCGCATGGTTGTGTTTCAGGGTTATGCGTTGCTGCCCTGGATGACGGCCTACGAAAACATTTATCTCGCTATCGATTCTGTGAAGCCCAGGCTGCCTGAATCTGAGAAGCGTGAGATCGTGCGGGAGCATCTTGAGATGGTGGGCCTTACGGCGGCCGCTGATAAAAAAATAACTCAGATTTCGGGCGGCATGAAGCAGCGAGTCGCCATTGCCAGGGCCCTAGCCATCCGGCCAGAGGTGCTGATTCTTGATGAACCGTTTGGCGCCCTTGATGCGATTACCAAGGAGGAGTTGCAGGAGGAACTGCTGAAGATCTGGAACACCCAATCTTGTACGGTCTTGATGATCACCCACGATATTGATGAAGCGCTTTTCTTGGCCGATCGACTGGTGATGATGACCAATGGGCCGGCGGCCGGCATTGGCGAAGTGCTGCCAATCAATTTCCCCAGGCCCCGTAACCGTGAGGACATCATGGAGGATCCTAAATACTATGAACTACGCAATACCGCCCTCGATTTTCTCTACAACCGTTTTGCCCACGACGCGGACGAGGCCTGAAGATGATTCGCGCCCCTATCCGCTTCTCGCTTCGTTTTTCTTTGGTTGTGGCCATTGGCTCCCTTGGGCTGGCCTCGCCGCTGCTGGCCATGCCAGCCCCAGCGTTGCCCTTTGATCCCCTGCCCTCCGCTTTCGAGCGCTGGCTGAATCAGCAACGGCACTGGCCTAAGGAGGGCGTAGTGCACTTCAGCAACCTGGCAGATTGCACCGATCAGACAAGACCCGGTTCGCCCTATAGCCAGCCCGTTTACACTTGTCTGGCCGGGACTGTTGTGGTCGAATCAAGTTCCAAAACCAGCCTTTGCAACCTATCGCGCCTTTCCTATTATCCCGCCAGCAGGCGTGTGCGCTATTGGACGGCCCAGAATTGCTTGCCTCGCCAAATGACTCGCTACCTGTCTCCCTAAGCGATAGGCCGTGATCGGCCGGTTCCCCCCGCCGGCCGGGTGGGTTCACCGCACCGGGTGGTGGGGGCCGTATCGCGGCGGCCGGTTGGCCCCATCCGGGGTTGGGTTCACCCTGGCGACAGTGGCTGCAGCGGGGAACCAACCCCGATCCACGACCGCCTGATGCGAACCATGTTGACCCTGCGCACCGCTGCTGGTTTCGATCTCGTTGATCGGCTGGAGCAGCAGCTGCACACCGCCGAGCGGGTGCCCGCCGCCGAGGTGCAAGACACCGAGGAGGCCTACGAGCTGGTGCTGGAGCTGCCCGGCGTCGATAAAGCCGCGATTGAGGTGAAAGCCACCGACCGCACCCTGGTGATCAGCGCCCAACGGCGCAACCCGCGCCAAGTGGCGCTTGAGGCCAAGGGCAGCGGCGAGGGCCCGGACGCCGCGACCGCCGGGACCCGAGCGGCTGGGACCAAGGCGGCGGAGACCCCCAATCGGGGCCTGCTGCTGAGCGAGTTCCGCTATGGCACCTGGAGCCGCAGCTTCCGTTTCCCCGCCGGCATCGACCGCGACCAGCTGCAGGCCAGCTACCGCGACGGCCTGCTGAGCGTGCGGGCCCCCAAGGCCCAGCGCGTTTCCACGGTGACGGTGAAG
>CAIOGZ010000020.1 GCA_903858015.1 uncultured cyanobacterium
CGGCCACCACGCTCAACCCCACCACGGGCGCGGTGACCAACGCGGGCACGCAGCCGCTTGCCACCTACATCGCGTCGCCGAATGTCCCGAACTCGGCGCCGAACTGGTGCCCGCCGCAGTTCAGCGCGGCGCAGTGCGCCAGGGTCCCCACGAACTCGCCGCTCAACTACACCGGAAATGTGAGCAGTGTGGGCCAGGCGCTGACGCGCTCGCCGTGGGGCACCCTTGACCAGGGCGGCAACGTGGTGGAAATCACCGACACCATCGCCCCGCCGCCGGCCGCCGGCAACAACAAGATCGTGTGGCGCCGCTGGCATGGTGGCGTGGTCACCGCCACCGCGTACCAGATGTGGATCTCGGCGGTCGGTGTGACGCCGCAGACCATCCCCGGTTACGGCATCAACCCGTTCCGCGGGTTCCGCGTCGGGGTCCTCGGGCGCTGATGTCCTCGGCTGCCCCACGGGTATCTGACGGGGGTCGGGTTCGAGTATCACCGGCCCATCCGGGTCACCACTCGCTGGTGTCACCTATTGATTGGAAACTCAGGTGTAATAGGGCCTGCAATGGTGGGAACCAACTGCATCACCGCACGCAGGTGACATGGATGGACTGAAAGCGATGAATGCCATAATTCTTGTCGGCCGCCACAGTTCTAGGGCTGCCGTGAATTAATGAAACCCGACCATTTTCCTGTCGTGACACAAGTGCAAATTTCTGTCAACAACATTATCCCTTCATGTTATTGGAAGTGATAATCTCTTTGCGGTTATACGCTGGCTTATGCTCTTCCCTGGCCAGTGCCCACCAAGTCAGTGAACCTTCAAAATCGGAGCCGAAATCGGCTGCCGCTTGGCCAGTGGTGCTCGCCGCGCCGCAGCAGCTCGAATGGCTTGCTCTTGTAAGACGTTCGCAGTGGTGCCATGGATGCCCTGCTGACGCTCTCCTCCAAGGCCCAGCTGGTGATTCCCGCCCGGATGCGCCAGCTGCTGGGGTAGCGAGTGATGGACTATTGAAGAACGAATTCATCGATGCCGAGGGTGCCGGTATCCCCTTTTTTCCATCACAACTTTACCTTCTGGGCTGGTCCAAAGCCATGCCAACTGACTTAGTAGAATCCAGGGAAATCCCCATATAAAGCGTTGGATGCCCAAGGAATATGCATATTCTTCTTCCCAATCCGCCCCCATGGGGTGATGGTATTGAGTAGTATTTTTTAGGCTGGAAAACATCGTCAGCGATAAATTTCCTCTATACAATCTATCCTAATGCGTGACGATTTATTTATCAAGTCTCTCGTTCGATGCTGCACTAGGAGCCTGTCGCACGTAGCCCCGGCCTCCCGCTTCTCCCAAGCAGCCCTCAAATCTGCCCAGATCCCAGTGACAGCAATGGATCTGGGCGTGAGAATGGGTCATGAGCAAGCCTAAAACCTTCCGTCCCTGGAACCCGGAGCAGACCCTGCTGCTTCCGCCTTCGCCGGTGGAGTGGCTGTCGGCAAACCATCTGGTGTTTTTCCTGCTCGACCTGGCCGCAGAGCCGGAACTCTCGGCGATTGATGCGGTCTACGCGGCGAGGGATCGGCGCGGGGTCAAGGCCTATGAGCCGCGGACGATGGTGATGCTGCTTTTGTACGCCTACTGCGTCGGCATCCCCTCCTCCCGCCGGATCGAGCTGGCCTGCTGGGAAGATGCCGCCTTCCACGTGCTCATCGGCAATCAACAGCCCGACCACAGCCGGATCAGTGATTTCCGCCTCGTTCATCTCGATGCATTGGCAGGCCTGTGTGTGCAGGTGCTGCGGCTGTGCCAGAAGGCAGGCCTGGTGAGCCTGGTGGGCGTGTAGTTCAGACGCCGCAGATCAGTAGCAACGGCCCGCAATGTCTGAGCTGGCAGCGTGAGGCTCATGCGTTGATGAACTCCCAGAAGGAGGGATCACCGAATTCAGGATTGGCCGAAACGGTGGGGCTGACCAGGGCTAGATCAAGGAACTAATTGCGGATCTCGTACTAGATCTCGGCGATCAATTCACAGCCATGGCAGGCGGCGCCATGGGTGGGCCGGATTTCGAAAGGGTGGATCGGGTCGTGTTCTGAGCAGAAAGGATCATTGATGCAGAGCTGGCCGCGCTCAAATGCTTTCTCCAGGTAGGCAACGATCCGCTTGCCGGCACCCACCAGGCCGCCAAGCGTTCCCTCCGATCCGGAGCTGTTGGTGAACAGCAGAATGCCACAACTGATCTCGCTGTAGGCGTAGATGCGCTCGCGAATCGAGCTGGATCCATAGGCGCATTCCCAAGCCATCTCGGTGATCAGCAGGTGGCTTAGGCTGTGGAGCAGGAGTTGGGGTCGGCGACGATTAGGTAGGCGGGTCCGCCTATGTAGTTGACACCAGGCAGGCTGATCAACAAGGCCTTTGCTGCGCCGGCGGAGAGAAAGGCCGGGACTCTTGGGGTTCCGGGCTCCCGGATCAGCAGGGGCACCAGCAGCGAGGTGTCCAAGTAGCAGGCCATCAATAGCGGGCAGCGCGGCGCAGCTCAGCCATGAAGCTGCCGGCATCCGGCCCTTCATGCATCGGTTGGGTGTTGGTGAACTGGAACAGCTCCTGCAGATCGAATCCGTCGCTAAGGCGAGCTGGTTCGGCCACGATCCTGGCGATGGCCACCCCTCGTCGTGTGATGACCACCTCAGCCACGCTGATTCGATGCACCAGGGGGACATGAAGAGTTGGTCAGATGACCACGATAAGCACCGCCCGGCCTTTCTGACTCCCCGAAGGCGTGCAGAACAACACCCGCTGCTGCCTGCTGGAGCTAATCCGCACAATTCCGCCATGCAGCACTACCCCGGCATCAGGCGGATGGGGCAGTTCAGGGTTTCTGGCAGGGCCCCATCGGATGGTGGCGGCCCTCGCATCAGTAGGCCTTACCTGCTGCCCTAACCTCACCACCAGAATCCCGCCGCACCGTAACGGCCCGCGCCTGGCGGCATGCGATGACCCCTCCCCCAGAACGCGATCAGCTGTTCATCAGCTACAGCCATGTCGATCGGCAGTGGGTGGAGCGGCTGCAGACGATGATTCGGCCGCTGGTGCGCAGCCATGGCCTGCGTCTCTGGGACGACTCCCAGATCCAACCCGGGGACAAGTGGAGGCAAGAGATCGAAACGGCGCTGGCTGCCGCGAAGGTGGCGCTGCTGCTGGTGAGCTCGGATTTTCTGGCTTCTGAGTTTGTGACCAACTCGGAATTGCCGCAGCTGCTGACGGTGGCAGAGGAGGAAGGACTGCGCATCCTGTGGGTGCCCCTGCGGCCCAGCCTTGTCAGGCGCACGCCGATCGGTGCGTATCAGGCTCTGGGGGATCCGGGCCGGCCTCTGGCGCGCATGGACCCTGTGGAACAGGAGGAGGCGCTGGTGGAGATCGCCCTGGCTATCGAGAAGGCGCTCGCAGCCCGCCACGATTCGCCACCAGGAGCAGGGGCGAAAACACAGGGCGACAGTGCCGGAAGACCTCGGCAGGCTGCTGCCCCCAGGAGCGGTTCATCGGTTCTTGCCGGCGCTGAGCGGCAGGCCGTTGCAACGGACCGCTCAGGAGCGGCCCAGCCCGAGATGGCCCAGCCCGAGACAGCGGAGCTAGCTCCTGAGACCATTCCCCTGCAGCGCTTCCCCACCAGCACCTGCCTGTTGCGCGAGGAGGGTGGCCGCTGGAGCATGGAGCGGCGCCCGCTGCAGGTGGAGGGCTACCGGGAGGTGTTGGGCGGGGGGTTGGCTCTCACCATGGTGAAGATTCCGGCGGGCAGCTTTCGGATGGGCTCTCCTGGGGACGAGCCAGACCGATCAGACGATGAAGGCCCCCAGCACGAAGTGACCCTGGGATCTTTCTTCTTGGCGCAAACACCGATCACCCAGGCCCAGTGGCGGGCGGTGGCGGGTTGGCAGAAGCTGGGGCGCGACCTGGAGCCCGATCCATCGAGGTTCAAGGGCGCGAACCGCCCGGTGGAGCAGGTGAGCTGGTTTGATGCGCTGGAGTTCTGCCGCCGCCTGAACCAGCGCACGGGTCAGAGTTACGGCCTGCCGAGCGAAGCCCAGTGGGAATATGCCTGCCGTGCCGGCAGCACCACACCGTTCCATTTCGGGGCCACGCTGACGCCGGAGCTGGCCAACTACGATGGCAATCACGTTTATGGAAACGGCCCCAAGGGCACTTATCGCGAGCAGACCATCGACGTGGCCAGCTTCCCGGCCAATGGCTGGGGCCTGCACGACATGCACGGCAATGTGTGGGAGTGGTGCGAAGACCACTGGCATGACAGTTACAACTTCGCCCCTGGCGATGACCAACCCTGGTTGATTCCTGCTGCCGCTGATGATGAACGAAGGCTGCTGCGCGGCGGCTCCTGGGTCGGCAACCCCAGGTTCTGCCGCTCGGCCTGCCGCGACCACGTTCAGCCCGGCCTTGCCAGCCTCAACGTCGGTTTCCGTGTGGTCTGCCTCCCCCAGGACCCTTCCCTTAACCCTTAAACCCTTAATCCCTCAACACTCGGCTGTTTTTTAACTCTGGCTGTTGGCTGTTGCGAGTCGCGCCGTAGGCGCCGGCGATTTTTAGATCTCTCTCCGAGTCTCCACTAGCAAGATCCCAGCCAAACGTTCCTGCTGCGAAGCCCGACTTGATCTGATCCGCCGGCAGGGGCCCATCTCCCCCAAACCCATTAGCCTGAGATCACTCGCTTCGCAGGGCTCCCATGCTCACCCTGCCTCGCTCGCTCAGCCTCACCCTGCCTCGCTCGCTCAGCCTCACCCCAGATCAGTTCGCGCAGGTGTGTGCCGCCAAATTGGTATTCCAGCTGCAGTCCTGGGCCCGAACCGTCGACGGCTGGAGCGTTGGCGCGCCCTGAGCGAGGCTGAAAGGGAAGGCTTCCCGCCCCTCTGCCCGGATCTGGTGGTGGAGCTGGCCAGCCCGTCGGTTCAGCTGGAGCCGTTGCGGCACAAGATGGCGTCGTACATCAGCAATGGAGCGCGGCTGGGCTTGCATTTGGTTGCCATCACCACACCATTGTGAAATCGATTCCAGTGCCATAGTGGAGAGATGGCCCGCTCAGCTGAATCCACCACCGAGGCGAATGCCAGTGTCAGTGGCACTGCCATTACCACTGCCAGTTCCACCGTCGCGGCGGCAGGCGATCTGGATTCAGTGAGAGAGGGCGCAGCCGTGCCGGCCGTGGAAAGCAGACTGATCAAGCAGGTGGAGCTGCTGCTGCGTGAGTCGGGCAATACCGAACCGTTCGATGCCGCTGCCTGGATGGAGCGCTGGTTGCACCGCCCCAACCATGCCCTCGGCGGCGCCGCCCCCGAGCTCTACCTGCAGACCCCACAAGGCGAGGCCTTGCTTTCCAACTTGATCGGCGCGATGGCGGCGGGCTCCTACATGTGATGCGGCGGCGGTGAGCGGGGAGATCAGCATCTGGCGCATCGCCAGTCAGGGCCTCACCTGGAAGGCGAACGACCTCAGCGGCAACGGCTCCGCCCGCTATCCGGGGCGCTGGAACTCCCTCAATCGCCCCATCGTTTACAGCTCCAGCTCGATCGCCCTGGCCTGCCTGGAAACGGTGGTGCATCTGGCCGGCGATGATCCGCTGCCATTTCCGCGCCAGCTGGTGCGGATCACCATTCCCAGCCACCACTGGCAGCAGCGCAGGATGTTTGCCAACGAGGAGTTCAGCGGCTGGGGCAGCGCCCCCACCCCTGAGCACGCCGAGGATTGGCTTGCGGCCACCCGGGCCTGGGGCGATGCCTGGCTGTTGGGCCTCGAATCGCTGCTCGCCGAGGTGCCTTCGGTGATCGTGCCGGAGGAAACCAACCTGCTGCTCAATCCCCTCCACCCAGCCCACGGGGAGCTGAAGGCCGAGATTGTGCGCCCCTGGGTCTACGACGCCCGTCTGCTTCCCAACGCCCTGGCCGCGACTGCCCGAACCGCGACCGCCCGAGCCGGCACCCCCCAAGCGGGCCCGCCCTGGCAAGAGCCCCTTGGCGCTGAGCTGGCCCTGGAGATGGTGCCGATCCCGGCTGGGGACTTTCTCATGGGCTCCCCTGAAGACGAACCAGGGCGGATGGGCAATGAAGGCCCGCAGCATCGGGTGCGCCTGACGCCCTTCTCCCTGGCCCGCACGCCAATCACCCAGGCCCAGTGGCGACAAGTGGCGAGCTGGCAGCCGGCGCCAGGCGACCCTCCCTGGGAACGTCAATTGAATCCAGACCCTTCCTTCTTCAAGGGCGATTTGCCCGTGGTGAATCGGCGTCCCGAGCACGATCGGCGGCCCGTGGAGCGGGTGAGCTGGTTTGATGCCCAGGAGTTTTGCCGCCGCCTGAGCCGGCGCACGGGCCGCACATACACCTTGCCCAGTGAAAGCCAGTGGGAATATGCCTGCCGAGCGGGTACAACCACGCCCTATGCCTTTGGAACCACCCTCAGCCAGTGGCAGGCGAATGTTGCCGGTTCAGGCACCACGGAAGTGGGTAGTTTTCCCGCCAACGCCTGGGGTCTGCACGATATGCATGGCAATGTGTGGGAATGGTGCCTCGATCACTGGCATCACGGTTATGAAGGAGCGCCAGCGGATGGCAGTGCCTGGTTGAGCACTGCGGAGCAGCAGAATCAATCGTCCACCAAGCCAGTGAAGGGGCTCATCGATGATTTAGAATCAAGGCTGCTGCGCGGCGGCTCCTGGGACAGCATCCCCGGGTACTGCCGCTCGGCCTACCGCTTCCGCAATCGGCCCGGCAATGCCTACGGCTTCGTCGGTTTCCGTGTGGTCTGCCTCCCCCAGGGCCCTTCCCTCAACCCTTAATCCATCAATCCCTCAACACTCGGCTGTTTCTTAACCCTGGCTGTTGGTTTGCGGCTGTTGTGCTTTGGCTGTCGTGCTTTGTCTGTTCCGGGATGGGGCCTTAGGCGCCGGCGATCGTTCTGCCTCTCCGCCTGCATCTCCCCTCCACCAGCCAGTCCACAACCGAACTCCCCTGCTTCGAGGCCCGTCTCGATCTGATCCGCCGCCAATGCCCCATCTTCCTGAATCCCTTTACTTGAACTCACCCATCCCGCAGGGCCCCCATGCTCACCCTGCCCCGCACACTCAGCCTCACTCCTTCCCAGTTCGCGCAGGTGTGTGCGGCCAACCCTGAGGCGGTGCTTGAGCTCGCAGCCGATGGCACCCTCATCGAGATGACCCCCATCGGTGGAGCCTCCGGTGCCCGCAACCAGACCCTCGGAGCCCTGCTCTGGCTGGCGATCGAGCAGAGCCGCCTGCCGCTGAAGCTGTTCGACAGCTCCACGGGCTTCCTGCTCCCCGTAGCCGCAAGGCTTCTCCGAAGGAGTTGGCTCCGTGCGCAGCCCCGACGCCAGCGTGGTGCGGCTGGATCGTTGGCAGGCGTTGAGCAAGGCCGAGCGGGAGGGCTTTGCGCCCTTGTGCCCGGATCTCGTGGTGGAGCTGGCCAGCCCTGCCGATGAGCCGCAGACCCTGCGTCACAATCTGGCTGCCTACAAGGCCAATGGGGCGCGTCTCGGCTGGCTGTTGCTGCCGCAAAGCCGCACGGTGGAAATATGGCAGATAGGGACAGCCGAAACAGCCAACTCTCCCCTGGTGCTCAACGATCCAAACCGGTTGGAGGCGGGCCTGGAGTTCCCCGGCCTGGTGATTGATCCGCGCCGGATCTGGGAGATCTGAGAACGGCGCTCCCGGTCGGCGTCGGCGCTGTTGGCTTGCGGCCGGTGGCTATTGGATTCAGGGATGGCGGCTTTGGCGCTTTGATTCACCGGGCCCACACCGGCAGGCGGGCCAGCAAGGAATTGGTGGAAGCGGGCGGAGCGGAGGAAGCAGCAGCGTCCATCCGTCCCTGGCAGCCAGAAGCGGTAGAATTGCTTTCTACGTCCCTGGGGTCGTATCGGTGTCAACATCAAGAGTCCCCGGGTTGACGAGCTGATCGGCCAGCTGCGCCAGCTCACCGGGCGCGGCGCCACCGAGATCGTGCGCGAGGCTCTGGAGGAGGAATTGCGGCGGCAGCGCCGGCTGCAGCGCATCGAGCGGCTGCGCCAGCAGCTGCCCGCCCTGCAGCAGCAGGCCGGGGCCTAGGCGCGCCCCTTTGCGGCAGAAAGCCTCTACGACAGCCATGGCCTGCCGGGATGATCCTCGACACCTCGGTGCTGATCGCGATCATCCAGCGGCAGAGCGGCTGGGAGCGCCATCAGCAGGCGCTGGAGGAGGCAGCGCTGCTGCGCATCTCCGCCGGCACCCTGCAGGAGCTCCTCGTGGTTGCCCACTGCCGTGCGCTGCTGGCTCCTGTGGAAGTCCTGCTGGCCCTGCTCGATCCCGATCTGGTGCCGGTGGATGCCGACCTCGCCCGTCGCGCCCTCGCCCTCTACCAGCGCTTCGGCAAGGGCCTCGGCAAGGTCTTCGACAAGCGCCTCGGCAAGGACCTCGGCCAAGCCGCCCAGCTGAACTTCGGCGATTGCTTCGCCGCTGCCCTCGCCGAGCGGGAGCAGCTCCCCCTCGCCTATGCCGGCGAGGATTTCGCCGCTGCGGGCTTCTGAACCAGGCGCCCCTCAGCTCCTCCTCTGGATCCGGGGTCCCGGCAAACCGTAGCGGTTGCAACCGGATGGACCCCAGGGCGGCGCTGCAATGACGGGCCTTGCCTTCCGCTCCTGAGCGCTCCTGAACCCGCCGCCGCCATGGCCCCCGACCCTTCCCCCAGCCCCCAGCCGGTTCGCAGCCAGTGCCCCTATTGCGGTGTGGGTTGTGGTCTGGAGATGCTGCCGCCCCGCCCCAGCTCGGACGCCGCCGCGTCGTCGAATGTCGAGGGCGCTGCCCCTGCCGGCCCCTGGCAGGCCCGCGGCGATCGCCTCCATCCCTCCAGCCGCGGCCAGGTGTGCATCAAGGGCGCCACCGTGGGCGAAACCCTCGATCAAGGCAGGCTCACCACCCCGCTCTGGCGCCAAAGCATCGACCAGCCGTTTGAGCCGATCAGCTGGGACGGGGCCTTCGATCGCCTCGTCGCCCAGATCCGCCGCACCATCGCCCAGCAGGGCCCAGCGGGCCTGGCGATCTATGGCTCCGGCCAGTTTTTCAGCGAGGATTATTACCTGGCCAATAAGCTGCTCAAGGGGGCCCTGGGTAGCAATAATTTCGATGCCAACTCACGCCTGTGCATGAGTTCAGCCGTGGCTGGCTATAGCCGCAGCCTGGGTTCCGATGGACCGCCCTGCTGTTACGACGATCTCGACCAAGCCGATCTCGTGCTGCTGATCGGCACCAACACGGCTGAATGCCATCCCGTTCTGTTCCAGCGGCTGCTGAAGCGCCGGCGCCAGCGCCAGGCTGCGCCGCAGCTGGTGGTGGTCGACCCCCGCGCTACGGCCACCAGCGACGCCGCCGACCTGCATCTGGCCATCCGCCCCGGCACTGATCTTGTGCTCCTGCATGGCATCGGCCACCTGCTGCTGGAGGCCGGAGCGATCGACCACGGCTTCGTTGCGGCCCACACCGAGGGCTACGCCGAGCTGGCGCAGCTGTGGCAGCTCTGGACACCCGAACGGGTCTGCGATCTGTGCGGCATTGCCGAAGCCGATTTGCGCCGCCTGGCCAGGCTCTGGGCAGCCAGTGCGGCGGTGTTGAGTTTGTGGTCGATGGGGGTGAACCAGAGCCGCGAGGGCAGCGCCACGGTGGCTGGCATCGTCAACCTCCACCTCTGCACCGGCCAGATCGGCCGCGAGGGCGCCGGGCCCTTCTCGCTCACCGGCCAACCCAACGCGATGGGCGGGCGGGAGGTGGGGGGCCTGGCCCAGCTCCTGCCCGGCTACCGCTCCGTCGCCAACCCCGGCCACCGCGCCAGCGTCGAACGCCACTGGGGCTTTGCCGCCGGTTCGATTGCCGCCACGCCAGGGCTAGCCGTGTGGGAACAGATTGAGGCGATGGAACGGGGTGAGTTGGGGCTCTGGTGGGTGGCCGCCACCAACCCTTTGGTCAGCCTGCCGTCGCTGAATCGGGTGCGGGCCGCCGTCGCCAACTGTCCGCTGGTGGTGTTGAGCGAAGCCTATGCGGGCAGTGAAACGGCCAGCCTGGCCCATCTGATCTTGCCGGCGGCCCAATGGAGTGAAAAAAGCGGCGTGATGACCAACTCCGAGCGCCGCCTTACCCTCTGCCCCAGTTTTCGTGATCCGCCCGGCCTGGCTCGACCCGATTGGGCCATCTTCGCTGAGTTGGGTCGTCGGCTCGGTTTTGTGGAGCAGTTCAGCTATAGCTCTGCTGCCGAGGTGTTTGACGAGTTTGTAGGTCTCACCACGGGCCGCGTTTGTGATATGGCTGGCCTCAGCCACGCCTTGCTGGCCGCCCATGGTCCCCAGCAGTGGCCCTTCCCGGCAGGTACCGCCGCCGGCGAAGGTTGGCCGCGCCTCTATGGAGATGGACCCGCCCCCTTTCCCGCCGCAACGGCGGGCCACCGCTTTCCCACCGCCAATGGCCGGGCCCGGTTATGGGCCGATCCACCGCTTGGCCTGGCCGAGCCGCCGTGCGAACGCTATCCGCTGGTGCTCACCGTGGGGCGCTACCTCGGCCACTGGCACACGATGAGCCGCAGTGGCAAGGCAAAGCGCTTGGCAAGCATGCATCCGGAACCGTTATTGGAAGTGCATCCCAGCGATGCTGAACGCCATGGCCTCGTCGATGGTGCCATGGCCTGGGTGCAATCGCGGCGGGGCCAGGTGTGCGCCAAGGTTGTGGTGCGGCAAAGCATTAGGCCTGGCACGGTGTTTCTGCCGATGCACTGGGGAGCCAATCAGCCGCAGCCCTGCGAGGCCAATGCCCTGATGCATGAACTGGCATGTCCGTTATCAAAGCAACCTGAACTGAAGGCTGCAGCCGTTAGGCTTGAGCCTGTAAAATGATTGCAGACGCAGACGCAGACGCAGATCTTAGATCGCAGGTTAGCGATTGATCAGGAATCGATCAGGCTTGGCGCTAGGAGCAGGCAGCCATCGGCGGCAGCCCCTGGGTCAATCAATCCCTGCCGGCGCCAGCGCGCCATGTGGCGAGATACCGTTACTCGAGTATGGTTGACCATTTCCGCCAGGCATTCGTGCTTGAGCCGCATCGGCAAGCAGTACCAATTGCCCTTGCGTTGTCCTAGCCGAAGCACCAGCAACTTCAAGAGGGCTCGCAGGCGCTGCTCCGAGTCTGGAAGGTGTTGGATTGAGAGCAGGGAGGCGCTCCAATTGGCGAGGTCGATTGATTCATTGCTTGCTACTAGCTCTGAAGATGTCATCAAGCTGGTGATCCTGATCGCCTCAAGATGAAGGGAGGAGTTGCAGAGCATATTCAGGGGAATTTGATCGCCTGTTTGAAGGAATCCTATCGTAATTGGTGTGTCTCCAGTTGATTCGAATTGGCGATTGCAAAATGAAACCCTAATCAGTCCTTGGGAGATCTGAAGATGGCTATTGGCTTGTTGATTCGTGGCGTCAAGGATCAGGGTGTGGCCCACGGGAATCGAGATCGACCGGCTCGGCATGGTGGGGATCTGGTTAGGAATCCGCATGGGCGTGGCGGCGGTAGAGAAAGTCGAGGGCATGGTTACGCAGATTTCCGTAGCGAGCATCGGCCTGAATATCCTCGTAGCTGCGCGGTCGTTGGAACGGAACCGTAAGGATCTCGCCGATTGTGGCGGCCGGTCCATTGGTCATCATCACGATCCGGTCGGCGAGGAAAAGGGCCTCATCGATGTCGTGGGTGATCATCAGCACCGTGGGCTTCTTTTCCCTCCAGATCGCCAGCAGTTCCTCCTGAAGCTCTTCCTTGGTGATCGCATCGAGGGCGCCGAACGGTTCATCGAGCACCAGCACCGCTGGATTGACCGCCAGCGCCCTGGCGATCGCCACCCGTTGCTTCATCCCTCCGGAGATCTGGCCGGGTCGCTGATCGGCTGCGTCGCCCAGGTGCACCATCTCCAGGTGGTGGTCTACCACCCGGCGGCGGGAGGCCGGGTCCAGTTCGGGCCGTGCTGCCTTGACAGCCAGTTCCACGTTCTGGCGCACGCTTTTCCAGGGCAGCAGCGAATAGTTCTGGAAGACCACCATCCGGTCCGGTCCCGGGCGTTCGATCGGCTGACCAGCCAGGAGCACCTCGCCAGCGCTGGGCCGCAGGAAGCCGGAAACCATATTCAGCAGGGTGCTCTTGCCGCAGCCGGAGTGGCCGATCACACAGAGGAACTCGCCTTGGTTCACCTGCAGATTGATATCCCGCAGGGCTTCATAGCGGCCCCGGCGGCTCTCGAAGACCTGGCTGACCTGCTTGAACTCCAGGAAGCGAGAGTGTTCAGGCGGCCGGGGGGAATCCACAAGTGGGGTGGTCATCTCAGATCGGGCATGGGGACGGCGGATGGCGGCAAGGTCACGCTGGCCAGCGGTGGTTGGGCCCCATCCGGCAGGGAACGCAGATAATCGAGGGGCGTGTCCTGGTCAAAGGCGATGCCATCGGCCAGCAGGAAGGGATGGCGTTCCGGTCGCAGGGCGGCATAGCCGGCCCGGGCCAGGGCGCGGTCGCAGAGGTCCGGCCGGTAGACCTGGCTGAGGAGTTCCAGCCGGTTCGTGGGGAATGGGCAGAGCCCCCAGCGGCTGAACTGGGTGAGGATCCAGGCCCCCTCCGCCGGATTGGGCACATGGGCCCGATCGATGTGGTAGCGGTTGAAGTGCAGCAGGGTGCGGGGCTGGTCGTCGGTGCCATCGTCGAACTGGTTGCGCAGGGCGATGGCGGCCCGGCGGCCCAACCACTGGGGCTGGCTGAGCAGCTTGGCGAGTTCATCACGGCGGCCACCGTCGTCGCAGCTGGCACCTGCCCTCATCAAGCCGGCCCCCAGGGCATCCAGGGCGTCTGGGTTGGCTTCCGCCCAGGCTTCCGAGCAGGTGAGCACTTTCTCGGGGTGCCCGCTCCAGATATCGAGATCGGTGGCGAGCACATAGCCCTGCCGATCCTCCACCGCCTCGGCGACGCGGTAGCGTCCGGCCACGAAGCCCTGCACCCGTTCGGTGCGCAGGGCGCCATGCATCGCCATCGGCGAAAGGGCCTCGAAGCGCACCTGTCGCTCCGGCTCGATGCCCGCTCCGACCAGCCAGTGCCGCACGAGCAACTCGGCGATGCCGAAGCGTTGGGGCACCGCCAGCTGCAGAGGCTTCCCGCGCCGATCCAGCCAGCGGGCCAGGCTGGGGCGGTCCCGCACCCCTGCCTCGAGCAGGGGGCGGCCGAGGCAGAGGGCATTGCCGTTGCGGCTTACCGTCATCGCTGTGATCGCCGCCCAGGGCTGGCGCCCCCGCAGGCCGAGGCTGAGGGCCAGGGGGGTGGTGGCCGGTGTGATCGCAGCCTGCAGCTCACCGGCCACCAGAGCCGCCTCGAGCCGCTCCCATGAGGCGAACGGTACCTGCACCAACTGCAGGCAGTTCCGATCGAAGAGATCCTCAGCCAGGGCCAGGGCCAAGGGGGCGATGTCTAGGCCGGGCAGGTAGCCGAGCCGCACCAGGCGCGCTCCGGAGCCCACCCCCGGCAGCGCCCGACTGGGCCGGGCAGCCGTGGCGACAGCTGCGGTCCCTGCGACCGTCGTCGCTTCCGCTGCGGCGATGCTGGCGCGGAGCGTGCGGCGCTGGCGAAGGCGGCGCTGCTGCTGCAGAAACCCGATCACCTCAGCCCGCAGGTCGTAGTAGGCGGGGTGCTCCATCACCTCCAGCCGCTGCCGCGGCCGGGGGAAGGGCACGCGCAGGATTTGGCCGATTCCGGCCTCCGGTCCGTTGGTCATCATCACCACCCGATCGGCGAGGAGCAGGGCCTCATCGACGTCGTGGGTGACCATCACCGTGGTGACCCTGGCCTCTTGGCAGATCTGCATCAACTGCTGCTGAAGATTGCCGCGGGTGAGGGCATCGAGGGCCCCAAAGGGTTCATCGAGCAGCAGCAACTTCGGCTGGATCGACAGGGCCCGGGCGATCGCCACCCGCTGCTTCATGCCGCCGGACAGCTCGGCTGGCAGCTTGTCGGCGGCCTGGCTCAGTCCCACCAGCGCCAGGCTGCTGTCCACCTTGGCCTTGCGTTCGCTGGCGCTGGCAGCGCCCATCACCTGGTTCACCGCCAGGGCCACGTTCTGGCGGGCCGTTTGCCAGGGCAGCAGCGAGTAGTTCTGGAACACCACCATCCGGTCCGGGCCCGGTTCGGTCACTTGGCGGCCATCCATCAAGATGCCGCCGCTGCTCGCCTGGGCCAGGCCCGCCATCAGGTTGAGCAGGGTGCTCTTACCGCAGCCCGAGTGGCCGATCAACGCGATGAACTCGCCCTTGTCGACCTCCAGGTCGATGTCCTTGATGGCTACATAGCGGTCGCCGTTATCGAGGGGAAACTCCTGGCTGACATCATCAACCGTTAGAAAGGCGGCCATCTCAGCGCTCCCCACTGGCGATCAGGCTGCCGACCCAGGCCACGAGTCGATCCAGGGCCAGACCCACCAGGCCAATCACGACGATGGCCAGGATGATCTGGCTAGTGCTGGTGTCGCCGCCGGCGTTGTAGGCATCCCAGATGAAGAAGCCGATGCCGCCATCGGCCTTCAGCATTTCCGCCGCCACGATCGCCAGCCAGGCCAGGCCGATGGCGATGCGCAGCCCCGTAAACACATAGGGAGCTGTGGCCGGCATCAAGATGTCCACCAGGTAGGTGCGCTTGCTGAGGCGCAGCACCCGGGCGACGTTGGTGTAATCCTTCGGGATTTCGTTAATGCCGACGGCCGTGTTGATGATGATCGGCCAGATGGCGGTGATGAAGATCACGAAGATTGCGGCGCTGTCGGCCTGCTGGAACACCAGGAGCGAGATCGGCAACCAGGCCAGCGGAGGTACGGTGCGCAACACCTGAATCAACGGATCGAAACCACGCCTCAGGAAGCGGTTGGTGCCGATGGCCAGACCCGCTCCAATGCCGACGATCGCCGCAAGGCTGTAGCCCAAAGCGACGCGCTGCAGGGAGATCAGCAGCTGCAGCCCCAGGCCTTTGGCGGTGCCGCCCGCATCAAAAAATGGATCCTTGATGTAGGGGTCCCAGGTCTGGGCGATCACATCAATCGGACCGGGGAAGCCGTTCCGGGCGATTTGCGTCAACAGCTGCCAGAGCAGCAGCGTGAGGCCAATGCACACGACTGGGGCCTTGATCTGGAGTGCCAGAGGTGAGTTCAGCCAGCTCTTCGCCCGGCGGCGCTTGCTCTGGGGGGAAGTGGTCAGATTGGTCATCAATCGGGGCTCAGAACACGGGGAGACTGAGGCGTGGCAGAGGGTTGGGAGCGGGGCGGGCGATGAACAGGAACGCCATCACCCCGCTGGAGCGGGGTGATGGGCTTAGATCATTTCAGAGCCTTGATCTTGAGGCTGTTGAGATAGGCCTGGGGGTTGTTGGAGTCAAACTTGGTGCCGTCGAAGAACACCTCCAAGCCACGCGAATCGCCGACGGGACCAGCGCCGTAGCCATTGGCCTTGGCAGCGGTCCGCCAGAGGTCGCTGCGATTGACTTGATTGACCAGGGACTTGATGTTGGTTCCCTTCGGCAGATAGCCCCAGCGGATGTCTTCGGTCACAAACCAGGTGTCATGGCTCTTGTAGGGGAAGGAGGCATTGTCAGCCCAGAATTTCATCTTCAGGGCGGGGAGATTGGCAACCTTGCCCGTGCCAAAATCGATGGTGCCTTGAAGCCGGGGCAGCAGATCTTCCACACTGGCCTTGACGTACTTATCCTCAGCGAGGATCTTGGCTAGCTCATTGGTGTTGGCGGGGTTGTCGGCCCACTTCTGGGCCTGTTGCACGGCCATCAGCAGGCGCAGGGTGGCGTTGGGGTGCTTCTTCACCCAGTCGGCGCGCATCGAGAAGGCCTTCTCGGGGTGATTCTTCCAGAGTTGACCGGTGGTCAGGGCGGTATAACCAAGCTTCTTATTGACCAAGCGCTCGTTCCAGGGCTCGCCAACACAGAAGATATCCATGGTGCCCGATTTCATGTTGGCGACCATCTGCGGCGGCGGGATCACCACCAGATCAGCTTTCTTGTTTGGGTCGACACCATTGGCCGATAGCCAGTAGCGCATCCACAGGTCGTGGGTGCCGCCAGGGAAGGTCACAGCAGCCTTAAACTTGTCGCCGGTTGCATTCTTGCGATCGACCGCCTTGGCCAGACCCGGCGCGGAGGCACTGAACTTGTCCTTTAGAAATTCGTTGGAGGCTGAAATCGCCTGACCATTGAGGTTCAATCGCGCCAAAATGTACATCGGTACCGGCTGCCTGCTCTTGGTGATCGCCCCGCTGCTCAGCAGATAGGGCATCGGTGAAAGGATGTG
Organism: uncultured cyanobacterium; assembly: GCA_903858015.1. Lineage (GTDB taxonomy): Bacteria > Cyanobacteriota > Cyanobacteriia > PCC-6307 > Cyanobiaceae > Cyanobium. The sequence continues at coordinate 16,391 of CAIOGZ010000020.1, forward strand.
GGCGCCATCGATGCCGCCGCGGCCACCGCCCAGCTCCAGGTTGTCGCGGGTTACGGCCCAGGAGGTCTGCTTCTTGAGTTCCACTCCAGTCATGCCCTGCTTGACGAAGAAGCCCTTTTCCTTGGCGATGATCAGGGGGGCAGCATCGGTGAGGGCGATGAAACCAAGCTCCACCTTGGTGGTCTCAGGTTTGCCGGGGGCAGCCTGGACGGGGCCGGCGCCCAGCAGGGTGGCGATACCGCCGAACTGAACCACCGCACCGGTGGCGGCGGCCAGGCCGGTGCGCAGGGCTTGGCGGCGAGTGAAAGGGATCATGGGGATCTGGTAACGGAAAAGGGCGAAGATCGGCCGCCGGGACATGAAACTGAGCGGTGAACAGAGTCTCTGCCGATCGGCGAAACCGGCTGGAGGCAGTGGCGGGCTCGGTCGGAGCTGAGCCGTTTCCAGGCCGGAGGCATCAGAGCCAGGTACCCAGCAATGGGAGTCCTGGCGGCATCGTCATCCAAGCAGGCGCAGACAAGCTGGTTCGGATTGGAAACCGAGTTCCAACCCCAACCGACGGAAGTCGGACCGATTGGTGCTCGAGCGGACCGCTGGGGAGCCGACGACACCAGAGCTGAACGGCCCGGCAGTTCGCATTACCTAGCTTCAGCATCTTTGGGAGAAGACACTGTTGCAAGGGCAGCTAAAGCCGCTGCCGGGAGTGCTTGGGGCGGCTGGTGGATGGAGAGCGACCGGCCAGCGACAACCAGGCTTCACAACAAAGAGCCCAGGGTGACTGTTCAAATCGGCGCCGATGCTTGCCGATCCAACTAAGGAACCATGCGGCCCTAGCCCGCGTCGGTGGCTTTCGTTACCGAAGCGCCCCCATCGTCAGCTAATCAGCCCAAATTCCTTCAGGGCCCTGGGCAGGTTGCGCTGCTCGTGGCCGGGGTGGCAGAGCTTGACCAGGGCGAAACGTTCCAGTTCATCGAGGCGGCTCCAGTGCTCAGCGCCGAGGCTGACCCCCAGCTGCCGGCACGACTCCAGCAGGACGTCGGGGATGGCTTCTCCCGGCAGCCAGGCCGCGCTGCGGAGCGGATCGATCGATCGGGCCGGCCCTTGGGGTAGGTCGGCGCTACGGGCCAGCAGCCAGCTGCGCAGCCCGTTCAGATCGTCCGCACTGTCGGGCCAGGCCAGCAGCTCGCGCCGTTCCGCCTCGCTCAGCCCATGCCAATGGGCCAGCTTCAGCTTCACCCCCGCCAGATCGAGCTTGCGACGCACCGCCATCGGGATGCAGCGCAGATCGTCGCTGAAGTCGGCTTCAAACCCGAAGATGCGCCGGTATTGGTCGCCACTCATGCCGCCAGCTCCTGACGCAGCCGCTCGCCGCAGCGGGCCTGCAGCAGGGCCCGGGCTTGATCGAGGGCCGCCGGCAGGCTGGTGAAGCGCCCCGCCAGCCAGAGGTAGGCCCCCAGATTCCAGAGCAGGGGCTCCGCCAGGGGACCTTCGCCGCAGAGCGCTGCCAGGCCCTCGCTTCGCCACGTCTCCAGGCTTGTCATGGCCTGTTCCGCTGCGGTGATGCCGTGGTCGCGGGGGTGCAGCAAAATCCGTTCCACCGTTCCATGGCGAACCCGGGCCGTGATTCCCGCCCGGGTGGTCGGCAGATCGGTGGAGCCCTCCAGACCCTTGACGGTGAGCAGATCGGTCTCGCCCGCCGCCTCCAGGGCCTCCCAGGCGCGGGTTTCGGTGGGGGGATGCACGAAGCCGCTCACGAGCAGGTGGTCGCCCCGGTGGGGTGTCCAAAGCAATTCCAGACTGGCCAGCGGTGGCCGTTTGCCGATCGCATCGCGGATGCTGACCAGCCGTTCAGCGGCTTGGAAGTGGTCGGGCTGGTGGGTGAGGGCCAGACCATGGCGATCCAGCCGTTCCTGAACAGCCGCCAGGGCCAGTCCCCGCCATTCAATACCCAAGGCGTGGAAGAGTTCGGCCAAGGTGACGCCGAACTTCACCGGCATCGGCCCACCGCCGTGCAGCACCACCGGCTGGCCTGCGGCGGCCAGGGTCAGGGCCAGCAGGGGAAGCAGGGGGGCCGTGCGGCTGCGGCCGTCATAGGGGACGCCAAAGCAGAGCGGTTTAGGCCCCGACGTGGTGAGGATGGGCCCATGGGCCCGGTAGCCATCCAGCATGCCGGTGAGTTCCAGGGGGGCTGGCCGGCGAATGCGGTGGGCAATCATGAAGGCCCCGATCTGGGCGTCGTCGACCCGACCCTCCAGCATCAGTTCGATCGCGGCGCGGGCTTCCTCGCGGCTGAGACCCGTGCTGGTGTGCTCGCCGCTGCCCACCTTGCCGATCAGCTCGCGAAACAGGACCCGATCCGGCCCCAGGGCCAAGAGCCGTTCGGCTCGGCGGTCTACCACCGGTTCGCCAGCGGCGGCCACCCCTGAATTTGGTAGCGATTGCAACAGGGCTCAGGTGGTCCAAGATGGTCCCATTGTCTCTGAGAGCGAAGGCTAGGAGCAGTTCGTCCTGATTCTGTGATTTCGCCCCAAGGGGGCCGATCCCTGAATCTCCGAGCTGTTTGGTGTGATCCACTCCTCCGGTACGTGCCGGTATGGGGATCCGACCTGGGTGGACCGCCCAGGGATTCAGCTCGCAGTTCGCTGCTCGACAGGTAGGTCGGCGTTAACGGCCCTCGGCGCCGGGCCGATCGCCACGGCCCCCCGGTCTGGGGATTGCAGACCAGTTAGCTCGCGGCAGCCCCATCCCCTCGGCCAGCTGCTTTCAACGGCATCGATTGATCGCAGGTTCCCATCCTTTCGCCCCCGCTCGGCTATGTCCGATTCCCCCTCTGCGGCCCCGGCCGCCCCCCTATCCCGGTTGGAAGAAGCCAAGGCCAGCTTCTGCGGCCTCGATCTTGCCCCCCGGCTTGAGCAGCTCGGCCGCAACGGCTGGGAATCCCTCGATGAGGCCACGCTCACGGTCCACCTCAAATGGCTGGGCATCTTTTTCCGGCCGGTCACTCCGGGGCGCTTCATGGTGCGGCTCAGGTTGCCGAATGGCGCCATCCGTGCTGAGCAACTGGCCCTGCTGGCCGATGTGGTCGACCGTTGTGGTGAACACGGCAGCGCCGACATCACCACCCGCCAGAACATCCAGCTGCGCGGTTTACTGCTGGAGGATATGGCTCCGCTGCTCGACGCCCTCGAGCGCGTTGGCCTCACCAGTCGCCAGTCGGGCCATGACAACCCCCGCAACATCACCGGCAACCCCTTGGCCGGCCTGGATCCCCAGGAGCTTGTCGATACGAGGCCCCTGGTGGATGCGATCCAGCTTGCCCTGCTGGGCCCCGATGGCCCCCGCAACCTGCCCCGCAAATTCAACGTCGCCGTCGGCGGCGCCCCGGACAGCTTCCTGCTCCACAACGACCTCGCTTTCCTGCCGGCGCTGCGGGCGGGGGAGTTGGGCTTCAGCGTGCTGGTGGGTGGATTCTTTTCCGCCCAGCGCAACGAACTAGCGGTGCCGCTGGGCCTTTGGCTCCGCTCGGAGCAGCTGCCTTCCTTCACCCTGGCGTTACTGAATCACTACATCGCCAACGGCAACCGCACGGCCCGTAACCGCAGCCGCTTGATGTATCTGATCGACAGCCTTGGCCTCGACGCCTACCGTGCCGCCCTGCGCGCCAGCCATGCCGCCCTGGGCGGAACCGCCGCCGATCTGCTCGACCACGATGGCTCCCATCTGGTCCATCGGGCCCCCCGCGATGTCTGCGGTGTCCATCCCCAGAAGCAGGAGGGTTTGTGTTGGGTGGGGCTGAATGTGCCCGTGGGCCGGCTGCAGGCCGACACCATGGCGGAGTTGGCCCGCCTCGCCCAGGAGTACGGCAGTGGTGATTTGCGCTTCAGCGAAAGCCAGAATGTGGTGATCGCCGATGTGGAGCTGCATCGGGTCGAGGCGCTGCTGGCGGAGCCGCTGCTGGGGCGTTACCGCGCCGATCCGGGCCCCCTGCTGGCCGAAGCGGTGAGCTGCACCGGCAACCACTACTGCGGCTTTGCCCTGATTCCCACCAAGTCCACGGCCCTGGCGGTGATCGAGGAGTTGGAGAAGCGCCTCGAGTTGCCCGAGGCCGTCCGCACCCATTGGACCGGGTGTCCCAATGCCTGCGGCCAGCCCTACATGGGCCAGATCGGTCTGATGGGGGCCAAGGCCCGCAAGGATGGCCAGATGGTGGAAGCCGCCAAGATTTTCCTGGATGGGTCGATGCAGGCTGATGGCCGTTTGGCCGAGCTCCACCACAAGGGGATTCCGCTCGACGAACTGCCAGATTCGCTGGAGGCCCTGTTGATTGAACGCTTCGGCGCCCGTCGCCGCCAGGCCTCTGCCGATTCTGGAGCCGATGCAGCAGCCGATGCAGCAGCGGTGCCATCGTGATTGGGCCACGGCTGTCCTGCGTCGTGGCAACCCCCTCCGCCGTGGATCCGTCGCCGCCGCCCGCTGCCCTGCCCAGCCTGACCAACCCGGAGCGCTGGGGCTGGCTGCAGCGGCTGCGCAACGGCGATTGGCCGATCGAGCCCTGGTTAGCGGCGATTGAGACTGGCCGGCTGGCACTCGAGCAAGATCTGCTGCAGGCATTGGCTGATCGGCTTGATTCTTCCGCCGTTGTGCGGCTACTGAGCTGGTGGCTGGCCCAGCCGCAGCGGGATTCGGCCTTGCCCGAGCGGATCTGCAGGCTCCGCTCTGCCGCTGTGGCCGCAGCGCTTCGCCGGGGCCTGTCCGAGCATCCGGAGCAGCAGCTGCAAGCCATTTTGTTGCCGCTGCTGGGCCACCAGCGCCAAGCGGCCGATTTTTTCCTGCTGCGACGCATGGTTCTGGAGCCGGCGTCGGCTGTGGTCCGCCGCGCCGCCCTGGAGGGCCTCTGCCTCGGGCTCAGTGCCTGGCCATTGGCCCGTTTGCGGACCACTTTGGTGCAGTTGGGTACGGACCTCGATCCTCACCTGGCTGCCTCTGCCGTCGATGCGCTGGCCCGCCTGCCCGATGGCCGCGCCAGCTTGGTGACGCTGCGCTCCGCCAGCCTCGATACCGCCGTTGCCGAGCGGGTTGACCGGCGCCTGGCTGCCTTGCCAGCTTCGCCGCTGCTCCTGCTGGTGCATGGCCGCGCCGAGGGCGAGATTCCCAGCGAGCTCCAAGACCTGGCCGCTGAGCTCCAGCAACGGCGCCGATCGCCTGTGCTGCTGCGGGCCCTCACGGATTCAGATCCCGCTGCGCTGCCTAGCTGCGATCAGCCCTTCTGGCTGGTGCCCCTACTGCTGCTGCCCGGAGAGCATGTCCGCCACGACCTACCCCGGCTGCGTCAGGCCCTACGGGCCCAGTGCCGGCTGCGCTCGCTGCCATTTCTGGGCAGCTGGCCGGCCTGGCAACGGGCCCTTGGTCAGGAGCTCCTGCAGATTTTAAGCACTGGCGATTGGCCGCCCGGCAGTGAGCCCCTATTGCTTCATCATCCGGTTGCCTCCCCCTTGGCAGGTCGCTACCTCAGCCATCTGAGCGCCATGACCGGCGCTCGGGGGCTAGAGGTTCCTTATAATTTAAATACAACCAGTTTAAATGCAACCAGTTCAGATGCAACCAGTTCAGATGCAACCAGTTCAGATGCAACCAGTTCAGATGCAACCAGTTCAGCTGTAATCATGCAGAGCATGCTCAACCATCCAGGCCCCCTTGTTCCCCTCACCTTGGCGGCCAATCGCCTCAGCAACGCCCTGCTGCCAGTCTTCGGTGCATCCGTTGCGGCTCCGCTGCTAACGAGAGCGAAACTGCGTCAGGTTTTGCTCGAACGGCTTGAGGTACTCCCATGACAGCGGCGACTCCGGCGCAAGCGCAACCAAGGGGCACTGTGTACCTGGTAGGGGCCGGACCCGGTGATCCCGAACTGCTGACCCTTAAGGCCCATCGTTTGCTGCGTTGTTGCGATGCGCTCGTGCATGATTCTTTGGTGCCAAAGGCCCTGCTCGATTTGGTCCCGGAGCACTGCGAGAGGCACTTTGTCGGTAAGCGCCGCGGCCACCATTCAGTGCCCCAACCCAGTACGAATGCCATCCTTGTGGAGCTAGCTAGTCGGCATCGCACCGTGGTGCGGCTCAAGGGAGGAGATCCATTTTTGTTCGGACGCGGCGCTGAGGAGGCGGCCCACCTCGCTGCCCGGGGCGTGCCGGTTGAAGTCGTCCCTGGTGTTACCGCCGGCATCGCTGCTCCGGCCTATGTAGGGATCCCTGTCACCCACCGCCGGGCGGGATCCAGTGTCACCTTTGTGACAGGCCATGAGGAGATTGATAAGGGGCGACCTGGCGTGGATTGGCGTGGCCTAGCCCGCAGCTCGGGAGGGTTGGTCATTTACATGGGTCTCCACAACTTGCGTCACATCTGCCAGGAATTGGCGGCCGGTGGCCTTGATTCGAAAACTCCTGCCGCTGTGATCCAACAAGGCACTGTGGTGGGACAGCGTCTGCTTGTTTCCTGTCTGGAGGAACTTGCAGATAAAGTAGAGATTGAACGATTCACCTCGCCTGCGATCATTGTGGTTGGAGACGTGGTGGGACTAAGGGTTCCTGCCTGCTGCCCGGATCCGGCTGATGTCGAAATGCCGATTCCTTTTTGATCAAACCGTCGATACAAGCAATTTCATGGATTAAATCTTGGTTTTTAGAGCTCCAGCAAGTATGAGAAAAACCCTCAGGAAAGATCGATTCCCGTTGGCGATACCCTCAGGAGCATTCAGGGACATTCGATCAGAACTGGCTGATCTGGTTTCAAGAGGCCAGGTAGCAAGAGGCCCGTCAGATCTCGCAGGCTATCAGCGGGACTTTGCTTCAAAACACCCGGTGCTGCAATCGCCACAGTGGTGAATAGGGTCATCGCAAGGGCGGCAACAACGCCCTCAACCAAAAAGCGCTTGCGAGGCTGCACCAACGGATGGCGATGCAGATAGGGCTTCGGTTTCTTTGCTGCACTCAAGCGTGGCCGTAGGGCGATGCTGTTGCGGGGACGCGGGAGATGCAGCGTTGGCCGGGATGGCGAGGCAACCCGAGCGGCTGAGGTGCTCCGATCAGTATTTAATTTGATGCCTAACTCAGTGGTCATTGGAGCTTTTGACTATCTTCTGCCAATCTTAGGCCGAATCCATGGGCTTGGCAACTCAACACTGCCAGTCTATGCAGCCAACCGCTGCAGCCAGCCAGGGGTGCGCATGCCCATGGAGGGCTGCGATGGGCCCATCGGTTGCTGGCAGGCGGCAGCATCGAGCGTGGCGTGGACTCAGATCGAACCGCACGAACAGAGTTAACGTTCTTTGAGTCTGCTTGGATCCATTAGAAGCTCACCACCCCAGTAGGCCAGGGTTGACTGCAGCAAAAGTGCTGAATCCCAGGATCAACAGCTGATCAGGGGCTCTGACAGGCTTAAAGCACAACTATGCGTTAGCGATCCCTTGGCCTATCCAACGATCCAGGAGCAGGAGATCACCATTCCTGCGGGTGCAATCGAGCTGAAGGCCAGCCTCACCCAGGCCGATGACGTGCAGGGGGTCGTGGTTTTTGCCCATGGCAGCGGCGGCAGTCGCACCAGCCCACGCCATCGCGCCGTAGCCAACCACCTCCAGAAGGCAGGCTTGGCCACATTATTAGTGGATTTGTTCAGTGCAGCGGAGGAATGCAGCGATGCGCAAAATGGTCGCCTACGTTTTGCCATTCCTTTGCTAACCGGACGACTGGTGGCCGCCATCGACTGGCTGGGGGGGCAGCCCCAGCTGGGCCAAAGGCCAGTGGGGTTATTTGGGGCCAGCACCGGAGCGGCGGCTGCCCTCTCAGCGGCGGCACTGCGCAGTAGGTCCGTGCGGGCAGTGGTATGCCCCGGCGGTCGCCCCGACCTCGCCCCCGGAGCCCTGTCCTTGGTGCGCTGCCCAGTGTTGATGATCGTCGGGGGGCGGGATCGGTTTGTGCTGCAGCGCAATCGCGATGCCGCCTCTCAGTTGCTGGCGCCCCAGGCGCTGGAGGTGGTTCGTGGCGCGTCCCACCTGTTTGAGGAACCAGGCAGCCTTGAGGAAGTCGCGAACCTCTCCCGTACTTGGTTCCAGCGCCACTTAGGCCGTCACTGAATACGGATTGCTTCCCGCCAATGGGATGGGGGCCTAACGGTGCGGCATCGAGCCGGGAGCTAAAAGCCACCCAAGGCTGAGGGCTGAGAACTCGATCGGAGCATCGCCATGACGTCCAATAGAAAATCAATACATCAACAGAATTTCCAGCGGCTCAAATCGCAACATCTCGTTGAAATGCATCCGGCGAGGGCTGCCAGGGAACGGTGTGGCTGATGGGGCAGCACTTCATGCTTCCTTACATTCCCTTGAGTAGACCTGCTTATTTACGTTGGTCCAGCTGCTTGATCCCCTTAGGGTGTGGGAACCCAGACAGACCAACGCCATGAACGCCATGAACGCCATGAACGCTTGGAACAGCCAACAGCAAGGCCTCGCTACCGCCAACAACGGCAACCTGGGCGAGGCAGACGACGGCCACGATGCAGTCGATGCCTACTTTGAATGCATCACCACCTGCTCCTTGGATGATTCGGAATGCATCACGGTCTGCACCACGAGGCTCAGGGACCACAGCTGAACGGAACCAGGTGGGCGAAGCCTGACGCAGGAAGGCGTGGCATCGGGCCCAATCCTCACTTGATCTGATGGGGCACTGGGTCCGAACCGATTCAACGGCTGATCGGAGCTTGCAACCCCCCAAGCCATGGGCTGGTGGCCAAGCCCATGGCTTGGCCACAACCTGTCCCTAGGCGCTTAGCAAGGCCTCCACACTGGCGACTTTCTCTTCAAGGCTTTGGTCGCGATCGGTGCGGGTGTTGATCTTGACCACGCTGTGAATTCGGGGGCAACCCATGGCATGCACCGCCGCATGACAGGCCTCAATCGCAGCAAATACGGGGATCCAATCGCCGGCGATGGACGTTCCATTGGGGTGAAGTTGTACCTCAAGGCCTGCTTCCTGCAGCACCCGTTCGCAGGCGGCCACATACGGCGCAAGGGAAACCCCCACCCCCAAGGGAACGACACAGAGATCAACAATCACCTTCATGGGGTCTCCTGGTTCAAGGCGGCGCTTTGGGGCTACCCACCTGCAGCTTAATGTGGCGCGTCCAGCGGTTTTGCGTCCGCAGCGAACCAAGCCGCAGCGCAGCAAGCCAAAAACCCCCAGCACCAGCTTCAGGACACCTTCACCAGCAGGCGCCCTGCTGACGTCCACGTAGCACCCGGACGGGTTTCCAACCGAAGCGCTCGGTGAAACCGACCCTCGCCACCTTGGCCAATACCGTCCAGATTAGAAATTAAGTTATCGGCATCCCCAGTCGGATCCGTCCCCCATGCAGCGAATCGATCTCCTGCGCGACTGGCTTGGCCAAGGTCTTGTGCGATTGGGCCAGCGCATCGCCTCCCCGGCAGTGGGACCATGGGCACCTCCTCCCCCCCTGCCGGTTAAGGAACTAAGGGGCGCCATCACCGAGGTCAGTGGCTCAGCCGAGTCCTCCCGACCAGCCCTTGCCGCAGCAGTTAGTCGTTCCGGCTTGCCCATAGCGGCCATCTTCAGCCCCGCCAGCCGCGAACCCCTCACGGTGGAAGCTGCCGTTCTCGGCCGCAGTATGTCCCTGTTGAAGCGAGAAGCTGCCGACGCCCTGGCGGCCTTGGGAGCTGCCCATGCCCTGGTGACATCAGCACGCCTATCCCAAGTCCAACATTTGCGCGATCTGGTGGAACGGGGTAACGCGCCTGTTGATGCTCTCGCCGCCCTCGCCGCCGATTACCAGGGTTGGCAGAACGACCAAGTCCGCCTGTTTGACGCCATGGCGATGGTGGTGCGGATGGGGGTACCGACCAGCACGGCCCTCGAACAGATCGATCCCCAGCTCCATGAGCAGGCGCGCGCCCATCTAGCCAGTCTCTCGGTTGAATACCAACGCAGCCTGCTGATCGATCAGTTCCGCGATACCCCTTCGGCCCCTGAGACCTGATCGGCCCCGAAATCGAGCTTGCCTTCATTCGACTCAAGTTCGGTGGTTATCGCAAAAATCGCCCCACGCAGCCAATGGCTCTGCAGCATCAACGCCCTTTGCCGCTGCTGCGGGCAGGCGGGATCGGCCATTTGGTGATGCACCTGCTCCAACCTGCCCAGCAACTGGTCGATCCGCAGCCCATAGCTCTCGAAAATGATCCAATCAGCGCACTCCATGCCACGGGTCCGGGAGCCCTGAGCAGACCACACCGATGCTTCCAAGGGGGGGATGGGCGCACATTCACATCACATCGCCTGTCAACGCCCTGTCTTTGTGCTGCTGTTGGGAGCTAGTCGCAGCGCTTTACCCCGGGCATCAGGCTGAACTTGGGCCCTGCTCGCTTTGCCTGAGCTGCAGCAACCGCCGGTCCAACAGCAGCAGGCCCACCACGGTCGTGACCGTGACCATGATCACAAGAGCGGCGAACTGAGTTTTATCGATCAGGCCGTTTGCCAGGGCCGTGGACGCAAACACCAGCCCCGGCAGGCCCCTAGGGATCAGGCCGAAGGCCAGCAGCCAGGGATCGACCCCAGCCCGCCGATCGGCTTGGGAGAGGCCCAGTCCACAGGCCAACTTGCTCGCCAGCGCCATCACCACCAGGAAGGCTGCCAACCACCAGGCCCGGGGCTCCAACAGGGTGTCGACCGACAACCGCATGCCGATGCTGATGAAATAAAGCGGCAAAAACACCTCGGCCATCACCACGAACACCTCCCTCAGTGGTTGCTCTGGTGCTTGCAGTTTGGCCAGCAGTACCCCGCCCCAGAGGGCCCCGAGCAGGCTGGTGAGTCCACTGGCCTCGCCCAGCCAGGCACAGCTGATTAATAGCAAGAGAATCCCCAGCACCCCCTGGGGCTTACAACCCAAGCTCGGTAGACGGCTAACCCAAAGCCAGCTCAGCGCCGCCAGCAGCAGGCCTAGCGCCATCGGAGCTAAGGCCAACGCTAGGGATGCCAGCGCCGCCCCTGGCGGGCCTGCCTGGCTTCCGATGCTGCGACTAGCACTGGCACTGGCCAGGCCAAGCAGGCCAATCGCCGGCAGATCGTCGAGCACGGACACACCCACCAGCAGGCGTCCGGAGGGGGTTTGGAGCGATTGACGTTGGGCAAGCAAGCGCAGGGTGACACCGGTGCCCGTGGCGCAAAGCACCGCCAGGGTGAGCAGGGCTGGGGCAGGCGCCATGCCGAAGCCAAGCCGCAAGGGCCAGAAGGCGAGCAAGGGGGTCAGGGCACTCAAGGCCACCACCCGCAGGATTGCGCCCCGTCGTGATGCCAGCAGGTCGGAGCGCACCTCCAGGCCCACTTGGAAAAACAGGGCTAGCACCCCGAGTTGGGTGAGCCCCTCCAACGGAGCGATGGCAGCAAACGGCACTACCGAGTTGCCCAACAGGAATCCAACCCCCAGTTCCAGCACGATCGCGGGGACTGCCCAACGGGCCAGTTGGCCGGCGGACAGGCGGGCCACCCCAACTCCTATCAGCAGGATTAGCAGGGTTGTCAGCAAGCCAGGAGTCTGCATGGAGCAAAACTAAAGAGATCGCAGCGGCTAGGAGGCCTTGGCAATGATGTCGACCTACCGCTGGAGCTGGTGGCTTGAGAGTTAGCTCTGACCGCTTACCGCTTGCTGGGTTGCTCGTTGCGGCTTGGACTCGCTAGTAGCGCTCAGTGCTAGGGAGAGCCAGGAAAACCCCGGCCACGGCCGAAACAGTCATGGCGCCTGCAGGGTTTTCAGGAGACACAAGTGCAGACATCGTGGTTTTCCAGAGCTTCCCTTGGGTCTTCGCCTGCCTAGATTGGATTGGGATAGCTATCTGACGATCCGCCTCAGTTATCCTCCGCCATCAGCTTACCGCCGTGTCCCGGGCCGCCGCCATCCCCGCCGCCCAACGCCGGGCCCATGCCGTTGAGGCTCTCCTCGATCTCGCCCGCGATACCTGCCCCGATCAGGTCAGCAGCGCCGCCGTCGCCAAGCGGATGGGGATAGGCCATGGCGCCCTGTTTCGCCACTTCCCCAGTCGGGATGCCCTTTGGGTTGAGGCGGTGAGCTGGGCCATCGACGAACTGGAGCGCCATTTTGAGACCACTGCAGCTGGGGCAGCGATCGCTGGGGCAGCGGCAGCTGGGGCAGCGATCGCTGCCGACCGCGCTGGCATCACATCTCTGCCCTTGTGTGGTAACCGGTGCATCGGGTTGCAGACTTGATGGCTAACCAGGCGGCTTTGCTCCAGCACCATCCGGGCCTGGTGCGCCTGTTGGTCGCCGACTTGCAACGGCCCGCTACCAGCGCGGCGCGTAAAACCGGCAAAGCCTCCATGCAGCGATTGCGGCGACGGCAGGCCCAGCTGATTGCTGCGGCCCAGGCCGGCGGCGCCTTGGAGCCAAACCTGGATCCGCAGGAGCTGGCCGCTCTGTTGGTGGCGAGCCAACAGGGGCTGATGCTTCAGGCCCTAGCCCACGACGACTTCGCCGACCTGGCCGAGCGCTCTGGCCGTTTTGTGACCCTGCTGCTCAGGATCGACCGGGAGCGCCGGCAGCCAGGGGCGGCGGCTTGAACAACAGCACCAACGGGATGACGGCCACAAACAGCAGGGCCATCAGGCGAAACACATCGCCGTAGGCCAGCAATGCAGCCTGGCGATCAACCTGGAGACTGAGCACCTGGAGGGCCTGGTCGTGGAGGCCACCACCGTGGCCGGGCCTGGAGGTAAGCCAGAGCTGCAGTTGCTGGATCCGTTGTTGGAGGCGCGGATCGGTGATCGCCAGGGATTCCACCAGGTGGGCCCGATGCACCGCCCGTTGGTGCTCCAGCACCAGGGTGAGCACGGCGATACCGAAGCTGCCCCCCAGTTGGCGGGTGAGGTTGTAGAACCCGGTGCCGGCGGCCACCTCCTGGCGGGGCAGGGATCCCAGGCTGGCCAGGCTCAGGGGCAGAAACATCAGCACGGTGGTGATGCCGCGGAAGATCAGCGGCCACCAAAGGGCATCGGCACCGGTGTCCGGGCCGATCGATCCGAGCGCCAACATGGTGAACACCATGCCGAGGGCGGCGAAGCCGATCAGCAGGCGTGGGTCGAGCTTGCTCACCACCTTGCCGAGCAGGGCCATGGTGATGCCAGAGGCCAGGGCACCGGGAAGAATCAGCAGGCCGGTTTGGGTGGCTGTATAGCCAAGAATCGTTTGGGCGAATACCGGCACCACGAACACGGTGCCATAGAGCCCCATGCCAAGAACCAGGGAAAAGGCACTGCCGGCAGCCAGGGAACGGTGCCGCAGTACGCGTAAATCCACCGCAGGCTTCCGTCGACGCAGCTCCCACCAAACGAACAGCGGCAGCGTTAAGGCCACAAGCAGGGCTAAATTGCGGATCGTGGCACTCTCGAACCAATCGAGTTGATGACCCTGCTCTAGCACCACTTGAAGGCCGCCGAGGCCCAGGGCCAGGAGCAGGATGCCAATCCAATCAACGCTGCCCCGGCTCTCCTGGCTGGCTTGGTTGGCGGCGGGCTGGCCGCTGGCACGATCCGGTTCGAGAAAGGCCAGGGCCATCGCCACGGTGAGCAGCCCGAAGGGGAGGTTGATAAAAAAGATCCAGCGCCAACCGAGGGTGTCGGTGAGGAGGCCGCCCAGGGTCGGACCCAGGGCCGGCCCCACGAGTACCACCATGCCGAACACGGCCTGGGTCATGCCCTGCAGCGCCGTTGGCACCGATTGGAACAGGATTGCCTGGGCCTTAGGCAGCAGGCCTCCCCCCAGCAGGCCCTGCAGAATGCGGGCGGCTACCAGCACGGCGAGGTTCGGGGCCAGGCCACAGAGCATCGAGGCGCTGGTGAATCCCACCAGGCAGAAAATGAAATAGGTGCGCTGGCCAAACCGCTCGCTCAGCCAGGAGCTGAGCGGAATCATCACCACACTGGCCATCGCGTAGCCGGTGACCACCCAGCCAACTTCGGCCAGGGTGGCGCCGAGGTTGGCCTGGATTTGGATCAGGGCCACGTTGGTGATGCTGGTGTCGATGATCTCCAGCAGGGCACCAATCGACGCGGTGATCACCACCGCCCACTGGCGCGGCGTCAGACCTGCTGGTGCAGCTGGGTTCATGGACGCCGCACAACAACGCTGGCGGAAAGTCCTGGCAGCAGGTTGAGCTCCTTGCTGTCGCGGGGGTCCAGGTCGATGCGGGCGGTGATGCGCTGTACAACCTTGGTGAAGTTACCGGTGGCATTGTCCGGTGGCAGCAGGGTGAAGCGGGATCCGGCGGCGGGGGCAAGGCTGGTTACCTTGCCGCGTAAAACCTTGCCCGGATAGGCATCGATCCGCACCTCGGCCGCCTGGCCGGGCCTCAGGGCGGTGAGTTGGGTTTCCTTGAAGTTGGCTTCTACCCAGGGATGGCCGTCGACCACCGTCATCAGGGGCTGTCCGGGCTCCACCTGTCGACCCGGCTCGGCCTGGCGTGATCCGATCCGACCTTGACTAGGGGCGGTGATGCGGGTGTAGGAGAGTTCGAGCTGGGCTTGGGCGTAGGCGGCCTGGGCTTGCATCACCTTGGCTTGGGCAGCGGCTGCTTTCTGGCGATCCACTCCCACATCCTGAATGCGGGCCTTGGCGGTCTGGCGGCTGGCCTGGCTGTGGGTGAAATCGGCCTGGGCCTTCTGGTAGGCGGCCACAGCCCTTTCGGCCTCCTGGCGGGAAACCCCTCCCTGGCGGGCCAGGCTCACCAGCCGCTGGGCATCGGCGGCGGCCCGGGCCAGTTCGCTGTTGGCAGCCAATTGGTCAGCCACCGCTAAACCCTCAGCCGCCCGGGCGGTGCTCACCGAGGCGCCCGCCTGGCCCAGCATCGCCTGGGCTTCGCGGGCCACCTGTTCGAGATCTGCCCGGGCCCGAAACAGGCGGGCCTTGGCATCGCGGTCGTCGAGCTGCAGCAGCGGTTGACCGGCCTTCACCTCCTGGTTGTTGTCGACCAGAACGCGCACAATGCTGCCTGGAATCCGGCTGGAGATTTCGGTAAGGTGGCCCTGAACTTGGGCATTGTCGGTTTCCACCAGTCCCCAGCGGCCCACCAGCCAGGCAGAACCGCCAGCTACGGCCGCCAGGGCAAGCAGGGGTATGAGCCAGCGGCGGTGGAGAACCTGCTTGGCCTGCTGATCAGGGGGAGCGGCAACATGATTGGCGGCTGGTCGGGCAGCGGAGCCAGGGGCCGGTGGGGAGGGGGGTGCTGCCGTGGCCCCATGGGAGCGGGAAGCCCCGCTGGAACGCGTGGGGGCAGAAGGGGAAGCAGGCGCCTCCGCATCGGCCGAAGGGGGGGACGCCATGGACAATGAGTGATGACTCGTTCACTATAACGGACCTTTGATTTTCAATGGTTATCCAGTTGATCAGTAGCTATGCAGAGGTGATGGTTTTTGAGGCAGTGGGCCTAGGTGCGCTGCCTGCAGATGGGTCCGAACCTGCAGGACAGCCGCAGAGAATTCCGGCCATCGATCTGAAACTTATCCGAACAATTGGCCGATCGGGGTGCGTGGTGAGGCCCCTGTGGCCGATGCGGAGCGCCGTCTGGGACCCGGCACTGAAGTCCGCCGCTGCATGGACTTCTGCCGCTGAAAACAGATTCGCATTCCGTCGACGGACTTGATCTGGCAGTCCTTCGGATTGATCGTGTAAGAATGCCATCTCCGGAGGGATCGGCTGTGGTACAAAATCATTTCACCCTGCTCACTCCCTGGGCAAGAAAGACTGGCCTCGGTTGTAGAGAATATAACTAGATGCGCGACTCGACTGAGGGGGCGAGGGTCGTGTATTTCGCTATTAGCACACAATTTTCATGACAACGTCTAGCTTAAACGTTGACTTGCATGCTAGCATCTTATTTTGATCAATAAAGCAAATGCCACCTGGCAACGGGAACGAACTAGATGAATACAGGCTTGATATTAACGGTCTGAGGGCTGTTGCCGTCTTGGCGGTGATGGTGAACCACTTCAGCCGGCCGATGCTGCCCTCTGGAAACCTCGGTGTTGATCTGTTCTTTGTTATATCTGGCTATGTTATTACAGCCTCGCTTAGCCGCGATAAGTCAACTGGTCTCAAGCAATTTCTCACTAATTTTTATGCAAAGCGAGCCAAGCGACTATTGCCTGCCTTGGTGGCATGCATCATTCCTTCGGCAATTCTTATTTGTCTTTTCAACCCCTGGCCCCAGGCTGATATAAAAACAGGCATAGGTGCGCTATTTGGCGTGTCAAATCTATGGCTATATTTCCAAGATGTTAATTATTTTGGAAAATCGGCAGAGCTGAATGTGTTCACCCAGACCTGGTCTCTTGGTGTTGAAGAGCAATTTTATTTTATTTTCCCATTCTTTGTCTGGTTTAGCGGCTTTACCAGGGTGAGTCGAAGCGGAGCAAGAAATCTTGCGCTAATTATTATTCCCCTGTTGTTGCTATCGCTGATTGCATTTACGTTTTTTGCCAGGACCAATCCAGCGGCATCTTTTTTCCTTGTTACTTCTAGGTTTTGGGAGCTGGCTGCAGGCTGCCTTGCCTACCTTACCCTGCGCACGTGGCCCCGGTTGCGTTCGTCAACGAATAATCCCATAAATAGCATCTGCTTGATAGCAATAATTTGCATTTTCTTTCTCAATGTAAAATCTAAAGAGATTATTGTTTTAGTTTGCTTATCTTCTTATTTGCTTGTTAGCATGAATCGCCGTGATTTTGCCCATTCTGTTCTTGCATTGCCTGTGCTACAATGGATTGGTAAAATCTCGTATTCAGTCTATTTGTGGCACTGGACTGTAATTGTAATTAGCCGCTGGACTATCGGCATACAGTGGTGGACGGTGCCGTTGCAGATTGGAGCAATTTTTGCGCTGGGATCGATTTCTTATAAGTGGGTGGAAGCTCCTCTTAGGGCGCATAACTGGGGGAAAGTCCATCCTGCTTTCCTTGGGTTTATTGTTTCTGCTGTGTCAAGTATTGCCCTTTCACTGCTTGTGCTAAATCCTGCATTTTCTCTGTTTAGCGGAAAACGGGAAGGAGTATTGAAAAAAGAACAACCACTTCTCGAAGAGTACGTAATACCTGGTACCGATTCAAGCTGGAAAGGTGCCCTTTGTGCCATCAAAAATGGTGACGACTATCAAACGTTAAGCATTGTCAAGGAAAACTGTACTTTAGGGGATTTTTATTCCGCGAAGCGTCGCGTTCTTGTGATCGGAAATTCATATTCAGTAACGTTTCGGCGCGCCTTTGATCGCCTTGTCAAGGAGGATAAGTATGCTATTATCCTTACGTCTGGATTTGGATCAGCGCCAGCGCCTAATACTAAGCTGAACAATGGCTTTGATGGACTAAGTAGTGATTATTGGCAACGAGTTGTTCCGCCTTTGCTCGCAAGCCTTAAAAAAGATGACATTGTTCTAAACATTTCTGATTTAAGTGATTTTTCCGACCCTCAAGAACCCACAAAGAGTGAGGTGCGTCGTAAAATTCTTAATGTTAATCTGAGAAAGTTTGCAGAAGAAGTCAAGGCTAAGGAGCTAAACTTTGTGATCTTGGGCCCTCTTCCTTTCGCAAGAGATGCCCAATGTGATCCATCGATCGCCACCACACAGTGGTTTCATTCAGGAGCCACTAGTTGCACCTTTTACACCAAGGTGCGAACCCTTGAAAGAATGGGGCCACTACGCGATCTGCTTGCTGGATTGGAGGCTTCTGCAAAGCTTAAAGTTCTTGATCTTAATGATATTTTTTGCCCTAGTGATAGATGCACATACAATGCAAAGAATGGTCAAATTCTTTATCGCGACTCGATGTCCCATCCATCCGACGAAGCTGCCGTTCTTAGTGCTCAAAAAATCCGAGACGCACTGATCTCGTTTTAAATTCTATCCAAAGATAGATTTCATTAAAAACACTCTAGCGTTAGGTTTTGATGCCAGGTTCAGCCAGTAGCGAATTTGTCTCTTGCCGGAATCAATTTTATCCCATGCCAGATATTATTTTGGTAGCCAACTAGCCCATCAGCTTGGTCACCATCCGAGCTTGCAACCTACGCAGCAGTGGCCTGAGCATTCAGGCTGTCCGATCCCATCCTTCTGAAGAGGCCAGCAACCGCGCAAAACCCTGTCCAGGGCATCCACGGCCAACCCCCAACAGCAGCGCCGCCACCAGTCCTTCCAGTTCAAAGCTGATCGAAGGCTTGCCTGGCTCAACAATGCTGACCCGATCGATGCCACAGCGGGCCGTACCACCTAAAACTTGGCGAAACGAGCCGATCGATGCGCCCCTCGATTCCCCTATCTCCGTCCTGGCCTCGGCGCTTCCGTCCCCTGACGATGGCCTTGGCCGCAGCATGGTTGGGCGCAGCGACTCCCGTCTCGGCGATGGCGGCCCCGGCTGCCGCCGGGCTGGCCACCCTCTACAGCGGCGGTCCGATCCTGACGATGGCCGGCCCAGAACCCGCCTACGTCGAAGCCCTGGTGGAACAGGAGGGCCGCATCCTCTACGTCGGACCCCTGGCTGCTGCCATCCGGGCAGCAGGGCCCCGGTCGCGGCGCGTCAACCTGGCCGGCCATGCCCTACTGCCCGGCTTCATCGACGCCCATGGCCACCTGCCCGACTACGTGGCCACCTGGGGCCGCCCCGACCTCAGCCCCCCGCCGGTGGGCAGCACCCGCCGCATCGCCGACATCCAGGCCACGGTGCGCGCCTACCTGGCCAGCCACCCCGCCCCGGCCGGCCAGCTGCAGTTCTTCGTGGGCTACGACGACAGCCTGTTGGAGGAGAAGCGCCACCCCACCCGCGCCGACCTCGATGCGGTGAGCGCCACGGTGCCGATCCTGCTGATGCATGCCTCCGGCCACCTGGTGGTGGGCAACAGCGCAGCCTTAGCCCTGGCCAAGATCGGCAAGGCCACGCCCGATCCGGCCGGCGGCCACATCCAGCGGGATCCCGCCACGGGCGAGCCCAATGGGGTGCTGGAGGAAACGGCCGGCCTGCCCTTCATGGCCCTGATCCCCCAGCCCGAGTTGGCCGAGAAGCTGCGCCGCTTCGATCAGGTGCAGAAATGGTGGGCCAGCTATGGCATCACCACCGCCCAGGACGGCCTCAGCAACCCCGGCAATCTGGCCCTGCTGCGGGAGGCCGGCCGCCAAGGGCGGCTGATCCTCGATGTGGTGAGCTATCCCTTCTTCCGGGTGCTGGGCGACCTGGCCAGCCTCGATCAGCGGGCCAAGGGCGTGGAGATCCTCACCCCCGGCAGCAACCGCCGGGCCGCCGGGGCGGCGGCTGCCCCCGCCCCAATCAGCTCGATGCAGTCGAACGCCGGTCGGGAATATGCCAGCGGCAGCAGCGCGGCGGTGGCTCCCCCGGCCGATGGCGCCGGCACCGCCTCACGGCTCAAGGTGGGCCTTTACGAGAACCACCTCAAGATCGGCGGCATCAAGCTCACCGGCGATGGCTCACCCCAGGGCAAGACCGCCTACATGAGCCAGCCCTACAGCTCACCCCCAGCGGGCCAGAAGGCCGATTACCGCGCCTACCCGGTGATGAACCAGCAGGAGGTGAGCGATTGGGTGGCCTTCGGCTACCGCAACAACATTCAGATCATCACCCACACCAATGGCGATGCCGCCCTCGACCAGTTCCTGGTGGCGGTGCAGCAGGCCCGCGCCAGCTATGGCGCCAAGGATCTGCGGCCGGTGGCAATCCACGCCCAGCTGGCCCGCCACGACCAGGTGGACCGCATCAAGCAGCTGGGCATCGTGCCGAGCTTCTTCACCGCCCACACCTTCTTCTGGGGCGACTGGCACCGCCAGAGCTTCGGCGAGCAACGGGCGGCGGGGATCAGTCCCACGGGCTATGCCTACGGCAAGGGCGTGATCTTCAGCAACCACAACGATGCGCCGGTGGTGCCCCCCGACATGCTGCGCCTGGCCCAGACGGCCGTGGTGCGCACCACCCGCAGCGGCTTTCTGCTCGGTCCGGCGGAGCGGGTGAGCCCGTATGTGGCGCTCAAGGCGATGACGGACTGGGCGGCCTATCAGTATTTCGAAGAGAAGAGCAAGGGCACGCTCGAGCCCGGCAAGCTTGCCGACCTAGTGATCCTGGAGCGCGATCCGCTCAAGGTGGATCCCACCACGATCAGCACGATCAAAGTGGTGGAAACGATCAAGGAGGGCCGGCCGATCTTCCGCCTCGGGGTAGACAAGATCGATGCCGCCGCGGCCCAGGCAGCCAGTCGGGTCGCACCCAATCCGGAGCTAGCGGAGCAGCGGATTCACCGCCACTGATTCACCGCCACTGATTTACGGCCACTGATTCACGGCCACTGAAGCAAACTTCTAACCCGCAACCCGAACCCCGCAACGACCATGCAACGCCTGCTGATCACCATCGGTGCCGCCTTTCTGGTGGTAGGCCTCCTCTGGCCCCTGATCAGCAGCAGCGGCCTTGGACGGCTGCCGGGGGACATCAGCATTCAGCGTCCCGGCCTGCAGATCTACTTCCCCTTCACCAGCGGACTGCTGGTTTCAGCCGGCCTGACCCTGGTGCTCTGGCTGCTGCGGCGGTGAGCTCAGGCCAGCAAGCGAGTAGACGCTGCGGTCGCGCGAGGTCATGGCAGCGGAGGGCTGCACCAGAGGCTGGCGAGCGGCAGGGCCCAGATCGGGCGGCCGGCAAGTGATCCCATGGGCAGGGAATGGATGCCGTCGTAGAGGATCACGCCACCGAGGAAGCGATCACCGGCCAGGCTGGCGAGGCGGCGCAGGCCGGCGCATTGGGCCGCCTGAACGCTGGCCCCAGTCTTAACCTCCACGCCAACAAGCTGGCCAAGGCGATTGGCGATCACGACATCGACCTCCAGTTGGTCCTTGTCGCGAATCCTTGTCGCGATACATGAAGAGTTCGTAGCTGTCTTCACTCCAGCTGGCCAGACGTAGTAATTCAGCATAGACATAGCACTCGAGCGCTGGACCAAAAGCGGTCCGGTTCGTCACGAGTTCAGCCAGCCTGAGCCCCAAGAGCGCACTCAATAACCCGGAATCGAGAAACTGGAGTTTGGGGGTCTTGACCACCCGCGCCAGAGCATTGGCCGACCAGGCCGGTACACGCCGCACCTCCAGCCCTTTGTCCACGGTGTCGGCGTTGAACAGCCAGGCGCTGACGGCGCCGGAATCCACCCGACCGGCGTTCTGCACAGTCTCTTCCCAGTCGGGCAGCTCCCATTGGGCTTTCTGGTCGTCGCTGAGATCGTCATAGTTGATGCCCTCCCGTGGGATCTCCTCACGCGGTGTGGCGGTGAGGCCGCTGAGCAGCGAATCGAAGTAGGCGAAGATCGCGCCATATTTCTGGTACACGCTGCGGTGGGCCTCATCGATGATCACCAGATCGAAGTGCCCCACCCCGAAGCGCTTGACGCCATGGGCGTCTTCCGCATTGATGAGCGGCCCAGCGTCTGCTCGCCAACGAGATAACGGAACTCGTAGGCATGCATCAGCTGCGACAGGTTCGCCTCCCCCCAGGGCCGTTGCAGCTGTGAGTCGTTCACGTACACCCACTCCACCAGCAGCCGATCGTGCGTCGGCAGTAGAAGCAGGCGGTGCGGGGATCGGAGAGAGCGCATTGCTCAACCCGCACGGCCTCACCATGCAATTCCGGCCATTGGCTGGCGATGAAGGCGTACTGGGAGCTCATGGGCTGGGTTCAACTCCAGGGCGGCCAGCTGCGGCGATCAGGGGTGTCCTCCTCCAGCGGCAGGTCGTCGTAACGGAACACCGTGCCGAACGGCGTGAGGGTCTGGAGGGCCTCAAAGCGCTCCGGCAGGGGAATGCCGTGACTGGCCAGCAGATCGAGGAGCAGACCGATGTTGTGGCTGCGCGGGTAATCGTGCCCATGCAAGGCAAGCAGCGCCTTGATCAGCTTTTCGGCCGCCTGCTGGGCGTGATAGCCGAGGGTCTCATCGTCGATGGCGGCATCATCCAGCAGCCTATCGAGCACGGCTAGGTCCTGAGCTGCCTTGCGCTGCAGCAGCTGTGCTTGATCAGAGCGAGTCATGAAGAACCCGACCCTCGCGGTGCGCGGCGTACTCAAGCGTGCCGGGAATGCGGGAGCGCTCGTCGAAGCGGGCCTGGCTGGTCACGACCAGATCCACCGACATCAGCACACCGCGCAATGCCTTCTGCAACCGCACCGTTTCGCCATAGCGGCTGGTGAGCTCGAGCTCCACCACCAGCAGATCGAGATCGTTGGCGGCGGCCAACTCGCCCCGGGCGGCCGAACCAAAGGCAATCAGGCGCAGCGGTGATGCTGCAGCCACAAGCCGGTCCACGACGTCATTCACCTTTTCTGTGGTGACTGCCCAGGGGTGGCCTCGACCACCGGCGGCAATGGCAGGAGTTGCTTGAGTCATGGGATGGGAGCCAGCGGCTGGCGAGCGGCCCGGAACCTGAGGCTAAGGGTGGGAAGCGATTTCATGGTTCCTCCTCCAGCTGCCGCTCCAGCGTCGGGCGGATCAGGCCGAGGGCATAGGGCACCTCCTCCAGTGCGTTGAGCCGCAAGGCTTGGGTCATGGGGCTTGGGCTTCACTGCGGCGTTGAGCAGATGGGGGAGCCTGGGACCGTGAAGCTGAATGAACCGGCCGGTCTCGTTAGATTGGCCCCATGCCTGGCTCATCCCTCATCCCTGTTGCGGGGGTCGCCCCTGTCGCCCATCGCTCGGATGTTCTGGCTCGGCTCTGTGTGGATGCCAGCAATCTGAGGGCGATGGGGCTCGCACGCTGCGCGGTTTTCGGATCGTTTGCGCGTGATCAGGCGATTCACTCTGATAGTGATGTTGATCTTCTGGTGACCTTCGAGCCTGGTCGTAAAGACTTTGACGCTTATCTTCTGCTGGTGGACCACCTGGAAACCCTTCTGGCCAGGCGCGTTGATCTGGTGACCACGGAGGGCCTGAGCAGACATCTGGCAGCTTCGGTTCTGGCGGAGAGGCCCTGGATGTCGCCCTCAGCGCGTGAACTGCTGCTGCATATTCTGGATGAGACCTCTTATCTCCCGTGGCCGGTGGCCCTGGCTATGCGAGCAAGCCTCGCCCAGCTGTGATCATTCAGGAAGACGGCTTTACCGAAACGCTATCGATTGCCGTTTGTACGCTGACCAGCCAGCCGATTGAAGCCCCGATGCTTCGTATCCAGGTGGCACCATCACCCGAAAATGGTCTCCGAGTTGCCAGCCGCCTGATGGTCGACAAGGTCACCACCGTGCCGAAAAGTCGCCTGGGCCAACGCATCGGCCGCCTAGCCGATGACGACCTACTGCGCCTCAACCGCTCGTTGCTGGTGTTTCTGGGCCTGGCCCGCTGAGCGGATCAGCTCAGCCTCACAACCGGAACATCACCTGGGAAATCACCACCCAGGCGTTCTTGTCGCCGAACACGTCGTAGGTGGTGAGTTTGTAATTGCCCTCCAGGCCCAGCTGCAGCCAGGGATTCACATCCCACAGCAGGTTGGCGAAGATGCCGCTGTTGACCTGCAGGCCGAACAGCCCGGAGTCCTGGGCGTGGTCGATGCCATAGCCGAGGTTGAGGCGCAGGTTATCGGCCAGGTACACGTAGAGCTCGCCCCAGCCGCCGGCGGTGGGCACCGCCTGGTTGGTGGCGCGGTTGTAGGTCTGGAGGATGCCGGCCATGTATTCGCCCAGGCCCTGGCCGCTGTAGAGCTCGCCGCTGAGGCCGAAGCGGCGGCCCAGGGCGATCTGGCCATCGATGGCGGCCCCCCACACGTTCACCGTGCTGCGATCGGAAACCAGGGTGAGCGGATCGCTGGGGCGGATGTTGTCGAGCACCCGCAGCTGGCCCACCACGCCCGACACCCCCAGCTCCACCGGCCGCAGGCTGCGGCCGCCGGCACGGTCGGCGTAGGCGCCGAAGCCGAGGTTGAGCCGCGCCTCCAGGTTGGGCCAGCCGTTGTCCTCCACGAACTCCTGACCTTGGAGATTGGCCAAATCCACATTGCTGGGCAGGGCGGTGGTGACCGGCGAGGAGGCCGCCAGCTGCACCACCCCACCAAAACCTCGGCCCGCCTCGAAGCTGTGCTCCAGCCGGAACTGGGGCCGGTAGGCGCCGGGGTTGCCGGTGGCTGCTAACTTGCCGTTGGGCAGGGTGTCTGGATCGCGGGGGGCGAACACATCGAAGTTCTGGCCGGCGGCCACCCGCCAGGCGCCATTGCCGATCTCGCCGTAGGCCACCACGGGCGTGAAGCTGTAGCCCTCCGCCAGCAGGTTGTCCTGCAGCCAGAAGATGGCAAAGGCGCCGGCGGTCCAGTTGCCCCACTTCGGCCCGCGGAAGGCCGCGTACACCATGCTCTGCTGGGCCGAGAGGTCGTAGGAGGGGGCCGGATCCTTCGGGCTCACGATCAGGGGCTGGCCCGGGTTGAAGGTGTAGCGGCTGCTTGAGAAGCCCAGCAGCTTGGCCTCGGCCCACAGCCGCAGGGTGGCGCCGCCGGCCTGGAGGGCGAAACCCTTGCCGGGGCTGTAGGCGGCCGCGGATGCCGGTGCGGTGGGCGCGCCGGGAGGTGCTGATGCGGTCAGGGTGCTGGCAGTGCCTGCAGCTGCGGCGGTTGCAGGGGCGGCGGGAACGCCGGGTGTGGCGGCCAACGGGCCTGGGGCCGGAGCTGTGGAGCCCGGAGCCGTTGCAGAGGCCATAACCCCGGCGGCTGGGGTGGTGGTGGCTGGAGGCGCTGGGGCTGATCCGGTTCCAGGGCCGGCGGATTGGGATGAGGCCGCAACGGGTAGGGCACCACCGGCAGGGAATTCGGCCGCGGTGGGAGCGCTGGAGATGGCGGCACCTGGGATGGCAGCACCAGGGCTGGCGGGCTGGCCCGTGAGCTGCTGACGCAGCTGGGCCAGGTCGGCGGCGAGGGCTTGCTGGCGGGAGCTTTCGGCGGCCAGTTGGCTCTGCTGGGCCGCGATGCGCTGGCGTGAAGTCGCCAGCTCCTGCTCCAGTCGCTCCAGCCGGCTCAGGGGATCGCCGGGGATGCGGCAGGCGGGGGCGGCGGCCAGCTTCGCCGCCAGGCCCGGATCGGTACGCAGGAGCTCGACCGGCGCCGTGGTGGCCGCTAACCCCAAGGCGCGGCGGCACCCGGGCACCGCCAGGCTGGCGGCCACGCCCTGTGGCCCAGGCGCCTCGGCCCGGGCGGGGGGAAGTTGGGCGATCGCAGTGCCTCCCGCCAGCAGCAGGGGGAGCAGACACGGGCCAGGCCGGTTCAACACGCAGGCAATGGCAAAGCTGGCTGGATGATCGCGATCGACGCGGCGATTCGCCATGGATCAGCGGCGATGGCACTGCACAGAAAACGCAGATCTGCGGCGACCGCCCTGGAGCAGGCCAACCTTTTTCCCGCTGCCCCAGCCTTACGGCGGCCATCATCTGGTCCATTTCAACGATGCCCCTCCCGCGGACCAATCCCTAGCCCAGCCCCCCACGCCCGGCCCGGCAACGCGGCGGCTCCGGCGGGAAGTGCGGAGGCGGTGGGAGCGCTGGAGGTGGGAGCGCTGGAGCTGGCAACAGCTGGGATGGCTGCACCGGTACCTGCGGACTGGCCGGTGAGCTGAAGACGAACGACTAGGCCCATGCAGGATAATTTGGCAGGCGTGGCTTTAGAGTTGATTTGATCTTTTTGGCACCGATCTTGAGCCTTAACCGCCGGCGCCGCCATCGCCTCCAGTCGTTGCTGATCGCCCCATGGGCTCTGGCTGTCTTGGCCATGGCGCCAGAGCTGGTCAGCGCCGCTGCGCCGCCGGCTGGGGTTAGGGCCGCTGGGGTCAAGGCCGGTGGGGTCAGGACCGTTTTCACCGGTGATGTGATCAACGGCAAGAAAGTGGTGAGTTCACTCAATACCGACGACCTGGAGCCCGGCCGCAAACATCTGCTTTATTTCCAGGGTGTGCAGATGTCCACGGGGCAGTATTGGTATGTCTCGGTGATCGTGGCCAAGGGGATCCGGCCTGGCAAGCGTTTCACTTTGACCAGTGGTGTCCATGGCGATGAGATGAGTTCGGTGCACACCGTTCAGACGATCATGGGTCGCCTCAAGCCGGCCGAAATGACAGGCACCGTGATGGCGGTTCTCGACATTGCCCGCCCGGCGATGGAGAGTATGCAGCGGCGCTGGCCGAGCATGGGCCGGGGCCTGGAGTTGACCGACATGAACCGCGAGTGGCCCGGCAACGAACAGGGCCTCGGTGCCGCTAGCCGCCAGGCCGGCCTGCTGTTCAATCGGCTGCTCAGACCCAATACCGATTTAGCCATTGATTTTCATACCGGCACCACGGGCCTCGACGCTGCCGCCTTTCACATCGGCGACATGCGCATCCCGGAGGTCAAGACGATGATGATGCTCTATCCCGTGCCGATGATCTGGGACAATCCCGTGTATCCCAGTGTTCTCCACAACGCTTTCATCAAAGCCGGCATTCCCTGTTTTACCCCTGAGATTGGCCCGGCGCGGCGGCTGGATCTGGACATGATTCCCCTGTTCGTGGATGGCACTCTGAATGTCTTGAAGCACTATGGTGTGATTCCCGGCCCCATCGGGCGCACCGCCGTCGACGCGAATGTGTTGATCGCTCAGAACGTTTACACCGTCTTGAGTAGCAAGGGAGGCTTCATTGAATGGCTGGTCAAAATCACCGATAACGTGAGGGCCGGTCAAAAGTTGGCGATTCAGCGCAATGCCTTCGGTGAGGTGCTGGCTGAATACACCAGCCCCGTCCAGGGCCGGGTCGCTGGCCTACGCAGCGATGCCACATCGGAGCCCGGTAATGTGCTGCTGTTCATTCTATCCACTTCAGCCCCAGCTTCTGGCGCGGTTCCCTACGCGGAATAGACGTTGGCCGCTCGGATTCTGCCAACTGTTCGATCCCAGATTTCAAGCCTGGATCGGTGGAGGCGAGCCGGCAGCCCCGGTTTCGCCGCAGCTGACCTTCCCGAGCTACATCACTCGCGGGGACGTTGCCCGTGGCGCTGGCGTACCCTGAAGTAGTGAAATCCCACGGTCGCTACTCGGTTTCACTGCGCAGAAAACGCAAAACTGCGGCATCCGCTCCAGGGCAGGCCTACCTTTTATCGGCCGTCCCATCGTTTGCATGGCCACGAACTGGTCGCTTTCGACGAAGCCCCTACTGCAGACGATGCTGATTCCTTGTGCCCCGGCTTCAGCCCCAGCCCGACGCCGCAGCAGCTCTGGGGGGGTGGCCCTGGGGCTCGCGGGCCTGCTTCTGGGTTTCCTTCCAGCCCCGCCGGTCCTGGCAACGGAGCTTCCAGCGGGCCCGACAACACCCCAAGCCGCCGAAGTCCCCGCCAGCGGCCAGGGCGTTGCGGCAGTTCAAGCCAACCAACCCGTGATCGCCCAGGCCCCGGGCCCGGCCGCTGGGGGTGGCCAAGGGCAGGAAACACCCCAGGAGTTGCGCAACGAGGAGGCCAGCCTGGCCAGGCAACTGGCCAACCCGGTGGCCTCGCTGATCAGCGTGCCACTCCAGTTCAACTACGACCGTGGCATCGGCGTTCAGGAGAGCATCCAGCGGGCCAACCTCAACATCCAGCCGGTGGTGCCCTTCAAGCTCTCGGCCGACTGGAACCTGATCTCCCGCACGATCCTGCCGGTGGTGAACTTCCAAGGCTTGGCCGGGGCGGAAAGCGGCCAGCTCAATTTCGGCGACACCGTGCAGAGCCTGTTCCTCTCCCCCGCCAAGCCCGGTCCCAGGGGCGTGATCTGGGGCGTTGGTCCGGTGGCCCTGCTGCCCACCGCCACCGGCCAACTCAGCGGCCTCCACCAATGGGGCCTCGGACCCACCGGCGTGGCCCTACTGCAACGGGGCCAATGGACGGTGGGCGCCCTGGCCAACCACCTCTGGAGTGTGGCCAACAACGGCTCCAACGCCAATGTGAATGCCACCTTCCTGCAGCCGTTCCTGGCTTACACCACCCCCAACGCCTGGACCTTCAGCCTCAACACCGAATCCACCTACGACTGGGCCGCAGGCCAGTGGGCCGTGCCGCTCAACCTGGTGGTGACCAAGGTGACCAAGGTGGGCAACCAGCTGCTGTCCCTGGGAGCGGGAGTGCGTTATTGGGTCGATGGACCCGATAGCGGCCCCCACGGCTGGGGAGCCCGCTTGGTGGCGACCCTGCTCTTTCCCACCCGCTGAACCCCATCCCAGTCCCTGCCGCCCATGACTCCCCTGGCCCCTGTGGTTGTCCCTGGCCTTCGGGCCGCCGGCCTTGGCCTGGCCTTGGGCCTGATCGGTGCCACCGCCTCCCCGCTGGGAGCGGCACCGCTGCCGCAGCCCGCCGCCACGCTGTATCGCGGCGGCGACATCCTCACCATGGCGGGGCCCAAGCCCGCCTACGCCGAGGCGCTGGTGGAGAAAGGCGGGCGCATCCTCTATGTGGGGCCCCTGGCCGGGGCGATCAAGGCCGCCGGTGGCGGCGCCCGCCAGGTGAACCTGGCCGGCCGCACCCTGCTGCCGGGCTTCATCGATGCCCATGGCCACCTCGTGCTGGCCAGCCACACCCTGCTCAACGCCAACCTGAACGGCGTCAAGAGCATCCCCGAGCTGCTGGGGCGGATGAAGGCCCACGCCGCCACCCTGCCCGAGGGCGTGATGGTGGAGGGCCTGGGCTACCGGGCTGAACAACTCGCCGAAAACCGCCACCCCAGCAAGGAGGAGCTCGACAGCGTGGGCGCCAGCCGGCCGGTGTTCGTGCAGGACGGCTCCGGCCACCAGGGGTCGATCAACTCCATGCTGCTCAAGCAGATGGGCTGGAGCGCCAGCAGCAAGGATCCGGCCGGGGGGGTGATCTCCCGCAAACCGGGCGGCAGCGAGCCCAGCGGCCCCATCGCCGAAGCGCCGGTGTTTGCGGTGCTGGCGGCCAAGGCGCCCCTCACCCCGGCCCAGATTCGCCTCGGGGTGGCCAAGGCCGGGGCCCTCTGGACAGCCAATGGCCAAACAACGGCCTCCGAGATGGGTTTTGGCCTCAGCGATGACGACATCGACGTAGCCCGTCTGATCATCGACGAGAAGCTGCTGCCGATCGACCTACTGCTCTATGTCAAACATTCCTTTCTCGAGCAGGCCAAGGCGGGCCGCAGCGCCGTGGTCGCCCAGTACGCCGATCCCGCGTCGCGGGCGCCGCGGCTGGATGGCGATGGGCGCTACCTCAACCGGGTGCGGCTGGCGGGGGTGAAGTTCTGGCTGGACGGCAGCATGGACAACGCCTTCATGTCCCAGCCTTACACCAACAATCCGCCGGGTAATACGGCGAAAAACTTCCGCGGCCTGGCCGTGGATCCCCAGGCCGCCGTGGAGACCACCGTGGCCACCTACTGGCAGAGCAACCGCCAGGTGGCCGGCCACGCCATCGGCGACCAGGCGGTCGACAACTTCCTGAGCGCGATCGAGAAGGCCTACGCCGCCCAGGGCCCCGCCGACCACCGGCCGATCATCCAGCACGCCCAGTTCCTGCGGCCCGACCAGATCGTGCGGGCCAAAAAGGTGGGGGCGATCACCAGCTTCACCGCCGGCGGCATTTATCCCATGGGCGATTACCTGGCCCGCTTGATGGGCCCGCAGCGGCTGGCCTGGGCCGGCGTAGCCGGATCGGTGCAGCGGGCCGGCATCCCCTGGACCATGCACCACGACATGCCCGCCGGCGTCAGCCCCAGCCTGATCTATGCCCTCTGGAACATCGTGAACCGCACCACCAAATCAGGGTTGGTGCTCGCACCCCAGGAAAAGGTGAGCCCCTACGACGGCCTGCGGGCCCTCACGATCAACGGTGCCTACCAGTTCCATGAGGAGAAAACCAAGGGTTCGCTTGAGCCCGGCAAGCTGGCCGATCTGGTGGTGCTGAGCGCCAATCCGTTGAAGGTCGATCCCATGACCATCAAGGATATCCAGGTGCTGGAAACGATCAAGGAGGGCACCAGCGTCTACCGCAACCCCTCCCTCAGCGCCGGCGGGGCCACCACCGCAGCAGCCCCGATCAACGAGAAGGACAACTGCCTGGTGCCCCACGACCAGCCCCAGAAACCCCTCAGCCCGGCCCAGCAGGCCACCATGGATCGCCTGCTGGCGCCAAAGCCCTGAGGCGCTCGACCTGCCAGCCCACCCCAACCAGGCGCTCGGGCTCCGAGCCCATCCGCTGCGGCGATCGATAGCCTGTCCCGCGCACGCCGCCGCCCGCGCCCGATGCTCACCATCCCGGCTCGGTGGGGACCCTGTTGCCTCAGCGAACCGCGACTGCCTTTCCTCAGCCTGCCCGAAACCTCCGCCCAGCTCAGTGATCCGGTGCAGGTGGCCGAGAGGCTCTCCACCCTGATGCCCGTACGCAGTTGTGATGCCTTGGAGCGCCCCTCAGCGGCGCGGCCGTTCCGCTGTCATACCGGTGGCCTGCAGCTCGGCCCCCTCAGCCTGGTGGCGATCTGGGGACCGGGTCTGCGGGGCGAGGTGGAGGGCGCAGCCCAGGCCAGTTTCATCCTTCCCTACCGCGGCCAGGGGCACTTCCGGCTCGGCCGCCGCAGCCTGCGCAACCTTGCCGGCCGCACCTTGCTTTATCTCCCCCCAGGGCCTTGGCGCACCAGCAACGACGCCATGGGGGGCATCACGATCCGGCTCGATCCGGCCCTGATCCGCCAGGTGGGCCTCACCATGGCCGGGCCCCGGGCGGCGCCGCAGCAGGTGCTGGCCGTGGCCAGCCAGCCCCTGGTGGTGTCGATCGAGGAGCCCTCCACCCAGGCGCAGTTCGAGCGGATCTACCGGCTGATGGGCTTCATCAACGGCTTGCTGCTGCGCCATGGCGGCGTGGCGGAAGCGCTGCGGCTGGATGATCTGCTGCTGCGCCAGATCGTGGCGGTGCTGGCCCCGGCCCTGCTGGCCGAACCGGTGGAGCCCGAGGCGGCGGGCAATCCCTGCGCCATCGATGAGCTGGTCGACTGGATCCACGCCCACTGCCACGAACCGATCAGCCTTTCGGACCTCGAGCAACGCTCCCACTACTCCCGCCGCAGCCTGCAGTACGCCTTCAAGGCCCGCTTCGCCTGCGGCCCGATGCACTACCTCCGCCGCCAGCGGCTCTGGCGGGCCCGCCGGCTGCTGGCCCAGGCAACGGCCCCGACCAGCCTCACGAGCGTCGCCCTGAGCTGCGGCTACCTCAGCCTGGCCAGCTTCAGCCGCGATTTCCGCAGCGCCTTCGGAATCGTTCCCTCCAGCTTGCTGCGGGCGCAGCGGCGGCCGGGTGGGCCGGTGGGCCGGGTTAGGCAGGCCTAGCAGGGCATCCCGGCGCCCATCCCGGCAAGGGACGCGGCCGGCTGCCAGGGGTTGCCCCGGCTTCTGCACCGGCTTCTGCTTCGGCTTTCCTCGCCTGCCCTCGCCAGTATCCCGGCCGCTGTGACAGGCTTTGGCGACGCGCCGCCGCCCGCGATGACCGCCGCCCCGTCCCGCCCCGACACCGCCGTGCCGGCCTGGGCCGACGACCTCCGCTACGCCACAACCATCCGTCGCCGCAAGACCCGCAGCGTGCGGGTGGGCGATATCTGGATCGGCAGCGACCACCCGGTGGTGGTGCAGTCGATGATCAACGAAGACACCCTGGACATCGAGGGCGCCACCGCCGGCATCCGCCGCCTGCACGAGGCCGGTTGCGAGATCGTGCGCGTCACGGTGCCATCCCTGGCCCATGCCAAGGCGATGGGCGAGATCCGCCAGCGCCTCGAAGCCAGCTACAAGCCGGTGCCGCTGGTGGCGGACGTGCACCACAACGGTATGAAAATCGCCCTGGAGGTGGCCCAGCACGTAGACAAGGTGCGGATCAACCCGGGCCTGTTCGTGTTCGACAAGCCCGATCCCAACCGCAGCGAATTCAGCCCCGAGGAGTTCGCCGCCATCGGCGAGCGGATTGCCGCCACCTTTGAGCCCCTGGTGAGCCTGCTCAAGGCCCAGGACAAGGCGCTGCGGATCGGCGTCAACCACGGTTCGCTCGCCGAGCGCATGCTGTTTACCTATGGCGATACCCCCCTGGGCATGGTGCAGTCGGCCCTGGAGTTCATCCGCCTCTGTGACCGGCTTGATTTTCACAACATTGTTGTGTCGATGAAGGCCTCCCGCGCCCCGGTGATGCTGGCCGCCTACCGGATGATGGCCGACCGGATGGACGCAGAGGGATTCCCCTACCCGCTGCACCTGGGTGTTACCGAAGCCGGCGACGGCGACTACGGCCGGATCAAAAGCACCGCTGGCATCGCCACCCTGCTCTCCGAAGGGCTGGGCGACACGATCCGGGTGTCGCTTACCGAGGCACCGGAGAAGGAGATCCCTGTCTGCTACGCAATCCTGCAGGCGCTGGGGCTGCGCAAAACGATGGTGGAATATGTGGCCTGTCCCAGCTGTGGCCGCACCCTGTTCAATTTGGAGCAGGTTCTGCATCAGGTTCGGAGCGCTACCGCCCACCTCACCGGCCTAGATATCGCCGTGATGGGCTGCATCGTCAATGGCCCCGGTGAAATGGCCGACGCCGACTACGGTTACGTGGGCAAAACCCCTGGCACCATTTCGCTTTACCGGGGTCGCGATGAGATCCGGCGGGTGCCGGAGGCGGAGGGTGTGGCGGCCCTGATTGCCCTGATTCAGGAGGACGGCCGCTGGGTTGACCCCTGAGCCTTGCAATGGGGGCAGTTGGCGGCGCTACCTTAAAGGCAGTTTCTGTTCCTTTCGGGGATTGCCTGCATGCGCAGCGGTCGCACCACCTTTGTGGTGCTCCTGGGTCTGGGAGCCTGTGCCGCAACGGCGGTGATGGCCCGCGAGATGGTTTTGGCTCCCGGGGCCAGCCTGTCAATCAGCGATAGCCCCAAGGAGGTGATGGATCAGGTCTGGCAGATCGTGTTCCGTGACTACCTTGACACCACGGGCAAGTACACCCCGGACCGTTGGCGCAAGCTGCGGCGGGATCTGCTTGCCAAGAACTACGACAGTCCGAAGGATTCCTATGTAGCGATCCGCGGCATGCTCGGCACTCTCGATGATCCCTACACCCGTTTCCTTGATCCCCGTGAATTCAAGGAGATGCAAATCGACACCTCCGGTGAATTATCGGGGGTGGGTATCCAGCTCAGCCTTGATAAAGATACGAAAGAACTGGTGGTCATTGCCCCGATCGAGGGCTCACCAGCTTCCCGGGCAGGGGTGAAGCCCAAGGATGTGATCGTTGCCATCGATGGCAAGAGCACCAAGGGAATGAACACCGAAGATGCGGTCAAATTGATCCGCGGCAAATCGGGTACCGCCGTGACCCTTACCCTACGCCGTAAGACTGAAACGATTCAGCTAGCCCTAACCCGGGAGTTGATCGAGCTGCATGCGGTGACGCACCAGCTGAATACTGCCGCCGATGGATCGAAGCTGGGCTACATACGCCTCAAACAGTTCAACGCCAACGCCGCTGCCGATATGCGCACGGCGCTCCAGGATCTGGAGGGCCGTGCCGTCCAGGGCTATGTGCTAGATCTGCGCAGTAATCCCGGTGGTCTCTTGGTGGCCAGTGTAGAGATTGCCCGCCAATGGCTTGATGAAGGTGTCATCGTCTCCACCAAAACCCGCGATGGCATCCAGGATGTGAAGCGGGCTACCGGCAAAGCGATCACCACCAAACCGCTGGTGGTGCTTGTCAATGAGGGTTCAGCCAGCGCCAGTGAAATTCTCTCGGGAGCCCTGCAGGAGAACAACCGAGCTGTGCTGGTGGGTCAAAAAACCTTCGGCAAGGGCCTGGTCCAGTCGGTGCGGGGCCTCTCCGATGGTTCCGGGATGACGGTGACAATCGCCAAGTACCTGACGCCAGCCAACCATGACATCCACCACCGCGGCATCCTGCCCGATGTGCAAGCCAAACTCACCGAGCAAGAGGCCAAGGGTCTAACGATCGAAGACCTGGGCACCACCAAGGACCCCCAATACCGGGTGGCGGAGAGCACGCTATTGAAGGGAATCCAGACAGCCGCAACCTTGCAAAAGGCTTATAAGCCCGGCAGTGCCAATCTGCCAGCAGCGCTTGGGGCCAAGTGATCCAGGCCGGACAGACGCCAGTAACCTGTGGTGCCTGATTCAACCGCAACCGATCCTGGTCCGCAGCTGCCGTCCCCGGTGGCAGCTGCGCCGGGTGAACAGTCGGTGCTGTCACTCTGGGCACTGAAGCCTTGGTGGTGCCAGCCTTGGACGATCCTGCTCACTGGGATTGCCCTGGTGCTTGGCAGCTGGGTACTGCTGCGCCTTTGGTGGATTACTGCCCTACTCACGATGGCCGTATTGGCCTGGTGGATCTTGTTTTTGATCCTGGTGCCAGCTGCATGGCGCCAAGAGCAGCGGGCCCAGCGATTGGAGTAACCAACAGGCATTATTGTGCACTAAGGCATATAAAATGCATGGCGATCAGCGCTAACTGGCGCTGGGGAAAACATTTTTCAGCCCAACCGCGAATGGGTACTGCCGGATGGAGCGGCAGAATCGCCTCGATTAGGCTCTAGGGTTGATCAGGCCACGGGTTGCATGATCCCGCCGCCGGGCGAGGAGTCATCGTCATCGTTGTTTTCGGTCTTGGCGGTGATCAAGACATAGATCCCCAGGGCCACCAGGCTCAAGACTGCCGGCACTAAACCGAAGCCGAAGGAGGGCAGACCAGCACTTGCATCGATCAGCTCGCCCATGGTGCTTGTTACAGGTGTCTAAGGATCTTAACAAATCTACGCGGGCTCCGGGGGGCAGGGCCGTTGCTGCGTCGATCGGCTGGCAGCGGCCCTGGCCCCCGGCGGGTGGGCGTTCCCAGGCCCACCTCTAGTTGGTCAACCAGACCACTTGGCCATGCTCGTAGCGCTCGGTCTGGTCTGCCGCTTCAATGGGGGCTGCGATGGTGTCCCGTGTGAAAAAGCCTTCGTAACCTGGCGGTGGCAGCGTTGCACGTATCCAGCGATCAGCAGCGAATAGGAGGAAGCTTTTGAAAAAATTGTTTTTAAGTTGGGTTCGTCGCTGCATGCGCCCACCACATCCGCGAGGCAGGCAATGCTGAGCTCCCGCAGAACCGCCACAACAAAATCCCCATTCTTGTCTCCCTGTGCAGCGCCATCGATGACCTCATTGGCGGTGTGGTGCATGCGACGGCCGAAGTTGCGAACGAAATCTTCCGTAGGCATCGGCTGCTCTTTGAGCCAATTGGTTCACACCGTGAGCACGGCAGCGTTGGCCTCCGCCTGGGCCTCCTGGCGGGCGGCCGTCGTCAGCCCATCGGCTCCGGGCAGCCGCTCCGCCATCGCCCGTAGCCACTCCATCAGCTGCTCGAGCTGCTGGGCTGGTTGCAGTCCCCCAAGTCCCCGGGCCAGCACCTTTGCCGTGCTGCCACTACCCCCCTGATACACCAAACGCCCATGCAGGTGTTGGGGCAACCCCTGGCGCAGCAGCCGGAAGGCAGGTTCCTCCATCGGCGTTTCCAACGCAATGTTGGGTTTGTCCGGCTTGATCCGTGAGAAACCGCAGCGTTTGGCGAGCAGTTTCAACTCCAGTAGTTGCAACAGGCTCTGCACCGGCGCCGGGATCGCGCCGTAGCGGTCTGTCCAGGCGGCGGCCAGCTCCACGAGGGCCTCTTTGCTGGCGCAATCGGCGGCTGCGCGGTAGGCGGCCATCTTTTCTTCATTTTCCGGAATCCAATCGGCTGGGATGAAGGCTGTTACCGGTAGGTCAATTTGGGTGTCGTCGACGGCAGGGATGTCTTGGCCCTGGATCTCAGCCAGGCATTCCTGCAGCATTTCCATGTAGAGATCAAAGCCAATGGCCTCCAGCTGGCCGCTTTGCTGCACCCCCAGCAGGTTGCCAACGCCCCGGATCTCCATGTCGCGCATCGCCAGCTGGTAGCCCGATCCGAGTTGGGCGAACTCTTGGATTGCCCGCAGCCGCTGCCGCGCCGCCTCACTCAATGAGGCATCACCCGGATAGAACAGCCAGGCATGGGCCTGGATGCCGCTGCGGCCCACCCTGCCGCGCAACTGATACAGCTGGGCTAGCCCGAATTTGTGGGCATCCTCCACCAAGATCGTGTTCACCCGCGGAATATCGAGGCCGCTCTCGATGATCGTGGTGCAGAGCATCAGATCAGCTTCGCCGGCATTGAACGCCACCATGGCGCTCTCCAATTCCCCCTCCGCCATTTGGCCGTGGGCCACCAGTAATTTCAGCCCAGGCAGCATCTGTCGCAGCTTCTCGGCCACGTCATCAATCCCCTCCACCCGTGGCACCACATAGAACACCTGGCCGCCGCGGTCGAGTTCCTGGCGGATGGCGCTGCGCACCGCCTCCTCATCCCTGGCGGCCAGGTGGGTTTTGATCGGTCGGCGCAGTGGCGGCGGTGTTGTGATCAAGCTCATCTCGCGGACGCCCGAAAGGCTCATGTAGAGGGTGCGGGGGATCGGCGTGGCCGAGAGGGTGAGCACGTCGACGTCCTTGCGTAGGGCCTTGATTTTTTCCTTTTGATTCACACCGAAGCGCTGCTCCTCATCCACCACCAGCAACCCCAGCTGCTGAAACCCCGTACCTTTGCCCAGCAACTGGTGGGTGCCCACCACCACATCCACCTGGCCGGCGGCCAGGCCATCGAGGATCGTTTTGCGCTCCGCCGCCGTGCGGAAACGGTTGAGCAGGGCCACCTTGAGCGGGTAGGGGGCGAAGCGTTCACTCAGGGTGCGCCAGTGCTGCTGGGCTAGCACCGTGGTGGGAGCGAGCAGGGCGCATTGCTTTCCGGCCGTCACCGCTTTGAAGATCGCCCGAATGGCCACTTCGGTTTTGCCGAAACCAACATCGCCGCATACCAACCGATCCATCGGCTGCGCTTTCTCCATGTCGCGCTTCACCTCGGCGATCGACTTGAGCTGGTCGGGGGTGGGTTCATACGGGAAGGAATCCTCCAGTTCGTTCTGCCAGGGGCCATCGGGGGGGAAGGCAAAGCCGGGCGTCTTGTGGCGTTCGGCGTAGAGCTTGACCAGGTCCATCGCCACCCGGGCCACCGCCTTGCGGGCTCGCTCCTTGGCCTTGCTCCAGGCGCTGCCGCCCATCCGGTTGAGCTCGGGCGGAGCTTCGCTGCTGGCTCGGTAGCGGCCCAGGCTGCCGAGTTGGTCGGCCGCCACCCGCAGGAGGCCATCGGCATACTGCACCACCAGGTAATCGCGCGATTCGCCGCCGATCGCTAGTTTTTCCAGCTTCAAAAACCTGCCGATGCCGTGGTTGCGATGCACCACGAAGTCGCCCGGCACCATCCGCAGCGGATCCACGGTGCGGCTGGCGGCGCGGCGGCGGCGGCGCACGTAGCCGCTGGCGGCCAGGCTGTGCTGGCCAAAAAACTCGCGGTCGGTGAGCAGCACCAGCTTCCAGGCAGGCAGCTGCAGGCCCTCCAGTTCGGCGCTGCCGCGGCTTTTGAGGGCCACCGGCGTGTTTTGCTCGATCAAGCGCTCGATCGCGGGGCGATCGAGCGGGTTGGGGACGAAGCGGGCGATGCAGTCGTGCTCCTCCAGCAGGGCCACCGCCCGGCTGGGCTGGGCCGACACCAGCCACACCCGGGTCTTGGCGGCCTGATAGCCCTTCACCAAGCCGGCCAGGCGCCCAAAGGCATTCGGGTGGGCCGGTACCGCCCGGCTGGCCAGATCAAAGCTGTTGGGGTGGTGGTCCGTTTCCTGCAATTCCGCTAAATCAAAGCCGCGGAAGGCTTCCAGGGCCTGCAGCGCCGCGGCGGGGGGGCGGTGGAGGCTGGCGGGCAGTAGCGGACTGGCAGAGGCAGCGCCGCTGGATGATCGAGCAGCTTCGGCAGCCCCACCGCTGCTGCCCAGCTCTTGCAGCACTTCAGCGTGGTGGGCGGCGGCGTGGTCGAACCATTGCTGGCCGTGGGCGAGGCAGTGGCGCCGCTCCTCCAGGGCCACCAGGGTGCCCGCCGGCAGGTAATCCAACAGCGAGGCGGGCTGCTCCCAGGCCAGGCCCAGCAGGCGCCGCATCCCCTCCGGCGTTCCCCCCTCCAGCAACAGGTCCAGTGCTGCAGGGCTGAGCAGCGCTTCCAGTCCCTCCGGCATCTGCTCGCGCAATGCCTCGGCGATCAGCGGCGCGTGACTGGTGGGCGTCAGCCGCACCCGCTCAATCGCATCGAGGGAACGCTGGCTGGCCGGATCAAATTCGCGCAGTTTCTCAACCTGCTCGCCGAACAGTTCAAGCCGCACCGGCAGCTCAGCGCTGACCGGAAAAAGATCAATGATGTCGCCGCGGCGGCTCCAGGTCCCCTCCTGTTCGATCATCGGCACCCGCTCGTAGCCGAGGGCGGCCAGGCTGGCGCCGAGCTGCTCGAGCTCAACGCTGTCGCCCCGCCGCAGCGTTAGGCAGCGGGCGGCGAGGACGGCCGGTGGGGGGAGGTGGGGTTGGAGGGCGCGCTCGGTGGCCACGATCGCCAGCCGCCTTGACCCCGCTTCCCCATCCACCAATTCGGCCAGCACCTGCAGCTGCCCCCAGGTGATTTCGCTGGTGGGATCAAACGGTTCGTAGGGAGAGCCCTCGCTGGTGGGATAGAGCTGGCAACTTTCCCAGCCCATCAGCTCGAGCAGCGCCGCCCAGCGGCCCGCCTCCTCCAGGGTGGGCACAACCACCAGCAACGGCGCCCCGGCCACCGCCGCCAGGGCGCTGCTGACCAGGGCCCGCCCCGGCCGCCCGGCCCCGTCCAGCCGCAGCCGCTCGCTGCGCTCGGTGCGGGCCAGCAGCTCCCGGCTGAGGGGCACCTGCTGCAGCTGGCGCACCAGGGGGGAGAGGGGCATCGCCGATCGGCCAAGAGAGTCGATCCTCGCAAGTCCTGCACCCGATCGGGCCCGGATCCCTCCATGCTGGGGAGAGGCTCTGCTGCCCCCTTGGCT
This sequence comes from uncultured cyanobacterium, assembly GCA_903858015.1. Taxonomy (GTDB): domain Bacteria; phylum Cyanobacteriota; class Cyanobacteriia; order PCC-6307; family Cyanobiaceae; genus Cyanobium. The sequence continues at coordinate 55,441 of CAIOGZ010000020.1, forward strand.
CGCTTCCGTTGCCCCGACTGCCGCGGTCGCACGCTCCGTCTTGCCAAGCCGCTGCCTACCTTCCCGCGCTGCCATCGCTGCGGCCAGCTGCTGGAGCGGCAGCCCTTGCTGCCTCCGGGCCAGGCCGGCGCCCTGGCCTTCGCAGCTGCTGCCCTGCTGCTGGCGTCGGTACCCGATTTGCTCCAGGGGATCGCCAGCCTGGCCGTGAGATCCCCCCTCTCCTCCAAGCTGCTACAACGTTTTGAGCCGCCGCCTGATCCCAACCGCCAGCCCCTGAAACTGCTTCAGCACGGCCTGTTGCAGCAGTTGGCCGAAGCCGATGCCCGCTGGACACCGCGGGTGGAATACCTGGCCGATGGCGGCACGCGCTACTTCTACCGCCGGCGGCCAGGCGAACCCTCCCTCAACCTCGACCAAATCCGTGGGCTGATCGATCAGCCCCCCAGCTACGACAAGGAACGGGAGGCCCTGTTGGAGTTGCTCCACACCCTCCAGGGGGCTGGCGTGCAACTCGAGATCAGCCGCCCCCGCAAGCCGGCGGCGGCGGCCGAGTGGGATGGCTTCAGCCGCACCCTACGGATTGATCCCTCGGTGGCCGCCCATGGCACCGTTGATTTCGCCAGGGTGCTGAACCACGAAGCCATCCACGTAGCCCAGAGCTGCCGCGGCGGCGGCCTGCGGGCGGCCCCAAGGCTGTTGAACATCGACAACCAACTCAGCCCGGAATTGGCCGACCAACTCAACCAACCCACCTACGCGGCAGCCAGTCCGGCGGAACGGGCGCTGGAGGCCGAAGCCTATGCCAATCAAAACAGACTGGGGCTCGGCGAATCCCTGGTGAGCCGGTATTGCCCGCTGCAGGGATCGTTGCAGTGAGGATCCACAGCTGGGGCCGCCCGTTCAAGCTGCCGCAGCATCGCTGCCGATGATGGGCCGATGACCCAGCCGCCCCTGCGCTGCCACCTGCTGATCGGTCCGCCGGGAAGCGGCAAGACCACCCTGGCCCATCACCTGGCGCCGCTGCTGGTGGGCGAGAACGGCCAGGCGGCGGTGCTGCTGTCGACCGATGCGATCCGCGCTGAGCTGTTCGGTGCTGCCGCCGTGCAGGGGCCTTGGCAGGCGATCTGCCCGGTGTTGGGGCAGCGCCTGAAGGCGGTGGTGGCGGCCGGCAGCCCGGTGATCATCGATGCCACCAACGCCCGCCGCCCCTGGCGCCTGCTCTACACCCAGCAGCTGGAGCTGCCGGCGCCGGTGGAATGGATCGGCTGGTGGCTCACCACACCGCTGCCCACCTGCCTGGCCTGGGCGGGGCGGCGGCAGCGGCCGGTGCCCGAAGCGGTGATCCGCGAGTTTCATGCCGCCATCCATAACCGCCAGTGCGGACCCTGCTGCGCCGAGGGCTTCGCGGCGATCGTGACCCTCAACGCCGCCGCCGGGGAGAGTGAGCCGGATGCGCTGCGGACGCAGCTGGGGCAGCTGAATCACTAGATATGCAGTTCATCGAGCTGATTCTCACAGTCGTCGGACTGATCCTTACAGCCGTCGGACTGTGCCTCGCAATCGATCAAACCTGACGAGCCAGATGCCGAAAGTCACTCCTATTCGTGATACGTGCCATGGCCCTGGTGAGGTGGTCTGGCTTTTCTGGACAGCCCCCATCGTTAACCTCTGAGGCGGGGCACCGCCCCTGAAAGGGGCTCCCACCGATGAGCAAGCGCCGCACCCACAGTCCCGAGTTCAAGGCCAGGGTCGCCATGGAGGCGATCA
>CAIOGZ010000021.1 GCA_903858015.1 uncultured cyanobacterium
CCCATGCACGTCGGTGACCGGAAGCGACCGCCGCTCTCGCCCCAGGAAGGCTGGCTGAGCGACGGCCGCCAGGTGCTGCACTTCAGGCCAAGGCGTTACGACCGTTGGAGTCAGAGCCTGGAGGTGACCTTCGGGGAGGTGTTGGCCGGCGGCGAGCCGCCGCTGCTGAAAAAGCGCAGGGAGCTGACGCGCGAGCAGGCGATGAGGCTCTGGGCCGAGAAGCGCCAGCAGGGCTGGCATGTGTGCCCGCCAGTGTGGAATCCGCCTCCGATGTGAGCTCAGGGCTTGACCCCTCACCCCTCCATTCGCTTTGGCGCTGCAGGATGAAAACAGCCTGCCCCTGGCTTGAGGTGCCATGAAGCTCCTGGTGGTGGAAGACGACCCCCCGCTGCAGTCAGCCCTGCTGCGGCTTCTGAGTCAGTGGGGGTATGCCACCGAGATGGCCACCACCGCCGGAGAGGCCCTGGGCTGGCTGGAGCGCGAGCTGTTCGATCTGGTGCTGCTCGATCTGGGTCTGCCCGATTGCGATGGCCTCTCCCTCTGCCGCCAGTTGCGCCGCCTGCCTATGCATCAGCCTCTGGTGCTGATGCTCACCGCAAGGGACGAGCGGGCAGACAAGGTGCGGGGCTTCGAGGAGGGGGCCGATGACTATGTGGTCAAACCCTTCGACCCGGAGCTGTTGCGCGCCCGGTTGCAGGCCCTGTTGCGCCGCGCCCATCGGCCGCTGCAGCACGAGCTGGCCTTCGGGCCGGTGCGCCTGGTGGCCGGCCAGACCAACGCCGCTGTGAACGGCGCCTCCCTGGAACTCACGCGCAAGGAAGCGCTGCTGCTTGAGCAGCTGCTGCGGGCCGCCGGCGACAGCCGCAGCAAGGGACAGCTGCTGCATGGCATCGGCGATGGCCGCCGCGAGGTGGGCGAGGACGCCCTGAGGGCCCACATGCGCAATCTGCGCCAGAAGCTGACGGCCGCCGGCTGCGATCCCAACCTGATTGAAACGGTCTATGGCGTTGGTTACCGGCTCAATCCCACCGCTGCCACCTGATCCATTGCAGCTGCGGCGCCGCTTGGCCCTGCAGGGGGGAGGCTTTGCACTCTTGTTGCTGGCCGCCTTCTCCGGCTCCCTGTACTGGGGGATCGCCAGTCAGCGGCAGGAGGATCAGCGCACCGAACTGCGCCAGCTGGCGGGCAGTGCAGCGGCCCAGCTGCCGCTGATCGCCCACGAGACGCGCGAGGCGGAGGGCAGCGCCAAGTTCCGCGCCGGGCCCCGGCTGATCGACTCTCCAGCCCTGCAGCAGCAGCGGCTGCAGTGGTTCGACGCCAGGGGGACCCTGCTCAGCGAGCAGGGCGGTCTGGCCGTGCCTTCCCTGCCGGGGCTGCCGCGTGGTGCTCTGGCATCCGCCCGCGGGATCAGCGTCCCCAGTCAGGCGCTCTGGCAGCGCTGGCCCGGGGGGATGAGCCTCTGGCAGCCGGTCGACAGCCAGGACGAACGGCTCGGCTATGTGCGGGTAGCCCTCTCCGATCAGGCCGCCCGGGCCGATCTGACCCGGCTCAAGCGCGGGCTGCTGCTGGGCGGTGTCGTCACGGTCCTGGCGGCGTTGCTGGTGGGCCGTCGCATGCTGCGGATGGCGTTCCTCCCCCTGCAGCGTCAGGTGAGCGCATTGCAACGGTTCACTGCCGACGCCTCGCACGAACTGCGCCACCCGCTCACCGCCCTGCGCACCCAGCTGGCGGCGGTGCCGCCGGAGCTGCGCCGGCAGCCGGCTCTGGCCTGGCGGGAGCTTGACGGCCTCAGCCGCCGCATGGGCGAGCTGCTCGACGATCTGCTGCTGCTCGCCCGCCAGGAGCAGGCCGGCCAGGAGGGGCCGCTGGCCATGGCAGAGCTGCAGGAGTTTGACCTGCTGGAGCTGCTGGAAGACCTGCTCCGCTGCTACGCGCCCCAGGCGGGTGTCCGTTCCGTCCGCCTTGAGCTCAGCCCAGACCCCGCAACGCACTGCGTTCCCTTCCGTGGGCAGAGCGAGCCGCTGCTGCGGCTGTTCACCAACCTGCTGCTCAATGCCATCCGCCACAGCCCCGAGGGCGGCACGGTCTCACTGCAGGTGAGCAGGGCAAGCCGCCTGATCCGGGTGACAGTGGCGGACCAGGGCCCTGGCATCGCGCCTCAGGACCGCGAGCAGGTGTTCGAGCGCTTCTGGCGCGGCACCGACCGCGGCGGTCACAGCGGCCTGGGCCTCGCGATCGGCCGCGCCATCGCCCGCCGCCATGGCGGCGAACTGCGCCTGGGCGAGAGCCGCGAGGGCCGCTGCGAGCTGGTGGTGGAGCTGCCCGCCATGGACGCTCCATGAAGCGTCGCCTGCGCCGTAAACCTCATGACTTCCTCATGGGTTCTGCCGCACCCTGCGGCAATGAGCACTCCTCTTCCTTCCGATCCGGGTGTGGCGGCCTTCGGGGCCAGCCTCACCGCCATCACCCTCGCCGAACTGGGTGACAAGACCTTCTTCATGGCGCTGATCCTGGCGGCGCGCCACCGCGGCCGGGACGTGTTCATCGGCGCCTTCGGGGCGTTGGCAGCCGTCACCCTGATCTCCCTGGGTCTGGGCTACGGGCTACGCGAACTGCTGCCGCCCACCGTCGTGCCCTGGCTGGCGGCGGTCCTGTTCCTCGGCTTCGGGGTGAAGCTCTTGATCGATGCCCACCGCATGCGAGCCGATGAGGCCGATGAGGAGGAGAAGGAGGCCGAGCAGACCATCGCCGAGGCCGAAGGCCGCCGCCGCATCAACACCACCTGGGCGGTGATCTGGGAAGCCTTCGTGCTGGTGTTCCTGGCCGAACTGGGCGATCGCACCCAGTTCACCACCATCTTCCTGGCCACGGCGCCGGCGTTCACGTTCGCGGGCCTGCTGGCGGGCACGCTGCTGGGCCATGCCCTGGTCACCTGGCTGGCGGTGGGCGCCGGCAAGTGGATCGGCGGCCGCATCAGCGAGAAACTGCTCTACAGACTCAGCGGTGGCCTCTTCCTGGCGTTCGGTCTGTTCTCGCTCAAGCAGGCCCTGGCCTGATTCCCTTACTCACCTCCCATGCCCCGTACCTACCAACCCTCGCTGCTACGCCTGCTGCATGGCGCCACCGCCCTGCTGGTGCCACTGGCCTGGATCACGGGACTGCTGGTCTATTCCAGCCATGACGGGCGCTTCGGGCGGCTGCCGTTCACGATTCCCGGGGAGTGGATCGACATCCACGGCACGGTGGGGGTGTTGCTCTGGCCCATCGCTCTGCTGTTCGGCCTCTATGCCCTCACGGCAGGCCGAGCCCGGTTGCACCAGCCAGCCAATGTCATGGCTCTACTGGCTCTGGTTCTGGCGGTAGGCAGCGGCAAGATGATGGACGAGGACTGGCTGCGCGAAGGCCAGTTCGATCATCTCTTCTACGGCGTGCATCTGCTGGCCTGGCTATTGATCGCCTTGGCCATCGCCATGCATGTCGGTTCGGTGCTGCGGCGCGGTGGCCTGCCGCTGGCCCGGTCGATGGCCAGCCTGCAGCTGCGCTCGGGAGATCTTCCCGGCAACTGGCTGGATCAGATCCGCAGGTCCCTCAAGATCGGCCGCTGAGACAGCTTCACTGAAAGGTGCGCCAGCCTGGGGCTGTCCCGGGGGGCGAAGCGACTTCGCCACAACAAAGCCCGGGCCCACGGCCCCGGGCATTTGTCTGCTCAGCCGTGGTGCCGTCCCAAGGGGGGCGGGCGCAGCTGCGCGGTCGGTTGATCGTCAGATCAGGGTGTCTTCGGTTGTGGGCGGAGCTGCCGGCGCTGGCACTTGGGGCCAGGTGTCGAGTGGGACGTTCCGTTGGGTCCGGGGCACCTGAGGCGGTGCAATGGACGGCGACTGGCTTGACACGCCAAGAACGTCACATCTGGTCAGGAATGTTGGAGCAGGGGCCGGATCGTCAGCGCGCTCCTGTCTGCTGCTCAGGGGGGATGTCTTCCATCAATGGAGCCTCCGAATCCCGTTGCAGCCACGATGGATCTGCCGGCAAGGTCCGGCAAGGGCAGCAGTCCATTCGACACCGGTCTTTACCGGCGGCAACAGGGGTTCATGAAGGGGGCACAACACCCATCGGATGGGCTCAGCGACAGAGAGCTGCAGGGCGGCCCACCGGCCGGATGCTGCTGACGGCAGCACCGGGGCCGCGGCGCACGCGCACCCGAACCGTGCAGTGGGCTGGCCCTAGGTGCTCGATCAGGGCCTCACGGGCCTCGTGCTGCAGCTCCTCAAGGGTGGGCGCGGTGATGCGGATGGGCAGCGACTCGGCCTGGGCCTCCAGGTGGCCTGGGCGTTCAGCCAGAACGCGGAACACGACCTCACGCATGGCAGGGGTATCTCCGTCTTTCCGGCTCCATCCTTGGTCTTCTCAGGCGTTCTGGCAGGTGCGGCCGGATACGGGGAACCGGACCTGCGGGCAACGGAGATCGAGCTCAGTCGGCCGCTGGAAAAGTTGAACTCAGCGGACCCAGGCGGGCGGAGCGGCGCAAGCGGAAGCCCATGGCAATCAGCGATCAGGCTTCAATCCGCCGCAGTCCTTCCAGCTGCCCAGTAGCCGCGCCAGCTCCTCCTTCATGGCGGCCAGCTCATCGATGCGCAGGTTGATTGATTCCATCTTGGCCGCAATGCTGTCTTTCAGAACAGAGCAGTTGCAGACACCGGCTCGCCGCACCTCCAGGATCCTCGCCAACTCGGGAATCGATACATCCATCGCCCGCAGGGAGCGAATGATCGTCAGCTCAGCGAGATTCTCTTCGTCAAACAATCTGTACCCAGATTCGGAGCGAGCCCTGGGCTGGAGCAATCCCTCATCGCAGTAATAGCGGATCGTCTTCACCGGCAGG
>CAIOGZ010000022.1 GCA_903858015.1 uncultured cyanobacterium
ATGCCGCCGCTGCCGGTCACGGCGATGGCCTGGTTCTGGGTGAGGCTGTCGGAGTTGAGGCTGAGGATGCTGAGGTCGCCCTTGGCCGTGAGGCTGGGGGCACCGGCACCGCTGGCGCTGGCGCTGAGCTGGGTGGTGACGGTGTTGGCAAAGCTGCTGTGCAGATTGCCCACCCCGATGGCGAAGGCGCCTTCGGTCCCCACCGCCACCGAGATGGCCACGATTTCGGCGCTGATCGCATTGCTGACGGCCTCCTCATCGGCCTTCACCGTGCTGAAGCTCGCCGCGCTGCTGCCGGCGGGCGGCAGGGCGAAACCGCCGCTCACGATCGTCAGATCGCCGCTGCCGCCAGCTCCGGCCACCAGGGCGAGGTTGCCGCTGATCGTGGTGCTGGTGGTGTTGGCGATGGTGGTGTTGATGCCGGCCCCGCTACCGCTGAGGGCCAGCTGCCCGCCCAGGGCCACGGCCACCGGCACCGCCTGGGCCTGATTCACTTGGGCCTGGGGATCGATGGCGCCGAGGCTGAGGTTGCGTCCGGCCTGAATCGTCAGGGGGCTGGAGCCGCTGACACCACTGCCACTGCCACTGCCACTGCCAGTGGCGCTGCCACTGCCACTGCCATCGTCGATGCTGAGCGCGTTGGTGTTGGCGATCGCGTTGTTGTTCTGGGCCGCCCCGATGCTCAACGTGGCGACACCCTCTGGGTTGAGGTTCACCGCCAGGCTGCCGCCATCGGTCTTGGCGTTGCCGACGCTGGAATCGGTGCTGGAATAGATCAGCAGGTCGCGGGCGGCGCTGACGCTGCTGCCGCTGAGGCTGGTGCCAACGTTGAAGGCGATGATCGAATCGTTGAAGGCGCCGCTGAAGGCGCCGGCGAAGGCGCCGCTGGTCATCGCCACGCTCACCGGCACCGCCAGCACGTCGTAATCACTGCTGGTGGTGGCAGCGATGGTGATGTCGGCGTCGCTGCCGGTGGTCGCCAGGCTGCTGCCCGTGATGCTGGTGCTCACCTGGGCCATGTTGGCCGTGGTGGGATTGGAACTGCTGGTGCTGCCGAGCAGGTTGGAGGCCGTCACGGCCCCCACCTCAGCGGCGCCGCCCGTTGGTCCCAGGCTCACGGCGGCGCCGCCACTGCCCACCTTGGCGCTGGCCCCCTGGTCGGCACTGCTGGTGATGCTGATGGCGCCGCTGCTGCTCAGCTGCACGTCGCTGACGCTGGTGCTCACATCCCCCAGCAGACTGTTGGTGACGCCCGCACCGCCCCCCGACACGGCTATTCCGAAACCGCCACCGCTGCTGCTGCTGGCGGCCACCGACACGGCCACCGCTGTGGCCTCCAGGCTGGGCTGATCGCCCTGGAGACGGCTGGCGTCGAGGGTGAGCGAGTTCACGCTGGAGCCGGCGGCCAGGTTGCTGAGGCTGGCGCTGACGTCGTTGTTGAGGGTGTTGTCAGCCAGGGCGGTGCCGATGGTGACGCTGAGGCCGCTGCCACCCCCGCCGGCAAAACTGGCCACCAATGTGGCCCCCACGCTGAGGGCCTCGGCCGTGGACGCATCGCTGGCGGTCACGGTCAGGTCGCCCGCCTGAACAACGGCCGGTGCCGCGCCGTTGCTGCCGGTCAGGTTGGCGGCGATTTGTACCAGAGAGAGGTTGGTGGCGTTGCAGCCGGCGCCGGTGGCTGAGCCATCGCTTCCCGACTTGTCCGAGGAACCCACGGCGGCACTGGCCGCCGATACCGCGGCCTGCAGGGTGGTGCTGTTGCTGGCGATCACCTCCACCACGCCGCCACTGAGCAGGCCCGTGGTGGAGAGGTTTGCCTGGAGCTGGTTTTCCGGGTTTGAGTGGTGGTGGTGTTGGTGTTGGTGACCGATGCTGTTGCGGGCCAGGGCCACACCGATGCCCAGCTGGTCGGCGCCATTGCCGCCGTTTGAGCCTGTGCCGGTGACACTGTCAACCTTGGCGGTGAAGGTGGTGGTGTCGCTGGCCAGCACGCCGATCGCTCCCGTCAACGGCGTGTTGTTCAGGCCGCTGATCGAGGCGCCGCTCACCTGGGCGACGGTGTTGCCCGTCTGGGTGTTGGTGCTGTTGGCTCCGCCACCGATCAAGCCGACCACGAGGTTGTCGCCATCGCTGGTGGCCATGTCGATCGTCACAGCGGTGGCATCGCTCACGACCGTGGCCTGGCGGTTGCCGCTCACCTCCAGGTTGCCCCCCAGGCTGAGGCTGGCCAGGTCGCTGATGGACGCGGTCAGATCGCCGCTGATCGTGTTGCTGGCCAGGGAAACGCCAACGTCGACGGAGAGGTTGGTGCCATTGGCCTCCACGCCCGCCTGGGTGATCGCGAGCGATCCCGATCCCGCCCCGGCCTGGATGGCGCGCCCATCGCTGGCCAGCACGCTGAGGTCGCCGGAGAGCGACAGGCTGCCCGGGCTGGTCTGGCCGCCCGGGCCGGCGATGCTGGCCGTCACATCCCCTTGCAGGCTGTTGCTCACCGAAGCGCCGCCCCCCAGCAGGGCACTCGATCCGCCCTGGCCTGTGGAGCGCGCCAGCGCCAGGGAGGCGCTGGCCGCCACGGCGCTGATCTGATCGCCGGTGCTGGCGGTCACCGCCAGATCGCCATCCAGCTCGAGGGTGCTGGCGGTGAGCGTGGCCTCTGTGTCGGAGTCGGTGGTGGTGGTGACCGTGGTGGCACCGATGGCCAGGCCATTGCTGGCCTGGACCCGCCCCCGGGCCGCGGCCAGGGAACCGGCCCCGGCGTTGGCGGTGAGGCTGCGCCGCTTACTGTTGTTGGCTTTGGTCGTGGCGGCCGCTACGCGGGTCCCGGCTTTATTGGTAAGGGTGCCGGCCTGGGCCGCGGCGGTGGTGGCGCTGCTGAGCAGGTTGGTGATGCCACTCCCGCCACCAGCCAGGGCGAAACTGGGAAGGGTGGCGTTGGTCTGGCTGGAGCTGAGGGCCACGGCCAGGGCAAACGTGGAGATCTGGGAGAGGTCGCTGCTGCTCACCGACAGACCCGTCCCTGCCGCCTGGCTCACGAGGAGGTCGGTGCCCGACTCCAGGGTCACGGCGGCCACCAGATCGCCATTCACGCTGGAGGAGGCCTGGACGGCACCAATCGTCAGGATGCGGCTGTCGTTCTCCCCTCCGCCTTGGCTATCGCTGAACGTGAGGGAGTCGCCGGTGGCCTCGGCCTGGATCGTGCGGGTGGTGCCGGCGCTCACTTGGAGGCTGCCCACGGTCACGGTGGCGTCTTCCCCACCGCTGACACCCTGGAGCTGGGCCTCAATCGCGTCGTTGATGGTGGTGTTGGTCACCACAAGCCCGAGGCCGCCAGCGCCTTGGGCCGCGTCGAACACCTGGCTGCGGTTCAGAGCCACGGCGAAGCCGCCGGCGAAGGTGGAAATGCTGCTGGGACCCAGCGGCCCATCCTGGGCGTAGCTGCTGCTGGCGCTGATCGTCAGATCGCCGCTCACAGCCACATCAGTGATGCTGTAGATGCCAGCGGTGATGCCGCCGCTGAGGCTGTTGAAGGAGAAGGCACCTGCGAAGCCACCGCTCAGGCTGCTGGCTGTGCCCGATTGCTTCACCTGGGCAGCGGTGATGGTGGCGCCGGCGGCATCGGCCACGATGCGGGAGGCGGCGCTGCGTTGGGCTGTGAGGGTGGCGGAGCTCAGCGAGAGGGAGCCCGTGCCGGCTGTTGTGGCCTGCGGTGAGCCGACCAGAGCGGCGACCGGGCGGTTGATGCTGTTGCCGGTGCCGGCGCCCACCAAAGCGCCATCGAAGCTGGGGCCCAGGGCCGATGTGCCGCTGCCCATGGCGCCGCTGATGGCGTAGGCGCCGATGGCCGAGCCGTCCTGGGCCAGCAGCGTCAGGCCGCCGGCGTTGATGCTGCTGGTGCTGTCGATCTGCGCGGTGATGGCCCCATCCAGCTGGTTGTGCGACGCGGAGGCCCCCATCGACAGGCTGCCCACGTTGGGATTGGGCGTGTCCTCGCTGACCCTGGCCAGGGCGATGTCGAAGCCGCCGGTGACCGCCAGGATCTGTTCGTCGCTGCTGGCGTTCAGGGCCACCGTGGCCGCATCCTGAGGATTCAGGGCCGCCGCAGGCCCGATCGTGGTGGTGCTGACCGTGGCGCTGATCGAGTGGGTCGTGCTGTTTTCGGCACCGGCGCCGGCACCGCTGGTCGCCGTGGCCGAGAGAGCACCCTGGGCGGTGGCCCTGGCCGTCGACCCCTCCGCGCTGATCGCCGCGGTCACCCGTTCAACGCCGCTGGTGGCCGCGTTGAGGCTGATCGAGGGCGCCGTGATCGTGGAGGACGCCGCTGTTGCCGAGGCGGTGGAGAGGGTGCTGGAGGCCAGAGCGGCGCTGGTGCTGGCGCTGAGATCGTTGATGGCTACCGAGGCGCCGAAGGTGACGGCGTTGCTTGTGCGCGGCGGAGTGGGGGCGTCGGCGGCCTCGTGCAGGGGATTGAAGGCCAGGCCGAAGGTGCCCGCATAGGCCACCGCATCGCCGGAATCCACGGCGCTGATGCTGAGCTGGTTCAGGGCCGAGGCGGTGAGGTTGCTCACCTGGGCGCTGGTGCCATTGCCCGCGGCGCCGTCCAGGTTTAATGCCAAGGAACCGGGGATCGCCAGGGTGGTGCCAGCGGACACCCCTTTGGAGAGGCTGACGGCCCCGGCCATGGTCATGGTGTTGGGGTTGCCCGTGCTGCTCAGGCTCACGCTTGCGGGCGACGCCCCCGATAGGGTCACGTCCTCGAGGAGCGTGGACACCTGACGGCTGATCAGGTTGACGCTGGCGGCCCCCGCCAGGGTGCCCACACCGCCGGTGCCCGAGTCGCCAGCGCCGCCGTTGCCGTCCTGCCCGGGACTGCTCGTGCGCGTGCCGAAACTGAAGGCGCCGGTGGCGTTCACCACGGTGGTGGCATCCTCCGCACTCAGGCTGATGGAGGAGGCCCCGAGATCGATCGTCGATGCGGCTGCGCCGCCGTTGATGGGTGCCAGCTGCGACTGGGCGGTGAGCGCAACGTCCTGCACCGCCACCGACGCGCTGCCGGCGATCGGGAAGCTCCGGTTGAGCAGGCCCTGGTAAAGGGGGGAATACTGGGGCGCCAGGTCGACGTCATCTTTGGCGGTTGTGTCCCCCTGGTTGCTGGTCAGCCGGGTGTCGTTGGAGGCGGTGCCAGCCACGGCCACGGCCACCAGCTCACCGCTGGTGAGGGCATCCAGGGAGATGCTGCCGGTGAGGGAGCTGTTGCTGCTGATGGCGCCCATCTGGTTGGTGGCGCTGCGTCCAACGGTGTTGACGATTGTTCCCAGTCCAACGCCAATGGAATTGCTGTTCTGTACGTCGCCGGCCACATCAAGATCGAGGTAGCCGTAGTTCCTGTAGATCGGATTGCCCTTGTTGTTGAAGGGCCGGTTGGGATCACGGACAGAGGATAGATAGCCTTCGAAGGCGGCAAGGGCAAGGCTTGCCGTCTGGATGGTGGCGCCGTCGGCGATCGTGTTGCTCACTGTGTTGGTGAGTTGGCTCCCGTCGGGTACGGCCATCGTTAGGGAGCCGCTCACGCCCCAGTTTTCCGATTTGCCCGTGCCTAGGGCGAGCTGAATCTCGAGACCACCACGCTCAGCCTTGGCCATAAGGTTGCCGCTGAGGTTGGCGAAAAACTGATCGCTGAACGTGTTGTAGACCTGGTGTGAAGAGGCGTCGATGTTGACCGCTGCGCCGATGCCTTTCTGGCTTACGGTGCCATAATTGACCATTTCGGGTGCGGCACCCAGCGCCCTTTTGTTGGCTTTTAGGCCATTCGCATGATCCTTAATATTCTTGTAGCCGATGCGAAGCTGGTAGACGCCGGCTACGCTGTAGTTGTTGACTAGGTCATAGCTAATCGGAGTGAGGTTGAAGGCGGTGATGCTGCCACTGAAGAGGTTGCTTGCCAGTTGCTGGTTTTCCTGGTTGCTGCAGTTGAGCGAGAGGCCAAAATTGACCGCAATGTTGGTTGCATTGGCTTGGCCGGTATTGGGGTTCGTTTCGTATACGGGATTAAATTTTTCGTCATCGAAGCTCGAATCGGGTGCTTCCAGGCCTTCGCCGCTTACCTCTTTTCCGGTTATGGAAGAGGTCCACACTGTGTTGAAGGCTGGCCGGCCGTAGCGATCCTTTTCCCCGGCGATAGGAACGGTTTGCAGGGTTTTGCGAAGCTCGGTGAGATGGCCGCGATTGCGGATGTTGCTGTAGGAGTTGAGCAGCTCAGGGAAGATGCCATCCTGTAAATTTTTGTGGATACTGCTGCCTTCTTTCAAGAGTACTAGGGCAAGTTTGCCGGCGGTGGTCCAGAATTTCTTTTCGCCTGATGCGCTGCCTGAATCGGCTGAGCTGTAGGCCGATCCAATGCCCACCAAGGGAAACCAGGTGGCGCTGGGGTTTACAACGGAAGCCGTTGGATTCACCGATCCCTGGCTGTTGATCGAGCCGCCGATGCTATTGGATGCTTGCTTGTCGATATCGGTGTTGGCGGCTGCAATCGCCATCGAAAACTTGGCGCTCTCCAGCATCATCTCGGCGATCGCGCCGGTGTTGTCAAGCTCAAACACCGAGCTGCTGATGTCCACATCTCCAGCCGCGTTGATCTGGGCGTTGCTGGCCACGTTGACCTGCGCCACCTGATCGGCCTTGTTGATCGACACGGCGCCCACCACACCCCAGGTGGCGTTCGTGGTCTGATTGGGTCGGCTTTGCCACCGTTTCGGCAGGATCTTGCCCTGCACCGTGGTGCCTACCAGAGCGGTAACCATCTTGGAGGTATCGGGCCCGATGGTCTTGGCTAGCTCCAATTTGTTAGACACCCAACTGCGATTGGCCGTGGGAGTTGGCAGGCGCTCTGAGCGGGCCAGCACCAGGGCGCGATTGCGGGCATCGATCCCGGCGTTCAGGGTCACCCCCGCGGCTCCCGGGCTGGCGGCAGCTGGGCTTGTGTTGGCCACCGCCTTGGCGGCGGGGCTGGCGGAGGGGTTCGGCGCCGTGCTGGCGGGGTTGGCGGCCAGGGTGCTGAGGCTGGTGTCTTCGCTCACCTGGTCGGCGAACAGCTGCACCGGCAGCGCCCGGGCAAAGTCGATCCCGGGTTGGGCGACCTGGTAATAGTCATTGCCCAGGCTGATCAGCTGCACTTGATCGCGGTTGTTCAGCCCATGCACCGGCGTGTTCTGTTGCTGCCAGTTGTTGAGTGTCAACAGCAGATAGTCCTCGCCTGTGTGGTTGGCGCCGGCGCTGAAGATCAGGGGCTGTTGGGCAGCGGCGTCCAAAAACACCTCGGCACCGCTGCCATCGCTGTTGGGTTGCAGATAGAGCGTCTGCCCCTGGCTCACCTGGGGGATGGAGGAGGCGGTTGCCGCCTGGGGGGCGTCGACCAGATGGGTGAATCCAGAGACATAGCGGGCCTGCACCAGCGGCGCCCCATTCACCGACGGTGCGCCCTGCAGCAGCGCCGGTCCCAGATCGACGTTGGCCCACAGGTTGGTGCCCACCACAGCATCGGCAGGGTTCACCTGCTTCACCAGCGGTCGGCTGCCCTCGAAGGGCGTGGGATCCACGTAGTAACTGACAATCTCGCCCGTACTGGCGTTGAGGCCAGGCAGATAAAGGCTGCTGTTGCTGGTATTGATCGCGTTGGCTGGATCAAAGCGGATCCACGGTGCATCCACGCTGAGCAGTGGTGAGGCGGCACTCAGGCTCGAGAGGCTCGCCCCCGGCAGCTGGATCGGCGCGTCGGGACTGCTGAACAGGCGGAAGCCCTGGCTGGATTGGCTGGGGTTGAACACCTCCAGCAATGGCCCAGCCCCGATCAGCCACTGGCTGCCCTCCGCGAGGGAGCTGGCCAGGTCGCTGGCCGCCAGTTGCCCCGGGGTGCCTGTGTAGCGGAGATAGCTCCCCACCACGTTGCCATCGCTGTTGGTTTGCTCCTGATACACGACCGAGCCATCGCTGAGGTTCAGCTGGCTGGCCGCCTGACCATTGGCACCCCAAAGATTGCCGTTGGCATCGAGGAAGCCAGCGGCGCCCACCAGGCTTCCGTCGCTCTGCTGCAACAGGCCGCTGCTCCACTGCACCATCTGCCCGTGCAATGGCACGCTGCCGCCGCTGGCGGGCACCAACAGCCAGTTGAGAGCGTTACTGCCAGCCTCGTTGGCGGTGATTTCACGGAGGCTGGCCACCTGATCCGCCATCGGCTGCTGGGAGCTGTTGGTGGTGCTCAGCAGCGCCCCGTAGGAAACCCCCGCTGTGAGTGCGGTGAGCAGAATGCCGTCGGAGCCGCTGGCCACGGCCGAAAGGAAGGCAACAGAGCCCACCTCGGCTCCCTCGCCCTGGGTGATGCCCGCCGTGGCATTGATGGCCGCCAGGAATTGATCGCGTAAGCCCTGGGGATCCCCGAGGTCGGCTTCGCTCAGCGTCACCGACACAAAGGCGGTGTCGGCATGGGGGGCCAGGTTGAGCAGGGTGAGGGTGAGGGTGTCGCCGACGCTGCCGCCCCCGCTGAAGGTGATCAGCTCCTGTTGGGCCTGGGTGGCCAGGGAGGCCACCGGATCGCCGCTGCCCAGGGCCTGGAGGCTCACGGCCACCTGAGGGGTCTGGCCCTGCTCGAACACAAGCAGGTGCTCGGGTCCGGAACCGGTGGCGAGCAGATCCACCGCCGTACCGGCCAGGGCGTCCTGGGAGGTGAGCGCCAGGGCGATGCGGCCGGCGCCCCGCGGGATCACGAAGTACTCCTGGCCGGCGATCAGGCCGCCGATGGCACTCGAATCGTCGTCGTCGCCGCCCTGGGCCATGGGGTAGTAGGCCACCACCTGCCCGGCCGCGGGCCAGCGGGAGGGGTCGTCGCCGAGCAGCAACTCGTCGTTGATTAGGTCGATTCCCTGGCTGCTGGTCTCGATCGGTGTGCTTTGCAGCCGGTAGATGGCGTGCTGGTGGCCGGTGCTGGCGCCAGGGTTGAGCGCGATCGGGGCGGCATCGGCCAGGGTGAGGGTGGCCGTGCCATCGTTGGGGGTAGTGTCGTCGCCGTTGATGGCGGTCACCACATAGGCGTTCCCGGCTTTGGCCAGCGTCAGCGGCTGCCAATCGGCGTCAGCCGGATTGAACTGATCGAGGCTGATGGTCTGGCTGGTGCTGCCGCGGTACTCCAGCGCCGTGCCGTCGGTCCAGGCCAGAAGGTCGCCCGGCTGAACGGTGAAGGTGCCCTGGCTGCCTTTGGCCAGTAGCGCACCCTGGCCATCTTCGATGCTGATCACGTAGTCGTCGTCGACGGTGGCGATCAGATCGGCCGTTGATTGCAGGTTCTGGAAGCTCACCCGATCGCCCACCGCAAAAGCCTGGCCGTTGCTCACGGTCACTCCATCCGTGGGGGTGGTGGAGTCGGTGCCGTTGAACAGCACCGCAGAGCTGGCCACGGAGCTGGCCGGGCTGCTCGCCAGGGCGGCCGTGGCCTGGTTCTGAGCTTCCGGACCCGCCTGGGTCAGGTTGGCCTGGCCCTGGCTGATCGCGCCCTCGATCGTCACGGTGGCTGTGGTGTCATCCAGAGCCACGGAGACCCCCGTGGTCACGTGCCCGTCGCGGTAGGTCTTGCTGGTTGTATTGGCACTGGTGGAGGGGTTGGCCTCGGCCGTGATCGTCACCGATCCGCCGCTGCTGATCGATGACATCGCGTCCAGGGTGACCCCTGCGGTCGTGGTGGTGCTGCCTGTGGCGGAGGCCACCCCGGGCCGGTCGGCACTGGGGGCGAATCCGGGCCCCCCCTCGCCATCTGTGGTGAGCACGTATTTCGAGACCTCGGCATGGCTGCTGACCTTGTTGGTCGTCGTGCTGGTGATCGCCACGTCGCCACCGGCCATCAGGCTGCTCTCGCTGATCTGGATGGAGCTGGAGGCCTTCGACAGGCCCACGCTCACGGCGAAACTCGGGACCCAGTTGAAGGTCATGGCCCCCATAAAGTTCAGCCCATTGATTGTGGTAACGGACGCGTCAAGAACACTGCTTGCTTTCGACGTGATTTGTAGCGAATTGCTGGCGCCATTGGCTTGTAGAATGCTATTGGTGATCGCGATGGCATCATCGCTTGAGGAAATGGCAATGTCGAATGGGATAAAGTAGTCTTCAAAGCCTTGTAAAATGTCATTGGCTTTGCTGGCCGCCAGTTCGGCAAAGACGCCGCCGGTGATTTTCCCCGCGTTGCCTTCAAACAATGGATTGATCTCTTGGCTCGTCCATGGTTCGGTTTCGGCCGCGCTGGTGAGGCTCACGTTGCCGCCGATCAGCTGGGTGGCCTTGGCCCCTTGCGTGGCGCTGCCGATGCTGATGCCGCTGGTCGATTTCGGCAGCCAGATCGAGACAGCCACATCCACCGCTTGAGCGGTACTGCTGATGCTGATATCGCCAAAACTGGCTCCGGTGGTGGAAGAACCCAGCGATGACGTGCTGATCGTGACGCCGCCATCCGGGCCGATCGTGATGCCATCGCGCTCGCGGACCTTGGCCCGCGGCTGAACGGTGACGCTGAAATCCCCCCCATAGGTGTACACATCGCCGCTGATGGTGACGGCACCGGTGATGGCAACGGAGTAGGGATTAGGGATAGAAGATCCAGAGCTTGAGCTGGAACTTCCCAGGTCAATGCCGCCAATCGTGTAGCTGTCACCATCGATTGTGATGGCATTCAGGCCACTGATCTCCTGGCTCCAGGGGCTATCCAGGCCGCTGACCATCACGTTGGCACCGGAGCTGCCATGGGTGGCGCTGATGGCGATGTTGTCGCTGGCGGAACTGATACTGAGCAGCCCATTGGCATAGCTGGCGGAACCACCCAGCTGGCCATCCCAGTCGATGCCCGTGAGCAGATCGACCCCGCCGAGATTGATATTTCCCACCTGGTATTCCAACTGCCAGTCGCCATGACCGAGGGCAGCGGAGCCGGGGAGGGCAGCGAAGCCGGTGAGGTCATCGGAGGCGGCCACATCAACGCCGGTGAGATCGGCGAGCTTGTTCACCAGGCGCTCGCCGGCGGCGCTGGCGGCGAGGTCACAGCCATAGATCAGCAGATCGCCCTCGCTCGACAACAGCCTGCCGAGTTGTTGGATGGGCTCCCGCTGGCGCCAGAGATTGCGACTGGTGAGCACCTGATTGCCGATCTGCAGGGCGCCATCACGGCCGTGGCTGAGCAGATGCAGTCGGTCCCAGCCCCCCGCCGGCCGTAACGCCTCCAAACGTTGCACCAGATCCGCCACCCCCTCGCCGGGCTTCAGGGCGAGGGTGTGGGCACCCCTGGCCCGCAGCCGATCACCGAGCTCCACCACGGAGGCGTCCGTGGTGGCGATCACATAGAGATCACTGTCGTCCGTGGCTGGCGCGCTTAACGCCGCTGGAGTTGAGATGGAGCCGAGATCAACAAGCGGTGGCGGGGGTGATTCCCAGGCTGAGCCAACAACAGAAAGATCCCCACGGGCCCAGGCATAAGCAGCGGAGTTGTCCTCGCTCCAGGGCGGTGTCGGCGAGCTCAAGCCCTGGGGCAGAAGGGGGGCACAATCGCTGAGAGGGCCGAGCATGGATGAAAAAGTGATGCAAACTGGGAATCAAGTTGGTTACCGAAAACCTGCTCTGCAGGCCTCGGGGAACCATCTGAAAATTGAACTGAACAAATAATTGGCTGCCCTGGAGTAACCAATCAATGAACACATCAATAGATTACTTTCGACCGCCAGGGCCTGGCCCGTCAAATCTTGGTGCAATTATTGCGATTCTTGGCCTAGGGCTTGTGCGTCGCAGAATAGGATCGCGCCATTCTGTGTTCAAACGCGCCAACCGCCGGCTCATCGCGATAGGGGTCCAGCAGCGGACCATGCAGGAGAACGGGTGCCAGGGTGCAGCGTTCCCGCACCGCCGTCGCCAACAACCGCGTTGCCAACCCGGATTTCCCCAGGCCTAGGGCCACGAGCCCCCACAGGCTCAGGGCCCCGGTCCAGCGCTCCTGGGTCCAGCGTTTCAACACCACCCGCTCCAGCAGCAATTCCGCCCCTGGCCGTCGCGGACCATGAATGAGCGAAAAGGCTGCCATCGCATGCAGGCCCGAAGGTTCACCCTTATCCAGAATCCCGGCCTGCGCCACCAGGTCCGCCGCCTCCTGGCTGCGGCCTTGGAGTGCCAGGACCATCGCCAGTTGCACCGGCAGACTGAATTGCCAACCCCCTGCCGCCATTTGCTGCCGTAGAGCAGCTTCCGCCTGGGTGAATTCACTCAACAGAATGTGGGCGTAGGCCTTCAGGCCCCAACCCTGGGGAAGCTCATTCTGCAGCCTGGCATCCAGTAGCTTCAACGCCTCCCGGCACTGCCCACTGAACACGAGATGTCGAACCCAGCTTAATAATGGACGATCCAGCCCTAACTTCTCGGGCAGCCAGGAAGCAAACAATGCATCGGAGCGCCCTGGTTGCCAGCACAATAAGGACAACATCTCGGCCTCAATGCTGGCCAGGGCGGTGCTGTCCACCCTCAGGACAGTCGCCCGCTGCAGCAGTGTCTGAACCTCAGCTGCCGCCGCCTGGGACGGGACCATTCCCCAGCTGGCCTGGACCAGCAGCCCATGGCAGAGATCCAGCAGCGCTTCCGCATTCTGTGGCTCAATAACCATACTGTTCTTCAACAAACGCACCACTTCAGGCAGATCCAACGGACTGCCATAGCGCCAGCGTGCCCATGCCTCTTTGCGCAGCAACGTAGCTGAGACGGAGGAGACAGACTGACGGCCAACCTGCTCCTGGGCGGGGATCACCGGGCTTGGTGGTGCAGGCAGCACGCCCAGCGGGCCGATGTAGGCATAGCCTTGGCCGTAAATTGTACGAATTACTCCCCCACCAAGAGGACCCCGTTCGAAAAGACGACGCAGCCCATGGATCAACTGTGAGAGCGCCCCGGGGTCACGGGGCGGAGCACCATGCCAGAGGGTTTCGCTCAGATGCTGACGGGTGAGGATGCCGCCTGCCTCCTGCACAAGCAGCAGTAGGAGCTGCCGCTGCAGGGGTTTGGTGTGTACCAGTTGACCGTTGAGAGACAGCTGGCCAGATCGATTCAGCTCATAGGGTCCCAGTTGCCAGCCGATGGACATCATCAATTAAAGTAGATGACTATTGTAGGTCGACAAGCCTGGAGGCGAGCTTCTGGGCGTTTTGATTTGCACTCTCAAGACTTCTAGGCATGTTAGCAGCCCCCCTGAGTACGCTGGAATTGGCGATGCGTTGCATTACGCCTATGCTGCCAGTCAAGTCAATCTAATCAACCATTTAACCATTCAATCGTTCAATTAGCTAATTGATTGAATCCAGCAGAGGTCTGCGGCGCTGGGGTTGCCAGTCATGGTCATGTCCCCTGCGGCTGGAATTTTTTCCGGCTGCGGCTTGGGCAACCACCCGTGCAGAAGAGGCGATTGGCAGGTCAAGGCGCTCCAACTCAAAAACTGGCTGCCACTCCTGCTCGCTTTGATGTCGAGACCTTTCCGCCTGGGTCCTTTGTAGTCATTTCTGAGCTTTCCTCAGGGCGCCGCCTCTATCTGCCAATTGGGTTTGAGGAGCTGGCCAATCTTTGCAGTAATCTGGTGAGGATTCTTCCCGAAGTGTCCCCCTATCCCGTTGGCATTCTTTCTTCGTTGATTAACGATGCCGCGCCATCTTGGCAGGGCCGCCAGGGCTTCGATTAAGCGGTGGGCAAAGCCGATGGCAATCTCAATTTCGAATCGGAAGGAGCCAGGATGAGCAGGCTTTTTCAGCGCTACCAGAAAGCCACAGCATGAATTCTCTTCGGGTGAATCCATGCATGGCAGGCGGCTCATTCAGGTATCAGTTGGACATGTCTGTCTAGGCTGTTCATCCTGCCTGGCAGGAAAGAGTTAGTCCTGCCAGGTAGAAAAGAACCCCCTTCACTCCGGCCACCCCCCCCGCCCCCCCAGCCGCTCCGGCGCCGGCTCGTCCAATTGCGGCAACAGCGCCTGCAACCGCTCGGCCACGGGCGGGGCTTGTTCAGCCGTGGGCCCCGGTGGCCGCAGGCCAGGATCGATCGCCGCCAGCGGCGCCAAGACAAAACTGCGCTCCTGCAGGCGCGGGTGGGGCAGGCTCAGGCCCGGCCGTTCGACGGGGTCGGGGCCGCACCAGAGCAGGTCGAGGTCGAGGCTGCGGGGCCCCCAGCGCTCGCGCCGCAGCCGGCCGAATTGGCGCTCCAGGGCCTGCAACCGCTCCAGCAGGGCCGCCGCCGCTTCCCCCCAGCCGCCAGCTCGCCCAGCCGGCTCCCCCCAGCCCAGCCCCGGCCCGGCCAGCATCAGCACCACCGCCGCATTCAGGTAGGGCGGCTGGCCCGCCGGGCCGCCCACCGGCGCGGTGCGAAACAGCGGCGACCAGCGCAATTGGCAAGCGGGGGCGGCGGCTTGGTTGGCCTGCCACCAGCTCCTGCAGGTCGAAGCCAGCAGCGGCCGTACCGCGATCAAGGTGGCGGCCGGCTCGCCCAGGTTGGCGCCCAGGGCGATCGCCACAGCCGGTTTGGCCCCATCGGGCGCATCAGCGGCAGCTCCGTCCGCCGCCATAGCCGCCGCCCTATCGGCCGCCCCGTCCGCTGCCATCGCCGCCGCCCCGTCCACCGCCATCGCGCCCCGGCGGCGGCGTCAGCCCAACCGCACCTGGCGTTCTTCCCGCACCTGCAACGGGATCTCGAGGTGGGAGCGGCCGATCATCTGGGGGCCGGCGATCGAGAAGATCCGCGCCTCGATGCCGAAATCCTTGAAGGCGGTTTCCAATTCCTGGATCAGGGCCTTTTCCACCTGGGCCTCCGCATCCACCACCTTGCCGATCAGGCGGCCCCCCAGCCGGCCGATCCTCTGGCGCACCACCTCAGGGGCGTTGGTGACCTCGATAACCAACACAGCTGTACGGGCGGTGGAGGTCAGCCTATGCGCAACCGCCGCCCAGCCCAGCTCAACCCAGTTCAGCTTGACCCAACTCAGCAGTAGGGCTCCAAGAGCTCCTCGAGGTCGCGCAGCTGACCCGGCGGCAGCAACCGCGCCAGGGGCAGCCGGGTGGCGCCACCGCCGATGCTCACCTGCACCGATTCCAGCGCTTGCCTGGCGCAGACCGCCGCCCCCTGGTCGAGCCGGGCGGCACATTCGCTCGCCAGCTCCGCCGCCAGACCGGCATCGCCGAGGTAGAGGTGCCAGTTGGCCACCTGCACGTAGAGCCGGTCGGCCAGGGAGCCGGTCAGCTCCTCGAGGGCTTGGGCGGAGAGGGTCATGGCTCGGGGGCGGGCCGCTGCACGATCACCACGCTCGCATGGACCAGCAGCAGGGCGGCCCAGGGCAGGGTGAGCCACTCCAGGTGGGGCCAGGGATGGCGCATCCCCTGCACAAACCACAGCCCGCTGTTCAGCGCCGCAAACCCCATCGCATGCAGGGTGAGGTTCACGATCCGTGCGAAATGGCGGTAGGTGGGGTCGGCGGGGTCGGCGGGGCCGTACCAGCGGATCGGCATGGGGCGGGGCGGCTCGGGGGGAGCGGCTCGGGGGGAATGGAAACCGAAGCTAAGCGGGCCGTGAGTTGACGGATGGGCACCCTGTGCGGTGAGAATGAGCAAGCAAGCGCTTGTAGCTCAGCGGATTAGAGCATCTGACTACGGATCAGAGGGTCGGGAGTTCGAATCTCTCCAGGCGCGTATCTGCAAGGGCATCCCACCGGGATGCCTTTTTTCTTGGCAGCTTTTCTGGGCAGCAGGGGCTGGCCTGGGCTGCAGAGCGCGAATGTTTCCGTACGATCGGGGCATCCGTTGGGGCTGCTCGGCCCTGCCCGCCGCCTCCGATGCTCGCCTCCACCCCCACCTCCCTATCTCCGATCGACAGCCCCCTGGCTTCGATCACCAGCTCCCTGGCTCCGATCGACACGCCCCTGGCGGCGGCCGATCCCGCCATCGCCGCCCTGATCCAGCGGGAGCTCCAACGCCAGCAGAGCCACCTGGAGCTGATCGCCAGCGAAAACTTCGCCTCCCGCGCCGTGATGGAGGCCCAGGGTTCGGTGCTCACCAACAAGTACGCCGAAGGCCTGCCCGGCAAGCGCTACTACGGCGGTTGTGAGTTTGTCGATAGGATCGAGGAGCTGGCGATCGAGCGGGCCAAGCAGCTGTTCGGGGCCGGCTGGGCCAACGTGCAGCCCCACAGCGGCGCCCAGGCCAACTTCGCCGTCTTCCTCGCCCTGCTCCAGCCCGGCGACACGATCCTCGGCATGGACCTCTCCCACGGCGGCCACCTCACCCACGGCTCGCCGGTGAACGTGAGCGGCAAGTGGTTCAACGCCTTCCACTACGGCGTTGACCCCCACACCCAGCAGCTCAACTACGACACCATCCGCCAGCTGGCCCTGCAGCACCGCCCCAAGCTGATCGTCTGCGGCTACTCGGCCTATCCCCGCACGATTGATTTCGCCGCCTTCCGCGCCATCGCCGATCAGGTGGGGGCCTACCTGCTGGCCGATATCGCCCACATCGCCGGGCTGGTGGCCGCCGGGCTCCACCCCAGTCCGCTGCCCCATTGCCATGTGGTCACCACCACCACCCACAAGACCCTGCGGGGCCCCCGCGGTGGCCTGATCCTCAGCGCCGACGCCGACTTCGGCAAGCAGTTTGACAAGGCCGTTTTCCCCGGTAGCCAGGGCGGCCCGCTCGAGCACGTGATCGCCGCCAAGGCGGTGGCCTTCGGCGAAGCCCTCCAGCCCAGCTTCCGCAGCTATAGCCAGCAGGTGATCAGCAACGCCCAGGCCCTGGCGGCCCGGATCCAGGAGCGGGGCATCGCCGTGGTGAGCGGCGGCACCGACAACCACCTGGTGCTGCTCGACCTGCGCTCGATCGGCCTGACCGGCAAGGCCGCCGACCTGCTGGTCAGCGCGGTTCAGATCACCGCCAACAAGAACACGGTGCCCTTCGATCCCCAGTCCCCCTTCGTGACCAGCGGCCTGCGGCTGGGCACCGCCGCCTGCACCAGCCGCGGCTTTGATGCCGCCGCCTTCGTGGAGGTGGCCGATGTGATCGCCGATCGCCTGCTCAACCCCGAAGATGGGGCGATCGAGTTGCGCTGCCGCGAGCGGGTGGCCGACCTCTGCAGCCGCTATCCCCTCTACGCCTAGCCCCCCGCCCGCTGCCGTGACCCTCGCCTACAGCCCTAACGCGGCGGCCCTGGTCACCTTCGCGGTGGCGGGCTTGCTCACCGCCGCGCTGGTGCCGCTGGTGCGGCGGTTCGGCCTGCACTGGGGCCTGGTCGACACGCCCGATTCCCGTAAGCAGCACAGCGCCCCGATGGTGCGGCTTGGCGGTATCGGCATCGTGGCCGGCTTCAGCCTCGCCCTCACCGTCACCTGGTTGGCGGGCGGCTTCGCCGAGCTCCCCGCCGCCAAGGACCGGCTGATCTGGACCACCCTGGCGGGCTGCCTCTGCTTCTTCGTGATCGGCCTCGCCGACGACCTCTTCGCCCTGCCCCCCCTGCCCAGGTTGGTGGCTCAGGTGGCGGTGGCGATGGCGGTCTGGGACCAGGGCGTGCGGATCGGCAGCATTGAGCTGCCCCTGGAGGCGCTGGGAGGTGCCCACTTCAGCCTGCCGCCCTTGCTCAGCCTGCTGGCCACGGTGGTGTGGCTGGTGGGGATCACCAATGCGATCAACTGGCTGGATGGCCTCGATGGCCTGGCCGCCGGGGTGAGCGGCATCGCCGCGATCGGCCTGCTCTCGGTGAGCTTCAGCCTGGCCCAGCCCGCCGCTGGCCTGCTGGCCGCCGCCCTGGCCGGCGCCTGCAGCGGCTTCCTGCGCCACAATTTCAACCCCGCCCGCATCTTCATGGGCGATGGCGGCTCCTATTTCCTTGGCTTCGCCCTGGCGGCGATCAGCATCGTCGGCCCCGCCAAGGCCCTCACCAGCGTCAGCCTGTTGTTGCCGCTGCTGATCCTGTCGCTCCCCCTGGCCGACATGTCGGCGGTGATCATGGGCCGCCTCAGCGAAGGCCGCTCCCCCTTCTATCCCGACCGCCGCCACCTGCACCACCGCCTGCTGCGCTCCGGCCTCAGCCATCGCCGCACCGTGGTGTTGATCTATGCCTTCACCCAGTGGCTCGCCGCCCTGGCCCTGGTGCTGGCCAACGCCGAAAACCGCTTCCTCTGGCTGGCCCTGGCCACCGCCGTGTTGATCGCCGCGGTGGTGATCAGCCGCCGCTCCCTGCAGCGGGAGTTGCGCTGATGGATCCGATCCTCGCCTCGCCTCACCCCGACCCCCCCCAGGGCCCAGACCCGGCCGATCGCAGCGTCGAGGTGCTGTGCATCGGTACCGAGTTGTTGCTGGGCAACATCGTCAATGGCAATGCCCGTTGGCTCGCCGAGCGCCTGGCCGCCCTGGGCATTCCCCACTACCGCCAGGAGGTGGTGGGCGATAACCGCGAGCGCCTGATCGGGGCCGTGCGCGCCGCCGCCGGTCGATGCCGCGTGCTGATCACCACCGGCGGCCTCGGCCCCACCCCCGACGACCTCAGCACCGAGGCGATCGCCGCCGCCTTCGGCGCCCCCCTGGTGGAGCACCCCGAGATCTGGGCGGCGATCCGCGCCCGCATCGAGGCCCGCGGTCGCGTCGCCGCGGCCAGCAACCGCCGCCAGGCCTTCCTGCCCGAGGGGGCTGCCGTGCTGCCCAACCCCACCGGCACCGCGCCGGGCATGGTCTGGACCCCGGCGCCGGCCGAGCTGGGCTTCCCGATCCGCCCCGGCTTCACGGTGCTCACCTTTCCCGGTGTGCCCAGCGAGCTGTACGCCATGTGGGAGGCCACGGCCGAACCCTGGCTGCGGCAGGCCGGGCTGGCCGAGGGCGTCTTTGCCAGCCGGATGCTGCGCTTCTGGGGCGTCGCCGAATCGACCCTGGCCGAGCAGGTGGCCGATCTGCTGGCCCTGGCCAACCCCACCGTGGCCCCCTACGCCGGCGCCGGTGAGGTGAAGCTGCGCCTCACTGCCCGCGCCGAAGACCCCGCCAGCGCCGCCGCCCTGCTGCAGCCGCTGGAGGCCCAGTTGCGGGCCCGCACCGGTTCGCTTTGCTACGGCGCCGACACCGACAGCCTGGCTTCGGTGCTGCTGGAGCGGCTGCGCCAGCGGGGCGAAACCCTGGCGGTGGCGGAATCCTGCAGTGGCGGTGGCCTGGGGGCGGCGCTGACGGCGGTGAGCGGCGCTTCCGATGTCTTCCTGGGCGGGGTGATCGCCTATGCCAACCAGATCAAGACAGCGTTGTTGGATGTGCCGCCGCAGCTGCTGGAGCGCCACGGCGCGGTGAGCGATCCGGTGGCGATCGCCATGGCCGAGGGGGTGCGACGCCGTTGCGGCAGCAGCTGGGCCCTCGCCATCACCGGCATCGCCGGACCCGGGGGCGGCACGGCCGCCAAGCCGGTGGGGCTGGTGCACCTGGCCGTGGCCGGGCCGAACGGCAGTCGCAGCGAAGCGCTGCAGTTCGGCCCCAGCCGCGGCCGCGCCTGGATCCAGGCCCTGAGCGTCGGCGAGGCCCTCAACCGGCTGCGGCTGGAGCTGGAGGGCTAGGCCGGGCCTGCTGCGCTGGGAACGGGAACGGTCTTGGGGCTGCGTCCAGCTGCAAGCTGATGGAAGTTTGCGCCTGTCCATAGGGATCGCTCAACGGGGGGCGCAGAACGATCACGAATCCTGTGGGATGGAGTTTTCCCCCGTTGTGCTGAGTTTTCCGCGATTCTGGGGGGGTTTTTCCACAGATTGGAGCCTTGAGCGCCTTCACCGGCGCTTAAACCTGGCCAATCGATGGGGGAAACGCCCCCTCCCCTTGACGGCTGCGGGCCCTGTGCCATCAAGCCGCTCCCCTGTCCGATCGGAGCCGGCCCAACCCAGTGGCCAGCAGCTCTCCCGCCCTGCGACCCGCCCTTCCCAGGGCGGGAGGGGTCGCGGACGGCCGCTTTGACGCCAGGGGGGCTCCTGTGGCCTGATGGTGGGGACCAAGGCCGAAGCAGATGGAACGGATGAACGAGAGCAACCTGGACCATGCCCCCCGCAGCGTCAGCGTCGAGAACCAGTTCCCGGAAGACCTGTTCGAGGCGATGGCCGCCTTCGTGCGCAGCCATCCCCAGTGGGACCAATACCGCCTCATGCAGGCAGCCCTGGCCGGCTTCCTGTTCCAGCACGGCTGCCAGGACCGGGCCGTGGCACGCCACTATCTCGATGGGCTGTTCCAGCGCGAGGGGCAACCGGCCCCTAGACCGCGGCTGTGAGTCCCCAGCTGGTGGTGCTCGATGGCCACACCACCAACCCCGGCGACCTGGATTGGGAACCGCTGCAGCGGCTGGGCAGGCTCAGCGTGCACGCCCGCACGGCGCCGGAGCAGGTGGCCGAGCGGCTCGCGGCAGCGGCTGTGGTGTTCACCAACAAAACCCGCCTCGGCGCCGCTGATCTGGCGGCAGCCCCGGCTTTGCGGGGCATCTGCATGCTGTCCACCGGCTACGACGTGGTCGATGGCGCCGCGGCGGCGGCCCGGGGGCTGCCGCTCTGCAACGTGCCCGAGTACGGCACCGCTTCGGTGGCCCAGGCGGTGTTCGCCCTGCTGCTGGAGCTCACCAACCGCACCGGCGCGCACGCCGCCCTGGTGCGCCAGGGTCGCTGGAGCGCCGGGCCCGACTTCTGCTTCTGGGAGGGCAGCCTCACCGAGTTGGCCGGTCGCAGCCTCGGCGTGGTGGGGATGGGGCGGATCGGGGCGGCGGTGGCCACGATCGCCCGGGCCTTCGGCATGGAGGTGCTTGGCTACCGCCGCAGCGCCGGCTCCGCCCCTGACCCCGGCTCCGGCCAGCCCGGCCCCGACTTTGTGGTCAACGTCGACCTGCCCACCCTGCTGGCCAGGGCCGATGTGGTCACGCTCCACTGCCCGCTGAACGCCGAAACCCGGGGCCTGATCAATGCCGAGCGAATCGCCTTGATGAAGCCCGGTGCCCTGTTGATCAATACCGGCCGCGGCCCCCTCGTCAACGAGGCCGACCTGGCTGCCGCGCTCCACAGCGGTCGGCTGGGCGGCGCTGGCCTCGATGTGCTCAGCGCCGAACCGCCCAGCCTGGCCAACCCCCTCCTTGGCGCACCCAACTGCGTGATCACCCCCCACATCGCCTGGGCCAGCCAAGCGGCCCGTAGGCGCTTGATCGCAGCGAGCGCCGCCAACGCGGCAGCAATTCTGGCTGGCGCCCCGCTGAATGTGGTGAATGGCGTTACTTAAAACGAGTTTTAAGCGAGGGGTCGCCTGGGACGCGTTTCATGGGACGGGTTCATGAGACGCGTTCATGAGTCGGGTTCATGAGAATTGAGCCTGGTCGAACATCAGGTGCAGGCCCTCAAGGCCGAGGGCCAGCAGGCCACTGATCAAGGCGGTGCGGGCTCCGCAGAGCAGCAGCCGGGCGACGATCGCCGTACCGATCGGAATCATCAGCTTGCCTCCCGCTGCAGCGGACCGTCCAGCTGGCAGATCGAAACCGGGAAGGCGGCGCAGGCGCGCCGGGGTTGGGGCCAGCGGCGCACCCAGCAGCGCTGGTCGTCGGCTTCGACATTGACCACCTCGTAGAGGCACTCGGCGTCATCGGGGCTGTCGGCGCGGCTGAGGATCCGCACCAGGGAACCGGGCTGAACAGGCATGGGGTGTCTCGACGGGCTGGAGGTGGTGGCGGCGGGCCGGGGACTGGAGTGGAAAAGTTTCAGATCTATGGGGATTGGTCCGGAAGGCGGTTAGAGGTGCTACTGGATCGACTTAAACCTAAGCACGGCCGCAGCCACTGTCTAGGTATTGATGCTTACGCGGTCAGGGCATGGGCACGCATGCGGCCGCTTCGCGGCGGATACGTTGCGGCTTCGTGGCGGATTGGCGGCGCTGGGTCCGACAGTGGCTCCAGTCCGTCCGCCCAGCTCCCGCCATGACCCTGCCGGCACCTGCCCAAGGCGGCTCCCCTGCCGCCGCTGCCGGCGATCCACGGCGGCCGGTGCAGCTGCTGGTGGCCGGCGGCATCGTGGTCACGATGGATCCCGAGCGCCGCGTGATTGCCGAAGGGGCGGTGGCGATCGATGCCGGCCGGATCGTGGCGGTGGGGCCGCTCGCCGAGCTGGAGGCCGCCTTTGTGGGCCTCGAACGGCTCGATGCGGCCGGCCGGGCTGTGATCCCGGGGCTGATCAATGGCCATACCCACCTGCCGATGACCCTGTTCCGCGGCCTGGCCGACGACGAGGACCTCGACGACTGGCTGCAGCACACGATCTTCCCCGCCGAGGCGATGAACGTCGATGGGGCCTTTGTGCGCTGCGGCACCCGCCTGGCCCTGGCGGAACTGATCCGCGGCGGGGTCAGCACCGTCTGCGACATGTACTACTACGAGCAGGTGGTGGCCGAGGAGCTGGCCGCCGCCGGGCTGCGGGGCCTGCTCGGCGAGGCCCTGATCGATCTCCCCTCCCCCGATTGCCCCGACCACGCCAGTGCCATGGCCTGCATCGAGCGCTTCGTGGGCGCCTGGCAGGGCCATCCCTTGATCACGCCGGCGATCGCGCCCCATGCCCCCTACAGCGTTTGCGATCAGCATTTGCAGGAGGCCCGGGCCTTCGCCGATCGCCATGGCTGCCCCCTGGTGATTCACCTGGCCGAAACCCGCCATGAGCTGGAGCAATGCCGCCAGCGCACCGGCACAACCCCCGTCCAGCACCTGGCCGCCCTCGGCGTACTGGGCGAGCGGATGGTGGCGGCCCATGCGGTCTGGGCCGAAGCCGCAGACCTCGACCTGCTGCGCGACCACGGCGTCGGCGTGGTGCACAACCCGCAGTCGAACATGAAGCTGGCTTCTGGCGTGGCGCCGCTGCCGGCGATGCTGGCGCGGGACCTGGCGGTGGGCCTGGGCACCGATGGCTCCGCCTCCAACAACGACCTCAGCCTCTGGGAGGAGATCGACACCGCCGCCAAGCTGCATAAGTTGATCCACGCCGATCCCAAGCTGATCTCGGCCCAGGAGGCGTTTGAAATGGCCACGATCCGCGGTGCCCGGGCTCTGCATCTCGATGCTCAGATCGGTTCGCTGCAGGTGGGCAAGCGGGCTGATATGGCGGTGATCGATATGGACGCGATCAACCAGATCCCGCTGCGCAGCATCTATTCCGCCCTGGTGTACGCCACCAAGGCCAGCGATGTGCGCAGCCTGGTGGTGGAAGGTCGGGTGTTGTTGCGCGACCGCCAGTTGCTCAGCCTCGATCTGGCCGCCATTGAGGCGGAGGCGCTGCTCTACCGGCGCCGCATCCTGGAGCGCTTGGGGCTGGCTGACTCCTAGGCTCACCTTTCCCTCCCCATAACCTTCCGCGTGAGCGCCGGCACCCTCTACGACAAGGTCTGGGAGCTGCACCGGGTGGCGGAACTACCGGGTGGCTCCAGCCAGCTGTTCATCGGCCTGCACCTGATCCACGAGGTGACCAGCCCCCAGGCCTTCACCGCCCTGGCGGACCTCGGCCTGGCGGTGCGCCACCCCGAGCGCACGGTGGCCACGGTGGACCACATCGTGCCCACCACCTCCCAGCAGCGGCCCTTCGCCGATCCCCTGGCCGAGGCGATGCTCGCCAGCTTGGAAGCCAACTGCGCCCAGCACGGCATCACCCTGCACGGGCTCGGCAGTGGCCGCCAGGGGATCGTGCATGTGATCGCCCCGGAGCTGGGCCTCACCCAGCCGGGCATGACCGTGGCCTGCGGCGATTCCCACACCTCCACCCACGGCGCCTTCGGCGCGATCGCCTTTGGCATCGGCACCAGCCAGGTGCGGGATGTGCTCGCCAGCCAGAGCCTGGCGATGAACAAGCTCAAGGTGCGCCGCATTTGGGTGGAGGGCGCCCTGCAGCCGGGGGTCTACGCCAAGGATTTGGTGCTGCATGTGATCCGTAGCCTCGGCGTTAAAGGGGGCGTGGGCTATGCCTACGAGTTCGCCGGCCCGGCGATCGCGGCCCTGGCGATGGAGGAGCGGATGACCCTCTGCAACATGGCGATCGAGGGCGGCGCCCGGGTGGGGTATTGCAACCCCGATGCCACCACCTTTGCCTATCTGCAGGGCCGGCCCTACGCCCCCACCGCTGCAGCCTGGGATCGGGCCGTGGCCTGGTGGAGCGGCCTGGCCAGCGGCCCCGATGCCGTCTTCGACGATGAGGTGCGCTTCGACGCCGCCACGATCGCCCCCACCGTGACCTGGGGGATCACGCCGGGCCAGGGCATCGGCGTCGATGAAACCGTGCCCACCCTGGAGCAGACCGCCGCCGAGGAGCGCCCCCTGGCCGAGGAGGCCTACCGCTACATGGACCTGCTGCCCGGCACCCCGATCGCCGGGGTGCCGGTGGATGTTTGCTTCATCGGCAGCTGCACCAACGGCCGCCTCAGCGACCTGCGGGCCGCCGCCGCCGTGGCCCGGGGGCGCCAGGTGGCCCCGGGCATCAAGGCCTTCGTGGTGCCCGGCAGTGAGCAGGTGGCTGCCGCCGCCGAGGCCGAGGGCCTCGATGCGGTGTTTCGAGCCGCCGGTTTTGAGTGGCGCCAGCCCGGTTGCTCGATGTGCCTGGCGATGAACCCCGACCGGCTCGAGGGCCGTCAGATCAGCGCCAGCTCCTCCAACCGCAACTTCAAGGGTCGCCAGGGCTCCGCCAGTGGCCGCACCCTGCTGATGAGCCCCGCCATGGTGGCCGCCGCCGCCATTGCCGGCCATGTCGCCGATGTGCGCCAGCTGGTGGCCCCCACCCCCTCGATCGAATCGTCGCGATGAGCAGTCTTTCCAGCAACGAGGTTTCCAGCAACGGGGTTGCGAGCAAGGGGGTGGCCGCGGCCGCCTTTCCCGCCGGGCCCGTGCGCTGCCTGGCGGGGCGCGCTGTGGCCGTGGTCGGCAATGACATCGACACCGATCGGATCATCCCGGCCCGCTTCCTCAAGTGCGTCAGCTTCGAGGGCTTGGCCGCAGGCGCCTTCGCCGATGACCGCAGCGAGCTGGCCGGCGCCCATCCCTTCGATCGGCCCGAGCACCAGGGCGCCACGATCCTGGTGGTGAACGACAACTTCGGCTGCGGCTCCAGCCGCGAGCACGCCCCCCAGGCCCTGATGCGCTGGGGG
The DNA here is from genome assembly GCA_903858015.1 of uncultured cyanobacterium. Classification (GTDB taxonomy): domain Bacteria; phylum Cyanobacteriota; class Cyanobacteriia; order PCC-6307; family Cyanobiaceae; genus Cyanobium. The sequence goes on from CAIOGZ010000022.1 coordinate 25,185, forward strand.
ATCCGGGCGCTGATTGGTGAGAGCTTTGCGGAGATCTTCTTCGGCAACTGCCTCGCCCTCGGCATCCCCTGCCTCACCGCCGCTCCGGCCGCTGTGGCCGCCCTGCAGCGGGCGATCGCGGCCCAGCCGGCCGCCTTGCTGACGCTGGATGTGGAGGCCCTGCGGCTGCAGCTCGACCCCCCAGCCCCAGCCCCAGCCCCAGCCCCTGCCGCAGCTGGCGTAGCCAGTGCTCCCCTGGACCTGCCCCTGCAGCTCGCCGCCGGCCCCCACCGCATGCTGGTCAGCGGCCAGTGGGATGGCACCTCCCAGCTGGTCGCCCACGACCTCGAACTGCGGGCCACGGCTGCCCGGCTGCCCTACCTGCAAGCCTTCTTGGCTTGAATCCTGGTGCTGAGCCGGTTCAGAAAGGCCGATTGAGCGGTGCCTGGTAGGGCACGTAGGGCAGGCCGGGGCCGCTGAAGTTGAAGTCGTTGAGCTTGACCCGCACACCGCCGAGGCCGTCGTAGGGGCTATAGAACACGCCGATTTCGTAGGAGCGCCGCTGCCAGCGCAATTCGAGGTAGGAATTGGTCACACCGCCGTAGGTTCCGGAGTTGGGGTCCACATTGAGGCCGACGCCGCCGCTGAAGACCAGCGGCCCGACGATCTGCTGGGTGAGGCCGATGCCGAGGGTGCTGAGGTCCACGGCCCGATCGAAGCTGAACGGGCTGGCGCCTTGGCGCAGGGTGCCGCCGCCGGTGACGGTGATCTCGGTGTAGTCGAAGAACGGCTTCACGAAGTGGCCCAGGGTGAGGGTGGGGCCGCCGCTGAGCCCGATCGTGTTCTGGTTGTTGCCGTTGCCGTAGTAGGCGAAGGTGCCCAGCACGTTGGCCCGCAGCCACAGGCCCGGCACCACGGGTTGGGCTGTGTTGGCATAGGCGGCGCTGGCGGTGAGGGGCGCCGGCTTGCCGATCCAGAGCGGGTAGTTGAAGTTCACCGAGCCGACGCCGCTGAAGCGCCAGGCGTCGGTGAGGTTGTTGGTGCTGAAGTCGTTGCCCTGGAAGTTGCCCACCCCGCTGCGCCAGAGGTAGTTGCTGCTCAGCTTTCCCCATGGGGGCAGGTTGCCGGTCTGCTCCAGGGAGGTGCCGTAGGCCGAGTAGACATCCTGTTCCCCCAGGGTGCCGTTCCAGGTGCGGTAGCGGTAGGCGCCAAACAGACGCCACTTGCTCTCCCCGAGCAGCGGCAGTTTGACGAGGCGATTGAAGTCGCCCCAGCTGCGGGTGCCATTGGCAATGTTGTCGGGATTGAAGGTGGACATCTCCAGGGTGGCGTCGGCATTGAAGCCGAGCACCTCCTGCTGCAGCTTGGCCTGGAGGCCGAACAGATCGGCGCCGGTGGTGGGCTGGGAGACCCCCGGCGCATTGGCGGATTGGCCCGGCAGCGGATAGCTGTCAGTGCTGCCATTGATCGCCCGCTGAATCAGGAACTGGGGCTGGATTCTGAGCTGGCCTTTGCTGCCGATTCGCAGGGGAAAGTTGTAGCCAATGAAGCGTCCATTGCGATCTTCTTTATCGGCTCCCAGCACCCAGCGGTTGTCGACTTCCTGTTCCTTCTTGATCACGGTGTTACGGGTGATCGGAATCGGCAGGCGCTCATCCAGCACCAGCTGGTTGCGGTCGCTGCGGATCTCCGTGTCGCCGTTGGCGAGCAGGGTGGCCACCACGTTCTCCGCATCCATCCACGACTGGGCCGGGGTGAACGGGTCGTTGCTGAGCGCCATCCGGTCGGCCTTGATCGTGGTGGGGGTGAAGCTGAGGCGGCGGGCCTGCAGCCGCCAGCGGCTGATCGTGCCCCGCACCAGCTGCCGGTTGCCCTGGGTGGCCAAGTTGTTGAGCTGGCCCGGCCGCGCCCCACCGAATTCGTTCACCTGATCAGGCGTTGAGAGGGTGGAGGGGAAGCCGTAGCGGCGTTCCCCGCTCAGGCTCTGTTGGAAGGCCACATCGCTGATCCGCTGATCTAGTTGGGCGATGGCCGCCGCCCGCTCCTTTTCCTGGGCCCGGGCCCGCTGCCAAAGGTTGGCCCCGCTGCGGCCCGCGGCGGTGTTGCGGCTAGCCGTGCTGCCGCCGGCCGGGTTAGCACTGGCCGGGTTAGTGCTGGCAGTGGTGCGGCTGGCCGTTGCCGGGTCGCCGGGGGGGAGGCCGAGCGTGATCCGGTCCAATTGGCTGGCCAGGTCGCTGGGGGGCTCGCTTTCGGGCGAGGGGGCCCCCGGGCAGCCCTGGGCCGGCGGCAGTACGGGCGGCTGGCGGGGCGACTGGACCTGGCCGAAGCGGTAGCGCAGGCCCAGCAGGTAGCCGTTGCTGCCCTCGCTCACACCGCTGTAGGTGCCATAGGCGCCGGAGCGGTGGTGGATGCGGCCGATCGCCGAGATGCGGGGCGTGACCAGGGCCTCCACCTCAAAGGCCAGGTAGTTGAGGAAGGTGGCGTAGTTCTCGCGGAATGTTTTTTCGTAGTTGCTGGGCTCGCTCAGCAGGCTCACCCCTTCCACCACGTAGAGGCTGAGCCAGGGCTGCAGCCAGAGGCGCAGGCCGAGGCCGGCGCTGGCATCGCTGAAGCTCTGAGCTGGGGTGTTGGCGTAGGGCACGGCCTGGTTGAAGCCACCGCCGGCTTGGGAGCGGGCTTGGTGGTTGAGCAGGTTGGTGTCGAACTCAAGCGCGAAGGGGCCAGCATCGAGCAGGCGCCGCTGCATCCCCAGCCCAGCCAGGTACTCCGGCCGCAAGCTGCCGTGGATCAAGAAGGTGTCGCCCAGGTTGGCCGTGCTCATCTGCCCCCCCCAGGCGGTCACGGCCCAGGGATAGGGATGCCAGTTCGGCAGCGGCGGCAGGTTGGGGGCGCAACTGATCGGTTGGGGCGGGGGCAGGGCGGCCGCTGGCATGGCGGCCAGGTCGAGGTCCTGCTTGCTGCCATCGAGGTCCAGCACCCCGTAGACGTCCTCCATCTCACCGCGCCCTTCCGGCAGGCTGAAGCGCAGCCGGCTGGCCTGGAAGTACTGCAGGCCGCGCTGGAAGCGCACGCTGCCGAAGGCGGCCAGCACGCGGGTGGCGGGGTCGAACTCGAGCCGCTCCGCCTGGATGCGGCCCCCGGCCAGCAGGGCCGTGACCTGGCCGCTGGCCACGAACCGCCCCAGCTGGGCGTCGTAGCTCTGCTGGTTGGCGCTGAGCTCCAGCTCCAGCGGAGGAGCGGCCGCCGCTGCTGGTGGGGCCGCTGCTGCTGGCGTGGCCGCAGCGGAGCGGGCCGGGGGGCTAGGAGTTGGGGCCGCCAGGGCCATGGGCAGGGGGCCGAGCAGGGCGCTGGCCGCAGCCAAGAGGCTGTTGGCTGCAACTAAGCCCCTGGTGGCTGCAGCCCAGCGGCGCTTGGCCCAGCGGCTCGGCAGCCCAGGCGGGATCGACCGTCGCGACGGCCAGCAGCTTGCCCAGGGGGCTGGCCGGCGATGGGGCTCCACGGTCGGCCCTTGGATGGCAGGGAGGGGCTGATCTTGCCATGGGGCCGCCGGCGGGCGCCTCGGCTGCGGGCCGGTTGGGCGCCGCTGAGCTCGGGGCTGGCGGGCGGCAGATCGCCCAGCGGCGGCTCGCTCCAGCCCGCCAGCCCATGGCCCCCCCCGCAGCTGCTGCGGAGAGGAAGAACAAGAATCCAGGCCAGGTCTGCCCTGGCGGCAGCCATCAGCTGGGGAACGGGTTTAAGCAGGCGAACAACAGCCTGGGCCCGGGCAGGGACCCAAGGGTCGAGGCCAGGCGCAGCGGATCAGTCCTCCAGGTCTTTGCGGCTGGGGGTGCGGCTCGGGTCGCTGGCCAGAAAGCCGAACACGAAGATCCCGATAAAGAAGAAAACGACCGAGTAGACCGAAATCTTGAGGGCGAGCATGGGCTGTCCGGCGGGTGACAGGGCGGGTGACAGGGAATGACAGGCCCGCCACGATGGCTGGGCATCCCTGCCGCAGCCCCATCATCCTATGGGGCTTGGGGGGCCTTCAAAGATGCCCGAGGGGCTGCCAGTGGCTGATCAGACCCGGATTGAAACGTTTCAGTCACGTTCGGACGGCCCTGGGCCGCTCGATCTCCAACCGCTCTGGCGCTGCGCCGGCCCCGAGGGGGAGCCGACGGCGGCCCTGCGGCACCCCTGGGGCGCCCGCCACCGGCCCGATTGGGCCGCCCGCGGACTGGTGATCTGGCCCCGCGGTGGTCAATGGCAGCAGCTGCGTTTGCGGCTGGAGCGGCCCGGCCCCTGGGCCGCCCTCGGCCCCGCCCAGGCCCGGGCGCGGCTGGTGCTGCGCTGGTGGGCCGATGCGGTGGAGGTGCGGGTTGATGGGGAGCTGGTGCATGCCGGTGACCTGTTCGACACCGCCTGCCGCTGGGAGCTGCCGCTTCGCTGGTGGCACGGGGTACCGCTGGAGCTGGAGCTGCGCCTGCGCAGTCCGCTCCACGACGACGGGGCCCTGATCCACAGTCGCCTGGAGCTCGAACCTTGCGATCCCACCGATCCGCTTGGCCTGCTGGCGCCAGCGGTGGCCGAGCTGGAGCAGTTGCGCCGCGCTGCCCAGGTTCCCCCCGGCCCCGGAGCTGGCCTGGTCCATGTGCTCGGCCATGCCCACCTCGATCTGGCCTGGCTGTGGCCGGTGGCCGACACCTGGCGGGCGGCGGAGCGCACCTTCCGCTCCGCCTTGGCGTTGCTGGAGCGGTTCCCGGAGCTCCATTTCGGCCATTCCACCCCGGCCCTCTATGCCTGGCTGGAGCAACACCGCCCGGCCCTGTTCGCCGCCATCACCGCCGCGATGGCGGCCGGGCGCTGGGAGCCGCTGAATGGGCCCTGGGTCGAAACCGACTGCGTCTTGATCGGCACCGCCTCGCTGCTGCGCCAGTTCCAGGAGGGGCAGCACTACAGCCGGCGGGCCTTCCCCAGCTGGGAGCACAACCTGGCCTGGCTGCCGGACAGTTTCGGTTTCAGCGCCGGCTTGCCCGCCGTGGCCGCCGCCACCGGCGTGCGCTGGTTCTGCACCCACAAGCTGGCCTGGAATGCCACCAATCGCTTCCCCCATCGGCTGTTTCGCTGGCGCAGCCGCTGTGGCGCCGAGCTGTTGGTTCTGATCACCGCGCCGATCGGCACCGATGGCGATCCGCTGGCGATCGAACGCCAGCGGCTGCAGTGGCAGGCCGCCACGGGCTGCGCCGATCTGCTCTGGTTGCCCGGGGTGGGCGACCACGGCGGCGGCCCCACCGTGGAGATGCTGGAGCAGTTGGCCCTCTGGCAGCAGCAGCCGGCTGCCGCCCGCCAGCGCCACGGCAGCCTGCGGGCCTTCCTGGCCGCCCTGGCCCCCCTGGCGCCACAGCTGCCGGTGTGGCGCGATGAGCTCTACCTGGAGCTGCACCGCGGCTGTGCCACCAGCCGCCCCGACCAGAAACGCCACAACCGCACTTTGGAGCGGCTGCTGCGGGAGGCGGAGCTGGCCCAGGCGCTGGCGGCTGCCGGCGCGGGGGCGGCGGCCAGCTCCGCCGCGGGCTCGGCGGGTGCTGGGGCGGCCAGCGATCCGGTCGATTGGCGGCCGCTGTTGTTCCAGCAGTTCCACGACATCCTGCCGGGCACCTCGATCCCGGAGGTGTTCGAGCAGGCCGAACCCCAGTGGCGCGCCGCCCGGCGCCGCAGCCGCCGCCAGCGCGACCAAGCCCTGGGGGCCTGCCGGGGCGGCCCCCAAGCGGCCCTGGCGGCGCAGCCGCAGCGCTGGCGGCTGGCCCAGCTCCAGCCCCTGCCGCCGGCCCCCCGAGTGCTGCGGTTGCCCCCGGGGGTCTGGCGCCTGGAGGGCCCCTGCGGCTCGCGGCCCCTGGCCAGCCAGCCGGCTCCAGGCGGTGGCCAGTGGGTGCAGGTGCCTGGCATCAGCGGCATCGGCAGCCTGGAGTTGCGGCGTTGCCCGAGCGGCGCCGCTGCCACGGGTTCAGCTGCCACTGCCAGTGCTTCAGCTGCCTCAGCCGCCGCTTCAGACCCAGCCCCAGCTGCTGATCCGCTGCCCCTCCAGCATCCGGTGGGGCTGGAGGCGGCCCCGGAGCTGGGGCCGGGCCGCTGGCGGCTCAGTAATGGGCTGATCACCGTGGTGGTGGGTCCGCAGGGCGTGGAGCAACTGCTCGATCGGCATGGCCTCCCCCAGTTGGCGGCTCCCCTGGCCTGGTGCCGCTGGGCCGACCGGGGTGAGTTCTGGGATGCCTGGGACATCGCCGCCGACTACCGCCGCCACCCCCTGCCCTGGTCGTGGCAGGCGGCACCGGAGTGGATCGCCGCCGGACCGCTTGGGGGTCAGTTCCGGCTGCGGGGGCGCTGCGGCGCCAGTCCGGTGCGGCTGGAGGGCCGCCTGCTGGCCGGCCAACCGTGGCTGGAGCTGGTGCTCAGCCTCGATTGGCGCCAGCGCCATGAGCTGTTGCGGCTGGAGATCCCCCTGGCCAGCCCCGCCGTGCGCTGGGCCGCCGACACGCCGGCGGGGGTACTCGAACGCCCGGCCGAAGCCCGCACCGAGCGGGAGCGGGCCCGCTGGGAGGTGGCGGCGCTGGGCTGGCTGGCCTCGGTGGGGTCGGCCGCGGCGGGGGGAGGGCTGGCGGTGTTGCTCGACGGCCCCCAGGGGGTGGATGCCACGGCGGAGCGGCTCGGGGTGTCGCTGTTGCGGGGCCCCACCTGGCCGGATCCAGGCGCCGATAACGGCTGGCAGCGGCAGCGCCTGGCCTTGCTGCCCTGCGGCGAGGGCTGGCGCGCGGCCCAGGTGCCCGTCGAGGCCCGGCGGCTGCGGGAACCGCTCTGGTGTCACCCGGTGCGGGAGGATGCGGCCTGCCCGTTCATGGCTTGGCCGGCTCTGCCCGCCGATCTGGCCCTGGTGAGCCTGCGGGCCGCGGCCGATGGCAGCGGAGATCTATTGCTGGCGGTTCAGAACGAAGGCCCCTGTCGCCGCCAGGTCGAGCCGGCAGCGGGTTGGCAGTTCCTGGCCCGGCTCGATGGCCTGGATCGCCCGCTCGACGATCAGCCGCTCGGAGCACCTTCCCCCAGGCCTGTCACCAGCACTGGCACTGCAGACTGCCCGGATCGGCCGGCGCTGGTGGCCGTGCTGCGACCTTGGCAGCTCGGCTTCTGGCGCCTGGGGCGGGTGTGATTAAAGGGCGTGATCAAATCGCGGAAAGAGTCTTGATGACCGGACTTTGCGGCAGTGCTTGCGATCAGTCTTCGTGATCGTCGAAGGGGTCGGTGAGCTGTTTGGACGGGGGGCCGAAGGCGGTGTAGATGCCGAAGCCGGTGAGGGCGAGCAGCACGGCCAGCACCGTGAGGGCAACGGAAAAGGCCGGGGAGGCGGTACTGGGTTCCATGCGGGTCGGTGGCGGTTGGGGGGGTGGGATGAGCGCTGAGGGCTGGATCTGAGCTGGTTTGCCAGATCTTGGCTGGTTTTGGCAGGGGCGCCTTGGGGGGCAAGGCCAGGTTGCGCTCAAGCTGCGGTTGGCGTTGTGCTTTGGCTTGGCTGGGGGGGTGCGCTTGGGGTTGCGGGCTGGGCTGGGCTCGGGTTTCGCTGAGCCCAGGAGCACTGCGCTCGGGGTTCGCTGGGGGGTTCCGTCACAACTGTCGGCCACCTGCCCCGGTCTGGCCAGAGGGCCCCCTAGAGTAGCCAGAGCGAGCCTTAACCCGAGAGGACCCAGCTGCCATGGCCCAACGCACCCGTTTGGGAGACATCCTTCGCCCCCTGAACTCCGAGTACGGCAAGGTGGTTCCCGGCTGGGGCACCACGCCGGTGATGGGCGTGTTCATGCTCCTGTTCCTGGTCTTCCTGCTGATCATCCTGCAGCTGTACAACAAGTCGCTGCTACTGGAAGGCATCAACGTCAACTGGTCCGCCCTCGGCTGAGGTCCGCCCTCGGCTGAGGCTCGGCTCCGGCCCCCCCAGGCCCTGCTCCCCACCCCAACCCATGAACATCTTCGGCATCGGCCTTCCGGAGATGGCGGTGATTGCCGCCATCGGCCTTTTGGTGTTTGGGCCGAAGCGCTTGCCTGAGTTGGGTAAAACCCTGGGCCGCACTTTGCGGGGCTTTCAGAGCGCCTCCCAGGAGTTTGAGCAGGAGTTCCGCAGCGCCGTGGGGGTGGATGCCGAGTCGGCGGTTGCCGCTGCCCCGCCGCTCGAAGCCATCGCCCCTTCTGCTGTCGCCGCTGACGCCCCAGGCTCCAGCGCCGCGATCCCAGCCGCCGTCGGTGCCGCCGCAGCCGGCCCATCCCCTTCGCGGCCGGACGACGGCTCGATGGCCTGAGCGGCTGGCCTGCCTTGGATCTCCAGTTGCTTGTGGGCCTCGGTAATCCGGGCAGCCGTTATGCCGACACCCGCCATAACGTCGGTTTTATGGTGTTGGAGCGCCTGGCCGCCGCAGCGCCCACCAGCTTCCGCAACCAGCCCCATCTCCAGGGCCTGTTGGCCGATTTGGGTGTGGGCAGAGAGCGGCTGCGGTTGCTGATGCCCCAGACCTATATGAATGAGAGCGGCCGTTCGATCCGCGCCGCCCTCGATTGGTTTCGCTTGGAGCCCAGCCAACTGCTGGTGCTGGTGGATGACATGGACCTGCCGTTTGGACGCTTGCGGCTGCGGGCCAATGGCAGCGCCGGCGGCCACAATGGCCTGCGCAGCACGATTCAGCAGCTGGGCAGCCAGGAATTCGCCCGCTTGCGGATCGGCATCGGCGCGCCGGCTCTGGAGCCCCAGGAGCGCAAGCAACGCACGGTGGGCCATGTGTTGGGCCGCTTCAGCGCCAGCGAGCGCCCCGTGCTCGACGCCGTGCTCGATGAGGTGGTGGCCGGCGTTGCGCTGATCCGCCGGCTCGGCCTGGAGCGGGCCGGCAACCGGCTCAATGCCTTTCGCCCAGCGGCTGCGGTGGCGGGCCCATGAGTCGGCTGCCCGCTACCACCGCCCGGCTGCGGGTGCTGCACCAGAGCTTCAGCCCTTGCCTGCTGGCGGGCGAGGTGAGCGCGGGCTCGTTCCAGTGGACCTTCCGCTGGGCCTTTGACCGCGGTGAGCTCAGCGTGGAGCCCTCCCTGGGCCGGGCCCTGATCCACGATGCGCTGCTGCGCTTCCTGGTCAAGGCCGATTACCAGCTCGAACCCGGTGGTGACTACGTGTTCACGGTGCGGGCGGCGTTCTGAGGCCCGTGCTCAGGGCAGCCCGGGGCGGCGCGCTCGAGCCGATAGCCCAGCCAGCGCTCCAGCAGCAGCTGGGCCACCACATCGTCCCAGTCGCGGCGGGGCTGGCGCAGCCCGGCCGGTAGCAACCGGCGCCAGAAGCTGGGCGGTTCCAGCTCCCAGTAGCGCTGGCGGGCCGCCAGGGTGCTGCCGTGCTCGTTGACGAGCGCCAGCGGCAGCACAGGGGCGAGCCGCTGGCGCCAGCTGGGGCTGCCGGTGCCGTCGCCGAGCACCACCAGGGCCAGATCCCACTCCCGTTGCCAGCGCCGCAGGCAGTCCCAGGCTTGCTCCGGTGGCAACACCTTGGCCTCCAGAATCCGCCGGCGCTCGGGATCGGTGCGCACCAGCCCGCATTTGCTGCGGCCGGGGTCGAGCCCGGCTATCGGCCCGGAGCCAGGCCCGGATGGTGGCGGGGGATCGGGGTTCAGCGGGGGCTCCTGGTTGCGGGGCGGCCGGGCTGGCCCCGGCCCAGCCAGCGCAGTTCCACCTGGATCGGATCGGGGGTATCGGCGTTGCCCGTGGCGATCGCCTCCAGGGTGGCCGCCTGGCCCGCGGGCCGCTCCGCCAGGGCCCGACCCAGCTCGGTGAAGTTGGGGGCGTCCACCTGGAGGCCCTCCACCAGGGTGCCCTGGCGCTGGGCCTTGGCGTAGGCGGCGGCCAGCAGCAGGTTGAGGCGGCTGCGGATCTCCTCGGGGCTGCGCTCATCGCCTTCGAGGGCGGTGCGGGCCAGCACGTCGCCCTGGCGCACCACCGGCCGGTTGGGGCGCAGATCGGGGAAGGCCACCACCCGCCCTTCGCCCCGCAGCACGTTGGCGGCGGAGCGAATCGTGATCACCCAGGTGCCCGAGCTGCCCAGCATCGTCTGGAGCCGTTCGATGTCGTTTTTGGGCACCAGCAGGATCTGGCGGTCGGCGGGCCGATCGGGGAGCAGCAGCCGAAACGAGGCCTGGTTGGCCTGCCGCAACAGGGCATCGATCACCTCCTTGGCCTCACCACTGCGCTGCAGCTTGACCCGCACCGTGGCCAGGGGCTGGCCGCTGGCGATCACCACGTCGCCGCGGCGCAGGGCGATCACGTTGGTTTCGAGCGCTTTGAGTTCCGCTTCGCCGGCCGTGATCCGCTGGCGCACGCCTTTGAGTTCGGCCTCGTTGCGGCGGATCTCGGCGTCGCGGCCCTGGACGTCCTGGCTGAGCCGCTGCCGCTCGGCCTCGAGCCGGGCCCTTTGGCGCTGCAGCGGCTGCAGTTCCTGGCGCAGGCTGGCCACCCGCTGCGTCGTGCTGGCGAGTTGCCCCTGCACCTGTTGGCGCCGGTTCACCGCTTCCTGGCGGTCGCGCTGGGCCTGGCGGCGGCCCTGCTCGGCCCGCTTGACGTCGGCGCGGCTGAGGGCGAGGTCGCGGCGGTTTTGGGCCAGGTCGGCCTGGGTGCGGGCCAGGGCGGTGCGGTTGTCGCGCAGGCGGGCTTGGATCTGGTCGAGCTCAAACAGGCCCACCCGCAGCCGTTCGCTCACCAGCAGCATCAGGCCGAGCGAGATCGCACTGATCAGGCTGCCGGTGAGCGCCGTGATCACCACGGCGGTGTTGCGGGGCCTGAGTTTGAACAGGCTGAGCCGCGCCTTGCCCACCTTGCTGCCCAGCCGGTCGCCGAGGGTGGAGAGCACGCCGCCAAGCACCAGCAGCGCCAGGATCAGCAGCCAGCCCGACACGCCCTGCTCCAGCTAACCCCAGTATCGGTGAGGCCGGTATCCATGGAGCCGGTATCCGTGCAGACAGTATCCATCCAAACAGTATCCAGCCAAACAGAGCCGCTGGCTTGCCTCCTCCTGCCCGGGCCCCTGCTGTTGGCCCCCTGCCACCCGGGCCGGCCGATGGGGGCCCCGCTGCCAGCGGCCCCTGGCTTCAGCTGAACCGCTTCGCCAGGGCCACCGGGTCAAACACGGTGATCTTCTTGCGGTCGATCTGCACCAGGCCGTCGTTGCGCAGGTCGCCCAGCAGGCGGGTGATCGTGACCCGGGTGGAGCCGATCGCCTCGGCGATCGCCTGGTGGGAGAGGCGCAGGTCGATGGTGATGCCCTCCTGGCCGGCCACGCCGAAGTCGCGGCAGAGCACCAGCAGGAAACTCACCAGCCGCGAACTCATGTCGCGGTGGGTGAGCGTTTCGATCATCGTTTCGGTCTGCAGGATGCGGGAGGAGAGGCCCTGCAACAGCAGCAGCCCGACGCTGGCGTCCTGTTCGATCGCCCGCCGCACCGAGGTGGCTGGCGCCGTGACCATCTCAACGCGGGTGAAGGCGACGGCGTGGTAGAAGCGGTCGGAGCGCTGGCCGGTGAGCAGCGAGAGCACGCCAAAGAGGCTGTTTTCGCGCAGCAGGGCCACGGTGATTTCTTCGCCGGATTCGTAGACGCGCGAGAGGCGCACGGCACCGCGCCGCAGTAGATATACGCGCTCGGCGGGATCGCCGGGGAAGAAGATCGTCTTACCCCGTTCAATCGTTTCGCCCGAGCTGCCGCTGAGGCTGCGGATCACCTCCACCAGGGTGGGGCCGGCTGAGGGGGCGCCGCCCATGGTGGCAACGGCTCCGGGGGCCCCTGGGGAGGGGGGGCTCGCGTAGCGGCTAAATCCGCGCGTGGCTCCGACCATGGGGCAGGTTATGTAGCAATGGAACCTAAGGATCGCTTGGCCGCCTCCCTGTAGCAAATCACACGGTTTGGCCGGGCGCCAGGGCGGCGAGGGTCTGCCGTTGCCATTGCTGCAGCTGCTCGATCCCCGTAGCGGCCAGGTCGAGCAGGGTGGTGAGCTCGGCGCGGCTGAAGGGGGCCGCTTCGGCCGTGCCCTGGATTTCCAGCAGCCGCCCCTGCTGGTCGCTCACCACATTGAGGTCCACGGCGGCGCAGCTGTCTTCGCCGTAGTTGAGGTCGAGCAGGGCCCGCCCCTCCACCAGCCCCACCGATACCGCTGCCACCTGGTGGCGCAGCGGGGACGTGCCCAGCAGCCCTTGCTCCAGCAGCCGCTGGCTGGCGGCGGCCAGGGCCAGCCAGGCGCCGGTGACCGCCGCGGTGCGGGTGCCGGCGTCGGCCTGGAGCACGTCGCAATCCACCAGCAGGGTGCGCTCGCCGAGCGCTTCGAGGTCGAGGGCGGCCCGCAGGCTGCGGCCGATCAGCCGCTGGATCTCCTGGGTGCGGCCGGAAAGTTTGAGCAGCTCCCGGGCCTGGCGGCTGGGGGTGGAGGCGGGCAGCAGGCGGTATTCGGCGCTGAGCCAGCCCAGGCCCGACCCCCGGCGCCAGCGGGGCACCTCCTCCTGCAGGCAGACGCTGCAGAGCACGCGGGTCTGGCCGGCCTCAATGCTCACCGAACTGAGCGCAAAGCCCATCGGATCCCAATCGCAGCGCAGCGGCCGCAGCTCAGCGCAGTGGCGGCCATCGGCCCGGCGGTGGCCTGGATCGGGGGGTAGCAGGGTCATGGCTGGGATCGGCAGGGTCGCGGGGCGGAGCCACCAGGGATGGTGTGCGTGGCTTCCCGGCACCGCTACATTCAGCCTAAGGGGGGTTCGGATTCGCTCCGGCCACCCCGGCTCCACCCTGGCCCCATCCCAGCTCCCAGCCACTGCCTGTGGCGATCGAGCCCTGGGTTACCGGGCCTGGGGTGGCGGCACTCCGCTTGTTCCTGCAGCCCTCTGTCCATGACCGCCAGCCTTGTCGACCAGCGCTCGGGCCCCCTTCGCCAGGGTGCGGGCGAAGCCGCTGGTCGGCGGGCGCCGCTGCGCTTGGTGCCCCGGCCGGAGGGGCTGCTGCAGATCCACACGGCCCCGTTTCGGGGCAGCTTTGCGGCGGTGTTCAGCCAGGCCCTGCGCACGGCCGGCCTCGGCAGCCGGGTGCTGATCAGCCAGTTTCTGAAGGGCGGTGTTGACCAGGGGCTCGATGGCGCCCTGTGGCTCTGCGGCCGGCTGCAGTGGCTGCGGCCAGATACCCCCCAATGCCTGGTTTGCGAAGCCGCTGCCCTGGAGCCAAGCCCGCTCGAAGCGGTGCGGGCGGTGTGGACCTACAGCCGCGAGCAGCTGCTTTCCGGTGCGGTGGATTTGCTGGTGCTCGATGAACTGGGCCTGGCGATCGAGCTGGGCTACCTGCCGGCCAAGGACGTGACCGCCACCTTGGAACAGCGGCCGGCCCACCTGGATGTCATCCTGACGGGCCCGGCCATGCCGGCGGCCCTGATGGCGATGGCCGACCAGGTGACCGAACTGCGACGCGCCCCCTAGCGATGCTCAAGAACGACCGCTGGATCAACGAGCAGGCCGCCGCCGGCATGCTCGAACCCTTCCAGGGCACCCTGGTGCGCCACCTCGACCCCCAGGCCCGCAGCTCGCCGGTTCTTAGTTTTGGCTGCTCCTCCTACGGCTACGACCTGCGCCTTTCGGCCAAGGAATTCCTGATCTTTCGTCACGTTCCCGGCACGGTGATGAACCCGAAGCGGTTCAATCCGGCCAACCTCGAGCCTGCCCCGCTCCACCACGATCAGGATGGTGATTATTATATATTGCCAGCCCATTCCTACGGGCTTGGTGTGGCGCTGGAAAGGCTGAAGGTACCCGCCAATATCACCGTGATCTGCCTCGGCAAGAGCACCTACGCCCGGCTGGGCATCATCGTGAACACCACCCCCGCCGAAGCCAGTTGGGAGGGGCACCTCACCTTGGAGTTCAGCAATTCCTCCGGCGCCGATTGCCGCATCTACGCCAACGAAGGCATCTGCCAGCTGCTGTTTTTCGAAGGTGATCCCTGCGAAACCACCTATCAAGATCGCGCCGGTAAGTACCAACACCAGCCCGAACGGGTGACCCTGGCGAGGGTTTAAGCGGCGCAGGCCCAGAAGCTCGCGGCGGCGCCGTTCAACTGGGGGCTGCAAAGGGGCTGCGGCTGATCAGGGCGCTGATCCCCAGCGCTTCCCGCCAGGCCGCCAGGGGGAGTTGCCAGCCTTCCTCCCAGCGCTGGGCCAGCAGGGGCGGCGCCAGGCAGCCGAGCTCCAGCCCGAAGGCGATGGCCCGCCCCACATCCACCCCTTCTGCCTGCAGCGGCTCCTGGGCGCGATGGATCAGGTCGGCGGCCAGCAGCAGGGCGCTGCCGGGCCAGCGCAGCTGTTCGGCGCTGACGCCATTGAGGGCCGCTTCGCCAGCGAGGCTGGTGGGGCAGCCGCAGATCGCATGCCAAACGTCGTGGCAGGAGCGGATGCGGCTGTGCAGGTAGGCGTCGTCGCCATCGGCAGCGGCCGGAATCTGGGGCGGTGGCAGCGGCTCCAGGCCCTGGTCGGCCAGCAAGTGGCCGTAGGCATGGCCGAGGCTGCCGGGCGGCAGGGCGGTGAGCTTGGCCAGGCTGGGCCAGGGGCCCCAGTAGCGCTCCCGCACCAACGGCGCGATCGCCGCATCGGCCTTCAGCCGGGCGCGGGCCGCGGCGGCGGCCGGGGTGGCATAGCTGGCGTTGAGCAGATCCAGGGCGTGGGGCACATCGGCGGGATCGCCGCAGAGGGCCACCATGTCGATGGCGAGCCGCCGAACCTGCTCATGGGGGGCGCGCTGGCTGGGCATCGAGCAAAGGCTTCTGGGAGGTTGAGTCTGGCGGATCAAGTCGAAATCGAGGCAGCACCTGGTGGGCTGTCCATCAGGCCGTCGCTGCATCCAAGGGCAGGCTGGGCAGAAGCAGCCGCCGCTTTGAGCGCAGAGGCACTTCTCGATGCCATGACCACCACCCGCTTCGATGACGAAGAGTGGCTGTGGTGACGGATGGCAACTGGCGGGCATCCTTATCCCTTCCGTCTGCGCTCTCGGTTTGATGGCAAAGATGGTTCCATGGTGGCTGATCAGCTGCGGGCAGTCGATCGCGATCGCTTGATGAAGCGTCTGGGGGCTTTGGCCGATGCTAAACTGGTTGAAGTTTTTAGTGTTTTGCAGCCCAAAGTTGCTGAGTAGCGGCCTGGCTTACACAGCTATTGAGCTGATCCGCCGCCAGATGGGACCGGAAGCCCTGGGCCGCTCGTTCCACCCACTGTTTGCGGCCAGGTGATTGCAGCATTCGAAGGATCGGATTAGTCAGACTGCTTACCTTCACCCTCAATCGTGCTAGAGGCTGGTTTGGGCATCCGCCCTAGGTTGTGTATCCCGGTGAACAGGTGGTTATCGGACCCGCAAACTACGTCTATGGTTGGGTGGCCTTAAACAAGGAGCTCTGCGTCGTAATGGTTTTGCGGGTTTCCAGCCCGATGCCCCAGCGTGGTTCTCGGAAAGGGGGGGCGCTCGGGGGGTGGTTCTCGGAACCTCCCTATACAGAGTTATCCGTATCCAGCAAGCCGTTGACTGCAAGCCGCGTCTGGTACCGAGAGGCAGTACCATACTGGGATGAAGCGGAAGCACCAGCGCACCCTTGAGCTGATCTTCTCTCGTCCCGTAAGCGGCAGCTTGCCGTGGAGGGACATCGAAGCCCTGTTTCAGGAGCTCGGTGGGGATGTCACTGAGAGGGCGGGTAGCCGAGTCGCGGTCGTTCTGTTTGGTGAAGTCAGGGTCCTCCACAGACCCCACCCATCGCCTGATACAGACAAGGGTGCTGTTGCTTCGATCCGCAAATGGTTTGAAGAACACGGAGTGACACCATGAACCTCATGAATGTGGATGGCTACCACGCCAAAATTGACTACGACGAGGAAACGGATCAGTTTCGCGGGGAAATTCTTGGGCTTTCTGGAGGAGCGGACTTTTATGGGTCCAGTCCTGAGGAGCTTCGCCGAGAATTCAAAAAGTCATTGGACGTCTTTCTTGAAGTCTGCAAGGAGCAAGGAATCGAGCCCCGCAGACACTATTCAGGAAAGTTCAATCTTCGGATTCCGCCTGAACTACATGAGAAATTAGCGATGACTG